>JARKOV010000138.1 GCA_029975965.1 Anaerolinea sp. | reverse complement strand
CAACGCTCGCGCCAGGTGGCACAACGGAAGGCCCATCACGCTGGCATAGCAACCCGACAACGCCGGGACCGGTCTGAATTGCGCGTGCTGAATGGCATAGGCACCGGCTTTGTCCAGCGGATCGCCCGAAGCCACATAGGCCTCGATTTCCTCATCCGTATAATCGCGCATGGGCACCTGGGTGGCGCACACTTCGCTGACCTGCGCCCCGCTGCCTGGGTCGTACAGCGACACCGCCGTGAAGACCCGGTGGATCTTATTGCGCAACCGGCGCAGCATCTCCCGCGCCTCGTCCGCGCCTTCCGGTTTGCCCAGGATGTCGTCTCCGTCGGCGACGGTGGTGTCGGCGCCCAACACCAGCACGCCGGGCGAAGCGGACTGACCGGCAGCGCGCGATTTTTCCTCCGCGAGCCGCCGCACATAGATGGAAGGGGTTTCGCCCCTCAACGGGGTCTCATCGAGCCGGGTCGGGCGAATCACGTACTCAAGCCCAGTCAGGGCGAGCAGCTCGCGCCTGCGGGGAGAATTGCTTGCCAGCCATAGCTTCGAAACGACCATTCAGCCGTGATTCTATCATGGATACTATAGTAAAATGAATCTACCTGTGCAGCCGCGATGGGTCAATCACCGATTTTGAGGCCTGGCGCCTCAGAGTCGTGGTTTTTTTCTGAACCTACCTATGAGGTGAGTCAATGGATATCTTGAAACAGCGTATTCTGCGTGACGGCAGAAACCTCGGCAATGGTATTCTCAAGGTGGACAACTTCATCAACCACCAGGTCGACCCGGAGATGATGGAGGCCTGTGGGAAAGAATTCGCCCGCCTGTTTGCCGGCATCGGCGCGACGCGCATCCTGACTGCCGAGATCTCCGGCATCGCCCCCGCATTGATGACTGGGAAATACCTGAACCTGCCGGTGGTGTACGCGCGCAAGTCCAAACCGGTGACCATGCCCGACACCGTCTACCTCACCGTGGCTCCCTCCCACACCAAAGGGCGCATGATCGAGTTGATCGTCTCGCCGGAATACCTGTCCAGCGGCGAGCGGGTGCTGATCATCGACGATTTCCTCGCCTCCGGCTCGACCATCCTGGGGCTGGTGCGCCTGGCGCAAGCCGCCGGGTCTGAGGTGGTCGGCATCGGCACCTTGATCGAAAAGAGCTTCGAGGGCGGGCGCCAGGCGCTGGCGCACCTCAACATCCCCATCCACTCGTTGGCGGTGATCACCCGCATGGACGAGACCGGCATCTACCTGGCCGACTGACCTCCCCCATGCCCGACACCATCGCCATCCTGGATTTCGGCTCGCAATACACCCAACTGATCGCCCGCCGGGTGCGCGAATTGAGCGTCTATTCCGAGCTGCTTCCCTGGGACACGCCAGCAGAGCGTGTGCTCGCCCTGCGACCCAGGGGCATCATCCTTTCCGGCGGGCCGTCTTCGGTCTACGAAGCCGGCGCGCCTTCCATGCCGCCCTACGTGCTCGAATCCGGCCTACCCCTCCTGGGGATCTGCTACGGCATGCAGCTCATCACCCACGCGCTGGGCGGGCGGGTGGCCGCCTCCGCCGAGCGCGAATACGGACCGGCCGAGGTGCGCACTCTGAAAGAAAACCGGCTCATCCCGGCGGGCAACCACCCGGTGTGGATGTCGCACGGCGACCGCATCGACGCCCTTCCCCCCGGTTTTGAGGCGATCGCCGCCTCCTCTAACAGCCCGTTTGCCGCGATGAGCAGCCCAGATGGACGCACCGTGGGTCTGCAATTCCACCCCGAGGTGCGCCACACGCCGGGCGGCAAGGAGATCTTGCGCCGCTTCATCGTCGACATCTGCGGCGCGCGCCAGGATTGGACGCCCGCCTCGATCATCGCCGATGGCGTCGAGCGCATCCAGCGCCAGGTTGGAGGAAAGCGCGTGCTGGCTGCGGTCAGCGGGGGGGTCGATTCGAGCGTCGCCGCCGCCCTGGTGCACCGCGCCGTCGGCGATCAGCTTTCGGCGGTCTTCGTCGACACGGGTATGCTGCGCCTGAACGAGCGCGAGCAAGTCGAGCGCGCCTTCCGCCAGAACCTGGGCGTCGAGCTGGTCACGGTCAACGCCATCGAAGATTTCCTCTCGCGCCTGGAGGGCGTCACCGATCCGGAGCAGAAGCGGCGCATCATCGGCGAGACGTTCATCCGCCTGTTCGAGGTGGAGGCGCGCCGCTTGGGTCACCCGCCCTTCCTCGTGCAGGGCACCATCTACCCCGACGTGGTCGAGTCGAGCGGACCGGACCGCAGCAAGGCCCAGAAAATCAAGAGCCACCACAACGTGGGCGGGTTACCCCCCGACATGCAGTTCGAGCTGGTCGAGCCGCTGCGCTACCTGTTCAAAGACGAGGTGCGCGCCGTCGGAGAAGCGCTTGGGCTGCCGGCCGAGCTGGTCTGGCGGCAACCGTTCCCCGGCCCAGGGCTGGCGGTGCGCTGCCTGGGCGAGATCACCTGGGAGCGCCTGGAGCGCCTGCGCGCCGCCGACGCCATCTTCACCGGCGAGCTGCAGGCCGCCGGATTGCTCAACCAGCGCCTGGCCGGCGAAGCGGGGCAGATTGCCCAGGCCTTTGCCGTGTTGCTCCCGGTGCGCTCGGTGGGGGTGATGGGCGATTCGCGCACCTACCAGGAAGCCGTCGTGCTGCGCGCCGTCACCACCGAAGACTTCATGACCGCCGACTGGGCGCGCCTGCCCCTCGACCTGCTGGCAAAAGTGGCTAACCGCATCGTCAACGAGGTCAAAGGCATCAACCGCGTCACCTACGACATCACCAGCAAACCGCCCGCAACCATCGAATGGGAATAGACGTATATGGTAGTAAAGTGATGCGTCAACGAGTCAACCGGTGCGTTCGCATGGTAACTACACCTGCTGATCCTTTTCTTATTCCTCATCGACTTCATCACTCATCGACTATCTTGGGAGGCTGCAAATGAATTTCGGCGAAGTCTTATCCCGTGCCTGGCAGATCATCTGGAAGCACAAAGTGTTGTGGATTTTCGGCATCCTGGCCGGCCTGGGCAGTGGCAGCGGGGGTGGCAGTGGTAACCCCCAGTACCGGTTTGGAAGCGATGACCAGAGCTTCAATTTCGGCAATTACAACATCCCGGCGTACCAGGTCGAAGCCTGGTTCGAGCAGAATTGGTGGATTTTCGTCTTGCTGGCGATCGCCTTGCTGCTGCTCATCGTCGTGGTGATCGTTTTGAGCACCTTCGGTCGCATCGGGTTGGCCCGCGGCGCCTGGCAGGCCGACGAAAATGCGCCCAAACTGACCTTTGGCCGCCTGTTCGCGGAAAGCGGGCGCTACTTCTGGCGGGTCTTTGGCCTCAACGTGCTCATCTTTGTCCTTTGGATCGCCTTCTTCTTGCTGATCACCGTTCCCGGCATCGCCTTCACCGTGTTGACCGCTGGAATCGCTTTGATCTGCCTGGGACCCCTGTTCCTCTTGCTCTGCTGCTTGCTCGTCCCGCTTGCCTGGGCGGTCTCGATCATCGTTGAGCAGGCCACCGTCGCGATCACCTGTGAAGACCTCGGCCTGATCGAGGGCCTCAAGCGCGGTTGGGAAGTCTTCCGCGCCAACCTTGCCTCGCAGACGGTCATGTTCCTCATCCTGGGCATCGGCGGCGGCATCGTCCGCTTCCTCATCGCGCTGCCGGTTTTCCTGGCGATTCTGCCCCTCGTCGGACAGTTGATCATCAGCTCCGGCGCAGAATGGATGGCCGGCGGGATCGCCAGCCTGGTGCTGGTCTGCCTCTACATCCCGATCGCGATCGTGCTCAACGGCATCGTCACCACCTACATCGGCACTTCGTGGGCGCTCACCTTCCGCCGCCTGACCGGGCGACCCGGCCCTTCAGCCCCGGTTGTGCCGGTTGAGGTGGTCAGCGCGCCATAGGCAAAACCGGTCAACAATATCCAACCCACCCCGCGCGATCCATCCGGGGTGGGTTGTGCGTTTAACCCGCCTGCGAACCCGGTATAATCGAGTCAGGCAAGCCAAATCACCTGCCGGGAGGATGGAGCATGGCCGATTACCTGAGCGTCAGTGAAGCCGCCAAGAAACTGGGGGTCACCCCCGAACGCATACGGGCGATGATCAGAGACGGCGCCATAGAGGGCGCATTCAAGGCGCCCAACGGGAGCTGGCTGATCCCCGCCGAGTCGCTCCCCCGGGCAAAACTGCGCAAAGCCACCCAGGCCAGGCCCACACCGCGGGCTAAACCAAAAAAAACCGCCCCTTCCACGAAAAAGACCAAGCCCAAGACCATGCGCAAATCGACGCGGAAGAAAAAAGCCAGCGAGCCGCTGATTGCGGAGATCTACCAGCTCATCGAGAAGCTGCTGCTTTCCAAACGTTCCGGTCAGGCGGGGGTATTGGGGCTGGTTCAGAGCCTGGCCGGCGCTTCCGGCGACCGCGCCGACGCGGACCAGAGCCGGCTGGCAGGCCTGCTCGAGACGCTGGGACAGGCGGACCCGGATGCCCTGCAAGGCATACTTTCTTCCGTCGATCAACCGGGCATTGGCGTAGACGACCTGCTCAAGGCGCTGGCCGGGAAGTCGCGCTCCGGTCCAGCCTGATTCGTCCCCGCGCAAAGCCCTCGCCGGCGGCCGCGGCAGGGTTTTCCGTTAATCCATGCGAAAGCGCACAATCGAGCAGCCGTACGGAGCAGCCTCGGGCACCGGAGGCGCTTCTCCGTTAAGCAGCGCCTGCACCGCCTCGAAAGCGTAGTGGCGGGTGGGGGTGCGCTGGCGGAAGGTGGTGTCGTCGATCGCGCCGTTGAACCGCACCACCCCCTGGGCGTCGATCACGAAAATGTGCGGCGTGGTCAACGCCCCAAACGCATCCGCCACCTGCTGCTGCGGATCGAGCAGCACCTGGGGCACATGCCGTGCTTGGGCTGCCCGGCGGATCTCCTCGAGTGGCTCGTTGGCATTGCAAGCAATGCTCACCCACGCCACTGCTTCTCCCCACGTGGCCATCCACTCGCGCAGCATCTCGTCGGCGCGCTCGACCCACGGGCATTCACTCGACCAGAAGTTGACCAGCAACAACCGGCCGTGGAAGTCTTGCAGACAAACCTGGGCACCCTCTATATCCGGCAACGAAAACTCCGGGGCGGGCTTTCCAAACTCTAAAGTCGGCATGTGGACTCCTTCCGTCGATTGTGTAATTTAATTTCTGTAACATGTTGGGGTGAAGCCCACATTTACAGAATAATTGCTACACAATCCTTCCGTCGGGCACGGCATGTGGTGATGGCGATGCGCAAGCCCGATTTTGCCATATCTTTCGTAACCCGGCAACCAGCGCGCCCACCCGGTTTCACCGGGGTCGCGAAGCGGGTATAATCTGGCTATGTCCGACAGCAGTTTTGGGTGGATTCTCCTGGCTGTGGCGCTCTACGGAGCATTGCACTCCTTCCTCGCCTCGCACACGCTGAAACGCTGGGCGGAGCGCCAATTTGGCGACGCAGCGCAGCGCTATTACCGCCTGGCTTTTATCGCTCTGGCGACCCTGACCACCCTGCCCCTCTTGATCCTGCCGTTGATCCTCCCCGACCGGCTCATCTACACCATCCCTTTCCCGTGGGTGCTGCTCACCCTCGCGGTGCAGGGATTGGCGCTGGTCGGCTTGCTGGCCTCCGTCGGCCTGACCGGCATGGCCTCCTTCTTGGGCTTACGGCAGCTCAGGCACCCGCAACCCTTGCTTGGCCGCTCGCAGCCCGCGCAGCTTGTCACCAGCGGTTTTTACCGCTACGTTCGCCACCCCATTTACACGTTTAGCTTCCTGCTCATCTGGCTGCTGCCGGTGGTCACCTGGAACCTGCTCGGCTTGATGATCGGGTTGACCTTGTACACCCTGGTCGGCACGCTGCTCGAAGAGCGCAAGCTGGCGGACGAATTTGGCGAGGCGTATGCCGAATACCGCCGCAAGACGCCCATGGTCATTCCCAAAATCCGCTGGGTTAAGCAGAAATGAAAATCCACCCGCGCATCCTGCTGACGTTGCTGCTTCTCCTACCCGCCCTGGCCTGTTCCGCCCCGGCGCGCCTGGTCGCGCGACTTCGTGCCAGCCCGACCCCCACAGCGACAGCCACGCCAACCGAGACGCCATCCCCGCCTCCCACGTCGACCCCCAACAATTCCACCCTGCCTTTGACGCTGGTCGAGCGTGAAGTCCGCGAAGAGAGCGCAGACGACCAGTACCGCATCGAGGCTGTTTTCCCGTACCTGGAAAACCAACCGGAGAACATGCCTTACAACCAGGCGCTGGAGCAGTTCGAGCAGTCCGCGGTGAATCAGTTCCGCACCGACGCAGCCTTGGCGGCGCCGTTCGACGCGCCTGCTTCGCAGAGCTTTCTGGAATCGCGTTACGACGTTCTCTATAACCAACGCGGCTTATTGAGCCTGCGCCTGTGGGTTTCCTATTATATGAAGGGCGCAGCCCATCCAGGCACATACGCGACCACCTTCACCTTCGACCGCCAGGCTGGCGCCCTGCTCGCGCTGGACGATCTCTTCCTGCCGGGGACGGATTTTCTTTCGGCGCTGGCCCCCTTCTGCCAGGCAGAGATCGCCGCGCGGGATGCGGCCTTCTGGCCGGACGGCGCTGCTGCGGACCCGGCCAACTATCGCAACTGGAATCTCCGCGGAGACGGCTTGCTGATCACCTTTGACGAGTACCAGGTCGCGCCGTACGCCGCCGGTCCCCAGGAAGTGCTCGTGCCCTACTCCAAAATTCAACCCCTGATCGACCTCTCCGGCCCGCTCGGGCGCCTTCTCGATTGACACCGGACGGCTGTGAACAGGGCGGCGGGCGGAGAACGCGCCGCAGGCCACCTTCTCAGGCGAGCAATACCAGGGCGACACGCCCGAATCGGAAGTGGATATTTACATCCCCATCGAGCCAAAAGCCTGAATGAATTTGACAGCCGTGCGCATCGCACGACGCGCACGGCTTGTGAGGTCACTCATTCCTCATAGGACCATCCCCAGCAGCGGTACGAGCATCTCGGTGCGGCTCAGACCGCCGTGGCGGCCCAGGAGCGGATTTTCTTTGGGCGGGAAGTACCAGTAGGCGCCTTCCTCGACGATCACCACGCAGTCACCGATGCGGTTCGGCAGGTCAGGGTGGCGCGCGCCGTCGCCCATCACCCCTGAGGCAAGAAACTGCTCAGCAGGCATCGGTGTAAAGCGCCTACCCCAGGTTTTGGCAACATAGTCGAGAAAAGCGGCCTCTCGCCCGGGACGCAGGAACACATAGGGCAGGCGCGCCTCGCCGGAGGGCAGCATGACCATGGTATCCAGCAGGCGCGGGTGGTTGCGCAGCTCGTAATCCGCTTCTTTTGGGGTCAAGATATGCCCGTGGTCGGCGGTCAGCACCAGCAGCGTGTCGCCGCGCCTGCGCCGGTCAGCCAGGAAATAGCCAAAATGCAGGCTGAAAGCCGCCATCTCGCGCCGCACGCGCTCATCGCCCGGCCCGTAGCGGTGGGCCATGTCATCCAGGCTGCCCCAGTAGGCGTTGATATAGCGGGGCTGGTCAGACGGCGACTCCAGCAGGTCGTTCAGGTTGGCGAACAAATCGGCCGGGCTGTGCACCGGCTGGGTGATCGCCGCCTGGTAAAGCATCGACGAGAGCCCCGACTGCGCGATCGAGCGGTGGATAAACGCATAGGTCTGGATGCCCTGCCCGGACAGGTGCGGACCGAGCACCGGCAAAGGCAGGAAAGCCTGCGCGTTGAAACCCGCCCCGCGAAGCTGGTCGCTGCCGGCCGCAAAACTGGCCGGGTTGTGGGTGAGCATGTTCGCGATCAGGCTGTATTCCTTGAGGAACACCTCGTAACCGATCACCCCGTGCGCGGCGGGCGGCGCGCCGGTCCATAGTGTGCACAGCGCGGAGGCGGTCGTGCTTGGGGTCACGCTGGTGAGTGCTGCCAGCAGGCTATCTTGCGGCAGCTCGCGCCAGGCGCGCAGGTCGGCGTTCGAGCCGGCCTCCTCTACCACCCCGAGCATCACGTTAAGCCCAACCCCATCCACCACCAACAAGATCACGTCGCGAAAGGTGCGCCCCCAGTGACCGAGCAGCTCCGGCGCGAGCGGCGGCAGCGCCGTCGCCAGCCCGGTTGCCCCCAGCCACGTGCACAGGCTGGCGGGAATATTGGCGATGGAATAGCCGTTGTAATCCGGCGGGTACACAAACGCCGGAAAGCCATCCAGGTGGTTGGCGTCCAGGCGGGCAAGGGTGCGGTCGACCAGATTATGCATGGTTGGATTCTACCTGAAAACCGGTACGGAGCGACCGGCAAAGACCACGCAGAGCCCGACCGGCCCGGCTTTTCTCATCCTTTTGTTAAAAGGCCGCGCATCCCCACGGACAAAGGCCGTGCTGACGGGCTCCTGGAGAATTCCCAAAGCCCTGCATCTACGCTATACTTAGGTCAGGCCCAAGCAAACCGGCCGTCGCAAAGGGTCTTTCCATGACGACGCGAGTGTTGTATCCCACCTTTCCCCCGTTTTAGACCTACCGAAGGAGGTTCGTGCTCTATGGCAGCCGAAACAGGCTTCAAGCTGACGTACGCAACGATGTTCAACCCGCCAGAGGAGTTTCACACGCGCTTCGAAGAGGCGCTGGCGCAGATCAAAGCCAACCTGGGCAAAGAGTTTGGCATGATCATTAACGGCCAGGAACGGTTCTCGGCCGAAAAGTTCGAGGACCGCAACCCGGCCAACACCGAGCAGGTGCTGGCGGTGTTCCAGAAGGGCACCGCGCAAGACGCCGCCGAGGCGATTGCCGCGGCGAAACGAGCTTATCCCCAGTGGAGCCGCACGCCCTGGCAGGAGCGCGTCCGGCTCATCCGCAAGGCTGCCGACATCATCGACCAGCGCATCTACGAGATGGGGGCGGTCGTGTCGCTGGAAGTGGGCAAAAACCGCACCGAGGCTCTTGGCGATGTGGCTGAGACGGCCGACCTCTTCCGTTACGCCTGCCAGTCGATGGAGGAGAACAACGGCTTCATCGTCGAAATGGGCCGCGACCCGCTGTCCGGGTTCGTGGCCACCAATGTTTCGGTGCTGCGCCCGCACGGAGTCTGGCTTGTGATCAGCCCCTTTAACTTCCCTGCCGCGCTGACCGGCGGTCCCGCCTCAGCCGCCCTGGTGACCGGCAACACGCTGGTGATGAAACCCGCCACCGACACTCCGTGGACGGCGCGCCTGATCGCCGAATGCCTGCGGGATGCCGGCCTGCCGGATGGCGTGTTCAACTTCGTCAGCGGCGGCGGCAGCACCATCGGCCAGGCGTTGGTCGAGCATCCCGATGTGGCCGGGGTGACTTTCACCGGCTCGTTCGACGTGGGCATGAAAATCTACCGCGATTTCGCCAGCTCCGGCTGGGTGCGCCCCACCATCCTCGAGCTGGGCGGCAAGAACCCCGCCATCGTCTCCCGTCACGCCAACCTCGAAGACGCCGCGATCGGCATCACCCGCTCGGCGTTTGGGCTGCAGGGACAAAAATGCTCGGCCTGCTCGCGCGTTTACATCGAAGAGCCGGTCTACGACGCCCTGGTTGAGAAATTGGTCGAGCTGACCAACAAGATGAAGATCGGCGACCCAACCGAGCGCAGCGTCTACCTTGGGCCGGTGGTCAATCGCAGCTCTTACCGCGACTTCCAGAACTTCGCCGAGGAGCTTCACCAGTCCAGCACGATCCTCACCGGCGGAAAGGTGCTCAGCGAGGGCGAGCTGGCCCACGGCTACTTCGTCGCGCCGACCCTGGCAGCCGACCTGCCCCTCGATCACCGCCTGTGGAAGCACGAAATGTTCGTCCCCATCACCACCCTCGCCAGAGTCAAGAACCTGGAAGAAGCCATGCGCCTCGCCAACGACGTCTCTTACGGCCTGACCGCCGGCTTCTACGGCGCAGAAGACGAGGTCGAGTGGTTTTTCGACCACATCGAGGCCGGCGTGACCTACGCCAACCGCCCGCAGGGTGCCACCACCGGCGCCTGGCCGGGATTCCAACCCTTTGGCGGATGGAAAGGCTCCGGCGCTTCGGGCAAGAACGCCGGCGGGCATTATTACCTGCCTTTGTACCTGCGCGAGCAAATCCACACCCTGGTCAGACGGGTTTAACCAAGACGCAGGCGTGGGAAATGGGTTCCCACGCCTGCCCTATCCTCCATGTCGTACAAGAATCGTATCGGCACGTACCTGTTCTGGTTGGGCATCATCCTGGTGTTGTTGTTCATTTTTTCAGACGTCGCCGGGACGCCGGCGTTCAGCTACTTTTTCTTTGGCGCTTTCTTCATCTTCCTTGGCGCGGTGCTTTGGTGGCGTGCGCCTGCCGCGCCCCCGTCCGAGCCGCCGGCGCGTTTCCGCATGATTAAGAAAATGATGAAGAAGAATAAAAAAGAAGACGACCGCGGGTAAAAACACCCGCCCGCTTTCAAAGGCTAACCGAATGGCGAAACTTTGCACCCTTACTGAAGCCGTCAGCCGTCACATTCACGATGGCGACATGCTTTACCTGGCCGGGTTTACCCATCTCATCCCGTTTGCGGCGGGTCACGAGATCATCCGCCAGGGCCGCCGCGACCTGGTGCTGGCGCGAGCCACCCCCGATTTGATCTACGATCAAATGGCGGCGGCCGGTTGCGCGCGCAAGATCATTTTTTCCTACATGGGCAATCCGGGGGTCGGTTCTTTAAAGATCCTGCGCCGCCTGGTCGAAAGCGGCCGGCTGGAGTGGGAGGAATACTCGCACTTTGGCATGATCACGCGCCTGCAAGCGGGCGCGTCGGGTCTGCCCTTCTTACCGATGAACCAGACCGCCGCACTCGACCTGGAGTTGGCGAATCCGAACTACCGCCGCGTCACCGACCCTTATTCTGGGCGCGAGGTGGTCGTGCTGCCGCCGTTGCACCCCGACGTGGCCGTGGTGCACGTGCAGCGCGCCGACGCGAACGGCAACGCGCACATCTGGGGCATCCTGGGGGAGCAGAAAGAAGCCGCCTTCGCCGCCCGGCGCGTCATCCTGACCGCCGAGGAGATCGTCCCCGAGGAGGTCATCCGCTCCGACCCCAACCGCACCATCATCCCCGACTTCATCGTGGACGCCGTCTGCCATGTCCCGTATTGCGCTCACCCCTCATATACCCAGGGCTACTACGACCGCGACAACCCGTTTTACCTGACCTGGGATGAGGTCAGTGACAGCGATGAGGCCGTCCGGGCTTACCTGGATGAATGGGTCTACGGCGTGGCGGACCGGGCGGAGTATTGGCAGCGGCTCGGACCCGAGACGCACGCCCGCCTTTCGGTCAAGTCCCGCCCCAGCTTACCGGTGGATTACGGGGAATATTGAGGATTTAATCCGCGAATTACGCGAAGAGGAAAACAATCAAAGACCACGAAAAGACACGAACGATGATGGAAGCGAAGAGATAGAATCCACGAATTGCGCGAATTATGCGAAGAGGAAAACAATCAAAGACCACGAAAAGACACGAACGATGATGGAAGCAAAGAGATAGAATCCGCGAATTGCGCGAATTTGCGCGAAGGGAATAACAATGGAAGACCACGAAAAGACACGAAAGTACACGAAATAGATGGAAATGAAGAAAATAAATTCACTTTCTGTGATAGACGATCGATTACTATACCGTGAAGAAGTGTATGCCATCATCGGGGCAGCGATGGAGGTGCTGGCTCAGCTTGGCCGAGGGTTCGTGGAATCGGTATATCAAGAAGCCCTGGCGATTGAATTTACTAAAAGAGGAATTCCATACCTGGAACAGAAAGAATTGGTTATCACATATAAAGGAAAGACCCTTGAAAAACGCTTTTTAGTCGATTTTCTGCTTTATAACAAAATCATTCTCGAGATCAAGGCGGTCGAGAAGCTAACCAACGTGCATGAAGCTCAGTTATTGAACTATCTTAAGGCCAGCGGTATTTCGATCGGTCTATTGGTCAACTTTAATTCAACCCCCCTCGAATGGAGACGAAGGATATTTACCAAATGAATTTCGTTCAAGTAATACTCTTTTCGCGCCTTTTCGCGATCATTCGTGGTTAAATCTGTTGGATCCCATATGATACATAATTGGACTGCATCCGAATTGATGACGATCAACGCTGCGCGGCTGCTGCGCAACGGAGACGTGGTGTTCGTTGGGGTGGGGCTGCCCAACCTGGCCTGCAACCTGGCGCGCCGCACCCACGCCCCCGAGCTGTACATGATCTACGAGGCCGGCGTGATCGGCGCGCGCCCGAACCGCCTCCCGCTCTCCATTGGCGATCCCACCCTGGTCAGCGGGGCGGCCGCGGTGTGCAGCATGTACGACATCTTCACCCTCTACCTGCAGCGCGGCAACGTGGACGTGGGCTTCCTGGGCGGGGCGCAGATCGACCGCTTCGGTAACATCAACGCCACCGTCATCGGCGACTACGATCACCCCAAGGTGCGCCTGCCCGGTTCGGGCGGCTCGATGGAAATTGCCGCCTGGGCCAACCGCTGTTATATCATCACCCCCCACCAGAAACGCCGCTTTCCCGAACGGGTCGATTTCCATACTTCGGCCGGCTTCCTCAGCGGAAAGGGCGAGCGCCACGCAGCCGGGGTGCGCGGAGGTGGCCCACAGGCGGTCGTCACCAACCTGGGCATCCTCGAGCCCGACGCAAGCGGCGAGCTGATCCTCACCGCCCTGCACCCCGGCGCAAGCGCCGAAGCCGCCCGCGAGAACACCGGCTGGCCTTTAAGAGTGGCTGCCGAGCTGCGCCAGACCCTCCCCCCAACCGACGAGGAGCTGCGCATTTTGCGCGAGGAGCTCGACCCGCAAGGGATTTACTTGAGATGACAGTATAATTTCAGCCATGGATACCCCGCCCGTCGAAATTTTGATCACCTTGCCCCTGCCCGAAGAGGACCTCGCCCCGCTGCGCGAGCTTTCTCCGCGGGTGAACATCAACGTGCATTCCGCCCGCCGGCCCGAAGATGTTCCCGACGAGCTGTGGAAAAAGGTCGAGGTGCTGTACACCGACCGCGTCTTGCCTGCCCCGGAACGCGTTCCCAGGCTGGCATGGCTGCAATTCCACTCGGCCGGGATCGATTTTGCGCTCGATTCACCCCTCTTGCAGAAGCAGGGCCTGCGCGTGACCACCCTCTCCGGTGCGGCCGCCCCGCAAGCCGCCGAGCATGCCCTCACCGTGATGCTTGCGCTCTGCCATCGCCTGCCCGAGTTCTCGGCGATACAGGCCAGGGCCGAGTGGCCGCGCGACCGCTGGGAACGCATGATGCCGTTCGAGCTGCGCGGCAGCACGGTGGGTATCGTGGGCTACGGCTCGATCGGCCGGGAGCTGGCGCGCCTGCTCCAGCCGTTTGGCGTCGAGGTGCTGGCGGTCAAGCACGACGCCATGCATCCCGAGGACACCGGCTACTTTGCCGAAGGATTGGGGGATCCGCACGGCAACCTGTTCACCCGCCTGTACCCCTTCCAGGCGGTCAAATCAGTCATGAAGGTGAGCGATTTCATCGTGGTGACCGCGCCGCTCACTCCCCAATCGCGCGGGTTGATCGGCGCCGATGAGCTGGCGGTGATGAAGCCCACCTCCTACCTGGTGGTGGTGGGGCGCGGCAGCGTTGTTGATGAAGCAGCGCTGCTCATTGCCCTCCAGGAAAAACGACTCGCCGGCGCCGCCCTCGACATGTTTGCCGAGGAACCATTGGCCCCCACCTCACCGCTTTGGAAAGCGCCCAACCTGCTCATCACCCCGCACGTCGCCGGAATGAGCGTGCACTACAACCGCCGGGCGATGGCCCTCTTCCTCGCCAACCTGCGCCGTTACCTGACCGGCGCGCCGCTTTACAACCTGTTCAACCCGGAATACGGATACTGATGCCTAAATTTAAACTTGTCCTCTTCGACCTGGGCGGCACCTTGATCTGGTTCAACGGTGACTGGGAAGCCTCGCTGAAAGAGGGCATCCAGGCCATGCAACGCAGGCTGGGAGAATTGGGCTACCCAATCGATTCAGCTTTCGCCGCGCATTACCGCGAGACCGCCCGCGAGTATTACCGCTGGCGCGACGACAACCTCTCCGAGACGCCCGCCCCGGCGGTCTTCCGCCAGATCATGAGCGAGTATTGTTGCGAGCACATCCCCGACGCGCATGTCACCGCCGCCCTGGCGGCGCTCTACGGCGTGACCCAGTCGCGCTGGCAGGCCGAGTTGGACGCAGTGCCCACCCTCGACGAGCTGCGCCGCCAGGGATACCGCATCGGCCTGGTCTCCAACGCCGGTTACGATGCCGACATCCAGGTGTTGATCGACAACGCCGGGCTGCGCCCCTACCTGGAATTCATCATTTCATCGGCTGCCGCCGGCATCCGCAAACCGCACCCCGACATCTTCCAGACTGCGCTGGACTTCTTCGACCTGCCCGCCGCACAGGCGGTGATGGTGGGCGATTTCCTCCAGGCAGATGTGCTCGGCGCAAATCGCCTGGGGATGGGCAGTGTGTGGATCACCCGCCGCATCGACGTGGAAAGCGCCCGCCCATTGCTGGAGCACATCCAGCCTCAGCGCACCATCGCAGCCTTGAGCGACCTGCCGGCGTTACTCAACGCCTGGAGATAGAATTCCTTGATGAAAAGAACCGGCGAGGGGATGCCCTCGCCGGTTCTTTTCATCAAGGCCGCGCCTCGACCAGCGTCTCCACGCGCTCGATCTCGTCACCCAGGCTGTACACCACCAGGCCGAAATCGAGGCTCGCGCCGGCCTGTAAAGGGACGACATTTTCCCAGCGCCGCACGCCCACCACACGTCCCTGCGCATCGAACGCTGTCGCCGTCACCCACACCGTGGACGCCTCACCTGCGCCGGTCGCCAGGCGCACTTGCCCGCTCACCTGCGCCGAAAGCCCGCCGGCGGCTATTGCCACTTCCAATCCGGCAAACTCGGCTTCCAGATAGCGAGCGTCGCCTTCCGCCAGGGGTAAGGCCGTGACCAGCTCGACGCTGACCTCGTAGCGCTCGGGGGCGGGCGCTGGGATCACCACCGCCAGCGGCAGGCTCGACCCGGCAGGCAGCCGGTTGAGCAGGGGGAAAGCGCTCCATTCGCGAATCTCACCGCTGTCGGTCAGGCGCAGGCGGATCACACCGCTCACATTCTCGACCGCCTCGCCCGTGCCGTTGCTGACCAATGCCAGGCAGGTCAGGCTGCCATCTTGCGATCGATAGCAGTCCGGGAGGCCCACCGCGACCGGTAACGGGGTGGGCGTGGGGTTGGCAACCGTCGGCGTGGGCCGTGCGCCCGCCGGGACGAGCAGCACCGTGCCCACGCTCATCGCGCGCGGGTTGACCGTCGGGTTGGCGGTCATCATCGCGTCCAGCGGCAGTCCATAGCGGTAGGCGATGCCGAACATATCTTCCCCGGCAGCCACGATGTGCGTCAACGGGGTGGGCGTCAGAGAAGGCAGCGGGGTGGGCGTGCCAGGGTTGGTGGGGGTGAGGGTACGGCTGGGCTGCGGGGTGTAGGGGGTCAGTTCCCCGGCTCGCTGCGTCGCGCTGGGAGCTGGAACGGTTTGGGTGGCGGGCGCGCAGGCGGTGATTAACCAGGCCACCCACAGGATCAACATAGTTCGAAAGAACATGGCGCAATTATACCTGCATGCCTGCCGCCTTTCGCGAGAGCTCGAGCCGGGATGTGCGCCTTTCAGTTTCTTTACCGTATCTCCCCATTGCTTGCCCGCATCCGGTGCCTGTGCTAAACTCAAGGCATGACCCCCGAAGAGGCCATGTACCAGGAGGCCCTGGCGGCGATTCATTCAGGCGATCGCACCCGCGCGCGCGACCTGTTCACCCGCCTGCTCAAGCTCAACCAGAACAACGCCGAATACTGGCTGTGGATGAGCGCAGCGGTCGACACGACCAAAGAGCGCGCCTACTGCCTCAACGAAGTCTTGCGCCGCGACCCGGGCAACATTTCAGCGCGGCGCGGGCTTCAGCTCCTGGGCCTTGCCCCGCCTGATGAAAGCCAGGCGATTCCATTAAAGGCGCAAAAACGCAACTGGCAGCCCTCCGCGATGCCCGAGAGCGAAGTGCCGCCCCCTTCGCCGTTGGGCAACTGGCGGCAGTGGGCCATGATCGGCGGCGCGATCCTGGTCGTTGGCGCGCTGGTCGCCTTTGCCATTCTCGGCACGCGACCGCTGCGGCAATCGCGCATCATCATCCCCACCGACTTCCCGCTCGCCCCCACCTTCACCATGCTGCCCTCCACCACGCCGCTGCGACGCTCGCCCACCCCCACCTTCGTCGGGCCAACCCCCTTGTGGATGCAACTCGATGCCACCTACACCCCGACGCCCGTGTATGTGAACACCCCGCACCCGGTGAGCGAGGCTTACCGGATCGGAATGCGCGCTTTCCAGCGCGGCGACTGGACCGGCGCGGAAGATTACATGCTGCAAGTCATCACCCTCGAGCCAAACGCCGCCGATCTCTTCTACCACGCCGGTGAAGCCAATCGTTTCGCCGGAAAATACAACCTGGCCTTCAGTTACTATGACCGGGCCATCCAGCTCAATTCAGGCTTCGCCCCCGCCTACCTGGGGCGCGCCCGCGCCCGCCTGGCGAGCAACCCCGCTGAAGCCCCCCAGGCGCTCGCCGACCTGGAGACCGCCTTGCGGCGCGACCCCGACCTGATGGAAGCCCACCTCGAGCTGGCTGCGCTGCGTATCTCGGCGGGGCAGTACCAGGAAGCGCTGGATGGTTTGGAACAGGCGACAACGCTCCTCGAACCATCGCCCCTCTTCTATCTCTACCGCGGGCAGGCCTACCTGGGACTGGAACAGCCTGCCGAGGCTTTGCAGGATGCCCAAAAAGCCGTGGAGCTCGATTTCACCCTGTTGCCGGCCTACCGCTTTCTCGGCGAAGCGCTCCAGGCGGCGGGTCGGGCCGCGGAATCGCTCGAACCGCTGCGCACTTACCTGCTATACGTGGAGGATGATCCAGGGGCGTACCTGCTGGCGGTCAACGCTTACGCCGCCGCAGAGGACACCCAGGGCGCGCTGGACGCGCTCAGCGCTGCGCTTCGCCTCGATAACAGCTACACCGACGCTTATCTGCGGCGCGCCCGACTTTATATGGCGCAGGAGGAATATTCCCGGGCGATCGATGACTTCAAACAGGCGCTGAGCATCGATGACGAGTCGTTCGACGCCAGCCTGGGGTTGGGCCAGGCGCTGATGCTGGCCAAATATCCCGGCGACGCCTACATGCAATTCGAGCGCAGCATCAGCCTCGCCCAGACCGACGCCCAGAAAGCCGCGCTGTACTACTGGGAGGCCCAGTCGCTGGAGCTGCTCGGCGAAAACCTGGTGGCTTACCGCATGTGGCAGGACCTGCTCGCGCTGCCGGAAGACGCGCTGGAAGAAGGGTGGGCCGCTTACGCTCGCCAGCGAATCGCCGCCCTGGCCACGCCCACCCCATCCGCCACCCCCACGATCACCTCCACCCCCACTCGCACGGCGACACCCACTGCCACGCGTACCCGCACGCCCACCCGGTCGCCCACGCGGACGGCCACTCCCACCCCGTAGGCCTGCCTTCGTGCGCTCGATCGACCTGTATTCCCTCGCCAACCGCCGCCGCCTGCGCCGCGCCGCATCCCGCAGCCGGGTCCAGCGTCGCGCTGGCCGGTTCGGCCTGGGATTGCTGGCGGTGCTTCTTCTGTCACTGGCGGCAGGCATCACCGCCGTATCCGTTGGCTACAGCCGGCTGACTCACGACCTGCCTTCGGTCGAATCGCTGCCCGCCTTCTTCAACCCCGGCGACGGCTTATTCTTCCAACCCACCCGCCTGTACGACCGCACCGGGCAGCAGTTGTTGCTCACCCTTGAGAACCCCGGTATCCCGCGCCGCTATTTGAGCGTGGATCCCGCCGCAGCCGACACCTTTTCACCCGAGCTGGTGCGCGCCGCCGTCGGATTGCTCGATCCGACATTCTGGAACCACCCCGGCTTTCTCTCCAACCGCTTGCTCGACCCGCAACCCGCCACCATCGCCGAAAAGCTGGCGTACGACCTCTTTCTCAGCCAGGAACCGGCCGATACGCGCCGCGCGATGCGCATGCACCTGCTCGCCGCCGAGTTGGTCAGCCGGTACGGGCGCTCGAAGGTGTTGGAGTGGTACCTCAACTCGGCTTACTTCGGCCACCTGGCTTACGGGGCGGAAGCTGCCGCCCGGCTTTACCTGGACAAATCGGCCTCGGAGCTGACCCTGGCTGAAGCCGCGTTGCTCGTGCCGCTGACCACCGCGCCAGCGCTCAACCCGCTGGATTCGCCCAATGCGGCCGTCGAGCGCCAGCGCAGCGCGCTGGAGGACCTGCTCGCCCAGAGCGCCATCACCCAGGCCGAGTTCGAGCGCTCGTCTGAAGCTCCGCTGCGCCTCTCGACAGACCGACCGTCACCGCACTCCAGCGCAGGCGCGTTCACCACGCTGGCGCTCGACCAGTTGACCCGGCTCTACGGCCGCCAGCGCCTGGAGCGCGGCGGGCTGCGCATCATCACCAGCCTGGACGTCTCGCTGCAGCTCGAAATGACCTGCCTCGTGCGCACCCAGTTGCGCCGCCTGGAGGGCAACCCCGGGCAAGAGTCCCTGCCCGACGGCTCCGCCTGCCAGTCGGCCCGCCTGCTGCCCACCCTGCCCATCGGACAACCCCTGCCGGATGACTTGCAGGCCAGCGGCGTGTTGATCGACAACCAGACCGGGCAGGTGCTGGCGCTCCTCGGCGACACCTCGCTCCAGCGCGAGTCGAGCGTGTTGAGCGCCCACACCCCCGGTTCGCTGCTCTCTCCATTCGTTGCGCTGGCCGCTTTCGCCCGCAGTTACAGCCCGGCCAGCCTCGTATGGGATATTCCAGGCGTGCTCCCCGAGGGATTCCCCGAGGTGAGCAACCCCGATGGAAGCTTCCACGGTCCCCTGCGCCTGCGACTGGCGCTCGCCAACGATTACCTGATCCCCGTCGCGCAGGTGGCGCGCCAGATTGGTCCAGACAACGCCTGGCGCCTGGCCGCCGCGATGGGTCTCTCGCGCCTGGCCAACGAGCGCAGTGATGAAATCCTCTTTCAGGGTGGCGGAGTGAGCGTGGTGGAGCTGGCCCAGGCCTATGCGGTGATTGCTCGCCTGGGCGTATCCACCGGGCAGCGCCTGGCCGGATCGGGGGCGCTTGAACCGATCACCACGCTTTACGTCGAAGATGCCAACGGTCATCTCCTGCTGGACAACACCCAACCCACCAGCCAGGCCGTGTTGAGCCAGCCGCTGGCCTATTTAGCCCATCACGTGCTCAGCGACGAACAGGCGCGCTGGGCCACATTGGGCTTTCCTAACCCGCTGGAGGTCGGCCGACCTGCCGGGGCGAAGGTCGGGCGCGATGCCTCCGGGAAGGAGGCATGGGCCGCCGGTTACCTGCCGCAGCGCACGGCGGTTTTCTGGCTGGGCTGGCCGGCCGGTTCCAGGTCGACCAACCCGCGCATCGACCCGCGCTTCGCCGCCGGGATGTGGCACGCCCTGATTCAGCACACCGCAAGCGAGCTGGATGTAGAAGACTGGCAGGCGCCGGCGGGCATCTCGTTTGTGCAGGTCTGCGACCCATCTGGCCAGCTTCCCACCGCCGACTGCCCGGCAAGAGTCCGCGAAGTGTTCCTCAACGGCAACGAGCCTGTCTCCTACGACTCGCTGTACCGCGCCTACCAGGTCAACCGCGAGACTGGCCGCCTGGCGACCGTATTCACCCCTTCCGGGCTGGTCGATGAGCGGGTCTACCTGGTGGTGCCCCCCGAAGCGCGCGAATGGGCCAGATCGGCCGGGATCGAGACTCCGCCCGAAGTGTATGACACGATCCAACCGCCGGCCCCGTCTCCCGAAGTGCAAATTGTCGACCCGGCCTCGTTCGCTTACGTCCGAGGCGTGGTGCGTCTGCGCGGCAGCGCCGGCGGAGAGGGCTTCAGTTATTTCCGCGTCCAGGCTGGCGCCGGGCTCAACCCGCAATCCTGGCTGCAGGTCGGCCCCGACAATAACAGGCCGGTTTCCAACGGTCTTCTGGCGGAATGGGACACGCAAGGCCTCGACGGCCTTTACGCGGTGCGCCTGCTGGTGGTACGTAGCGACCAGAGCATCGAGAACGCCACCATCCAGGTGACGGTCGATAACACGCCGCCGCAGGCGAGGGTCATCTACCCCCTGCCACAGCAGGAGTTTGAACTCCCCGGCGACCGCGAGATCACCTTCCAGGCGGAGACCAGCGATGCCGTTGGCGTGAGCCTGGTGGAGTGGCTGGTGGATGGCAAGGTGGTCGGGCAGAATCTCGTCGCGCCGTTCAGCTTCACCTGGCGGGCAACAACCGGAGCGCACGCGCTGGCGGTGCGCGCCCACGACCTGGCCGGAAACGTCACCCAGTCCAGCCAGATCGAATTCAATGTGACCCCCTGATCCCATCTACATCGCTTGCAGCACCAGCAGCGCGTCCTCCCAGTGAGCCGGCACCGAGAAGAAGTGGCTCACCCACTTGGGGAATGTCTCGCCTTCGAGCAGATTGCCGGTGGCGTACTCGCCGGCTGGGCGCGTCTCGCCATCCACCGGGTTGATCCAGGTTGCCCGCGCCATGCGCGAAGGGATGCGATCCAAACGGATCAGCGCATGGCACTGCGAAGAGAGATAAATCAGCGCCAGCCGGCGGTCGGGGGTTCGCACCGCGGCATTCAATGTGCGCCCGCTGCTCATCCCATCTTCGAAGAGGGTCTGGTCGGGGATGAAATCCCACCACGGATATTCCTCGAGGATGCGCCGCATCTCGCCCATGTGAAACGCACCCGGCGAATCGAGCGCGCCTTGCCAGCCGGGCTCCATGCGCCACATCTGGTTCTGACCGTAGGTGTGAAATCCCCCCGCCATCACCGACCACCAGGCCTGGCGGCGCGCCACCAGCGGTGTGATCGGGCTCAACGGGTACTCCGGCCCATCTTCATAAGCGCCTTCCGCCAGCACGACCGGTTTGGGCGGGTCCAGGGCGCGGTCGGCTGCCACCGAGTGGTACACCGACGGCCAGGCCGTCCAGGTCTCGATCATGTTGAAATCCAGCCAGTCCTCGTGGTGGAAGTAAAAAGATGAAGATTTAAAGCCGCACGGATGGTACGAGAGCAGGTGCGCCCCGCCGTCGCCGGCGCGCAGGCCGTGCGCCAGCGCCCGCCAGGTTTCCTCGAAGCCGAGCGGCTCGCGATCGCCGCCGTTGACCCACACCAGGTTGGGGGCGTTCCGGTAGCGCCGCCCCAACCATTCCCCGTAGGCGTAGGCGTTCCGCGGATCGAACACCCGCGAATTGTTGACGTGGTAGCCCCAGGTGGGCAGGATCGCCAATACCAGCTCGACCTCCTCGGCGCGGCGCAGCAATAGGTCGACATGCTCAAAATAAGCCGGGTTCGGCTCGGCAGGCGTCTCCAGCCAGGGCGGTTCTCCCTTTACATTGCGTGCAGGGGCCGTCCCCGAGAGGTCGGGTGGCTCCGGGTCTCCCCACGCCAGCACACACTGGACGACGGTAAAACCCTTGGCCGCCCGGTTGACCAGGTGGCGGTCAGCCTGCTCGGTGGTGTACGAGACGAAAAAAGGCCAGGCGGTGTCGCCCAGCCAGAAGAACGGCTTGCCCAGCGCGTCGACGAAATAGCGCCGGTTCGCACTGACCCGGATCGGACCAGGGAAAGTTGACGCGGACATCTTGCACCTCCCAAGAAATCCCGTTGGATAATTTTATTGTAGCGTCACTTTCCCAAAAATCATCCGGGCAATCCTCAATCCAGGATCAATTTCGCCCTTTGGAAGCGCGCCATGGTGATCCCGATCAGGATCGCATCCACCAGCAGGAGGACGCCGGCCGCGCCCAGCACCAGCCAGGGGATATTGGCCGGGGTGAAGAGCGACTCCAATCCGGCCAGATTTTCCCTCGGCACGAAGCGCACGATGAGAAAGACGACCACCCAGAAACCCAGCAGGCTGAGGCTGAGGGTCTGCGAGGCCTGGCGGACGGTGCTGGCGTGCAGCGAAACCAGCGTGCCGACCGCGGCGATCAAGACCGCCAGCAGCAGGCTAAAGCCCAGCATCCCGGCCAGCACAGGCAACGGGTAAAATACAAACCCCTCGCCCAGCGAGCCAAGGTTCGCGACCACCCCGCCGACGAGCAACGCGCTGGCGCCAATCCCGAGGCTGTACAGCACGGCGGCGGCGATCTTTCCCAGCAAGATGGCGCGGTCGGGCAGGCGGCTGGCGAGCAGCGTTTCGAGCGTGTGCCGCTCGCGCTCGCCGGCAAGCCCGTCGACCACCACCCCAAAGACCATGAAGAGCGGCAGCCAGGCGAAACTGATCGCATTCACCGGGTTGGTGACCCATTCTCGCCCGCTCATCAGCGGCATGTACACGCCAAGAATGCCGATCACGACGAGCAAGTTAATCCACCCGCTGCGCCGCCCCCCGCGCATGTGGATGATCTCCTTGAACTCTTTGTATAAGATGGTTTGAATATCCTGTAACATGGGAACTCCAAAGATAGGAAATGGGTGAGGAGTGAGGAGTTATGAATGAGGAGTTAGGAGTGAAGAGTGAGCAATGAGAACTGCAAGGGATATCTCTTCACTCTTCACTCTTCACTCTTCATTCTTCATTCTTCAATCTTCACTCTTCATTCTTCATTCTTCATTCTTCACTCTTCATTTTCTTCACTTTCCACCACCAGGTCCAAGAACACCTCTTCCAGGCTGGCTTTGCCGCGGCGGATTTCCTCGATCTGCGCGCCGTTGCCCACCAGGAAGCCCACCAGGCCCGAAAACTCCTGGCCGGGGCGCAGCTCCACCTCCAGGTGATGGTTGCGCAAATCGGCCGCCTGCACCTCTGGTCGCGCCCGCAGGCTGTCGAGCAGGCTCTCGCCGAACCCTTGACCGATGACCTCGACCCGCTCCCCGCCCTGGCGCCGGCGCAGCTCCGCCGGGCTGCCCAGCGCGACCAGTTTACCGGCGCGCACGATCCCGACCAGCTCACACAGGCGCTCCGCTTCGCTGAGGTTGTGCGTGGTGAGGAACACCGTCACCTTTTCCGATGACGCCATGCGCGCCAGGTCTTCGCGCAAGCCAGCCGCCCCCACCGGATCCAACCCGGCGGTTGGCTCGTCGAGGAAGAGCAGTTTAGGCCGGTGAAGCAAGGCGCGCGCCACAGCCACTTTTTGTTTCATCCCGCGGCTCCAGGCAGCCAGGGGTTCCGAGCGGCGCTCCCATAGGTTCAGGTGCTCAAGGAGCTCCAGGATTCGCCGTTTGCGATCTTTCGGCTCCATCTGGTACACCCGCCCGTAAAATTCGAGGTTGTCTTCCGCGCTCAATCGCTCGTACAGGCCGGTGTGCTCCAGCAACGCCCCAGATTGCTCGCGGATGCGCCCGGCCTCGGCGCGCGTATCGAAGCCCAACACCGTGGCCGATCCCGCCGTCGGCTCGAGCAAGCCGAGTAACAGGCGGATGGTGGTTGTCTTTCCGGCGCCGTTCGGCCCCAGGAAACCAAAGACGATCCCGCGCGGGACCTCCAGGGTCAGCCCATCCAGCGCGCGCACGCGCTGGAAGTCGCGGGTCAAAGCGGTTGTGTGGATCATGGCATGGTTCATTCATTTACTCCGGCAGTTGGTTGATAAAAGCTTTCAATTGCTTGCGATAGGCTTCGAACGCGCTCCGACCCTCGCTCGACAGCGAGATCAGGGTCTGAGGCATCTTGCCTTTGAACGTTTTCTCGATCGTCACGTAACCGGCGCTCTCCAGGCGCGACAAATGCGCCGATAGATTCCCCTTCGTCAGCCCGCTGGTGTTGAGCAGGAACAGAAAGTCCGCCTTCTCCACCGTGGATAAGATGGTGACAATCACCATGCGCGCCGGCTCGTGGATCACCCGGTCAAGCCCGGACGCCTGGCGCAGCAGGTTGTCGCTCATGCGTCCTCCAGCGAGCTCTCGCCAGGTGCCAGCGGGTATCGCTTGACATAGCGCCACAGCGCAATGCAGCCGGAGAGGAGCAAGAGGACGCCGAACCCGCTGATCAAGATCGCCGAGCCAACCTCGTTATCCGGCGCGGTGAAGGCCAGCGCCACCCCAAGAGCGAGGGTGAGAATGCCGATCACCGCAAAACGGTAGAGCGAAAAACGCCAGGTCAGATAGCCCATCGTCAGCCCAAAGACCAGCCCGATGACTGCCGGCACCACCGCCCGCAGGTTGCTGGCGAGGCCGGCGACCACCACCGTCGCGCCGACCAGCGCGCCAATGCCCGCCCCAAGCACAATCCGCCGGCCGATGCCGCTTTTGGATTCACGCCGGAAGGCCACATAGCCGGTGCGGGGAAAGGAGAAGCGCGCCTTTAACCGGTCCACGACCCAGCGCACCAGCAGGAACGCACCCAGGAAGACGACAATTTGCAGCAAAGGCAGCCATATCTCCAGGCGGGTTTCAAGATCGAGCCAGATTGCCAGCCAGTTATACAGGGCAATGATCAGGATGGCCAGGCTGAAGCTGATTTCCCAGATGCCGTCCTCGAACCAGGCCCGATGGGTTTTTCGAATGATCTTTTGAATCTGTTGGTCGTTCATCCCGCTCCGTAAACTTGTTTGCATTACAAACCAGTTTATATAAATTATATACCATCCATCCGCGCTGTCAAGTGGGTATATTCGCATTCGTCTCACTGCTAAGGAGTAAGGTAAGCCCGACCCAAATACGTTTTTTCTCGCCACTGCCAGTGCGCTGTCAAATGCAGTTAGTGGGTTGAACCATCGAAACAGCCTTTGCCATATAATGGAGGGCATGCTTTTGTTCCTCCAGGGACTCGCCCTTGGATTCACCGCAGCCGCCTCGCCCGGCCCTTTCCAGGCCTACCTGATCGCGCTGGCGGTTCAGAACGGCTGGCGGCGCGCCTGGCCGGCCGCCTTCGCGCCCTTGCTCAGCGACGGCCCAATCGTGGCGCTGGCGCTGCTGGCTCTCAGCGCCATTCCTGGCTGGCTGTTGCGTGGCTTGCGCCTGGCGGGCGGGTTGTTCCTGCTCTACCTCGCCTGGGCCGCCTGGCAATCGCTTCGCCGACCCGATAGCCAGCCCCCACCGGAGAGGGCTGCCGGCGCCGGGTTGATCAAAGCCGCCCTGGCCAACGCGCTTGGTCCCGGCCCGTGGCTGTTCTGGAGCACCGTGGGCGGTCCGGCATTCCTGGCGGGCTGGGGAGAGTCGCCCTCCTCCGGCCTGCTCTTCCTGATGGGCTTCTATCTGACAATGCTGGCGGTGTTGAGCGCGCTGATTGCGCTGTTTGCCGCCGCCGGTCAACTTGGCCCGCGCTTCGTGCGCCGGTTGCGCGCACTTTCCGCCCTGTTGCTCCTGGGATTCGCGATCTACCAGTTATGGAACGGCGCGACCGCCTGAAAGGCTTAATTTTTTGGTATAATATGATAATTATTTTGTTTATTAACGGTACGGAAACCCATGGCCATTGACCGATTCGCCCGCAACATCCACTACCTGCGGATCAGCCTGACAGATCACTGCAACCTGCGCTGCGTCTATTGCATGCCGGAGGATATGACCTTTAGGCCCAACAAAGAGTTGATGCAGGACGACGAGTTGCTGCTGCTGGTGCGCCTGTTTGCCAGCCTGGGCTTCGACAAGCTGCGCCTGACCGGCGGTGAGCCGACCGTGCGCGCCGGGGTGGTGGACCTGGTGCGCGAGATGGCTGCCACGCCGGGCGTCCGCCAGTTGACCATGACCACCAACGGCGTTCTGCTGGCGAAACTGGCCCAGCCGCTCAAAGACGCCGGGTTGCAGCGCGTCAACATCTCGATCGACACCCTGAACCCGCAAAAATTTCGCCGCCTGACCCGTTGGGGCAGCCTGGAGCAGGTTTGGGGTGGGATACTCGCCGCGGAACAGGCCGGCCTGACGCCGCTCAAGCTGAACGCGGTGGTGGTGCGCGGCTACAACGAGGATGACGTGGTCGACCTGGCCCGCCTGACCTGCGAGCGGTCCTGGCAGATGCGTTACATCGAGATGATGCCCTTCGGCGGCGCGACGGAGCTGCAGCAGAACCAGGTGGTCACCACCGCCGAGATGATCGCCCGCCTCGAAGCCGCCTATGGTCCGCTGGAGCTGCTCAACCAGGGCGAACTGGATGGAGAGGCTCGCCTGTACCGGCTGCCCGGCGCCCTGGGCACCATCGGCTTCATCTCCTCGGTCTCCCTGCCCTTTTGCGCTTCTTGCACCCGCGCCCGCCTCACCGCGGATGGCAAGCTGCGCCTGTGCCTGCTGCGCGAGAAAGAGGTCGACCTGCTCACGCCGTTGCGCGCAGGGGCCGGTATGGAGGACCTGCGCGCGCTGATCCTCAGCGGCGTGTGGAACAAGCCCTGGGGTCACGGCCTGGCTCGCGGCGAATTTGCCACCGACCGGGTGATGAGTGAGATTGGGGGATAGGGTCAGCCCTTGAACCAGGCGTACGCGTCCGCGAACGCCTCCGCCGCCGGACGAGGTTCGTCCATCTCGAGCTCGACCTGCGCCTTGCGCGTGTCGTAATAAAAGTAATACCCGGCTAACCTGAACAGGTCCGGCGAGACCGGCAGGTCGAGATAATTTTTGATCAGCCTGGCCGCTCCGCCAGCCGCGCGCACCAGGCCCGCCGGCAACACCAGGTTGGGCGCCGGCGCGCCGGTCACCCGGGCTATCTGCTGCAGCATTTCGAGGAAGGTCAGGTTTTCACCAGCCAGGATATACCGCTCGCCGGTTTTTCCCCGTTCCAACGCTGCCAGGTGACCCGTGACCACGTCGTCGATGTGCACCACGTTGATGCCCCCCTCGATCGCCACGCCCACCTTGCGCCGGGCCACTTGCATGATAATCGAGTGCCCCTGGCGGTACAGGTCGCCCTTGCCAAACACCATGCTCGGGTTGACGATGACCACATCCTGCCCCGCCGCGACCGCCTTCTGCACTTCCAGCTCGGCCAGGTACTTGGCGTAACCGTACGGGTAATCATCCGGGCGCAGGTTCCAGGTATGGTTTTCGTTCAACAAGGCGGGGACACCCAGCTCCGGGACGCCCAGCGCGGCCACCGAACTGGTGTGCACCACCCGCCGCACCCCCTGCTTGCGCGCCGCCGAGAGCACCTCGCGCGTCCCCTCCACGGTCACTGCGTACAGGCGACCCGGCTCGCTGCTGCCCATCCAGGCGGCAGCGTGAAAAACCACATCGACCCCCTCCATCGCTTTGAACAGCGTCTCCGGTTGGGTCACGTCGCCGGTAACCGGTTCCACGTCCAGCCCTTCCAGCAAACGCAGCGTGCTCGACGAGCGGTGAAAAGCGCGCACGCCGTGGCCGCTTTCCACCAGCGCCCGGCACAGGCTGGAGCCAATGAAACCTGTCGAGCCGGTCACCAGCGCCTTCATGCCAGCCACTCCACCACCGTCGCTTCGCCCTGGCCCACGCCCACACACAGCGTTGCCAGGCCATAAAAAGGCCGGCCAGTGGCGGGGGCGCGGCGTTTCATTTCGTGCAGCAGGGTGGTCAGGATGCGCGCACCCGAACAACCCAACGGGTGTCCCAGCGCGATTGCCCCGCCGTTGACGTTGACCCGCTCGTGGGAAAACTCGAGCGCATCCATCACGGCCAGAGTTTGCACCGCAAAGGCCTCGTTGATCTCCACCAGGCCGATCTGTTCCAGGGCCAGCCCGGCGCGCTGCAGCGCCTTGCGCGTCGCCGGGACAGGTCCCATGCCCATGGTGCGCGGTGGGACGCCGGCCGCAGCCGACGCCACGATGCGCGCCAGCGGGCGCAGCCCGAGCTGCGCGGCCCGCTCGGCGCTCATCAACAGCAACGCCGCCGCGCCGTCGTTCAAGCCGGAGGAATTGCCCGCGGTCACCGTGCCCTCCTTGCGGAAGGCGGGTTTTAGCCTGGCCAGCCCTTCCAGGGTGGTGTCGCGGCGCGGTCTCTCGTCGGTGTCCACCCACAATGGGTCGCCTTTCTTCTGCGCGACCGGCAGCGGGGCGATCTCCTGGGCAAATTTGCCGGCGTCGATCGCCGCCACCGCCCGCCGGTGGCTTTCCAGCGCGAAGCGGTCTTGCGCCTCGCGCGAGATGCCGGTCTCGGCGGCGATGTTCTCGGCAGTTTCACCCATCGACTCGAGCCCGTAGAGCGCCTCCAGGCGCGGGTTGGGGTAGCGCCAGCCCAGCGCGGTGTCGTAGGCGGTCAGGTTGCCGAAGGCAAAGCCAACCTCTGCTTTGGGCAAGGAGTAAGGCGCGCGCGACATGCTCTCCACCCCGCCGGCGATGTACACATCGCCCTCGCCGCTGCGAATGGCCCGCGCCGCCATGTTCACCGCCGTCAAGCCTGAAGCGCACAGGCGGTTGAAGGTGACCCCGGCCGCCTCGACCGGCAGCCCGGCCAGCAGCGCCGCCATGCGCGCCACGTTGCGGTTATCTTCACCGGCCTGGTTGGCGCAGCCCAGGTACACTTCCTCGACCAGCGCCGCATCGATGGCTGTGCGGTCGAGCAAGGCGCGCAGCGCGTGCGCAGCCAGGTCGTCGGGGCGAACGCGGGCCAGGGCGCCGCCCAGCGCTCCCACCGGGGTGCGCACCGCGTCGACAATGACGGCATCAGGCATGGCAGCAGCTCCCAAGGAGATTCATTGGTCTTATTCTACATCTAAATCGCTCAGCGCAACTGCCCATCCCATCCCACGGAGTCTTCATCTCGATTCCCGGTCGATGCGAGGGAAACAGACCCAATTTACTCGATCTTGTCGACGCACAACGCCCCAAACCAACCCGCACTTGTTAAGATAGGGAAAAATAGCTCTTAAAACTGTGCGACGTCTCCTCTACCCGCTGAGCAGTTACAAAAAAATACACAATCCTCCGTGTCCTGGTGGTGAGCCTTCTCTTCGATTCATGTCACCTTCCGGCCACATCGGGTATACTTTTCGAGATGCAGCCGCAACCCAGCAAGCTCCGCGCCTGGATACTCGCCGCCCGTCCCCGCACCCTGCCGGCTGCGTTGGCCCCGGTGCTGGTGGGCAGCGCATTGGCCTTCTACGACGGCCTCTTCGACCCGCTGCCCGCCCTGGCGGCGCTGATGGGCTCGCTGTTCATCCAGATTGGCGCCAACTATGCCAACGACCTGTTTGACTTCCAAAAAGGGGTGGACACCTCGAAGCGCCTCGGCCCAACGCGCGTCACCCAGGCGGGCCTGCTCAGCCAGCGCGAGGTGGCCCTGGGCACCGCCTTCGTTTTTGCCCTCGCCGCGCTGTGCGGCGTGTACCTGGCCCTGGCGTCAGGCTGGCCGGTGGTGATCATCGGGCTGCTCGCCATCCTCGCCGCGTTGGGTTACACCGGCGGGCCGCGCCCATACGGGTACAGCGGGCTGGGCGAGTTGTTCGTCTTTCTCTTCTTCGGGCTGGCTGCCGTCGCCGGAACATACTACGCGCAGGCGCGCCAGGTCAGCCTGGCGGCCGTAACGGCGGCCTTCCCGGTCGGCTTCCTCGTGGTGAACATCCTGGTGGTCAACAACCTGCGCGACATCCCCACCGACCGCGAGACCGGCAAGCGCACCCTGGCAGTGCGCAACGGCGAGGACTGGACTCGCCGCGAATACCTGGTCGTCCTGGGGCTGGCTTACCTCTCTGCGCTGCTGATGGCGCTCTCGAAGATATTGCCCCCCTGGGTGCTGCTCAGTTGGCTCTCCCTGCCGCTGGCAGCGCGCCTCGTGCGCAGCGTCTGGCGCGACACAGGGCGCGCTTTGAACCGCACCCTGGCCGGTACCGGTCAGCTCGAGCTGGTTTATTGCCTGCTTTTTTCTCTCGGGCTGGTCATCGCCCGGTGGATTTAATCCTTTTCCCGACCCGATCGCCCAGGATCAGGTAGGTCCCAAGCACCAGCCCGCCCGCCAGGAGCTGCGCCATGCCGTAGCGCGGCAGCACGTCCAGCGCCCACAACCCGTAAGGGACCAGGGCGAGGACAGCCAGCAACAGCGCAAGGGGCAATCCACGCAGGAGGTTGGCTTTGATCGCCACGGCTGCCCCGATCACCAGCACCACGCTCAAGAGGGCGCAAACCAGCAGCCCAAATACAGGGACGATACCAATGTAGGCTTCGTTCGCCACCTCCGGATGCAGCGCGGCCCCGGTGAAGAACACCCCCAGCCAGGCCAGCACGCTCACCACCGTCCAGGCGCGCCGCCGCCCGGCCAGCACGGCAGTCCCCAGCCAGACCAGCCCCGCTTCAAGCGCAAGCACCATTTCGGAGGTCAACAGTAGCAGATACCCATTCAGCCCGGCGGTTCTCAATGATTCATGTTGGTAGCTGCCGACGCCGCTCCATTGCCAGCTGCCGTCCGGGCGCACGACCAGCACGCCCTGCTGACCCATCGCCAGGATCAGGTTCCCCCCGGCAGGGTCAACCAGGGCATCTTGGGGGGGCATGATGAAATCCAGGTTGCTCCCGCGCGTCTTCAGGATGTACGCCTGCTCGGCCTCCCTGATCTCGGCGGACGCCCCAACCGGTCGCCAGGTCGCGCCGCCGTCGCTCGATCGCTCCACTGCGCCGCCGCGTTGGATGCGGTAGGTGACGCTACCGTCCGGCAGGGCGACTTCTCGCCGGTCCGTCTCCTCCAGCAGCCCGCAGTTGCCCTGCCACGACTCCCCTTTCTCAGCCCAGGTCATCCCGCCATCCGTGCTGGCGTAGGTGCGCGAATAGCCGCCCCGGGCAAACAACACGCCGTCGGCTTCGCGCAGGCAGGCGATGCCCGGGTCGGGCATAGCCGCATCTGCCAGCGCCACCAGCGCCGCAAGAGGGACAAACAGCCATCGCCGGCGCAGCCCCGGCAGCGGTTTTCTGCCTGCAAGCGCCCACCAACCAGCCGAGAGACCCAGCACCGGCAGCAGCCACAGGTCGGTTGGATCGGCCAGCGCGCGCAGTTGGAAGCCGGTCAGGTTGGAGATGCTGTTGGCCAGCCAGGTCGCGGTAACAGGGGCAGCTTTCAGCAGCAGGTAGCCGCACAAGGTCAACAGGTAGCCCGTTCCCGCCGCCCACGCCTCTCGCCCGCGCCAGTTTCGCGGCAGCGCCAGGGTTATCAGCCCGCCGGCGAGCAGGGGCAAGAAGAACAACACGCCTATGTCGCTCAGTTTGCCGGTCAGCCAGGAAGGAAACAGCGGCTTGAGCAGCCAGTCGTTCACCACCACCAGCGCAACAGCCAGTATCGCGGGCGGCCTGCACAATAAAGAAAGGGATTTATTCATGCGCTCCAGCCGCCCGGCGGTCCCGTTCCCCAAGGCCGGCTGTTAACTTCATTATACCGATCATCGACCCAGCCAGGGGCACAGCTTTTTTTCCAGCCAGTCCACCAGGAAGTACAGGCCCAGGCCGAGCAGGCTCATTGCCACGATCCCCGCGTACATGGCTCGGTAATTGACCAGCGTGCTGCCCTGCAAGCTGATGTAATAACCTAACCCCACCGTGGTGGCGAAAAACTCGACCACGTAGAGCACCGCCACCGCCGTGCCGATGGATTGGCGCAGCGCGGTGAGGATGCCCGGCAGGCTCGCCGGAAGGTAGACGTAGCGAAACAGCGCCCGCCGGCCCGCGCCGAGGCTGCGCACCGAGAGGATCAACTCGGGGCGCAACGTCGCCGCCTGGTCGCGCACCAGCACCAGAATCTGGAAAAACAGGACCAGGAAGATGACCAGGATTTTCGAAAGATCGCCGATGCCAAAGAAAAGCAGCAGCACCGGAACGAAAACCACTTTTGGAATGGGATACAGGATGTAGATGACCGGAGAAAGCACGCGATCCAGATGCTTGCTCTGTCCGAGAGCCAGCCCCGCCGGAGCCGCCAGGCCAATGGCCAGAGCGGTGGAGGCGACCACCCGCCACAGGCTGGCGAGGAAATGCCGCGGCAGCTCGCCGCTGGCGATCTCGGCAAAGAATGTTCGCAACACATCCAGCGGGGGCGGCAGAATCGGTCGCCGCACCAGCATCGCCGCCACCTGCCAGGCGAGCAACAGCGCGACGGTCGCGATGAGCAGATCACGGCGCTTCATGGCGGTTTAACCTCGCGCGCAGCTCGCGGCAGACGGCCTGGTAGGCGGCGGTATCGCGGTAACCGGCGCTCCCCGCCCCGGGGTTATCGATCACTTCCGGCTCGCGGTTGGGCGGCGGAGCGAGGAGCAAGATCTTCTGTCCCAAGATCGCGGCTTCCTCGATGGCGTGCGTCACCGTCACCAGGGTCAGGGCTTCCTCCACCCAAAGCGAAAGGATCAACTCTTGCAGGCTCTCACGCGTGGGAGCGTCCAGCGATGAGAACGGCTCGTCCATCAACAGCAGGTCCGGCTGGATCGCCAGCGTGCGGGCGATGGCCGTGCGCTGGCGCTGGCCGCCCGAAATTTGCCCGGGATACTGCCCGGCCACTTCCAGCAAGCCCAAACGCTTCAGCCATGCGCCGACCTCCAGGGTGGGGGTGTAATCCCGCGGCGCGTGGGTTCCGTCCGGCCCGTACAGGTTGCGCACGGCCAGGCCCAGCGCCGCGTTTTCGCGCACTGTAGCCCAGGGCAGCAGGCCATAATCCTGGATGATCAGGCCGGTGTGTGGGCGCGGGCGGCTGAGCGGCTCGCCCTCGATCAGCACCTGCCCCTCCGTCGGGCGGAGCAGCCCGGCCAGCAGGTTGAGCAGGGTGCTCTTCCCACAGCCCGACGGCCCCAGCACCGCCCACGACTCGCCGCGCTCGACCCGCCAAGTGAACCCGGCGAAAATCGGCGCGCCCTGCCCGTAGCGAAAAGTGAGCGAGTGGAGGGTGATCATAAGAAAAGTGATGGTTGATGAGCTGAGAGTTATGAATTTTGAGTGACCAGGGCTGGGGGATAGGACGCCCCCGATTTCAGGTCTCTCACAACCCATAACGTTTCGCTCATGGAACCTGAATTACGGTAAATAATCCGCCGTCACGCAATCTGCATATGGAATATCCAGGGTCAGGTAACCTTTTTCCCTGGCCCAGGACAACGCATCGGCGTACTGCGCCTCGGTCGGCACGCCGGCCTTGACAAACTGCGGCACCGCGAAGCTCTCCACCAGCGGGGGCGGCAGAATCTTGTTGTCCACCAGAATTTGCTTCCACTGGTTGGGATCGGCGTTGATCAGGTCCGTCGCCTCTTCGATGGCGATGAGGAAACGCTCCACCGCCTGTGGATTTTGGTCCAGCACCGCCTTGCGGAAGGAGTAGGTGCTGAAGCTGTAATCGGGGTGGCTGGTATCGGCCAGCACCGCCAGCGCGCCATCCTTCACCGCCACGCTCGCCAGCGGCTCCGGCAAGACCGCCGCATCCAGCTCGCCGCTCTGCAGCAGGGCGAGGCGGGCATCGATCTTCGGCACCGAGACCAGTTTGACACTCGCCAGGTCAACGCCCTCCGCGACCAGCATGCGCTCGGTCACATAGGCGATCACCGTGCCTTCAGAGATACCGATCGATTTCCCCGCCAGGTCGGCGGGAGAGGTCACCCCGCTCGCGGAGTTTGCCAGCAAGGTGAACAACGCCGTCCCGCTGGACGCGGCGCGCGCGTAGCGCACCACCTGGAGCTGCACGCCATCTTTGTTAAAGAACATCGCCGACAGCACCTCGTTGATCATCCCATCCGCCTGGCCCGCGGCGATTAACTGGTCGCGTTCCGGCGCGGAGGCAGCCGGGACGAATTCCACCTTGACCCCATGCTTCTCGAACAGCCCCTTACCTTGAGCGACCAGGATCGGCAGCGTATCGAGGATGGGCAGGGCGGTGATCTTCAAGGTGACCGGCGCGCCGGTGGCTTCAGCCGGAGCTGTAGCTTGCGGCGCACAGCCGGTCGCAGCCCCGATCAGCACCAGGCTCAACAGCACAGACAAAAACCAGTTTCGCATGTTTCACTCCCCCGGCGGAACCCCCACCGGCATCGTTGGCATCAAAATTGCAAAGAAATTCATCGGATTCGAGCAGGCAGCGTGAATTATATCAGCACCTAACAGTTACTTTACAATCGCCTCTACAGCCCTCCAGCACGGGGGGCTCAGCTTGACACGCTATATTGGCTGTGTTAAAGTGTAAAAGGCTTAATTGGAACCAGCCATTCCCTCGGAATCCCAGCATAGGAGTGCCAATTTGACTAGATCACGCACGCAAATGATGGTTGACCGGCTGCGCGAGTTGCAGGCCTCGTCCCCGGACATTGAAGCCTCAGCCGTGGTGAGCGTGGACGGTCTGACGATTGCCTCTGCACTCCCCCAGGGGGTCGAAGAGGACCGGGTTTCCGCCATGTCCGCCGCCATGCTCTCGCTGGGCGAGCGTATCGCCAACGAACTGGGGCGCGGATCCCTCGATCAGGTCTACATTAAAGGCGAAAAAGGCTACGTTGTATTAATGTCCGTCGGCGAAGAAGCGGTGCTGACGGCTCTCGCCCGCGAACAAGCCAAGCTCGGCCTGATCTTCCTGGATATGCGCCGCGCCGCCGAAGACCTGACCAAACTGATTTGAGAGGTCCCCGGATATGGAGCCAATCCCGAAGAGCGGTCTGTATTACCCGAACAAAATTGCCCGGCTGGCGCTGGTCGCCCTGGAAGAGGTGATGGGCAAGAATGGTGTCAACGCCATCCTCAACCTGGCTGGCCTGTCGCACCTGATCGACAACCTGCCTCCTGGAAATCTCGAGCGCGCCTTCGATTTCGCCGATTTTTCGTCGTTGAACGGCGCCCTGGAAGAGATGTACGGTCCGCGCGGCGGGCGCGGGCTGGCGCAGCGCGCCGGACGAGCGGTTTTCATGGAAGGCCTGCGCAACTTCGGGGCGCTGGCAGGCGCCGGAGACCTGGCGTTCAAGATCCTGCCGCTCAGCACCAAACTGCGCATCGGAATCCCGGCCATGGCAAAAATTTTCTCCACCACCAGCGACCAGCTCAGCACGGTGGCGGAGAAAGACGACCATTACGTGTACACCATTCACCGCTGCCCGGTCTGTTACGGCCGGCACACCGAAAAACCCTGCTGCCACATCGCGACCGGCCTGCTGCAGGAAGGCCTGAAATGGCTTTCGGGCGGACGCGAATTCCGCGTGGTCGAGACGACCTGCATCGCCAATGGTGACCCCACCTGCGATTTCGCGATCTACAAAGAACCCATAGCCTGAGTGAACCGCCAACCCGACGGGGGAAGTGCGTGGACGAGGTCAAGCCTACCATCTTAATCGTCGAGGACGATCTGGATATCGCGGAAATGCTCAACGCATATTTCCGTGTTCAGGGCTACACCGTGATCACGATTAACTGGGGCGAAGAAGGCGTGCGCGCCGCGCTCAATAACGAGCCCAACCTGATCATCCTCGATATCCGCCTGCCCGACATCGACGGCTTTGAGGTCGCCAGGCGGCTGCGCGACAACCGCAAGACCAAATCGATCCCCATCATCTTCCTGACCGAGAAACGCGCCCGCGAGGATCGCCTGAAAGGTCTCGAGCTTCAGGCCGACGATTACATCACCAAGCCGTTCGACATCCAGGAGCTGCGCCTGCGAGTGCGCAACGCGCTGCAGCGCGCCAGCCAAAACTCGCTGACCAACCCGATCACCGGCCTCCCGGAAGGCGGGCTGGTCGACGAGTTGTTGACGGCTGCGGTCGAGCAGGGCAGGCAGGCGCTGGTGGCGGTTTCGCTGCGCAACCTGGAGCAATTTCGCGAGACGTACGGGTTCGTCGCCTCCGACGACCTGCTGCGCGCGGTGGCTATCATGCTGCGCGATACGGTTCGCGAGGGGGGGACGCTGGAGGACACCATCGGGCACCTCTCCGCCACCGATTTCGTCATCCTCACCCAGCCCACCAACGCAGCGTCGCTCAGCCAGCGCATCCGCCGCCGCCTGGAGCAGTCGTTCGAGTATTTTTACAGCGATCGGCACCGCGAAGCCGACGCCTTCGTTGGTCACCGCCTGGCTGTGACGGTCGGCGAGGTGCGCCTGCCAGGCTCTGGCTTGAACAGCCTGCCTGCGGTAAAATACGAACTGGAGCGTCATTGTCGTAAATCATCGTGAAAATTACCTTCGTTATTCCCACATATAACGAAGCGGAGAACCTGCCGAAGCTGGTCTCCGCTTTATTCAAGCTCCCGGTGCCCGAGTTGACCTTGCTGGTGGTCGACGACAACAGCCCCGACGGCACCGGGCAGATCGCCGACGACCTGTGCCGCGAGACTGGCGGGAGGGTGGACGTGCTGCATCGCGCCGGAAAGCTGGGACTGGGTTCGGCGTACATCCAGGGTTTCACCCACGCCCTGCAACACGGCTCCGATGCCATCGGGCAGATGGACGCCGATTTCTCACACCCGGTCGACAAAATCTCCGAGCTGATCGATGCCCTGCAGGGCTGCGATTTCGCCATCGGCTCGCGCTACGTGCCTGGCGGCCGGTTGGATGAGCGCTGGCCTTTCTGGCGCAAGGCGCTTTCGGGGTGGGGCAATTTCTACGCCCGCACCATCCTCGGTTTGCCGATCCGCGACGTGACCGGCGGCTTCAAGCTCTGGAAAGCGTCCACGCTGCGCGCCATGCCCTTGGAGCGGATCAAGTCCAACGGGTACGTCTTCCAGGTGGAAATGAATTACGTGGCGTCGCTGTTGGGGTTCACCACCCGTGAGATTCCCATCTACTTCGCCGACCGCCGCTGGGGGCAATCCAAAATGAACCTCCGCATCCAGGTCGAAGCCGCCGTGCGCACCTGGCAATTGCTCGGCATGTACCACGACCTGCGCAAGACCGCCTGAGCACAGATCGTTTACCCATTTCGTCAGGGAGAATTGGGACGGACTCGGGTTAACAATCCCTGCTACCCCCCGAAAGCCTGGCGCATGCGCTGCAGCGCGCGCGGCAATTCCCCCGACGCCATCCACGCTGCCACTTGCCGGGCACATTCAGTCGCGCTGTGTTTTCCCGTGTCCACTTCCAGGTCATACTGCGCGTGCACGTGGACGACCTCAAACTGGTCGCGCGCCTGGCCGAGGGTGCGGTTTTTCCGCGCCCGCTCTCTGGCCTCCAGCACCTCCAGCGGGCAGCGCACGCCCACCATCACAGCGCAGCGCTCCGCGAACCACAGGGCACAATCCTGCGCCCAGGCTCGTTCCACCAGCACGTGGTCGACCAGCACGTTCAGCCCCGCGTCGCTCAGCGCCGCCACGGCGCGGTGCATGCCGTGCACCAGGCGATGGCCGGTCTCACCGGCGCGCACCGCTTTGCCCAACACATCATCCCACAAGGGTCGCTCGAGGTAGCGCTCCGGCAGCATGAAGATGAACTTGTCAATCCCCGCCTCCAGGTAAGGCTCGACCAGTTGATCTTGCAACGCGCGCAGCAGGCTGGTCTTGCCCGAGCTGGAAGCGCCGTTGATCAGGATGATCTTGCCCGTGGCGCTCACCCTTTGGACTCCTCGCCGAAAACACCCGCCAGCCTCGCCCATTCCTCCAGTGAGAGCGTCTCGGCGCGCCGCATCGGCTCGATGCCCGCCCGCTCCAGCAATGCCGCCGCCCCGTCTCCCGACATGCGCAGCCCGCCCGCTACTGCATTGCGCAGCGTCTTGCGCTTCTGGCTGAACCCGGCTTTGGCCAGGCGGAAAAAGGAATCCAACCGATCTCGCGGCACCCGCGGCGCATCGTACAGGTCGATGCGCACCACCGCCGAATCCACTTTCGGAGGGGGCAGAAAAGCGCCCGCCGGGATGCGCAGCGCAATCGAAGGGCTGCCATACACCTGCACAGACAATGCCAGCAGGCTCATCTCGCCCGGTGCAGCGCAGATGCGCTCGGCAACCTCGCGCTGGACGGTCAGGGCGATGCGCCGCGGCCTGGCGCTGGCTTCGAGCAGGTGGCGAATGAGCGCCGAGGTAATGTAATAGGGGATGTTGGCGACCACGTAGTACGCTTCCTGCCCCATCAAGGCGGCCGGATCCAGCCCCAGGATATCGCCCTGCACGATCTCCACGTTGCCGTAAGCGCCCAGCACTTCTTCGAGGGCGGGCAGCAACCGCGCGTCCAGCTCCACCGCCACCACCCGCCGGGCGACCTGCGCCAGGTAGCGCGTCAGCGAGCCCAGACCGGGGCCCACTTCCAGCACGCTGGCGTCGCCCGGCAAGCCGGCAGCCTCCACGATGCGCCGCAAAGCCGACGGATCGACCAGGAAGTTCTGCCCCAACCCTTTGCTGGGGAAGAGGTCGTAGGACCGCAGCAGCTTGCCGATGTCGAGCGGAGGCAGGTTTATGGCAAGAGCGGAGCCACGTTTGCCGGGACGGGGGTCAGGAAATAAACGGTCACCGTTTGCGCCCATGAGACGAAATCCTCTTCGCTGTAACCAAGATCGATCCAATACGTGCCGGGAATACCCCCGCCCACGTCGCCGATGATTCCCACGCCGTAACCGGGGACGTACACCTGGGCGCCTCTGAACATGCGGTACCAGGCCAGGGTGACCGCCACCACGCCCTTCTTCAGCGGTATCCCGCTCGAGGTGCTCAGGCTGCAGCGCCCCAGGCCCTGCTGGCAGGGCGAATAGGAAGTGGCGTACATCGGCACCGCGCGATAATACTCGAAATCTCCGTCGGGCGTGCTGATGGTCTTGACCACCGCCTGGGTCCCGTAGCCCAGCACCTGGTCTTGCGGCTCGGTCGCCACCCATTCGGCCTCCGTCTGGCGGAAAACCTCTTGCCCGTCGGCGTAGCGCACGCGGGAGCGGCTTACCTTGACCCCATATTTTCCAGGTGTGATCACGCTGCGTGCGTCCAGCTCCAGGCTGGGGTCCGGCGCATAACTGGACTCGAAGGGCACGTTGGTCTGTTGGAAAACGACCTCCTCACGCACGCGCACCACGCGGATGCGGCCGTCAGCGGGCAGCGGCTCACTCTCGGCCGGCTGGCTGTAATCCAGCCCTTGCAGCGCGATGCCGGCATCGGCCAGCGCCTCGCCGGTGGTTTGCGCGCTGGTGTGCGCGCGCAGCTCTCGCCCATCCACCAGGATGGCCAGCGGCCGGGCACGCTGGATGGAGACTTCCAAAGCCTCAACCAGCGGCGTGTCCAGCGGCAGCGAAGCCCAATCTCCCGGCTGCAGCGGCGCGCCAAGCTCCCAGAGCGCCTGGCCGAGCGTGTCCGCCGCGGAATAGACCACCCGCTGCGTCTCACCCTCACGGATGTCCAACGCCACCGCCGGGCGGTACTCCAGGTAAATTTGCCCGACGTAAGGCAGCGGCAGGTTCGGGTCGACCGGGCGCCCGTTGGCATGCAGGCTGTCGCTGGGGTACAGCTTCAGTCCGAGGCCCGCCAGCAGGTTTCCGGGGATGCGCTCGGCGCTGGAGAAAGTCAGCGGCAGCCCACCTGACCAGATCGACACCGGGCGCGACCGCTCGAGGTAGATCAGCCCATCCGCTGGGATCCACGCTGAAAGGGAATGCGAGAGCCGGTCGCCCGGGGTGACCGTCACCCCTGCCAGGCGCAGCGCATCCCCCACGCTGGCGGTCCAGCCTCGCACGCGCAGCGCCTGACCGTCGACCACCAGGGTCACCGGGCGGGTGAAATAGAATGCCAGAAGGATCGAACCGAGCGCCAGCAGGATGGCGGGAAGAAGGATGCGCTGTTTATGGATCATTTTGATCGGGAGAGCCTACAAAGGCCGCCCATCCGCGCATTATACCCGATAACCAATGCCGGCTAACCGGCAAGCCTGCCGCAGAAACAAACCTTTGAAAGACGAAAAAGCCGATTGTGACATCGATTGGTAACTGCTCAGAGAGTAGACATGAAACATCCCGAATTTAATATTCGGGGTATTTCATATCGAAGAACCCCATCCCCCGTCCCCTTCCCCGAAACGGTGAAGGGGAGAAGATCGTGAAAAACAGGCAACTGGGGCGCGAACGCGCCCCAGTTGCCTGTTTTTCACCAGGTTTCCCCCGCCTTGGGGCGGGGGATTACAGGGGGTGGGGATAATTCGATTC
>JARKOV010000134.1 GCA_029975965.1 Anaerolinea sp. | reverse complement strand
GAATCGATAAACGCGGCGGATTCCATTTCTTTCAGGGTCACCTGAATACCAACCTCAGCCAGCTGCGCCTGGATCTCCTGCGCTACCTTGGCGGGTGAAGGCAAATAGGCGCGGTCGACCACGCGGAAGGCCAGTTCGATCTTCAGGGGAGCGGCGGCAGCCGGGGGCGCAACCGGTGCTTCAGTGGCGGCCGGGGCTTCCGTGGCAACAGGCGCTTTTGTCGGCGCCGCGCAGGCCGCGAGCAGCAGGCTGGCGACGATCAAAAAGCTGAACAATACAAACACACGACGTTTCATTTCTTTTCTCCTTGTTGATTGATTGAACGTTTACGGGTTCTCGGCCTGAAAACCCTTGGTCACTGGCGCTGGTTATGGCTGAATAAAACCACCTCCTTTTAGACTTGCTCCACACATCTTATCCGATAGCGGCGCGCCTTCAGGCGAGCCAGCAGGCCACACTGTGGCCGGGTTTTTTCTCCACAAACGGCGGTTCTTTGAGCGCGCACTCCGCCACAGCGATGGGACAGCGCGGGTGAAAGCGGCAGCCCGTGGGCGGGTTGAGCGGGCTGGGCACATCTCCTTTGAGAATGATGCGCTCGCGCTTCAACTTGGGGTTGGGAATGGGAATGGCGGACATCAACGCCTGGGTGTACGGGTGCAGCGGGCTGCGGAACAGTTCATCACGGTCAGCCAGTTCCACCATTTTGCCCAGGTACATCACCGCCACCCTGTTGGAGATATGCTCCACCACGCCCAGGTTGTGGGCGATGAACAGGTAAGTCAGCCCAAACTCATCCTGCAGGTCTTTGAGGATATTGAGCACCTGCGACTGGATGGAAACATCCAGCGCAGAGACCGGCTCATCACAAACGATAAAGCGCGGTTTCAACGTCAGCGCGCGGGCGATGCCAATGCGCTGGCGCTGTCCGCCGGAAAACTCGTGCGGGTAGCGGCGGCTGTGATAATCTTCCAGCCCCACCTTCTTCAGCATATCCACCGCCATCTGGTAGCGATCTTGCTTATTGCCAATCTTGTGGATCTCCAGCCCCTCCATCACCGAATTACCGATGCGCAGACGCGGGTCAAGCGAAGCGTAGGGGTCCTGGAAGATGATTTGCATATCACGACGCAGCGCCTTGAGCGCGTCTCC
>JARKOV010000126.1 GCA_029975965.1 Anaerolinea sp. | reverse complement strand
GGGGTTAAGGCGAGGCGCTGAGGGAAGTGTGGCGATGGGATTCGCGTCCCGGGGGGAATACGGGGGAATGGGCTGGGACGTGTGGCCCCGGGACTGGCGTCCCGGGGGAATACGGGGGAATGGGCTGGGACGTGTGGCCCCGGGACTGGCGTCCCGGGGGCTGGGGTTTGGCTATTTACTAGATAACTGAACGAATCGGGCTGGAGTGGCCCAAACATTTCTCCTCCGTCCTGTTGTTTTTACTGGACTTGTTTGCGTACTAGTTATATAACTAGTACTGGAGGCCTCATGGGATTCCCCACCAAAGTCCAACTCATCAAACGCAAAACCAGCGAGCAGTGGTATATCAACTTCCCTTCCGCCATCGCTCAAGCCATGGAATTCACCCGCGGTGAGACCGTTGAGTGGCTCATCGAAGACAAGTCCCTGCTCGCCCTGCGCCGCCCCGATGCTCCGCCTCCCGTTCTAAAAAAAACTCCACCCGCCTCCTCGACGAGTTCCAGCAGCTCTGGCGCAGCGCCTCGCCGCTCTGCTCCCGGCCCCGGCTCGACGAGCGGGCTCAAGCCCTCGCCCTGAGTTCGCTGCTCTGCTTGGGGCGGCGCACCGTCACCGGACTCCTCTCCACCTGCGGCCTCCAATTCCACGACTGGTCGGCCACCTACCGGCTGTTTTCGCAAAACCGTATTTCCACGCAAGATCTCTTCCGCTCCGTGCGCCGCTCTGTCTTGGATCTGCTGCCTGCTTCGACCCCGCTCTGCCTGGCCCTGGATGATTCCCTCTTCCGCAAATGCGGCGAAAAGATCCATGGCGTCGCCTGGCGGCGCGATCCGCTGGGGCCGAAGTTTCAGACCAACTTCATCCGCGCCCAGCGCTTCCTGCAGTTCTCCGCTGCCGTGCCCACCCCAGAGCACCCCCAGGCCATTCGCATGATCCCGGTCGACTTCCTGCACAGCCCCACTGCGCCCAAACCGCGCAAGCATGCCACCGGCAAGGAGTTGGATGACTATCGTCAGGCTTGCCGCACGGCCAACCTGGGCGCCCAGTCCATGGAGCGCCTGCTCGCCATCCACGCCAGCCTGCCGCCCTCCGCCGACGGCCAGCCGCGCTCGGTCCGCCTGCTCGTCGATGGTCGTTACACCAATCGGACGGTCCTCAAACAGCTGCCGCCGCACACCACGCTGATCGGCCGCGTGCGCAAGGACGCTCAGCTCCACTATCCCGCCACCGATGCCCAACGCCGCCAAACCGGGCGCCGCCTGCTCTATGGAGCACTCGCGCCAACCCCGGAACAACTCCGCCAGGATGAATCGATCGCCTGGGAAACCGTCTCGGTGTTTGCCGTCGGCCGCCAGCAACAGTGCCGCGTCAAGACCCTCAGCGGCCTGCTGTGGCGCACCGCCGGCGCCTCGCTTCCGCTGAAACTGGTGGTCATCGCTCCGCTGCACTACCGGCTGCGCGCCAATTCCAGACTGCTTTACCGCCAGCCTGCTTACCTGCTCTGCACCGATCCCACCCTGGACTCTCAACAGATCGTCCAGAACTACCTCTGGCGCTGGGACATCGAGGTGAACTTCCACGAGGAGAAATCTCTGCTCGGCATCGGCCAGGCTCAAGTGCGCACCCCGGCCTCCACCCAACATCTGCCCGCCTTCCTCATCGCCTCTTACGCCCTGCTCCTATTGGCCGCGATTCGCACTGCATCGAACTCCGCCCCGCCCGCGCTCTTACCCCCGCCGAAGTGGTCTGCCCGCGCCAAGCCCATCCGCACTTCCACCCAGCGCCTCCTCCATCAAATCCAAGCCGATGTCTGGGGACGCGGCCTCGGCATCGATTCCGCCTCTTTCTCCGGCTTCTCGACCGCCAACCCTCCCGGCAAGAAGCCACAGAATCTCCGCCCCTCGATCGTAGATGCCCTACTTTACTGCAATCCCTGAGCCCGCCTGCGGCCCAAAATAGCCAAACTCCAGCCCCCGAGACGAAGTCTCGGGGCCACCGTGCGAAGCCATATTCCCCCGAGACGAAGTCTCGGGGCCACCCTGCAAAGCCGTATTCCCCCGAGACGAAGTCTCGGGGCCACCGTGCAAAGCCGTACCCCCCGTAAAGCCGTACTCCCCCGGGCCAGCCGCCGCGCCACCGGAATCCCAGCACGCCCCCAACCACCCCAGTCACACTTCTATTCCCCATTAACTTCAATAACTTACAAGAAATCGCTTTTCCAGAGGTGCGATACTCTTCGTGGGCAGGCCTACGCGCCTGCCCTTGCTATTTCAACCCAAGGAAAGGAACTCAACCCAAGGCAACCATAGCCCAAATCACCGCAAACCGCGCCAACGCGCTCCACTCCACCGGACCCCGCACCGACG
>JARKOV010000122.1 GCA_029975965.1 Anaerolinea sp. | reverse complement strand
CCCTGATCCGCGCCTTGGAACGCACGGTCATGGTGATGGCCAACACCTGTGGACTATCCAAACGGGCCGCTCAACCCTTGACGTATCAACGTTGGATTGAGGCGGCCCATGGCTAAACTTGGTGCATATGGGCGTTCAATTGACCGTCCAATCTGCGTCAAGATAAGGAAAGGGAGGTAATCTCCAGGGAGTGATCCCCATCACATCCAAGGAGAAAACCTCCCATGACAACAGTAGCGCACGTGACAGACCGGATGCAAGCTTTGATGACCACAATCGCCCGAGAACTAGGCCGCAGGAGCGGGTTCATTCAGCGCGAACGTACGTTGGATGGCAGCCTGTTCGCGCGGATGCTGGTGTTTGGGTGGATGGGCAACCCTGAAGCGAGCTTGAGTGAACTGAGTCGGCTGCTGGGGGCGGAGGAGATTGCGATCACGCGGCAAGGCGTGGCGAGCCGCTTCACGGTCGAGGCGGTGGAGTTCATGTGGGGACTGCTCCAGGCGGTGTTGGGTGAGGTCATGGCGGGGCCGCGGGTCGAGTTGGCGGTCTTGCAGCGCTTCGAGGGAGTGTATGTGTTGGATAGCACGGGGCTGAGCTTGCCCACCAGTCTGGCGCAGTTGTGGCCGGGCTGCGGCGGGAGCGCCGGGCCTTCGGCCGGACTGAAGGTCTCGGTGTTGTGGGACCTGGTCAAGGGAGGACTGGAGCAAATCGAAGTGATGAGCGGGCGGACCCATGACCAGCGGGCGCAAGCGGCCAGCCAGTTGTTGCCGGTGGGGGCGTTACGCCTGACTGACCTGGGATACTTCAAACTCACCACCTTCCAAGCTCTGGATCAGGCCGGGGTCTACTGGTTGTCGGCCTACAAGCAGGGGACCACGCTGACGGTTCACGGCGAGCAGTTGGTGCTTTCCGACTACCTGGCCACGGTGGGCGAGGAACCCACCAGTTGTTGGGTCGAGGTGGGAGTCCGAACCCGGATCCCGGCGCGGCTGGTGGCGGTGCGGGTTTCGCCTGAGACCCTGACCCAACGGCAGCACAATCTGGCGGAATGGGAACGCAAGAAGCAGTGCCGGGCCTCGGCGCTCACGCGGGCGTGTCTGGCCTGGGACCTCTACCTGACCAACATCCCCCCCGACCTGCTCACGGCCCCGGAAGTGCTGGCCGTGGCCCACGTGCGCTGGCAAATCGAACTGCTCTTCAAGCTCTGGAAGAGCGAGGGCCAACTCGACCAGTGGCGGACCCGCAATCCCTGGCGCATTCTGTGCGAAATCTACGCCAAGCTCATTGCCCTCCTCTTCCAACATTGGCTGTTTCTGGTCTCGACCTGGGCCCTGCCAGACCGTAGCCCAACCCAGGCCTGCCGCACGGTGCGCAACTTTGCCTGGTGGTTGGCCTCTGGTATGTCCGATCTCGCCCTGCTGCGCGCCTGCGTTTGCCATATCCTTGCCGCCTTGCAGGGTTGTCGCATGGGCAAAAGCAAGACTGCCCCGCGCACCTTCCAACGCCTGGCGGCCTTAACTTGACGCATATTGGGAGTAGGCCTGTACGGCCAATCTTGCGGTAGGGTCACCAGCTAAAAGCTAAAAGCCAATAGCCAGGAGCTAACAGCGCTTCACCATGAACCACCAACCACTCACCAATCACCGCCTATGACCGCCATCAAAATCTGCGG
>JARKOV010000106.1 GCA_029975965.1 Anaerolinea sp. | reverse complement strand
AAAAATATGTTCTTATTATTCCTATTCCAGCAGGTAAGCAATGCCCGCCAAACGCGAAGCCAATCGAATTAAGAAGAAAACCTCTGCACCTGCCAAACCGGCAATGCGCCGCAAAGGTCCGGCTCCGCGCCGTGCCCCGCGCAATCCCAACCGCGAACCGCGCCAGTGGATTAAGCTGCCCTCCATTCCCAAACCGCAGCTTAGTAACATTTCACCCGAGCGCAAACTGGACATTGCCGGGTCGGTGATCGCACTGGTGGGGCTGCTAACCCTGCTCAGTTTGCTGTCCATGCAACGCGGGCTGTTGACCGGGCTTTGGATCAAAACCCTGGCGAATTTATTTGGCTGGGGTGTGTATATTCTTCCACTGGGTTTGATGGCCGTCGGTTTGTGGCTGGTATTCCGCCACATCGAACACATTCCCATCCCCTCACTGGAACGCCTGGTCGGCATCATTTTGCTGTACTGCAACCTGCTGGCCTGGATCAGCCTGATAGCCGGCAACAGTTGGGATCTCGCCAAAGCCGGCAAAGGCGGCGGCTATCTTGGCGCGGTCATCGAACGCGCCCTGGTGATTGGCCTGGGCAAACCCGGCGCGCTGGTTGCCCTGCTTGCCTGGTTGATCATCGGATTGGCATTTTCTTTCGACTTATCCATCCCTGAATTGCTGCAAAAAACACAACCTCTAACCAAAAAGATCAGCCAGCCATTACAGCGGCAAAACGGGGCGCATTCTAACCGACCCTACATCCACCACACCCCGCGACGCGGTCCTGAAACACCCGACGGTGACGCAGCCAGCATCCCACCCGATTTTCAACCCCTGCCCGACTTGAGCCAGAACGACGCCTCAAAAACCCAGTCAGCCGCCAGCGAATCGGCTGTATCCTCCGCACTTCAATCAGATTCTTCACCAGCCGCTGACGAGGAGCAACCGGAAGGCGCCGCTTCAGGCGTCAGGTCGGCCGCCGTTGCCTGGCAATTGCCGGTTTTGGAAGAAATGCTCGACCCGGCCAGCCCGGCCGCCGCTCAGGGCAATGTCGATGATGAACGGGTGCGCATTCTGGAAGAAACCCTGGCCTCTTTTGGCGCACCCGGGCATGTGGTTGAAATTCACCACGGCCCCACCTTCACCCAGTACGGCATCGAGCCCGACTATGTGGAAAGCCGCGGCGGCGGGCGCATTCGTGTGCGCGTCAGCAAAATCAGCGGCCTGGCCGATGACCTGGCGCTGGCGCTGGCCGCCTCGCGCATCCGCATCCAGGCCCCCGTGCCGGGCAAAAGCTATGTGGGCATTGAAGTGCCCAACACCGAAATTTCGCGCGTGGCGCTGCTGGAATTGATGCAAAGCGAAACCTACCAGCGCATCAGTTCCAACCTGCGCTTCGCCCTGGGCAAAGACGTGGCAGGCAAGCCCAAAGCCTACGACCTGACCGCCATGCCGCACCTGCTGATTGCAGGCACCACCGGTTCGGGTAAATCGGTGTGCATCAACACTCTGCTGTGCTGTTTCCTGCTCAATAACACCCCCGCCGATTTGCGCCTGGTGCTGGTGGACCCCAAACGCGTGGAACTGACCGGTTACAACCACATTCCGCACCTGCTGGCGCCGGTGGTGGTCAATTCAGACCGCGTGGTGGGTGCCCTGCAGTGGATGATTCGCGAGATGGACAGCCGCTATCATAAGCTGTCGAAGAACAAGGTGCGCAACATTCAAGAATTCAACGAGCGTTTCCCTGAAGAAAAGCTGCCCTACCTGGTGATGGTGATTGACGAATTGGCCGACCTGATGATGCTGGCGCCCGACGAAACCGAACGCTGTATCACCCGCCTGGCGCAACTGGCGCGCGCCACCGGCATTCATCTCATCCTGGCCACCCAGCGCCCCTCGGTCAATGTGGTCACCGGCCTCATCAAAGCCAACTTCCCGGCGCGCATCGCCTTTGCCGTGGCCTCGCAAATCGACAGCCGCGTCATCCTCGACCAGCCCGGCGCCGACCGCCTGCTGGGGCGCGGCGACATGCTGTTCCAGGCGCCGGACGCTTCTTCAC
>JARKOV010000048.1 GCA_029975965.1 Anaerolinea sp. | reverse complement strand
GAAATTGATCAAGGCCACACTCGCGCCGCAGATCACCGCAGCACCGCAGGACACCAGGACGCCGACCTTCCCGCGTGATGCGAGGTGCGGATTGCTTGAGTTGGCCCCGAAACCCCACACAATCGCGCTGATGATCAGGGCCAGGACCGACAGGATGAGGCCCACGGTCATGATGGCTCCGACGATGGTGCGCAGCTGGGAGATGCCCGGCAGACCAGAGTCGTTCGGGGTGATGGAGATGTCTAAGGGCAGCAGGCCCACGACATGGACGAAAGAGGTGGTGATCAGTTCAATCACGGCGGACTCCAATCCAAAACAGAGCCCACCGGTCGGTGGGCAGCAGAGGTTGTCACCTGGCAGGTGCACCCCACGCCCCGAACACAGGAAACGCCCGCCCCCAAGCGGGGACGGGCACGAACCTGTGAGCCTCAGATTTGTTCGCCGACGCTGATCAGCCAGTTCATGAGCGCGACCCCGCCACCGGCCAGCACCGCCGCACCGACGGCAACCAGCACGCCGATACGTCCGCGTGAGGCGAGCTGATAGTTCCCCGACGATGAGGCCAACGCCCAGATCACCCCGGAGATCACCATGACCGCGACAGAGGCGATCAGCACGATGGTCAACAGCGCCCCCACCACCAGCTGTAGATCGCTGATACCGGACAGGCCACTGAAGTCAGGAAACACGTTCATGACGGCCAGGTACGCCCGACGCAACCAGGGCCGCGCCGATGCGCGGGGGATCCTACATGAGATGTACGATCGTGCATCAGATGCAATCGCCCCACAGCGCCATCATCGGCGTTCTACCAGGGGAAACACCGCTCCTGTGGGGGCTATTCGGACGGTTTGGATATTCGCTCAGTTCACTTTCACGGTGATGTGGAGGTGGTCGAAATGACCGCCCGTGATCGAGGCCGGGTCGTGCATACCGCCACCGCTGTAGTCGCGCCAGCCATCATCGTTGCGGGCGAGTGACCAGATTTGTCCTTGCCAGATCAGGTACTCCACCCCGAGGATGTCGGCGTTGTCTTTGACCCAGTTCGTGACTTGCCATCCCGCGTCCAGCTGCGAGGGCGTGGGGTGGGAGCCGATGGCGTTACCGAACGTGATGTCGCACGCTCTGCCTTTCGGGTGCTCGCTGTTCTGCCCTGGCCGGGG
>JARKOV010000044.1 GCA_029975965.1 Anaerolinea sp. | reverse complement strand
GGGTATAATAAAATGCCCTTATTTTGAGGTGTTTGCGGGGGCTTCGCCCCCGCAAACACCTCAAATTCAGTCTCTTGCACCTCTGGCTGAGTAGTTACCGCGATTATAACATTGGGAATGACTGAAATCAACCATCGCTGGAAACGGCTCATACGGACTTTGCCTGGCGCAAGCCGGCCTGCCATTTGTAGATTTCTAAGACGACCAACATGGCGATACCCACCGCTCCGAACCCCAGCCAATATTGGATGGGCAGGGATTGGGTGCGCAGCAAGGATTGCAGGAATGGCACCTCGGTGGCGAGTATGTGGATGACGAACGCGAGCAACATCCCCAGGATCAGCACCGGGTTTCTTCTGAGCGGGACGCGGAAGGCTGAGGTTGTTTCGGAGCGGCAGTTCAGCACGTGGTAGAACTGCATCAAAACCAGCAGAGTCAACAGGCCGTTCCGTGCAGCGGTTTCTTCCCAGCCGGTATTGATTAACCATGCCCAGGCAGCAAAACAGATCAAGGCCATGGTGAGGCCGCTCAGCATGACTTGTTCGATCATCTTGCGATTGAATATCCCTTCTTTGGGTGAACGCGGCCTGGCTTGCATGATGTTCGGCTCGCCGCCTTCGAAGGCCAAAGCCACATCTTGAATGCCGTTGGTTACCAGGTTCAACCAGAGAATTTGGACGGCCAGCAGTGGCACCGGCAAACCGGCGGCGATCGAAAGGCCAATCAACACCAGCTCCGCCAGCCCGGTTGAGATGAGCAAGAGGGTGACCTTGCGAACATTGGCGTAGGCATGGCGTCCTTCTTCGACACCTGCAACGATCGAGGCAAAGTTATCGTCGGTCACGATGATCGAGGCGGTGTCCTTGGCGATGTCGGTGCCGGAGCCCATCGCCACGCCGATATTGGCCTTTTGCAGGGCGGGAGCGTCGTTGACGCCGTCGCCGGTGACGGCGACAAAATTCCCCAGGCTCATCAGGGCGTCTACGACGTGCAATTTTTGATGCGGCGAAACGCGAGCAAAAACGTTGGAATGCTTGACCCGTTCATAGAATTCCGGCACGTGTACATCGCCAATCTCAGCCAATTCCTGGCCGGTCACCACCTGGCTCTGATTGGCGGCAATCCCCAGGTCGTGGGCGATTGCGAAAGCTGTGGCCGGATGGTCTCCGGTGATCATGGCGACGCGTATCCCGGCTTGCTGAGCGACGCCGACCGCCTCCTGTGCTTCCGGTCGGAGCGGATCGATGAAACCTACCAGGGCATCCAGGGTCAATCCGGTCAGTTGGTTCTCGTGCAATTCCAGGTTCGGCGAACCGGCCGGCATTCGTTTCGAGGCAAAGGCCAAAACGCGAAAACCATCCGCGGCCAGGTCCAATGCCTGCTGGTTGATTTTGCCAGGTTCCAGGGTTTGCGGCCCTGAGGGGGTTTGCATCTGATCACAAAAGGACAGGATGGTTTCAACCGCGCCTTTCACGACCAACACCGAGTCGTTTTCTAACTGGTGAAGCGTGGCGGCAAAGCGTTTTTCCGATTCAAAAGGGATTTCACTCAGTTTCGGATGCTGTTTTCGTAACGCGTCCGGGTTTACCCCAATCTTATATGCGAAGGCCAACAAAGCCACATCCATCGCGTCACCTGTGTGCGACCAGGATCCGTTCTCCTTGTGGAGGTTTGCCTCGTTGCAGAAAACCGCATGCCGTGCCAGGTTCTCCAACCTGGCTCTGGTTGCCTGGTCGGGCGCATCGGCGCCATCGAGGTGGATTGCGCCTTGGTCGTTGTAACCTTGCCCGCTCAACGAAACTCGCCTGCCGTCCAGAAATGAGATGACTCGAACCGTCTGCTGGTTGACCGTTAAGGTGCCGGTTTTATCGCTGGCGATGACCGTGCAACTTCCCAGGCTTTCGACCGCGGTCAATTTCCGCACAATCACGTTCCGTTTCGCCATTCGCCCGGTGGATAGTGATAAAGCCACCGTCATGGCCACGGGCAGGCCTTCAGGTATGGCCGATACTGCCATCGCGATGACCAGAATAAGAACCTCGTTGAAGGGCATCCCCCGACCAAAGGCGACGATTCCGAGGAGACCTGCAAAGCCAAGCACGATGAGGCTAATCTGCTTTGAGAATTTCTCCATCCGTAACACCAGGGGAGGTTTGGCGCCTTCTTCCTCGGCAACCGTGCGGGCGATCTTACCTACCTCGGTATATTTCCCGGTCGCAATGACCAGCCCAATTCCCCGGCCAGAGATGACGGTTGAGCCGGCATAGGCCATATTGAGCCGGTCGCTGACCGGCGCATCCTTATCCATCAATGCGACTTTTTTCTCGGCGGCGATAGACTCCCCGGTCAGAAAAGCTTCGTCGATGGCCAGGTTGTTCACCTGCACAAGGCGCAAATCTGCCGATACTCTATCGCCCGATTCGAGCAGCACCACATCGCCTGGGACCAATTCCTCTGCGTCGACCAGCAGTTGTTGGCCATCCCGGCGGACTCGCCCCTGGGCTTTGATCAATTGCTGCAAGGCGTGAGCGCTCTGTTCTGCTCGCCATTCCTGGATCGTCCCGATGGTCGCGTTTAAGAAGATGACGGCCAGGATAAAAATGGCATCCTTGACGTCTCCGGTGATCAACGCAATCGCAGCCGCTACGAGCAGAATATAGATGAGTGGGCTTTTGAACTGGTGGAGAATTACATCGATCAGGGTGGGTGGCGTGCGTGCCGGAAGGGTGTTGCGCCCAAACTCCTGCTGCCGTTCCTCAACCTCGGCACGGGATAGGCCCTGGAGGGTGGTTTGCAACTTTTGGTAGACGACTTCTTCGGGCGTGGCATGCCAGGCGATTGGCTGGTTGGGCATCTCGATCAATTGAACTCTGTCCTTGAGTTCCATACAATCCTCCTTTGCTTTGTTGAGACTGGACAAGAAATCCGGCGAAATGACGGGACCGCGCCCAATCTTCTTCATCGGATCTCTACCAATAGGAACACTACCGGGAGGTAAAGAAATTGGTGCTCCTCAGCCAGGGGTGCAAGAGGCTTCTCCTCTACCCGCTGAGCAATCATAAAAAATTGATGATTTTTATAGCTACTCGGCCGTGGGAAGAAAAGATCTCAGAATCAGTCCCCTTACCCCGTTGGCCTGAGCAATCACAAATATTCATGAAAATGGTCGTTAGGAAGCAATCATCATCGCTCAGCGGGTGTGTCACTGACACCGTTGGCTGAGAAGCTATACGATACCGTTAAGAAATATCGTTAGCCCTATTATATATCGGTTTGGCCCATATCGGAGGGTCACTGGGGTGTGGTCGGTTTCATCAGCCCTACCCCATCCCCTCAAGCGGTCACGACGTAACGGTAATCGACCGGGCCATCGAAGCGGTAGTGACCACGGTATGATTCTGGGAGCAACTCGGCGATCTTGAACATGATCTCGTCCGTAACCGCCTGGCGCACCTCTTTTGAACGGAAATCACAGTTGCCGTTGAGCTGAAAAGGCTCACCGACCACCATGGTGAATTCGGTGCGGCGAAGGCGCTTTAAATTGTCCCAGAAGTTCTCATAACCATAAAACCCCACCGGGATGAACGGTGCACGGCAGCGCATCGCCAGGGCGGTCACGCCGGGTTTTCCCGGCAGAAGGCGACCGTCTTTGCTGCGCGTGCCCTCGGGGAAGACCGCCAGCATCTTGCCCTGTTCGAGGGCCTGGAGGGAGCGATGAAACGCCTCGCGGTCGATGTTGTCTCGATCGATGGGGATGACCTCCCACTGTTTGAAGAGAAAGTTGAACAGCGGGTTGTTCCAGGATTCTTTCTTGGCCAGTCCGGTGACCAGCGGATTATCGATATGTGAGATGGCGACCGGGACTTCCAGAAAGCTGACGTGATTGCCAACCAGGATGCACGGTCCGTGGGGTGGGATGCGATCCAGGTGCCGCAGCTCGATCCGGCAGACCGCCTGGAACACGCGCCGCAAGAACCAGTTGACCACCCGGGTGCTACGCTTCATGATTTCGCGAAACCACTTCCAGGGTGGCGGGATGCAGCTCGATGGTCAACGCCTGCCCGGCGGTGCAGATCGTCTCCCCGTCGGCATGCGCCGGGATCGAGCCCTGGACGGCGCGGATGGTGATTTTCTTCGCGCGCACCATCCTCACGGCAGGGTGTTCCTTCTGCGTCCCGGAGATGAACTTTGCCGCCAGAGGCAGGATTTTCAACTGAGGAACTTGTCCTGCCAGGCACAGGTCGAAGCTGCCGTCCGCCGGATCGCCATCGGGTGCCATGAGGAAAGCGCCGCCCATGCGGTTGCCGTTCATCACCGAGACCATCAGGTAGGCCTGCTGTTCGGCTTCGCCTTCGTCCAGCAGGATCTGGTACACGGGAGCTTTTGCGTAGAGAAAGATGGTGCGCACCACGGCCACCAGGTAAGAGGCGGCCCCTTGCAGCCATTTGATCTTGGCGGCTTCAAAGCCGACCACAGTGTCAAAACCCAGCCCGACCCCATTGCCGAAATAGCGGCCTTCAGGGTAATCGCCTCCGGTGACGTGGCCCACATCGGTGGTGCGACGGTGGCCTTGCGCCAGGACGGCAACCGCTTCCTCCATCGTGGTGGGGATGTTCATGCCGTAGGCAAAATCGTTCCCACGCCCAACCGGCACCACCCCCAGCGCCGGGCGTTTATACCCGTTCAAGCGGGCCGTCATCAAACCGTTGATGGTCTCGTTGACCGTGCCATCGCCGCCGGCGGCGATCACCAGTGGAACGCCCGCTTCGGCAGCCTGCCGCGCCAGCTCTTGAGCATGCCCTGGTCGTTCGGTCAGGTGCAGCTCGTATTCCAGCCCGTGAGTCGCGAAAAGCGCCTGAACCCTGGGTAAATGCTTTGCGGCGCTGCCTTTCCCGGCAGCGGGGTTATAGATCAGCCTGGCTTGTTCATTCATTGGATGGGGTCCTCACTGGATCGATTTGTAATGCTATAACCCTGCCGGTGGCGGTTTGATTTGATTCGATTAATTCTGTAAAATTCTTACACGCCGTTGGCTGAGGCGACGCCATCCAATGCGACGAATTCATCGCGGCACAGAATGGGGACGAAGTGTGAATTATAAATTGATTTTCTTCGATTTCGACGGGACGTTGGCAGATTCCTACCCCTGGTTTCTTTCGGTTTTTGGAGATCTCGCCCGGCGTTACAAGCTGCCTGATCTTGCCCGTGACGAACTGGATCAACTGCGCGCCTTTGACATTCACCACATCCTGGCGAAGTACAAAATCTCGATCTGGAAGATGGTCTTGATTGGCAATCATCTCAAAAAGCTGATGAGCGCCCAGATCGACCGGATTCCCTTGGTGGAAGGGATGCAACAGGTGATCACCGGCCTGTGCGAGCAAGGCGTTCGACTGGCTATCGTCACCTCGAATTCCGCCAAGAACGTGCGCTGCGTGTTAGGTGCAAGGAATATCGCCCGCTTCGACTATGTCGAGACGAGTGTGTCCATGTTCGGAAAAAAGAGCAGGTTTCAAAAAATCTTGAGAAAAGCCGGCCTGGCTGCGCACGAAGCCCTCAGCATCGGCGACGAAGTGCGTGACCTGCAATCTTCGCGGGCTCTGCAGATCCCGTTCGGCGCGGTGACCTGGGGCTACACCGACCGGAAGATGCTGCAGCAGCACCAGCCGGAGGCGATGTTTGAGCGGCCTGAAGAGATTCTGACAAGGGGCTTGCTGCAGAGATAGCGCCCTCTGGAAGCCATGTATTGGCTGCGGAGTAACGAAATGCCGTTATTTAATCTGTTCTTGATCGTTTCTATGTCGTGAGCAGTAAAATCATAAATAGGCGTATATAAAAATTCCTACCAGGTTGCTGAATCGGTTCAAACTTGTTTGGATTGATGGGTGGCATTCCGATGGTTGCCAGGTGAGGTTACGATGGTTCGTTGGTCTCTTGCTGTACTGGCGGGATGTTGCCTGATGATTGTGCTGGCTGGCTGTCGTACCGACCTTGATCGTTCTAAAGAGGGCATCGATGTCTTTGCTCGAAATTTCGCATCCACCGCGCGCGCCTTTGAATTTCTCGATTCGCGAGCAGCCTGCGTGGCGTCTTCCGAGTGCATGTTGATGCGCGTGGGCGGGTGCGGTGACGTGCAGGCCATCCACGTGTCCCAGGTGGAGCTGGCCAACGCGTACACCACCTTTGTCAAGGAAACCTATCCAGATGTTGTCTGCGCCCCCGAATTGCCCATCGAAGAGTACGAACCTTTGTGCCTGAACCGCCAGTGCCTGGAGGTGGTGCGCAGGAGCCGGCTCCTTTTGGAAGTCCCCGAGCAGCCGGTGGCGGGAAAGCCGTTCTGGATGGGCTTGAGCTTCCGCTTCGCCGTGGACGCGCCGCTGGTGGAGGCTCGTTTTATGCTGCCGGATGCCGTGAAAGTCCTTGACGGACAGGATGCCTGGAGCGGTCCGGTCCTGGCGGGTGAAGATCGGACAATGTGGGTGCAGCTCCAGACGAACAGCACCGGCAGCGTGTATCTTTCGGGCTGGGTGGGGATCAAAGAAGGCGATCCAGCGATCTCTCCTCTCGTGTGGGGGAAGTACTTCGACGTGGTGTTGGAACAGGAGCTGACGCCTCAACCTGAGGCAGAGCGAATCCTGCCGACTCCGACCCCTCCGAGTTAACCGTTTTGCCCAATTTCGCTAAAGTTAGCAGAGGAAGACTGCCGGTTGCAATGGGTTCTCGCGGACTGGGGCGGCGAGGCGGGCTTTTCAGGCGGTCAGGTTGGCCTGGACCAAGGCGCCGGGTATTTTCCCTCTTGCTCGAGTTCCCGGTACATTTCGATGATCGTCTGTTCGAACAGGTCTGACCAGTAGGTCTTGCTCTGTTTGGCGGTGAACTGCTGTGGTGACAGCAACAGGCGTGGTCGCACCATCATTTTTCGCGAGGGATGCACCGCGATCAGATAATAGGGCAGAGGCTGCGCAGTGGCGTGGTAATAAACATCCGCCAGCCATAACACGCCGTGCATGAAGCGATGGATTCCCGTGGCCGGATCCGCGGGCGATTCGGGGTCTTCGGGGAAGACCAGCAGGCAATCCCCCGCTCGTAATCGCGCCAGGCTGGCTTCCCAGGTGACTTGTTTGGCTGAAAACCCCTCCCCGCGGTGCACCGGTATACAGCCCAGGCTGCGCATCAGCGGCAATACGATGCGCGAAAGCCCCCCGGCAACCGCAAGGCTCAACGGCGGGCGCAGGCGAAGGGACTTTTCCACAAAATCGATGCGTAAAAATTCGAGGGTCTCGCGCTCCGCGAGCATCTTCCAATGAATCCAGGGGTAAAGGCGCAGCGGAATTTCGCTGACACATGCGATCGGACCCAGCTCGTTGAGATGATTGGAGACAAAGACCGCCGGGCCGGACGAAGGCAGATTCTCCCGACCGATGAATCGTCCCCGCCAGAAGCACAGCTTGATGAATCGGGTGATCAGACGGTAGGCTGATTCGTTCATCTCTTACGATCTTTCAACGGTGTGAAACACGAATGTGTTTCAGTCGCGTTAGGTGGTTTCAACCACTCGCCGGATGCCTGGGGCTCACTTTCCAGGCGTTTTCAACCGCAACAGCCAGCTCAGGAGCGCGAACCCAACTCCGAAAGCGACTCCCCAGGCGGCGGCCTGCTTTGTATTGAGCAGGACGCGCGCGCCTTCCCCCAATTCGACTTTGCCCGCCAGCACCACCCCGATGGAGCTGTTCCGGGTTTGGACCGCCTTGCTCGCCGAAACGAGCGTGGTGGCGTTGGCCAGCTCCGCGTTGCCTCCCACGTTCATCCCCAGGACGGTGCAATTGAACATTTTCATGTTGTACCCCACCACCGTTACCGGAGAAAACGAGTTGGAGACTCTCATGTCGCGTCCGGAGGCGATCAGCAGCCCACCTCCGCCTGTCATCTTGATGTTATGTCCCGCAGCGATGACCGCCGCACCCGCCTGCCTGACAACCGCATCTTGTTTGGCGTCCACCTTCAGGGTAAATCCCGACCTGAACTCTGTCGCTTCACCCGCAGATTCATCGACTCGACCCACCGGCTGCTCGTCCATGGAATCCTCACTGGAGTGCGTATCACATTTTCTGTAAAATGTGGGCTTTGCTCCACATTTTACAGAAAATATATTGCACAATCCCTCACTGATCTTGATTTCTAATTTTACCTTTCTCCATTGTAACGGTTTCGTCCCAGAGATTGGCTTTCACCGTCTACTTAAAGATGTAGCTCAAAAACCAACGGATGGTCTTTGAGCTACGCATAAAAAAAGGGAATTGCTTGGGTTGGTCCGGTGAGTCACGCTTCTTGCGCCTGCACCTTGGCAACACTGGCGGGTGTCAGCTCCGGGAGGATGATGTGGATCAGGATGTCCATGCAGAAGTGGGCGAGGATGGCGAACTCCAGGCCGTAGCGCAGGAACAGCACTCCGAAGAACAGGCCGGCCAGGCCGTTGAGGATGATCGCGCGCGAGACGATCAATGGGGTCAGCCGCGCCATCCGGGCGGTTGCCGGTAAATGCCCCAGGCCAAAGAGCAGCGTCGCGATGATGTTCGCCGTCCAAAATGCACCCGGATTCACCTGCCCGGCGGGTGAAGGCCAGACGAGGCCGATCAACCAGATCAACCCGCTCATGACGAACAGGCGCAGGAGCAGCTCTTCGTAAATTCCGCCGTAAAAACAGGCCAGCATGCGCTTCCAGGTGGCTTGCTTCGTTTTCACATTGTGGAAGGCTTCGGGCAGGCGCGGCTGGAAGTAGAACCGCTCCAGGGCGAGGATGACCACACCGGCGCCCAACCCAACCAGGAGCGCCGCGGGAAGCCCGGAGAGGATCGCCGGCAACGCGCTCGTCCCCGTCAGCCAGGCATCCAGCACCGGCAGACCCAACCCGATCGCCCGGGTGGCGCGCAGGCCAAAATAGATGGCTATCGCGATCAATAAACCGGCCTGCAAGGTGCTGGCCAGGACGACCACCAGCATCGCCGGCAGGCGGCTGCCTTTTTGGGCCAGGTTGGCTTTCAACTGGTCGACAGCCCCGGGATTGATGGCCAGGGAATAAGGGAGCACGGCAACCGACGCGAACAGCCCTGCGGCTAACAAAATACCAAAGAGAGTCCAGAATTGTGCGTTCATTTTCTACTTCCTACTCGCCGGATACCTCCGGCATTAATATGGTGGTTAAGAACCTCTTCTTGCGGTCCACGCCATCTCCGCGAGCGGCCGTGGGTTCGAGATAGGGGATGATCACCGCATTGATCGCTTGTGCGAACGCAGCCAGCTCTGCATCGCTCATGTACAGGGCTACCTGAGTGTAGCCAACCCCGTCGGCGGCCATGTCAACGACTGGCTGGTGGTTCAGATAGCGCGAGAATTGATCCAGTTGCGCAATCATGAAGGCGGTGAAATAGCGCAGGTGGTCGTCCCTGGTGAGCTGAGCCATGTCCTCGTTGCCGAGGTGAGTCTGCTTCGACCGGTTGAGCGCGTACACTTTTTCGACCGTGCCGCGCACCGGGCGCTCGTCGACGACCTGCAAGAGCTCCGCTCTGGCGAGGCGGTTGATGTGCCGGTACAGCGTGGCCTGGGGCACGTCGCTCAACTTTCCGGCGATTTCGAGGGGAGTCATCCCCTGGCTGCCCGCCAGCGCCATCAGCACGCGCATGCGCACGGGGTGGAGCATGTGGTCGAGAATTTTTTTGGTCGCATCGCTTGCCATATCCCTCCTATATTTTCAATAATAATAATATAATCATATTATATTATCATTATTGAAAATGTCAAGTGGCAATTGATATGACCAGCGTAACTGCTCAGTGGATAGAGGAGAAGTCTCTTGCACCTCTGGCTGAGCAGCTACTAGCGAACATTTACTTGCCGGTAAACGAACCATCTTCTCTTGTTGTGAAATACGCAGCGGGTTTAGAGTGAAACCTGGCCCGCTGCTTCGTTTTACAGCCTGCTTGGTGGCGCCTGGATAAGGGGTCGCATTCTCCGTCCCGCCGCTCCAGGCAGGCTGTGCGATAATGGTGTGCATGAGCCAACACACCATCGACCTGACCCACCCTGACCTGTCCCTCCTCTCCGGTCACCTGCGCATGGGAGGCGCGAACCCGGATGGCGTCGAGATCCATGCCAACAGCCGTTACCTGACCCTGGGCGGAAAGCCCTGGCTGCCGGTGATGGGGGAGTTCCATTTCTCGCGTTACCCCGCCTCCGGTTGGCGCGACGAGTTGCTCAAAATGAAGGCCGGCGGGATCACCATCGCGGCGACTTACATCTTCTGGATTCATCACGAGGAGATCGAGGGTCAGTTCGACTGGTCTGGCCAGCGCGATCTGCGCCGTTTCGTGACCCTGTGCGCCGAGGCGGGCCTGTACGCTTACCCGCGCATCGGGCCATGGGCACACGGTGAGTGCCGCAACGGTGGGTTCCCAGACTGGCTGCTTACGCGCTGTGGAAAATTGGTGCGCCAGGATGCGCAGCCCTATCTGGATTACGTCCGGCGGCTATACCACGAGGTCGCCCGCCAGCTCGCGGGATTGCTCTGGAAAGAGGGCGGGCCGGTGATCGGGGTGCAGCTCGAGAACGAGTTGATCCGCAACCCCGAGCACATCCGCACCCTCAAGCGCCTGGCGCGCGAGGCTGGAATCGAGGTGCCGCTTTACACCATGACCGGGTGGGGGCCCGCCCAGGTGCCTGAAGACGAGGTCATCCCGCTCTTCGGCGGTTACCCCGACGCTTTCTGGGAGCGCCAGGTGGACGGGTGGGCGAGGGAGTGCCGCCGGCAGTACGTGTTTTCGAGGGGGCGCAACGACGATTTGATCGGCGCCGATCTTCTCCCGCGCAGCGACATCGGCAGCCTGGATTACCTGGCTCGCTATCCCTTCGCTACCTGCGAGCTGGGCGGCGGGATGCAGGTTTCCTACCACCGCCGACCCTACATCACCCCCGAGGATGTGACCGCGCCTTTGGTCGTCAAGTTGGGCTGCGGCAGCAACCTGCCGGGATATTACATGTACCACGGCGGTTCCAACCCGGCGGGCAGGCTTAGCACGCTCCAGGAGTCGCAGGCCACCGGCTACCCCAACGACCTGCCGGTGATCTCCTACGATTTCCAGGCTGCCATCCGCGAATATGGGCAGCTCAACGGTCAGTATCACCGCATGCGCCTGGTGCACCTGTTCCTGCAGGATTTCGGTGCGGAGCTGGCGCCGATGACGGCAATTTTCCCAACCGAGATGCCCGCCGACCTGGATGACCGCGAAACGCTGCGCTGGTCGGTGCGCTCAGACGGCCAGTGCGGATTCGTGTTCATCAACAACCACCAACGAGTCGAAGCCCTGACCGAAAAGACGTCCGTGCAGGTCGCTTTACAGCTTGAGGCGGAAACGATCGTGGTTCCTTCGCGCCGGGCGACCATTCACCCGGGGGCGTGGATGATCTGGCCCTTCAACCTCTCGCTGGATGGGCCGGTGCTGAAGTCTGCCAGCGCGCAGTTGGTCTGCCGGTTGGCTTTGCCCGAGGGGACGTGTTTCGTTTTTGCCGAAGCGGGTGGCGTGGCGGCGGAGTTTGCCTTTGAGCCGGGAACCCTGAGCAGGATCGACGGCGCGACGCTCGATGCGGGGGGCTTCCTGCGCAACCCGCCCTATGGAGAAGTCATGACGCTCTTCGGCCGGGATGGAAGGTCCTCGCGGCTGTTGCTGCTCAGCGAAGCGCAGGCGCTGCAGTGCTGGAAGGCACAGCTCTGGGGAGCAGAGCGCCTGTTCCTCTCGCCGGCCGGCCTGCTCTTCGACGGTGAGCGGCTGCGCCTGCGCGCCCGCTCAGCCGCAGCGTTGACCTTCGCCGTTTTTCCCTCGCCACCCGGCTCGTTGGGACAGCCCGGGGTGACCGAAGGCGCATTCACCCGTTTCCGCGCCGATTCAATCGAGCAACATCTTGCCGTCGAAGCTCGCCGGGTCAAGGCTGCAGGTCCGGCGCGGCGCGTGCCCATGGGTCCCGGTGGGGTGGCGCAGGCGCCGGACGACGCCGATTTTTCTGCGGCAGAGGTGTGGGAAGTGCGCCTGTCGCCCAACGCCCTGGATGGCGTGGTCGAAGTGTTCCTGCAGGTCGATTATGTCGGGGATGTCGCGCGCGCCTATCTCGGGGAGCGGTTGATCGCCGACGATTTTTACAACGGTCGGGTGTGGGAGATCGGCTTGAGCCGCTTTGCGCCTGAGGTGCTCGAGCGTGGGTTACTCCTGCATTTCTTGCCGCTCCGTGAAGATGCGCCGATCTACCTCCCGCCTGAGCACCGGCCAGCCTTTAACGGTCTGGGCGGCGCGCTGCAGGTGCGGTCGATCCGGACGGTGGCGGAGCACGAAGCCTCGTTCCAGGCAAGTTGATGGATCGCCGCTGCCGGTCAACGGGTGTCGGGTAGCGTCTTTGGGATTGTATTTCAATTTTTCTGCATTATCTGATGCAAAGCCCACATAATGCAGAAAACTAATTACACGATCGTCTTAGGGAATATCGCCAGCGGATGCCCGGCGCTGACATAGGCGCGGATGCGCTCGCCCGGCGCAGCCTGGTAAGTGTGGGGTTTCAGGGCGTGCACCACTTCACCCGAGCGCAATTGCAAGCGGTAAAGGTTGAACGCGCCGCGGAAGTGGCATGCGGCAATCTGGGCGCTGCCTTCGCCGGAAAGCTCGAAATCCACATCGTCGGCGCGAACGGCCACCTCAACCGGGGAGCCGGAGGGCCAGTCTACCGCCTGAGGCAGCAGCCCGATCTCGGTCTGCACGCCTTCCGAAGTTATCCAACCGGAGAGGAAGTCGCTGTTGCCCATGAACTCGGCTACGAAGCGGGTCTGAGAGCGGTGGAACACCTCTTCGGGCGCGCCAATCTGTTCGATTCGACCGGCTTGAACTACCGCCATGCGGTCACCCATGTAGATGGCTTCCTCCTGGTCGTGGGTGACGAACAGGGCGGTGGCGTGCATCGATTTCAGTATTTCGCGCACTTGCTCG
>JARKOV010000040.1 GCA_029975965.1 Anaerolinea sp. | reverse complement strand
TCTGAAACCCTTTCAGGGTTTTGAAGACGGCTTGGGGAAGGGCATGGGAAGTGCCGAACTGATGACGGGCGTTGTGGGGGCATGGGAGTTTTGGAGACGAGACGTCTCCACCCCCGAAGTCATTGCGGGTCGGGATGGGGGCTGGGACGTCTCGTCCCAGGTTGCGAGGGAGGCCACGGCGACGAGACGTCGCCGCCCCCGAAGTAATTGAGGGTCTGGATGGGGGCTGGGACGTCTCGTCCCAGAAAGTTCTGGGTTGCGAAGGCGTGGGAGGTGTGGAGACGAGACGTCTCCACCCCCGAAGTAATTGATGGTGTGGATTGGGGCTGGGACGTCTCGTCCCAGAAAGTTCTGGGTTGCGAGGGCGTGGGAGGTGTGGAGACGGGACGTCTCCAGCCCCGGGGTGATTGAGGGTCTGGATGGGGGCTGGGACGTCTCGTCCCAGAAAGTTCTGGGTTGCGAGGGGGGCGAGGGATTGGGTAGGGACCTGTTCCACCAGGTCCCTGTATTTAACCTAAATTCCGCAGTTAAAGTCGCGGCGAGTAAGGGGTTGCGCGAGTAAGTCGTTGGGGATAAATGGCTGTCATGAACGTTAACACCAGCGACATGCTTCACCCGGCGGGTGAAGCGGTTTTGACCTTTCCCACCTACGGCGGCAACGTTCGCCTCTGCCCCACCAACGATGCCCTCACGCCCTTTGGCGGCCTGGTGCCGTGGGCCGCGTTTCAGAAGCAGTGCGGGTTGATTGAGGCGCTGGCCGCCACCTGCCCGGTGAGGCGCACCAGTCCCAACGCCGCGCCGGTCTATGACGTGCTCACCAGTTTTGGCCTGACCGTGCTGTGTGACGGCAAACGCTTTGCCCATGTGCAACGCTTGCGGGAGGATCCGACGCTCAACGAACTGTTCGGCCTGCAAGCCGTGGTGGGGGACGACACGCTGCGGCGCTTTGCCGCCAGCGTGCCCGAGGCGGAGGGGGCGGCGTGGGTGGCGGGGGTGGCGCAACGGCTCTGGGGGGCGCTGCCCCCCAAACTGATTCTGGACTGGGACTCGACGGTGCAGACCAAGTATGGCCGGCAGGAAGGCGCGGCCGTGGGGTACAACCCGCAGAAGCGGGGGCGCAAGAGCTTTCATCCGCTGCTGGCGGTGGCGGCGGGCACGCGGCTTTGTCCGTATTACCGGTTTCGCCGCGGCGACACGGTCACCGCCACGCAGTGGGAGAGCGCGATGGAGGAATGCCAGTCCTGGCTGGGCAAGGCCCGGGTGTGGCTCAATCGCGGCGACCTGGGTCTGGGCCACGAACGGGTTTGTGCGTGGCACGAGGCGCAGCCGGGCCGCCCCCACTATCTGTTCCGGCTCAAGCTGACGGCCAACGTGAAGCGGGCGATCGCCGCGGTGCCGGAAAAAGACTGGCAAGGGCCGGGGCGGCTGGGCGTGTTGCAGGTGGCGGAACTGACTTTGCGTCTGCCGGACTGGAGCCGGAGCCGGCGCGTGGTGGTGGGGCGGCGGTGTCTGGGCGAGGTGAGCAAGGACGTGGCGGGCACGTTTTGGGACGAGGCGAAGTACGAGTTTGAGGCGTATGTGACGAGCCTGCCGACGGAGGAAGTCAACACCTGGCAGATCATTGAGCTGTATCGGCAACGGGCGGACACGGAGAATGTGTTCGACGAGCTCAAGCATCAGTGGGGGTTCGAGGGATTTTGCTGCCGGAAGCAGAACGCGACGGCGCTGGCGGCGCGGCTGGGACTGCTGTTTTACAACCTGTGGCATCTATTCCTGCGGCTGCTGGAACCGGGGCGGCATGTGGAGAGCGCGGGGGGCCGGCGCTGGTTTCTGCTGATCGCCGCCCGGCTGGTGCAAAGCGGGCGGCAAAAGACGCTGCAAATCGGTGTGAGCGGGAAGTGGTGGGAGCAATTGCGGGCCGGCTACCAGCGGGTTTGCGCGTGGTTGGCCGCAACTGCGCCGCAGTTGAAAGGCCAGATGTTCGACGTGCCCCTCCCAACTCAAATCGGAGCCCCCACCGCATGAAAACTTACCCTCCAACTGCGGAATTTAGG
>JARKOV010000024.1 GCA_029975965.1 Anaerolinea sp. | reverse complement strand
TGGCGCGAAGTCCACTGGCCTCGCCCGCTGAACTCGGCCGCAATAACAGGATTCCTGGTTCGGCTGGCCAGCGATATCGAGCGTGGCCCGCTCATCTGGGAAACCCGTGCGGAGGCCGGGCAGATCCGCTATTTGCTGGGCGGTGAGCCGGCAGTGGTTCGGGAATTCTCGGGCTTGCTTCCTCAGCTGGTGCCGGGGACACATCATCATTTTCTGCGAGCGATGCTGTGCTGTGATCGGTGCTATCAGCAGGGACGGACTCGTCAGCTGATCTTCTCTCAGCCGGTGAACAAGGCTGGGCAGGCCTACCAGTATTACGTGTGTCGTGGCAGGCAGGAGCACAGCTGTGGGTTGCCTAATTTGCGGATCGCGGATGTTGAGGATGCGGTGGGGCGGGAGGTTGCAGGCCTGCGCCTGAGCGCGGAAGAAGCCGCCACGATGCGCGAGCAGATCACTGGTCATCTTGAGCAGTGGCTGGGTCTGGAGCGGGACACGCATGCGCGTTTGAGCAAGGAACTTGCCAAGCTTGATGTTAAGGAAGAACGTTTGCTGGATCTGGCCGCGGATGCATCTTTGTCCACTAACAAGCTCCGTAAACGCCTCAACGAGCTGAGGGTCAGGCGCGCGGTGCTTCAGCGGGAGCTGGATCACACCGAGGATCACGTTCGCAAAGAGACTGACACCATGCTGGTCTACGTCACCCTGCTGGAGCGGCCTGGTGAGTTCTACGCTGCAGCCACAGATGAGGTGAAGCGCAAGCTGCTCGGGGCGTTCTACCGGGCGATCTGGATCGATGACGATGGGCACCAGACCATCACCACGGCTGAACCGCGGGAGAGTGTCGGTCAGATCCGTGACATGGCCCGCCAGGCGGGTGCGGACGCAGTGAGCGGGGCTGCGGGCCTGGAAGAGGCCTCCAGCGGCCTGCAGGCGGGTTCTACCGGCCCATCTTCAGCGGCGCCCGGCCATCTTCCTTCGGCCGCTTGTTCGAGTAGGACGGCCTTGGTAGGGCGTGCGGGGCTCGAACCCGCGACCCAAGGATTATGAGTCCGAAACCGCCCATCCCGGCCAGTGGCGGTAGATGCTTCCTAGCCTTGTCAACACCAGATTAGGCAGTGCTGCAATCCTGCCCAGTTGGGGCCCATCCTGAGGCTTTGTGTAGCAAGGCGTTAGCAAACTCAATCCATTGAATCAACGAAAGGAATCCGACAATGACACCTACCTCTAGCACGGGCGCGCAGCATCGCACTGGCCAGCGCCACCCGCTTTGGTGCCGCGCTCACAACAACGA
>JARKOV010000021.1 GCA_029975965.1 Anaerolinea sp. | reverse complement strand
CGCGTTGAGTCGAATAATCCCCACCCCCTGTAATCCCCCGCCCCAAGGCGGGGGAAACTTGGCTGCCTGTTTTTCACTATCTTCTCCCCTTCAACCTTTCGGTGAAGGGGACGGGGGATGGGGTTCTTCGACATGACACATCCCGAATTTAATGTTCGGGATGTGTCATATTTTCAAATGGTGAAGTCGTCTGCGCTCCACACCCCTTCGCTGATCTGGTGAGGCAGGTGGTGCACGTGTTCGCTTTCTCTCCGCACCTTTTCAGCGCCGCGCGGGACCGCTTTCCCGTCGCTGCCCAGGTGGGGATGGTCAAGGACGTGAACCCGCAGTTCTGCCTCCAATTGCGCTACCCGTTCGCTGCTCCCGGCGGGGGTGGCAACCTTCTCCAGCTCATTGAGCAGGCTCTCCAGTTGTTCGACGCGCTCGACCAGGGCTGCCACGGTCGTGCCGATCGCATCGGGCAGGAAGTTGTGGTTCAGGTCCGGGCTGGCCGGGCGCGGCTTGCTGCGCACCACCACCTGCCCCGGCACGCCGACGACCAGCGAGTTGGGCGGCACAGGCCGGACCACCACGGCATTCGCGCCGATGCGGCTGCCGGCTCCAACGGTGATGGCGCCCAGGATTTTTGCCCCGGCCCCGGCGACCACGTTGTCTTCCAGGGTCGGATGGCGCTTGCCTTTTTCGAGGCTGGTGCCGCCTAAGGTCACGCCGTGGTAGAGGGTCACGTTATCGCCCACCTCGGCGGTTTCGCCGATCACGACGCCCATGCCGTGGTCAATGAAGAAACGTCGCCCGATCTGCGCACCCGGGTGGATTTCGATGCCGGTGAGAAAGCGCACGACATGCGAAAGCCAGCGCCCGAGCAGTTTCATGCGGTGAGTCCAGAACCAGTGCGCCATGCGATGACCCCAGACGGCGTGCAGCCCGGGATAGCTGATCAGGATCTCGAACGTGCTGCGCGCGGCGGGATCACGGTCGTAGATGGCCTGGATATCGTCTTTCATCAGTGAGAAAAGGTTCATTGGCTTTCCTTCATTTGGCATGGGGTGTATGCGCGGTCCGTGATGAGGATGGGGGTGACGCATCGATTTCCACATAACGAAGCCCTCTTAACCCATCCCTGGTTCAATCCACCAGGTCGGCGAAGAGCGCGGTGGAGAGGTACCGCTCGCCGAAGCTGGGGATGATCACCACCAGCAGCTTGCCGGCGTTTTCAGGGCGAGCCGCGACTTGCAGCGCCGCCCAGGTCGCCGCGCCGGACGAGATGCCCACCAGCAAGCCCTCCATGCTGGCCATTTTCCGCGCCGTGGCGAAGGCGTCGTCGGCCTTGACGCGCACGATCTCGTCATAGATTTTCGTGTTGAGCACGTCGGGGACGAATCCCGCGCCGATGCCCTGGATCGGGTGGGGACCTTTTTGGCCTCCGGAGAGCACGGGTGAAGCGTCGGGCTCGACCGCCACCATCCGCACGGAAGGCTTGCGGCTCTTGAGCACTTCGCCCACCCCGGTGATGGTGCCGCCGGTGCCGATGCCGGAAACGATGATGTCCACCTGGCCGTCGGTGTCGCGCCAGATCTCTTCGGCGGTCGTCTGGCGGTGAATCTCGGGGTTGGCGGGGTTTTGGAACTGCTGCGGCATAAAATAGCGCGAATCGTTGGCGACCAGCTCTTCCGCCTTGGCGATGGCTGCCGGCATGCCTCCGCTGCCGGGGGTCAAGATCAATTCGGCCCCGTAGGCGCGCAGCAGCATGCGCCGCTCTTTGCTCATCGTATCGGGCATGATCAGGGTGCATTTGTAGCCGCGCGCTGCGCACACAAAGGCCAGCGCGATGCCGGTGTTGCCACTCGTCGGCTCGACGATGATGGTGTCGGGTTTGATCTTGCCGGCTTTTTCTGCCGCGTTGATCATCGAGACGCCGATGCGGTCTTTGACTGAGTGGGCGGGGTTGTAGAACTCCAATTTGGCGGCGACGGTCGCCTTTGCGCCGGCTTCTTGGGCGATGCGGTTCAGGCGCACCAGGGGGGTGTTGCCGATCAATTCGGTCGCGTCGTTGGCGATACGCATGTTGGATTACTCCTAGGATGGGTTATATTGAAAAAAGCCAGCAGACAAATAAAAACAGCGGTCCTTTCGGGCCACACGCATTGGTTGATGCGGGGCGGGGTACCGCTGCCTTCGTCTGCTGGAGAATTACGCGCGCACGCGCCTAGCGAGGCAGGGTCACCTTGCCCCGCCGCGGACACATGCAGGAAAACGACATCATTGCTCCAAATATTACCAGTTTCATCGAATTTGATTATATGATGGAATCAAACGATGTCAAGGGTGGCAGGACAAGGTTTGTATAAGCCGGGTCTGCCGGCAAGGATGAATTCACAGCGCGCACTATAATCATTGCACAGGAGGTGATGTATGGCGATTTGGCCTGACAAATACCGCGCGGCGGTGTCGTTGACCTTTGATGATGGGATGCGCTCGCAGCGCGAGACAGCTTTTGCCATTTTGCAGGAAACCGGCTTGCGCGCCACCTTTTACTTGAATCCGGTGGGCGCGGAAGAGAGCGCCGGGATCGGCGATAGCTGGATCGAGCGCCTCGAAAGCTGGCGACCGGTGGCGGCTGCCGGACACGAAATCGGCAACCATTCGCTGCTGCACCCCTGCTCCTTGAATATTCACTCGGAGTGGATCGCCCAGCGCAACTTGCGCGAGTGGACGCTGGAGCGTTTGCAGATGGATGTCCTCGAGGCGCAGCGTCGCATCCGGCAGGTGTTCCCTGGCCAGCGCGAGACCTCGTTCGCTTACCCCTGTTACGAGGATTCGGTGGGAAAAGGCAAAACCAGGGTGTGTTACACGCCCTTCATCGCCGAGCATTTCACTGCCGCACGGTTCAAGGGCGAGTTGAGCGGTGACCTGGCTAACGACCCACTGGCGTGTGACCGGCACCATCTTTCTTCTTTTCCGGCAGAGCGACTGAGTGGCGCATCGATGATTGGGCTGGTCGAAGAGGCCGCCTTCCTGGGCCGGTGGTCGGTGTTCACTTTTCACGGCATCCAGGAGGGTCACCTGCCGGTGGGGGACGGCGATTTTCACCAGTTGGCGCTCTATCTTGCCCGGCGCTCCGCGGATATTTGGGTCGCATCGGTCGCGGAGATTGGCGCATATCTGCGCGATCGGTTAGGGAACTGACCCGATAGGCAAGTGTGCGATTAACCATGCAACTCCGCCCTCGCTCGCTTCGGGAGCGGGCCGGCGGTGAGGGTAAATGTTCATGCGCAACGGGCTAAAAGGATATATAAGACCGAATTTATTGACATTAATTTGAATTAATGATATATTTTGATCGTGTGGAGGCGATGAGCCGCAAGCATTCAATTGGTCGCTCCACCTTTTAAAGGGGGTGCTTGCGGGGAGCCAGCAGCGAAACCGGCCACGAAGGCCGGTTTTTTTATTGGTTGGTTGTGAAATTCATCACGTTGATGCATGCGTCACAGTGTTTAATGGGGTTGCAGCACGATCTTCTCATCCTGTCGATTTGGTTTTGACCAAAGAAAGGAATATGTGTATGAAGGCCCACGTGAGCCGAAAAGCTTCGGCGTTGGTTTTGGTGCTGGCAGTTGTCTTTTCGTTATTCTCTACCGCGGCGGTTCCGGCCTCCGCGGTTTCTGCGCCCTACCGCCAAACCAGCGAGAGCGCAATTTTCTTCGCTTCGGATGGATTGCGGCAGGATATCGTTGCCAGGTATGCGCAACAGGGCCTGATGCCGACGATGAACGAAATGTTGAAGAAGGGTGTCTCGGGCGCGGATGGCGGTTTGTTAACCCAGGCGCCACCCAACACGGGGGCCGGCTGGTACAGCCTGGCGACCGGCGCCTGGCCCAGTGTGACCGGCTCGACCAACAACACGTTCCATATCAACGGCCAGCCTTTTGGCAACCGGACTGCGGCGTTCGATCCGGGCGTGTTGCAAGCTGAAACCATCGCCCAGGCGGCTGAGCGCGCTGGTAAGCGTGTCGCGCAGATCGAATGGGCCGGCGGGCGCAATGCGTTGACCGTCGGACCGACGATCGATTACCGCAGCTTCCTTTCCGGGCGAGGGGTGACGACCAACTACATCAGCCCCGACGACCTGGCCAATTTCGTAGCCGCCTTTGGATTGCAGTACGACCACCCGGCCGGATTTGCCGGACAGGCGCCCTATCCTGAAGCGGCGCCGGCGCCAGCCGACGGCTGGACCAACGTCCCCGAATCCTTCAGCCCGCCGATGCAGATGCGCATGCGCGTTTTGGACTTCGGGGTCGATAAATATGGCCTGAATGCCTACATCTACGATTCCAACGACGATGGGCATGTCAAGTATGACCGGGTGCTCTTCAGCTTCTCCAAGGACGGCGCCCAGGCTGTGGCCGATCTCACTTGCGGTGAATGGGCCGACGTCAAAGTGACCGTCTCGGGCGGCGCTTTCAACGGTTTGACCGCCGGTATGCTCGTTAAAGTTGAACAGTTGAACGACGATTTGAGCGAAGTGCGCTTGTTCCATACCTCGGTCACTCGCGCCAACGCTTCCTGGCCCGACTGGCCGGGCGACCCCTCCTTCAGCGGCGATTTCGCCGAGTTTGTCGCGCGCAATTTCCCCACCTCCACCGCAGCGGATTTCGCCGTGTTGGAAGCGGGCATCGTCAGCGAAGACACCTACGTCGAGCAGGGGCTGTACTGGGAGACCGGTCACCACCCGCTGATCGAGTACATCCTGGTCAACTACGCGCCGGACCTTGTGCTGGTGGGCTACCCGATCACCGATGAGTTCCAGCACCAGTTCCTGGGGCTGGTGACCCCGCTGCTGCCCAACGGCCAGCCAAACCCGGCTTATGATGACGTTCAAGTGAACGGCACGCCGGATGGTCGGGTGGATGTGCGCGAAGGGTATCTCAAGCGCGCTTACCAGGGCGCCGATGCGACCCTGGCGCTGGTGAAATCTTACATGCCCAACAAGGCGACCACCTTTGTGTCTTCGGACCATGGTTTCGCGCCGCAGTTCCTGGCGATCGATGCCAGCAAGGTGCTGGTCGACCTGGGGTTGCTCTCGCGACCGCAGACATCTAACTGCCGCCCGGCGACCGGCGAAACGATCGGCAAAGCCAAGGCCTGTTGGGCGGGTGGCACCGTGCAGATCTACCTGAACCTGGCGGGCCGTGACCCGGCCGGCGGAGGCTTCCAGCAGGTGGCGGCGGTGGACGAGGCGGCGACGGTCGCCATGATCAAAGCAGCCTTTGCCGGGCTGAGCGACCCGAATGATTGGACCAGAGACGGCCAGCCGGAAGGCTGGAAGATGATCGACCGGGTTTACACCAAGGCGGAGACCCGTTACATCCCCAACGGCCCGGGCTCCACGTCCGATATGGCGAACCCCACCCGCACCGGCGATGTGGTCGCCTTTTCCTATCCGCCCTACCAGTTCGACGCCGCCACTCCGGGGACGTTGGTTGCCTTGTCTGCCTTCTTTGGGCAGCACGGCTACGTGCCCGATGTGCAGGTGCTCGAGGCAAACGTGAATATGCGCGCCAGCTTCCTGGCGGGTGGTAAGGGCATTGGCAAAGGCCAGTTTGCCGGCATTCGCACCATCGACCTGGCGCCGACGCTGGCCTTTATCATGGGCATCCCGGTTCCGCAGCACTCTCAAGGGCGGGTGTTGACCGAAATTCTCGACGGCGGCTCGCGCTACAAAGCGATTTCCGTCATCGGGTTGAACGATTTCCACGGCCAGCTCGAACCGACCACGCTGGTCAGAGATGGGCTTAACGTCCAGGTGGGCGGCGCGGCATTCCTGGCGACTCGCTTCGACGAAGAGGCGGCGGCATTGCCCGGTCCAGCGCTCTTGCTGGCCGGCGGTGACAACGTGGGCGCTTCTCCGGCCAATTCCGGCCTGTTGCAAGATATGCCGGCGATCGATGTCGAAAATGCCTGGGGACTGGACGCTACCTCCTACGGGAACCACGAGTTCGACTACGGGGTAGCCCGGCTGCTTCAACACCAGGCGCGCGCCTTGTTCCCCTTCCTGGGGGTGAACATCGTCGAAACCGCGACCAACAAACCGCCTAGCTGGGTCAAGGGCAGCCAGGTCTTCGATGTCAACGGCGTCAAGGTGGGCGTGATAGGCGCGGCGCTGGAGAATACCCCAGAGCTTGTCTCAGCCAGCGCGACCGCCGGGTTGAAATTCCTGCCGGCTGCCGAGCGCATCCAGAAAGAATCGGAGCGACTGCGCAAGCAGGGCGTGCGGGTGCAAATTGTGGTGATTCACGAGGGCACTTCGTTGGGCTCGAACGCGGTGGACGGAATCCCCGCTGTGCCCTGGGAAGGGCCGATCGTGGACATCACGGAAATGTTGCAAGGTACAACGGTCGATGTGGTGATCGCCGGGCACACCCACCGCGTTTCCAACCTGATGGTGGGGAACATCCTGGTGGTGGAAGGTATCAACGCCGGGGCGACCTTCTCGGTGGTCCAGATGATGGTGCACGGCGGCGACGTGGTTTGGGCGGGCGGCGCGACGCGCATCGCTTACCGGCTGGGCGTGGCGGCCAGGCCGGATGTACAGGCCATCATCGATGACGCCAACGCCCAAACGGCTGTGTTGCGCAACCAGGTGATCGGCACCCAGGCGTATGATATCCGCCGAGATCCGACGCGCCTGAATGAATCGGCGATGGGCAACATGGTCGCCGACGCCATGCTGCAGCGCTATCCTGGAATCGACGCAGCGCTGACCAACTCGGGCGGCCTGCGCGCCGACCTGGTTTGCCTGCCGCCCAGCGCCGGAGAGGCTGCCTGCGAGATCACCTGGGGCGAGATGTTCGCCGTGTTGCCATTCGGCAACCGCACGATCATCGCGACCTACACCGGCGAACAACTGACCAACGCATTCTTGAACGGCTTCTCGCCGGTGTGCAACTCAGCCATCGCGACCGGGCGCTTCCCGCAGGTGGCCGGGCTGGTGGTGAATTTCACCTGCAACGGCACCACCCCGGTGGTGCTCGGCATCTGGCGCGCGCCTTCCGGTCCTGGCGGGCCGCTGACCCTGGTCGGTCCAACCGATACCGTGCGGCTGGTGACCAACGACTTCATGTTTGGTGGCGGAGACGGCTACACCGCCCTCACCCAGGGCGCGAACGTCCAAAACCCGGGCGATGACCTGCTCGAGGTAGCGATCAATTACGTGGCGGGTCGCTCGCCGGTGGCGCCGGTGGTCGAAGGGAGAATCGTAAGAATTCAATGAGCTGAGGGAAACCTTCGCATCCTATCCCGCCCTTCCCCCGCGGAAGGGCGGGATTTTTTACCGGTTAACGACAACGCTAACATCCAACCCGTCTTGCTACCAGGGTGTGATAGAATTTACGCACAGGAGTGTGAGATGAGCTGGTTAGAAGATCTGCTGGTTAAACCATACCCCTCTCAGAATAAAGCCGAGGTCGAAAAGCTGCTTGCGGAGCTGGTCGAGATCGGATTGCGGGACGATTTCCTGTCGGAGCGTCCTGGCGCCGGTTTCAACGTCCAGTGCAGGCACATTCGCGCGCGGCAAATCGGGACCCGCCTGAACGACATCGGCGGGTTGGTTCTCATGGAATACGCTCAACGGTTCGTCAGGCGAAAATCGGGCAAACCCGGGCGCTCACTGGCCGAGCATCTTGAATACGCCTGGGCTGAAATCGGCGACTGGATGAAGTAGGTCTGCCTCGCGGGCCTGTCGGGCGATGAATTTCGAGACGGTCGGACGCTGGTTGGTGCTCGTTGGGGTGGCGGTTGCCCTGGCAGGTGGCTTGATCTGGTTGTTTGGGCGTTTCTTCCCAAACGCTGACCAATTTCCAGGCACCATCCGCATCCAGGGCAGCGGGTTCACCTGCATCTTCCCTTTGCTTGGCTCGATCCTGTTGAGCATCCTGCTGACTATCTTGCTCAATATCATCGCCAAAACGTTGAAGTAATGGCGTGAATCAAAACAGCGGGAATTTCCCCTCTACCCTCTGAGCAGTTGCTAGATCCTTATTCCCAACCCAGGGCGCGGATTTCCTCGCGGGCGATTTGCGTCCAGCGGTCGAATCGCTCGGGGTGAAACTCGCAGGTGTGCGTGTCTTTAAGGATCATCTCGAACACGCAGCCGTGCTCCTGGCAGACCTGCAGCGCATGCCGCAGGTAGGCGCGGATGCTCTCGGCTTCAAAGCCGCCCACCAGGTGCGAAGGATGGGGTTTCCAGGAGAAGATGGCACGATCTTTCAACCCGGCGGCGGATTTCTCGACATCGGCGAAGGGCGATATGGAGATACGCCGGATGTTCGGAATGGTCAGCACGTCGCTCAATTTGCGGCTGAGGTCCTCACAACAGCCATAGCCGGTCAGGCCGAAGGGGGCGAGGAGCTGTTTTTCGTACTGCAGGGCAAATTCGGCGTGCATGCGTGGCGAGACGAGTGCCAGCTCTTGCGATTCGGCGCTGGCCCACAGGTCGCGTGGGCGCACGCGCGTGGGATCGAAGCCGGGCGCGGGGAGTTCGTGCGTATAGCCGTTACCTCCCGAGGATTGGTAGGTGTTGTCGTTATTCAAACGGAGCAGGTTGGCGTCGATCAACTGGGCTAAATAGCGCTGGTGCCCGGCGACAAGGAACTGCATCACGCGGTGGACGAATGCAGGACGGTCGAGCATGTCGGTCATCATCTCTTCCAACCCGCACCAGTTGGTGTACTCCTTCATCAGGTGGTACGCCATGTACCGCACTCCGCCTTCTTTTACCTCCAAAACGCCGTCGAACACGTCGTGCGCCTGATCGATGTTGCGCTGCGTCTGTTTTTCATCGTAATCCAGGTCGGGGTGGTGCAGCCGGGCCAATCCACCCTCGTCGCGGATGACCGGCTCAAATTTCCAACTTCCGCGCTCTTCAGGGGCCGGCTGTCGCTCAATTTCCACGCCCCAATCTTGCTCGGCAATCACCGCCGGTTCAACCCATTCCGCTTCGATGACCGAGTCGTCCTGAAAGTGTTCAAAGGTGTAAATGCGCATGCGCAGGTTTTCTTCGACGGCGCGGGCTCTTGTCCCTTCACAGGCCAGCGCAGAAGGTGGAAGTAATTCTCGCCAGGAACCTTCCGGGAACACCAACATCATCGGTCGCCTGGAGCGCAGGTCGTTGTGGTCGACCCAGCGCTGCTTGCGTTGGGCGATCTGGGGCAGCGCGGCGATTTCCGCAACCCGGCAGGCCAGGTCAACTAAGATTGCGCGGTCGTGGGAATGGATTCGGCTTTCCATGAGGATTTCCTGAGGTTTGCGGTGTGAGATCCCGGTTCACCCGGGCAATGATACTTGCGCGCCGTGGGGCGACACGAAAAGGGAATAAGATCGCGCGTTGACTCCGGCTGCACGAAATGCGGCGCACATGGCTCGTTCGACCGACGCAGGGTCGCCGGGGCAAAAGGCGATCAGGCTGGGTCCGGCGCCGGATAAGGCGGCAGCCGCGCCTGCGCGTCGAGCGGCGGCCAGGGCGTCCGCTCCACCTGGGATGCGCTCGAGGCGATAGGATTGGTGCAGCCGGTCTTGCATGGCGCGCGCCAGCAGAGCGATATCGCCGCTGCGGAGGGCTTCGACGAGGAATAACGCATGCCCCAGGTTGAATACCGCGTCGGTATGCTTCACTTTCAAGGGGAGCAGGCGGCGGGCAGCCTGGGTGGGCAGGTATAGCTCGGGGACGATGCACAAGACCGGAGTCGGTGGAAGATCGATGCGGCGCACCAGCCAGCCTTGTTCATCCTGAATCGCCATCGCCAGACTGCCCTGCAAGGCGGCGGCGATGTTATCGGCGTGGCCTTCGATCTGTGCAGCCATTGCCAGGATTTCGGCATTGCCGGCGCGCGATCCGTGGAGCGCATTGGCTGCCAGCAGGCCGAGTAGCACTGCCGACGCACTGGAGCCCAATCCTGAGCCGGTTGGGATCGCGTTGCGGCAGACGATTTTTATGCCATGCGGCTCAGGGAGGTGGTGGGTCTGCAAAAAATGGTAAAAGGCGTTGGCGATCATGGAGGTGCGACCGGTTGGCAGGCGGTCGGCGCCTTCACCTTCTATATCGATCGATAACCCATCACCGCGCAGCGAAAATTCTGCCTCGTTCCACAAATCGAGCGCCAGCCCCAGGCAATCGAAGCCAGGTCCCAGGTTGGCGGAAGTGGCGGGCACGCGAACGGTCACCTGTGCGGTCATCGCCGTTTTCCCAGGACTGCGTCTTCGAGCGCGTTCAGGTCGGCAGGCAGCCGTTGTGGCACCGGCATGCTGCGCGCGATGATGTCGGGGTCTTTCATGCCATGACCGGTGCAGATGCCCACAATGCGCTTGCCGCGCAAGGCTTCGAGCCGGACCTGACCCTCGCGGAGCTGGCGGGCAAGGCCGGCCAGCCCGGCCGCAGAGGCCGGCTCGACCCACACCCCGTTCGCTGCCAGCCTGCGCTGCATGGTCAGAATTTCATCGTCGGTGACGGCGATGATGCGCCCGTTGGACTGCTCCGCGGCTTCCAGGGCTTGCTCTCCGCGCGCCGGCCTGCCGATGCGGATGGCGGTGGCGACAGTCTCGGGATGCTCGACGGGGTGTCCGAGCACCAACGGCGCTGAGCCCTCTGCCTGCACGCCAAGGATGCGCGGCAAGGAGGTGCCGCGTTCCTGATGGTACTGGCGGAAACCCATCCAATAGGATGTGATGTTGCCGGCGTTGCCTACCGGAAGACAGAGCCAATCGGGCGCCTCTCCCAGGCTGTCGCAGATCTCGAAGGCGGCGGTTTTTTGACCTTCCAGGCGGTATGGGTTGAGGGAGTTGACCAGCGCGATGGGTTGGCGCTCAGAGATTTGCAGCACAAGGGTCAGGGCATCGTCGAAGGAGCCGTCGATTTGAATGACCTCCGCGCCGTAGGCCACGGCCCCGGCCAGTTTTCCGGCTGCCACTTTTCCCTCGGGAATGATCACCACCGCGCGCATGCCGGCCCGGGCGGCGTACGCCGCCGCCGACGCGGCGGTGTTGCCGGTCGAGGCGCAAATCACCGCTTGAGCGCCGCGGCCGCTGGCTTCGCTGATCGCAACCGTCATGCCGCGGTCTTTGAACGATCCGGTGGGGTTCATCCCCTCGAATTTCACGTACAGCTCAAAGCCCCCGCCCAGCTCTTTTGCCAGGTGGGGCATGGGGACGAGGGGGGTATTTCCTTCCAATAAGCTGATCGGGCGTGTGTGGGGCGGTATGTCCAGGAGGTTGCCATAGCGCGCCAGGACCCCGGCATAAGGCGAAGCGGGTGTTAAGGTCACGAATTCTCCCGTTATCGATGAATTCGTCCTATTTTATCCCGAAATTTGAATCGAGGGGCCAGTTTCGCGCGCAGCGCGAGGTTATTCTGCCAAAACCTCTACACTGGTCGTTACCTGGGCGGTTGGTTTGACCGTTGCGGAGACCGAGCAGTATTTCTCTTCCGCCAGGTGCACGGCCTGTTCGGCAGCCTTGTGGGTCAAGCCTTTGCCGCGCAGGCGAAAATGAAGGTGGATTTTGCGGAATGTCCAGGGAGGATCGGGCTCCTGTTCACCGGTCACTTCGACTTCCAACAGGCTGAGCTCGACCTTTTTCTTCTTGAGAATTTCTACCACATCGACCGATGGGCAGGCGCCGATGGCAAGTAAGAGCAGATCCGAGGGCTTGACGCCAATTCCTTCCGCGATGGTCGAGATCACCACGGAGTGGTGAGTAGAATCGATCCCGGTGTAGGTTTGTCCGCCGGTCCAACGGATGGTTGCAGATGCCATTCTTCCCTCCCAGGGTTGGCCCTTTTCGGGGCTCAGGGTGCCTTGTTGATCAGATCGATGAGCTCTCGCAGGTTGCGCTCTTGCGCCTGACGGTCGACCGGCTGGCCCTCTTCGGGCATCAGGCAGGTGACGGCGTATTCTTCGAGCAGCGCGCGGCTGAACCCCTGCAGGGCCGATTGGATGGCCGCCAGTTGTTGGATGATCTCGCGGCATTCTCGCCCATTTTCGATCATCGCCTCTACACCGCGCACCTGGCCTTCAACCCGCCGCAGGCGCTGCGATAATCTGGTTTGCACTTCGGGATTTTTCAGCTTCATCGCTTTAAGGATGCCGGCGCACGGCCGGCGAGGTTTAACCAGCTCAACGAAATCGGCCGGTGGTGGAGCAACTACTGCCAGTGGAAGCAGTGGCTGAGGTGGTGTTCAATCGCGAGGCGAACGTGGAGATTCGCTTGTGGGTTTCGCGGCTGCCGCATGTCGGGCACTCCGGACTGGCATCGGCTTCCGAGAAGCGCATCATTTTTTCGAAGTCGCCGCCGCATGTGGGGCAGTGATACTCGTACAGTGGCATCGCATTCGCCTCCTCAATATACTATACTGGAGTATACCATAGGAGTTGAGATTGTCAAGCCAAATACATCCGACCGACCGGCTTGCAATCCGCCGATCATTTTTGCTATACTTTCAATAAATCCTGCCCAGCGGTAACCAAGCCGATCATATTGCAATCAAAAGGAGAGTGGTATGCAGTTCAGCGTGCGCGACTGGATGATGGATCTGGTAGTTTTCGTCGACCCGGACATCCCGGTGACCGAAGCGTTGGCCACCATGCGCCGGCGCTACATCAACAGCGTGATTATCAATAAATCCGAGAGTAACCCTGATTTTGGCATCCTGACGACGACAGACATCAGCGATAAAATCGTCGCTAAGGAGCGCAACCCGGCTACTGTTAAGGTCCGCGAGATTATGACCAGCCCTTTGATCACCGTTCCGTCGGATATGTCAATTCATGAATGCGCACGCCTTATGAACCAGCATCGGATTCACCACCTGCCGGTGGTGAACGACCAGGGTGCGATGATCGGGATGATCTCAGCGACCGACTTCCTCGTCGTTGCCGAAGCAATGGGCCGCACGGGAGAGCGGGCGCTAAGTTAGTGGACGTTCCGCAGTGATCTTGATGGGTGCTGCGAGCCTGGGCTTCAGCACCTGTTTTTTTAATACAACTCATCTCAAAAAGGTTTTTTTGTTGTGTGTGGGGGGGGCC
>JARKOV010000007.1 GCA_029975965.1 Anaerolinea sp. | reverse complement strand
TATCCGGCGGCGAAAACAACCTCAATCTTCAAGCTTCGCCCCCTTCCTCAAAGGAAGGGGGTTGGGGGGATGGGTGTTTTGATCGCTTATCAAGCGACCATGAGAAGATCATGGTTATCAGGGTATGAAGCCGATGCGCGCTGCAATGGATGCGCCACGAGGCAAGGGGAAATGCGGCAAATCATGCGCGCCGATGCTTGACTCCGGTTCAAAAGCGCATATATACTGGAATCATCTCCGCCGGTTCGTGGGGAAAAGAGCCGGCACACCCATTCCAAATCCCGTCGCGTCAACCCAACCCAGGAGGGAACCATGGCCAACTTTACCCGCATGCCCCGTTACGACATTCGCAACGACGGGGCTGGTCCATATGCGATCTTTTATTGCGACATGTGCGGCCGCGAATTTCGCAGCCAGCCAGACGTGGTCGGTACCATCACCAAAGATATCGGCAAAGACGCCCTTGGGGGGCTTCTGCGCAAAGTGCCACTGGTCGGCAACGCGGTGGCAGATAACGTGGTGGGTGAGGATCCGCGCTACAGTTACAAACTGAATCCTGCTCAGCTCGAGAACGCCTGGAAGCAAGTCCAGGTGCACTTCCGCGAATGCCCCACCTGCAACCGCCTGGTATGCCTCTCCGACTTCGACGCGCAGACCGGTTATTGCCAGGACGACAGCCCGCGCACCGACGAGATGGCCGAATCAAAAGGCGCGCAGGCGGGCGCGGCGCTCAAAGGCTTCGCCTCGGCGTTGGGCCTGGGCGACGTGATCCAGAAAGCCGGCGAGGCGGCCCAGGCAGCCGCCCAGGCCGGGGCGCAAATGGCGCGCTGCCCCAAGGACGGCACCCTCGCTGCGCCAGGGACGAAATTCTGCCCGGAGTGCGGCAGCCCCATGCAACAGCCCGCCACGGCGCGCTGCCCAAAGTGCGGCGCTGAAACGCGCGGGGCAAAGTTCTGCCCAGAATGCGGCGCCCGGCTCGAAATCGCCCCCGCCAATTGCCCCAACTGCGGCACGCCCACCCAGGGAGCGAAATTCTGCCCGGAGTGCGGCACGAAGGTCGGCGGTTAGCCGGCGCGGCCCAACAGCCGGTCAACCTCCTGCATCTGCGCGGCTTCCAGCGGGCCGAAACCGATCGCGCCAGCGTTCTCTTCCACCTGCCGGACAGTCTTGAAGCCCGGGATCGGCACGGTTTTCGCGCTGCGCCCCCACAACCAGGCCAGTGCGCCTTGCGCCAGCGTCCGCCCTCGGCTGGTCAGGATCGCCCGCACGGCGTCCAGCTTGGCGAGGAACTCGGGGTTTGGCCGGCCGCCCTGGAAATACTTCATCCACTCCGGCGCCTTCTCTCCGCGCACGTCGTCATCCCCCAGCTTGCTGCCCGGCTGGAATTTTCCGGTCAGCAGGCCCATCGCCAGCGGACCGCGGTTGATCGATGCCAGGTTGAACCGATCGCAAACCGCCAGCATTTCCGGCGCATCCTCGATCAGGTTCATCTGGTGCTGGACGGCTGCGCAATGGGGCCCTTCGGCAAAAAAGGCCGCCCGCAATGGATCATCGGTCGACCAGGCGTAGGCGCGGATTTTCCCCTCGGCGACCAGCGCTTCGAGGGTTTCGCGCACCTCGCCGGCACGCTCCAGCTCGTAGCCGCCGAGGTGAAACTGGAACAGATCGATCCACGCGGTGCCCAGCCGACGCAGCGAGTCTTCGCAAGATTGGCGGATCGAGGCCGGGGAGGCGTCTGCCCCGGTGAGTTGGCGGCGCGCTTCATCGGCCAGGTTGCCAAATTTGGTCGCGACCACCACCTGGTGGCGCAAGCCTTTCAACGCCTGCCCCAGCACCACCTCGCTGTGCCCGGCGCCATACACGTTAGCGGTGTCAAAAAAGTTGACCCCCAGGTCGATCGCCCGGCGAATGGCGCGGATCGATTCGGCGTCATCCACCGCGCCCCACCCGACGGGTGTCTCGCCGCGCCACGCCAATCCGCCGATCGCCCAACAACCCATGCCGAGCGGGCTCACCTGGATACCGGAGCGGCCTAAAGTCCTCATGAAAGCTGTGGTCATCTGCTTTTTCCTCCTGGGTGAAGTCAACATCGAAAGTGATCTACGGTGAGGCATGTCATCGCGAGGTGGCTTTGCGCCGAAGCAATCTCGTTTTGGCGCAAGCAAAATCAAGGCGAGATTGCTTCGATGCCTTCGCAAAGCCTTCGGCATTTCTCAGTGACACTTTGTGGGGTGATTTTAAGCGTTTCCCGATTTGAATCCAATGGTCAGATATAGAATGCAATCGCCCTAACGCAGCACCCTGTAAGTATACTCCGGCAGGTCGAGCAAACCTTCCTTGGGGGTAAAATTACCTGTTGGGGAGAGTGGAATTGGCAACGATAAACCGGTGGACAGGCAAAACGGCGCTGGTAACCGGCGCATCCAGCGGCATTGGCGAAGCCACTGCCCGCCTGCTGGCGGCCAAAGGGCTGCGCGTGCTGCTCACCGCGCGCCGCGCCGAGCGGCTGGAACGCCTGACCGGAGAGATCCAGCGCAACGGCGGGCAGGCCGATGTTTTTCCCGCCGACCTGGCCGTGGCAGCCGAGCGCGAGCGCCTGGTGGCAGCGGTGACAGCCGCCTGCGGCATCCCAGACGTGCTGATCAACAACGCCGGTTTCGGCTGGTACGGCTACTATCGCGACATGCCCTGGGAGAGCGCGGCTGGGATGATCCAGGTCAATGTGGAGGCTCCAGCCCACCTCGCGCGACTTTTCCTGCCTGCCATGCTCGAGCGCCGCTCGGGGATCATCGTGAATATCTCCTCGATCGCCGGCGGCATGCCCAACCAGGGCGTGGCCATTTACGCCGCCAGCAAAGCCTTCCTCAACAGCTTCAGCACCTCCCTCTACCGCGAAACGCGCGGCAGCGGTGTGGAGGTCTGCGACATCCGCCCCGGCCCGGTTTCCAGCGAGTTTTTTGAGCAGGCGCTGCGCATGCCAAACGGCCGCCCCGTGCCCGCCGAAGGCTTTGCCGTCAGCCCGCAGCGGGTTGCCGCCAGCGTGTGGCAGGTGCTTTGCCGTCCCCGTCGCGTGGTCTACGTGCCGGGTGTGCTGGCGCTCAGCCGCTGGCTGGAGGTTTTCTTCGGTTGGGCCATCGACCTGGTCGGGCCGCTGCTGCTCAAACGCGGAAAGTAGCCGCCCGCGAAGCCGGAGAAGAAAAAGCCACCACCAGGACACCAAGAAAGTTTTCAAGAAGCGGCAGGGGCGGCGCGGCGCGCCCTCCTCGCCTCGCGCTGCTGCGAGACGCCGCAGGCGGCGAAGCAATCTCGCTGTTGCTCCTCACTCCGCGCGTCATTGCGAGACGCCGCAGGCGGCGAAGCAATCTCTCTTTGCCCCTGTTCGGGAAGAGAGATCGCCACGGGCGCTGCACGCCCTCGCGATGACATGAAGCGTGTCCGTCCTCTTTCACCGATTGCCCGGTTATCTCGGCCCATTT
>JARKOV010000178.1 GCA_029975965.1 Anaerolinea sp. | reverse complement strand
GAGCTCAACGCCAACTACCTCGACGCCCTCTCCGAGCCACGCCACTCCGCCGGGCCGGCGCTGGGCGAGGCGCGCTTTGCCGTCGCCCAGGCTATCCAATATGCGCTGCAGGGCGTTCCGGGCGTCTACGTGCACAGCCTGGTTGGCTCGCGCGGATGGCCCGAAGGGGCGCGCTCGAGCGGGCACAACCGCACCATCAACCGCCAGAAGTTTGCTGCGCCGGCCTTGTTTGCCGAACTACGCGACCCAACCTCGGCGCGCAACCGCCTTTACCGGGTTGCCCGACGCCTGTTGCAGGCGCGCGCCGCCAGCCCGGCATTCGACCCGTACGGCAGCCAGCAGGTGATCCATGCCCACCCCGGCGCGCTGGTTCTGCGGCGCGAGTCGAGTGGGCGCGCGGTGCTGTGTTGCCACAACCTGCGCCCGGAACAGATCAGCTTGCGCCTGCCGGCCCAGCCGGGCGCCTGGCGCAGCCTGCTGGACGAAAACCGCGCTTCCCTGTCCATCGATGGAACGCTGACCCTCGAGCCGTACCAGGTCGTCTGGCTCGAAAAGGAGAGTTGAATTGCACCCCCAATCGGACCCGAAACACCTGCGCATCGGCTTCATCTCCACCCGTTTCGCCGGCACCGACGGCGTCTCGCTCGAAACAGAAAAATGGACCCAGGTGCTCAAAGAGATGGGGCATGACTGCTTTTATTTCGCCGGGATGAGCGAATATCCCGAAGACATCAGCTACGTGGTGCCCGAAGCGTTTTTCCACCACCCGGAGATGGATGAGCTGCACGACCAGCTCTTCAATTGCACCGTTCGCTCGCCCGAGATCACCCGGCGCATCCAGAACCTGAAGGATCACTTTAAACAGCACCTCTACGCCTTTTTAAAGACCTTCGATGTGGATATGCTCATCGTCGAGAACGCGCTCTCCATCCCGGTGCACGTCCCGCTCGGGCTGGCAATCAGCGAGGTGATCGCCGAGACCGGTTACCCGACCATCGGTCACCACCACGACATGGCCTGGGAACGCGAGCGGTTTCAGGTCACCTGCGTGCACGATTACCTGGCGATGGCCTTCCCACCTGCCTTGCCGACCATCCGCCACGTGGTGATCAACTCGGTGGCGGGCAGCCAACTGGCGTACCGCAAGGGATTGAGCAGCCGCCTGATCCCCAACGTGATGGATTACGGCAATCCGCCGCCCGCGCCGGACGCCTACACCCGCGAGGTGCGCGCCGACCTGGGCGTGCTGCCCGGCGAGCAGTTCATCCTGCAGCCCACCCGCGTGGTGCAGCGCAAGGGCATCGAGCACGCCATCGAGCTGGTCAGCCGGCTCGACATGCCCGCCCGCCTGGTCATCTCGCACGCCGCCGGCGACGAAGGAAGGGAATACCAGCAGCGCGTACGCTATTACGCCGAGCGCATGAATGTGCCCACCGTGTTTGTCGCCGACCAGATTCAGCAAGCGCGCGGTACGCTGCCCGACGGGCGAAAGGTCTACACCCTGCAGGATATCTACCCGCACGCCGACCTGGTCACTTACCCCTCGCAGATCGAAGGCTTTGGCAACGCTTTCCTCGAAGCGGTGTACTTCCGCCGCCCGCTGGTGGTGAATACGTATTCGATCTACGAGCTCGACATCAAGCCCAAGGGCTTCCGTGCGATCGAATTCAACGGCTTCATCACCGAGCGGTGTGTCGCGGAGGCGCGCCGCGCCCTCAGCGACCGCGGATGGGTGGAGGAGATGGTCGAGACCAATTACCAGATCGCCGGTCACCATTACTCTTACGCTATCCTCGAGCACCATTTCCAGGCGCTGATCACCGAGCTGTTCGGTATTTGAACTTAAGTGAAACCAGCTCCCCGCCCGTCATCGCGAGGGCGCGCAGCGCCCGCGGCGATCGCTCTTCACACCGCAGGAGAGATTGCCACAGCGGGCTTCGCCCGCTTCGCAATGACATGGCGACCGTTTTGGTGCCCATGCCTGTCATCGCGAGGGCGCGCAGCGCCCGCGGCGATCGCTCTCTAAGTGTGGGAGGAAGAGAGATTGCTTCGCCGCCTGCGGCGTCTCGCAATGACGCGCGGGGAGGGGGCAACAGAGGGATTGTTTGGCCGCCTGCGGTGTCACGCAATGACATGGCGGACGGGTTGGTGCCCATGCACGTCATCGCGAGGGCGGGCAGCGCCCGTGGCGATCTCTCTCCACGCACACCCATCCTTAAAACCCGCAGGCCGCCTGAAAAGGCGGCCTTTGGTCAATCTATCGCTAAAACAATAAGGGGGAATCGGGCGGCCCCAGGGGATGGGTCAGCCCTCAACCGACTGGAGAAAAGCCTCGACCACGCGCGGGTCGAACTGCTTGCCGCTCATGCTCAGGATGTACCCGCGCGCCTCTTGTGTATTCCACGCCTTGCGGTAGGGGCGGTCGGAGGTCAGCGCGTCCCACACGTCGGCCACGGCGAAGATCCGCGCAGCCAGCGGAATGGCCTCGCCCTTCAAGCCCATTGGATAACCGCTGCCGTCCCAGCGCTCGTGGTGATAAAGCGGGATGGATAGGGCCGGCTCGAGAAACTTGATCGATTTCAGCCGCTCGTAAGCCAGCACCGGATGGGTGCGCATGACCTGCCACTCTTGCTCGGTCAGGCTGGTTTCTTTGCGCAGAATCGCATCCGGAATGCCGATCTTACCGATGTCATGCAGCAGGGCGCCGCGTCGCAGGTGCACGATCTCATCTTCGGGCAGGCCCAGGGCGCGCGCCAGGCGCACCGTCGTCTCCATCACCCGGTTCGAGTGCCCCACCGTGTCATCGTCACGCAATTCGAGCGTGCGCGACCAACCTTCGATGGTGGAATCGTAGGCTTCCATCAACTCGACGTGTTTCCGATGCAAGTCTGCGTTGAGCGCAGCCGTTTCCAGGGCAATCGATACCTGCCCCGCCAACGTCTCCAGATAATTCACCTGCGAGGGAGCCAGCCTCAGGGGGGAGCGTTGGAACACTTCCAGCACCGCCTTCATTCCGTGGCTGCCGTTGACCGGGATGCCCAGGTAGCTGACAAATCCCTCCTCGCCGAGCCGGCGCAACCGGACGATATCCGCGCGCTGGCTTAGATCGGGGATAAGCATGGACTGGTGCGTGGCGATTGGGCACGGACCCGCATGCTGAGGGTGATCAAAGGCGTGCCCGCTCCGCGCGGAACGCAAAAAGCCATGCTGCGCCAGGATGCGCAGGCGGTTGCCACCATCCTCCACCTGGGTGACCTGGCAGGCGTCCAGGTGCAGGTTGGTCATGGCGCTGTCGATCACTTTGCGCAAGATCGCCCTGACATTTTTCCGGCCCACTATCGTCTGATCGATCTCATGCAGGCTATGCATGTACGCCAGGCGCTCGGCCGTTTCCTCCAGCAATGCCGTGCGGTGGATCGCGTTGGCCGACAGGTCGGTAAAAGCCTCGAAAATGCGCTGGTCCAGCGGGGTAAAGGGGGTCTCTTTGCCTGCCACGAGCAGGCCAAACGCCGCGCCTTGCGACGCCAGCGGCGCGCAATAGACGATCCCTGCCCGGCGAACCTCCTCAGGCAGGGAATGGAAGGTCGCCGAGTGGTCGGGAGAAATTTGGAACGGCTGGCCCGATTTGAGCGAATAATGAAGAAATCCATCTGCCTCGATCGACATGGAATTGCCGGCAAAGGGTTCCCACAGGCCGGAGGCGCGTTCGACGACCAGAGCATGGGCGGCTTCGTCAAAATGACCAATCGCCGTGGCGCTGCACCCCAGTGCGGTCATCGTCTCGCGCAGGATCAACGGCAGTAGCTCGGCGCGCGTATTGGCGGAGCGGATCGCCGCGGCCAGGTTGAGCGTGGCCTGCTGTTCGCGCTCGAGCCGTTTGCGGTGGGTGATATCGCGCCCAATTCCAGCCACACCAACCACCCGGTTTTCCAGGTCGTAGATCGGCGAGAGGGACGTTTCGTAATGGTGCAGCCCATCCGGCGCAGGAGCCGACCACTCGTAAAGGATGTAACGACCCTGGAGCGCGGCTTCGTTGGCCGCCTCGTGCGGCATCGCAGCTCCGTCACCCAGGATCTCGCGGGCGGTTCTGCCCAAGAAGTGGTCCGCCGTCAGTCCGGCATCTCCTACCCAGCGCCCATAGATACCGGTGTGGCGCTGATCGCGGTCGAGGGTAAAAACGATATCGCCAAACGAATCGGCCAGCGCCTGAAATTGCTGCTGGGTGGCTCCCAGGGCTTGCTGGACTTCCCAGTGGGAGGTGAGATCGGCGATGTAACCCTCGATCGCCAGCAGCTTGCCCCGGCTGGAGTAAACACCTCGCCCTTGCTCCCAAACGTGCTTGACCTGCCCGCTGGCGGTTATGAGCCGGTAAGCCACGCTGTAACCGCTTCCCTCGGCGAGCGCCGCCTCGATCACATCGGTTACATGGCTTTGATCGTCCGGGTAGATCAGGTCAACGTAGGCAATCTCCTGGTTATCGATCAGAGCCTCCGGCGGGTAGCCGGTCAGCTCCAGGCAGCGATGGCTGACAATTTCCATCGTCCAATGGGCGTCGTTCTTGCAGCGGAAGACCATCCCGGGCAGATTGTCCAGGAGGGTGGTATACGCCCGCTGCGATTCCTTCAACGAAACAGAGGATCGTTTGCGCTCGATGGCGTAGGGTATGACGTGTTCCAGTGTGATCAACGACAGGGTCTGTTTGCTGAGGAAATCCTCCGCGCCGGCGCGCAGCGCCTCCAGCGCGATTTGCTCGTCGTCATCCTGGGTGAGAACGATCACCGGCGTTTCGGGGCTGCCCCGGTCGATCTGGCGGACGATCTCCACCCCGCTCGCGTCGGGCAGGCTCAATCCGGTGACAACCACATCAAAGCTTCCTGAAGCCAGCGCTTCCAATCCCTGGCCCAGGCATTGGACGGTGACGAGCTGCGTGTCGATGCGTTTGGAGAGCCCCAGCGTGTTTTGCAAATTCCGCAGGGCATCCACATCGCGCTCGATCGCGAGCAGCCGCACAAGCCGTTTTGTTTCCACAGATTTTAAACCGCCAATTCCCCGCTTAACCTGCGGATCGCCGCCGCCAACTCCTGGTGCATGGTTTGTTTGCTGATGAAACGGTCGGCTCCAGCCTGCCCCGCCGCCTGTTCATCGCTGGTCGAATCGAGCACGCTCAGCACGATGATGGGCACCGCGGGCAAGACCGCCTTAAACAGCGGGATCGCCTCCAGGCCATTCATCACCGGCATGTCCAGGTCGAGCAAGATGAGATCGGGACTGTGTTCCTCGACTCTGCGAAGGGCAGGCTCAACAAGGGTATACGCGCCCACCACTTCCACCTCTGGCTGGCGCTGCAAAAAATTCAACGCCGCGTTGAGAAACGCCTGGTTGTCATCGATGATCAGTACACGCACGAGTTTCCCCATGGTTCAGGATGAAGGTTAAGCCTAATTTCCGGATCGGATATATTTTGCTGCCAGGGGAACCGCTTGGAAATCGGGGTTTACCCTGCATTTACGCCGGGCAAACCCTGATTAAGAACGACGGGTTATCTTGGGGGCAAAGCCTTCAAAATAACCCGTCAAAATGAATCCAAGTAACTACTCAGCCAGAGGTGCAAGAGGCCCGAATTTTAGGTGTTTGCGGGGGGTTCGCCCCCGCAAACACCTAAAATTCGGGGACTTCTCCTCCACTCGCTGAGAAGTTGCGAATCCAACTGACCACTAACGTTGCGCCGAGTGTTTTCGGGAGCGCGAGCGGCGGCGCGGGTGTTTCTCGCTGCCAATCCAGATGCCAAACGAGGGAAGGATGCGCCGGTGGAGCAGCAGAACCAACCCGGCGACAGCAAAGGCGATGCCAAAGATGAGCAGGGAGTTGCTCAGGTTATTCATCAACGCGGGGTTGATCACCATCACGGCTGCCAGGGTCAGCATCAGCACCCCGCCGATCAGCTTGAGGATGCGCCCGTGCTTTTCTTCCAGGCGGCTGGCGCGCAGGGTGTACACCGCGCTAGCGAAGATCACCAGCTCATCTAACTGGTAAATCAGCATATAGAGCACCAGCAACCCTACGAAGGTCAGCGTGGTGACCTGCTGAGCCGCCACCAGGTTGGTCCACAGCACCGGAAAGCCCGCCGTGCAGGAGAATTCGATCAACGAGACGCCTGCCGCCATGAGAACGGTGGCTCCGGCAAGCCCCCAGAAAGACTGGCTGGCGTCCAGCACTTTGCGCATGCGCTGGTAGATGCCCGGCTTCTTGGAGTCGTCGATGGTGAACGACAGGCCTTCTTTGTAGAAGAAGTAGTCTTTGATGTTGATCGCGCCGAAGAAGAGCGCGATGAGCGCCACCGCGACCTGGATCCAGCCGACGAAGCTCATGATGCGCAGCACGGTGAACAACCCGGCGATGAACAGCGCGTAAATCAGCGCTGTGACGGTCACGAAAATGAGCCCGATGATGAACACCTTCTTGCGCGAGCCGGTGTGCAGGGTCAGTGCAATCAAGATGGAAAGCACCCACAGCGAGCAGGGGTTGAAACCGTCGACGAAGGAAATCAGCAGCGTGCTGATCCAGAGGGATTTCCCCGAGAGATCCACCGCGCCGATCAGCGGCAGGTTGATCACGTCCTCGTCGAGCACGACGGCCTCTGTGCCCTGGCTTGCAGGGGCAAAACTGGTCCGCCCGGCGGGGACGCCGGGAATGATGCCCGCGCCGGGGTCGCGACACTCGACGCCCAGGCAGGCCTGGATGGCCGCTTCATATTGCTCCGCCATCCCTTCTCCAAAACCTTCGAAGTGCTGGTCGCCGATAAAGGTGGTCGGCACATAGCGCGCCTCGAAGCCGTTGCCCGCCGCCATTTGCTGGAAGAGCGCGCTGTTCGCCTCGTCATACCAGATCTCGTAATCGTGGACCTCAATCTGGGGATATTTTTTAGCCAGCTCTGCCAGTTTCGGTTTAGCCTCGGCGCAGTGCGGGCAGCCGTTGCCCCAAAAGAAGTAGACGGGGAGCTTATCGGATGGCTCGACGTCTTGCGCCTGGACGGTGGAAAACCCGCCCAGCAACGCGATGAAAACGGTGAGGAAGAGGAAAATTTTTAACGTTTTTAAACGCTGCATAAGAATGATACTTTCGCCCGGGCTTGTTATTTATTACACAATCGGGACTAGTTTACCTCAATCTCACCGGAAAAAGATGAAATTGATATGAGAAAAAGTAAACGACAAAATGATTGCCGCCCTGACCCCATTGTGTATAATTTAATCCACGCGCGTCTCACGCGACCAGGGGCAGAATGTTCGACTTGACCGACACCTACCTGCCGCTCTTCGAGCAAAATCCGATGCCGATGTTGATCTACGATCGCGAAACCCACGCGATCCTTCGCTTCAACCACACGGCGTTGACCATCTACGGGTATTCACAAGAGGAAGTCACTGCCATGACGGTGGAGGACTTGCACTCCAACGATGAGCGGGCGATGGTCGGCCAATCGATCCGCTCTAACCCGGGAATCTTGCGCAAGGTGGGCATTTGGAAACACCGCAAGAAAAGCGGCGACTTCATTGACATGGAGATCACCACCCACGATATCGATTATCACGGACGCCCCGCGCGGTTGGCGCTGCTGGTGGATGTGACCGCCCGCTTGCGCAGCGAAAAGGAAGTCGAGCGCACCCGGGCGATGCTGGAGACGATCTTATCCCATATTTCTTACGGCGTGCTGTTTGTCTCGTACCCGCAGCGGACGATCGAATTCGCCAACCGCACCGCCGAGGAAATGTACGGTTACCAACCCGGCGAGCTGGTCGGTCAATCGACCCGCCTGCTCTTCCGCTCAAGCGAGGAGTTCGAGCGTTTTGGCGATGATTACGCCACGCAGGCGGCGACCGGGCAAACGCGCACCTTCGAGAGAGAAGCGCAACGCAAAGACGGGTCTTCCTTTCCGGCTGAAGTCGCGTTGGCAACCATCCATGATGAAGAGGGCCAACTGACCCGCGTCATCGGGGTGGTGCGCGACATATCCGCGATCAAGAAGAACGAAGAAGAGCGTCGGCGTCTGGCGCATGAGCGTGATTTGCTGCTCGAAAGGCTGCAACAGGTGCTCACCAGTATGCCGGTGGCCTTGATCATCACCGACCTGGAGCTGCGCATCACGTATTGGAATCCGGCCGCCGAGCAACTCTTTGGTTACACCGCCCAGGAGGCGCTGGGGAAGTTCGGTTACGAGTTGATCATCCCGGCTGAAGTGCACGAGTTCGTCAGCGAAGCCATCCGGCGTATTCTGGATGAAAAAGCCACGTTGGTGGAGGTGAACGCCAACCTGACCAAAGACGGGCGGAGGATCCTCTGCCGGTGGCATGATACCCCGCTGGTCGATTCCTCGGGCGAGATGATCGGGTTCCTTGCCATGGTTGAGGACATCACCGAACAGCAGCTCGCCGCAGACCGCCTCGAGGAAAGCGAGCAGCGATTCCGCAGCCTGTTCGAAGAGTCGCCGGTGGCGCTGTGGCTGGAAGACTTTTCGGAGGTCAAGCAGGCCCTCCAAGATTTGCAGGGCCAGGGGGTGAGCGACCTGCGCGTTTATTTCGAGCAGCACCCCGAAAAGCTCAGCGAGCTGGTGGGCCTGGTGCGCATCATCGATGTCAACCCTGCCGCCGTCTCCCTGCAACGCGCGGGCGACAAACAGCAATTGCTCGACAATCTCGCAGAGCCTTTGGTCGAGGAAACTGCCGCATTCCTGACCGAAGTGTTCATCGCATTCGCGGGCGGCAATTCGCCGCCCGATTATGAGGTGCCGATCAAGGCGCTGGACGGCGGGCAACTCTACGTGCTGCTGCGCTCGCGGGTGCTGAGCGGGCACGAGGATTCGCTCAATCGGGTGCTCATCTCGATGGTCGATATCACCCAGCGCAAACGGGTCGAGACGGCGCTTGCCACCCAATTGAAACAAATGGCAGCCGAAGCGATCGAAAAACAGGCCGTCCTCGACCGCCTGAGCCAGACCGAGGAGCGCATGCGCAGTCTGGCCCAACAGGTGGTCAGCGCCCAGGAGAAGGAGCGCCAGGTCATCGCCCGCGAGCTGCACGATGAAGCCGGGCAAAACCTGACCGCGCTCAAGCTGGCGCTGCAGATGGCAGCGGACGATCTGCAGTTGGGCAGCGGGGAGGTCCCCGGCCAGTTGGGCGAGGCGATTCACCTCACCGAAGTGATCATGAACCAGACGCGAGAGCTGGCGCGGCTGTTGCGCCCGCCGCGCCTGGGGATGATCAGCCTGGAAGCCAGCCTCGAAGGCCTGTGCATTGATTTTGGCAAACGCATGCGCATCCCGATCCACTACCAGGGTTGCGCCTTGCCGGATTTGAGCGAGTTTATGTCGCTGGCAATTTACCGCTTTGTCCAGGAGGGATTGAACAACGTCGCCAAACATGCCCACGCGAGCCAGGCCTGGGTCAGTGTGACTTGCGACGCGGAGACGATCGAAATCACCATTCGCGACGATGGGCGAGGCTTCGACACCGGCGAGCTGCAGGGCAAAGAAGGCATCGGGCTGCGTGGCATGCAGGAGCGCATCGCGCTGCTCAACGGGAGGCTGGATATCCAATCGAGGCGCCAGGGCGGCACGCGCATTGCAGCCGCCATCCCGCTGGAGGAGACCGGATGATCCGCGTGCTGATCGCCGACGATCACACCCTGGTGCGGCAGGGGATTCGCGCTTTGCTCGAACACGCCGGCGACGTGAGCGTGGTCGCCGAAGCCGGCGACGGTTTGACCGCGCTGGCGCTGGCTCGCGAGCACAATCCAGACGTGCTTGTGCTCGATATCGGCATGCCCAACCTGTCGGGCATCCAGGCCCTCGAGCGCATCCGCCGCGACAGCCCGAAGATGCGCGTGGTGTTCCTCTCGATGCACTCCGACGAAGCCCTGGTGCGCCAGGCGCTGCGCTACGGCGCGCGCGGTTACCTGCTGAAAAATTCGCTCAAAGAGGAGCTGATCCTGGCGGTGCGCGCCGCTTCGCGCGGCGAGATTTACCTGAGCCCGGCTATCTCCAACGTGCTGGTCGACGGCTACCTGCTCCAGTCGGAGCAGGCGGCGAGCGGCGTGGACGCGCTCACCACCCGCGAGCGCGAAGTGCTCAAGCTGATCGCCGAAGGTCACACCAACGCCGAGATCGCCGCGATTCTGAGCATCAGCGTGAAGACCGTCGAGTCGCACCGCGCCAACCTGTTGCAGAAGTTGGGCGTAACCGATACCGCCGCGTTGGTCCGCCTCGCCATCCAGCACAAGCTGGTCTTTATCAACGGCGGCGAGTCCTGACCTTCGCTTTAATTACCCACGAACACGCCGTCGGTAACGTAGCTGGTCAGCTCTTCGCTGCTCAGCTCGTGGATGCCCAGTTTTTCCACCGTGCGCCCTTTGCGCCAGTAGTCGGTGCGGTGAATGATGCAGCCCAGGCGGATGATCGCATCCATCCCGCGCACTGAGACGCCATAGTGCTGCCCGAGCGAGGCGATCGGCACCAGGCTCATCGGCACGTCTTCGAAAATGTAGCGGTGGTTGAGGGTGGGGGGCGCCTTGATGCCGTAATACCCCGGCTGGTTGTGAATGGCTTCGTTGAGGTCTTCGCCCACCGTGTCGTAGGCCAGCTTGAGCCACTCCAGCGCGGTGCGGGCGCGGATGCCCAGCGCCGCGGCCACCGTGACCCGCTCGCGGTCGAGCGCTTCGAGCACGCGGGCGACTGACGGGGTCACACCGTCGATGTAAAACTGGTAGTCGCCGTGGGTCGACTCGATCCACCCGGCGTTGAGCAACGCCAGCGCCGGGTGAAAGATCGCTCCCATGTTGTTCAGCCCGGTCTGAAGCACGTTGCCGCCGTCGATATATTGCGGGTAAGCCGCGTGGATCACCTCCAGCACAGATTGGGTGCGCACCGAGGGCAGGGCCGCCAGCGGCACGGCTTCTTTGATGCGGAAGATGCGCGCCTGGGCGGGCCCGTCGGAACGTGAAGCGTAGATGAAGGTCTCCGTCTCGGCGATGGTCACGTCGGCGGTGCAGCCCTGTTCGCGCAGCGCCCGGGCGAACTCCAGGGCGCCGCACGTCCGGCCGGGGTGCAAGACGACCATTTGCCCGTCGCGCAGGTGAGCCGCCATCCCGCGGGCGATGTCGGCGTGCGCCGACGAAGGCACCACCACCATGTGCATATCGATCTCCGGCGAGAGCGAGGCGAAATCGGAGGTGACGTGCGCCAGCTTGCCGAAGCCTTTCAGGTCGCAATCCGGCGCTTCCAGGTCGATCCCGCCGCGCTGCTCGATCGCGGTCACATGGTCGTGAGTGCGGTTGTAAAGCGTGACCTCAAAGCCCATCAGCGCCAGGTGGGCGGCCATGGCTTTTCCGCCGTGACCGGCGCCAATTACAGAAAATTTCGGGGTGTGGTTCATCCATTCCCTCCTTGGGAAAGTGAATTTATCGGAAGATTTGCAGCCTCTCGGCCTCGCTTAACGGCCTGCCAGATTCATCCACCGCCAGGCAGGCTCCGTCGATGATGCGTGTTTGCAGCGCGCCGCGCGCGAAGCGGTTGTTGCGCAACTGTGGCGCATCCAGGATGCCCTGCTGGACGGCCCTTGCCAGGGTGCGCGGATCGGCCAGCGGGTCGGCAACGCCCGCGTCGGCCAGCCGGGCAATTGCCCGCAAAGTGACGTGCGCTTCTTCGACCAGCTCTCGCACTCTCGCCTGGATGCGCGGGTCGGCAGCCATGTCCGGCGCGCCTCGCAGAGCGTTTTCGATCGAGCGCCGCGCCAGCGCGCAGGATTCGATCACATCCTCCGCGGTCGCGGCGTGATGGGCTTCGCTGTGCCCCACCACATGGACGATGTGCGGGCGCAGCGCCATCTGCAGATACACGCTGGCTGCCAGGTGAGCGCGCGCGGCGCTCGGGTCGAGGGGGTAACTGAGCAGGCCGGTGCGCGTCTGCCGCCAGACGCGAAAATCTGCCCCTTCCAGCGGTCGCACCAGTTCGAGCACGGCCAGCATTTTAGCCAGGTCCATCGCGTCGGAATGGCCGGGCGGGCTGTTGAACATCAACTGGGCGATGTAATCCTTCACCCCACAGGCGCGCGCATTGTGCGCCGAGAGATAGGCCGAGACGACGAAAACCACGTCGGGGGCGTCGCGCATGCCCCAATGGTGCGGCTCGTTCAGCTCCACCGGGATGCCCCGCTCGCCGTACCAGGCCATCACCTGCTGGTGCTCGCGGATCGAGCCTTCCAGGTCCCACGGTCCGCGCCCGTCCATCTGGTTGAACCAGAAGAGCGGGATCGCGCACCAGGCAATGCGGATCGTCTCCACGTACAGCTCTGCCAGGCGGATGAAATCATCGGTGCCGGAGTAGGTGCGCAGCAAGGGGTAGTTGCCGCAGCGGCTGGCCTGGAAAAGCGCGCGGTAGTCGCCCGCCGAGCGCACCGGCACCCCGCCAGCGCCCTTGCGGCGCGCATCCTGGCGCTCGGGATGGAAGAAATTCTCTTGGGCGTCCTGGTCGATGCCCAGCGAGATGACGTCCAGGGCGCGCGCGCCGGCGATGCGCGCGATTCCCGCCAGCGTCTCGGCCATGTCTGGCAGGCCGAAGTGGTGGCGCAGCAGGGGAAAGGGAGCTTTCCAGGTGATGCGCTCGACCATCGTTTGCGGGTAATCCGCTTCCTGCCCCGCGCTGTGCGTCTGTCCTTTGAGGTAAGCCAGCACCTCCTCGGCGGACTCGCTGCCGTCGAAGACTCGCTCGAAAAAGCCGATGCGCGCGGCGCGTTCAGCCACCGGTGGCGTCCCACCGAAGGCAAAGCGCACCCCCTGCTCGCGCAGCTCGTCGGCCGCCTCGGCAAATTGCGCCAGGAGCTGCTCGCCGGTCTCGGGGGTCAGGCGGTACGACACGCCGACCAGGTCGGCTCGCTCGTTGCGCGCGGCCTGCAGCACCTGCTCGAGCGGGGTCGCCGGCCCCAGGAAGACCGCGCGCCAGCCCGCCGATTCGGCCAGGCGCAGGAAGTTCATCACCCCTGCGACGTGCACGCATTCGCCTAACGCTGCAGCGACAACCGTTTTCATCCGGTCACCTCGCAATGTGTGGATGGGGACACATCCAGGTTTGGTGTTAGCGATAACTTTAATTCGTCCTTCGCACATTTCCAAAACGTTTTGGTAATGATATTATAAGTCAAAGTTCAATCCAATCTATAATATCTCTGTGGTTGATTGCCTTCCACGGAGGATTCCCATGAAAATCGCCAGTTGCATGAAACGCAATGTGTACTCGATCGCTGCCAACGCCACCTTAGGCGAAGCCGCCGCCAAACTCGTCGCCCACCACATCGGCTTGCTGCCGGTCGTCGACGAGCAGATGCGCCCGGTGGGCGTGGTTGGGTTGAAAGACTTGCTCGACCTGGGCATGCCGGATTTCGTGCGCCTGATCCAGGACCTGGACTTTGTCCATGAATTCGGTGCGGTGGAATCCTTCATTCCCAACCCCGAGACGTTGGCCCGACCGGTCACCACCAAAATGCGCCAGGTGCGGGTGGTCAAAGAAGATTGCGGCCTGCTGCGCGCGATTGCCACCATGCTCCAATACGATTTGCACGATTTGCCGGTCGTATCGGAAGATGGCCGCCTGACCGGCATCGCTTCGCGGGTCGATATCGGCACGGCCATTTTGTCCGCCTGGCAGGCCGGAAGCGGGTGATGCCGATGGCGGCCACCATCGTTTCTTCAGCCATTTTTCTCGCCAGCCTGGTGTTGATCTTCACCGAGAAAGTCCACCGCGTGATCGCTGGAATGGGCGGGGCGATCTTGATGCTGGTCGCCGGGAAGCTGTTGAATTTCTACAGTGAAGAGCAGGCCATCGCCGCCATCGATTGGAACACCCTGGGGCTGTTGCTGGGCATGATGGTGCTGGTCGCATTGCTCGAGCCAACCGGCTTCTTCCAATACCTCGCCGTGTACGTCGGGCGGCTATCACAGGGCAAGCCCTTTCTCCTGCTGATCCTGTTGGGCAGTGTCACCACCCTGCTCTCCATGTTCCTCGACAACGTGACCACCGTCGTCCTCATTGCGCCGGTCACCATCTTGATCTGCGAAGTGTTGGGCATCAGCGCCACCCCTTATCTGCTCTCCGAAGCGCTGCTCTCGAACACCGGCGGCGTGGCTACGCTGGTTGGCGACCCACCCAACGTGCTGATCGCCTCTGCGGCGAATTTCTCTTTCAACGATTTTCTCACCCATTCGCTGCCGGTGGTGTTGGTAGCCTGGGTCGCGACGCTGGTCTTGCTGCGCGTCTTGTTCCGCAAGGAAATGGCGTTGGTCCCGCCATCGCGCGAGGCGGTTCTCGGCCTGGACCCCAGGGAGGCGCTTGAGGATCCGCGGTCCGCGCGGCGCGGTTTGATTGCCCTGGGCGTGGCCGTGGCGCTGTTCGTCATCGAGCACTGGCTGGACATGAGCACCGCGTTCATCGCCATGGGCGCCGCGTCGCTTGGGCTCTTTTGGATCCGCCCGCCCGTCGCCGACACCCTCAAACGGGTGGAGTGGAGCGTGCTGGTATTTTTTGGGGCATTGTTCATCATGGTCGGCGGCCTGGAACAGGCCGGTGTGCTCGACCTGTTTGTCGAGGGGCTGTTGCGCGTTTCCACCGTCCCGCCGGTCGTGATGGGCATCCTGTTGATCTGGATCGTCGCCATCCTCTCCGCGGTGGTCGACAATGTGCCGATCACCATCGCGCTTTTGCCGGTCATCCTCGGCCTGGGCGAGGCTGGCTTGAACGTCACGCCGCTGTGGTGGGCGTTGGTCTTCGGAGCCGGGTTCGGCGGCAATGCCACCATCATTGGCTCCTCGGCGAACATCGTCGTCGCCACCCTCTCCGAGCGCACCCGCTCGCCGATTTCCGGCGTTTTGTGGGTGCGGCGTGGCTTGCCGGTCATGCTGCTCACCTGCGCCATCGCCAGCCTGCTCTATGCGCTGGCTTACCCGTTGTTCACCCGCTGACCAGTGGGTGAGGCAACCCGCCTGTCGTACTCATCCCCCGACAGGGACACCCGTTCGCGCCCATGACAGGCGTGCGCTCTTTTCCGGCCGCCTTCGGCGGGCCGGAAGCCCACATCGCCCTGATGGGTGGCGAGGTGCTCAAGTGCCGCCGCGGGCGATTTCCGGCGCCACAACCTGTTGGTCGTCGAATCTACAGCAGAGAAGCTGAGGTTTCGTCGAGGAAGAGCGCGCAGTGGGGGTGGCGCTGGAGGATGGAAGCCGGGCAGGCCGGCGTGACCGGGCCGCGCAGCGCGTCGCGCACCGCCACGGCTTTGCGCTGGTCGGGCACGCTGCACACGATGCGCTCCACCCCCAGGATCTGGGCGATGCTCATCGAGATGGCCTGGCGCGGCACGTCTTCCAACGAGGCGAACCAGCCCTCGCCGACCTGCTGGCGGCGGCAGGCCTCGTCGAGCTGCACCACCAGGAACGGCTCGCGCGCCTCGAAATCTGCCGGTGGGTCATTGAACGCCAGGTGACCGTTCTCGCCGATGCCAATGCAGGCCACGTCGAGCGGCGCTTCACGCACCAGCCGGCCCAGCCGCCGGCACTCCGCCCGGAGGTCGGGCGCTTCGCCATCGACAAAGTGGAACGCCTTCGGTGCGACGAACGCCGTGAAGCGCTCCTGGAGGTAGCGGCGGAAGCTGGCCGGGTGGCTCTCGGGCAGCCCGGCGTACTCGTCCAGGTGGAAGCAGGTCACCCGCGCCCAATCGATGCCTGGCTGGCGCACCAGGTGATGAAGCATCTCGAACTGGCTGGCGCCGGTCGCCAGCACCAGGCGCGCCGACCCACGCGCAGCCAGCGCCTCGCGCAGGTGCTTCGCAGCGCGCTGAGCGGCTGCGGCGCCCAGCGCCGCTGGGTTGGGATAGATCAAAATGTCCACGCTTGCCTCCAGAGCTCAACCAACCAGCGCGACTCGCGCCCGCTCGATCAAAGCCAGCAGGTCGCGCTCCATGTGGGCCGAAAGGCCCTCCGCCTCCGGCGCTTCCCGTTTCACCTGCAAGGCGACCTCGCGCGCGCGGTCCACATCCAGCTTGCGCGCGCCTTCCAGCCAGGGATGGAGCATCTCGCGCGACCAGATGCGCGGCTGCCACTGCTCGCGGCGCATGTAGCGCACGGTGTGCTCCTTATCCAGGTACCCTCCCCCCGGGCCGGCCTCCAGGATCGTTTCCAGACCGATTGAATCGTCATTGATCTCGTATTCGACGGTGAAGCGCTGCAGCGCGGAGATGAACTCGTTATCCAGCACGAGCTGCACCGGCGAGCAGACCTCGTCGATCGAGAGCAAGCCGGCATCGACCCACAGGCTGCCGCAGGCCAACAAGGTGGGAATGCCGGTGAGCGCCTTCTGGTAACCGGCCTCGACCGAGGGCAGTTTGGCGTCGCTCAATGCGGCGTGACCCGAGTAAGAGGCGCCGTAGAAACGCGCCATCTGCGCCAGCATCAGGTTGGCGATCGCCATCTCCGGTCGCCCATACGGGTAGATCATCGTGCGCATGTCGATCACCGAGAGCGAGCCGCCGATGTGCAGCCGGTTGTCGCCGAACCAGGCCCGGTTGAGCATGCGCAGTGCGATCTGCTCGGCGAGGTTGAGCGCCACGCCGCCCGCCAGGGTGACCGGCGCGTTGGCGCCCAGTGCGTACATGTCGCCGATGCCGACACGCAGCCCGCGCTCGCGGAACCATTGCACCTGGTAGGCTTCGTGGCGGCCCAGTTTGAGCGCCGGGAGCAGGTACACCGTGCCGCGGAAAGTTTGCGCCAGCGGCTGGCCCAGCGCGTCCGCGCGTATCTGGTACAACTCGTACAGGTAGGGGCACAATTCGTCGGTATAGATCGACGACCCTTCTTGCGCGCCGTATTTCCAACAGTAGTAGCGCTCGTACAGCGGCTCCAGCTCGCCCGGCACCGGCAGGCGGCAGCCGAGCATCGAAGCGCCGCGGATATGCTCCAGGCGGCGCGCCAGGGCAAAATAATAGGCCAGCGACTCCTCATCCCAGGAAACCAATTCGCCCGACTCGGGGTCGTGAAAACGCCCGTGATACACGCCCGCCGAGCCGCCCACGGATGGGTGGGCTGCCTGCCAATCGTGTTTCTCGGCATCCGCCAGGTAGCGCTCAACCACCGCTGCCGGGAAGCGCACGCGCTCCGTTTGCAGATCCACCTCCAGCCCGGATTCTCGCAGGTCGCTAAGCAGCGCCTGGTTTTGAATCTGCATGCCCACCTCAGCCATGATGCGCATGGCGTTGCGGTGGATGCACTCAACTTCGGCGGGCGACATCAGGTTGTATTCGTGTCCGGCGACGCGCATGGCAACACCTCGTGAGATTAAATGGTTAAACTCATATTATCATATTCAATCGAGTCGGTCAATTTAATGATCATAAATATTCATCTTGACACTCATATCCGCGCGTGATAACATTGCTGTAAGCAAGAAAGCACCCCGAATATAATCTTCGACCAGCGAGATGCCCATGCAAAACGGTTTGTGGTCCGACATCCTGACTCAAAGCGACAACCTGCGCCACGTCACCGGCCGCCTGTACGGCGAGGAACGCCGGCGGCTGGAAGCCGCGGCCCGTTTCTTGCAGAACGACCGCCCGGTGGCTTTTATCGGAGTAGCCAGCGCGGAATACCTGTGCATGCCGGCCGCGGTCTACCTGGGTCAACGCGGGCGCTTCGCCACCACGATGTGCGCTTCGGATGCATCTTACTCCGAGTTGCCCGCCCTGCGCAAGGCCAACGTGGTGGTGAATTCGCGCTCCGGCGAGACCGCCGAAGTGGTCAAGTTGGGACGGCTGCTGGCGAAGGAGGGCATCCCTTTCCTGGCCATCACCAATGAGCCCGATAGCACGCTGGCGGGGCTGGCCACCCACATCGTCTGGACCGACACGCACAAAGACGAGCTGGTCTCGATCAACGTGGTGACCGGGATGATGACCGCCACGCTGGCGCTGGCGGCGGCTGCCTGCGACGAGTTGGATGCGCTGCGCCCACAGTTCGAACGGCTGCCTGGGGCGATCGGCGAGGTGGTCGAGCGCGCCATCCGACAGGGCGACGAGATGCAGGCCTTCTTCGCTGCTGCGCGCCCGCTGTACTTGCTTTACCGTGGACATTCCAGGGGAGCGGCCTACTGCGGGCGGCTGGCGCTGGAGGAGGTGTCGCGCACGCCGTCGATCGCGATGGAGGCGGCCGAATTCCGCCAGGGTCCTAACGAAGTGATCGACGAGCGCTTTGCCGCCGTGCTTTTCTGCGGGGAGGGCAAGCAGGGCGAGCTGAACCATTCCCTGGCCGCGGATATCCAGCGCGGGGGCGGCCGGGTGATGCTGGTCGGCGAGGCTCACGCGGTGACCGGCGGCGAGACCGAGATGGTTTTCCCCATTCCCGGTTTCCCCGACGCCCTGCGCCCGGTGCTCGAGGTGGTGCCTGTGCAGGTGCTGGCTTACCGGCTGGCTGAAGCGCAGGGTTACCCGCCCGGCGAAACCCGCTACATCACCAAGATCATCCTCTCCGAAGAGGGGATTCCCAACAAGACCTGAAAAGGACCCTCATCCCCAACCCTTCTCCCAGTGGGAGAAGGGAGCCGCCCGGCCCTTACTCCTTCTCTTGGCGGGAGAAGGGAGCCGCCCGGTCCTTACACCATCTCCCGGTGGGAGAAGGGAGCCGCCCAGTCCTTACGCCTTCTCTTGGCGGGAGAAGGGAGCCGCCCAGCCCTTACGCCATCTCTTGGCGGGAGAAGGGAGCCGCCCAGCCATTGACTCCTTCTCCCTTTGGGAGAAGGCCGGGATGAGGGCACGCCTTTTCTCCACCTCAACCGGTCATCGGCTTTGAACTGTCGCCAAGTTTATGCTCCTCGCGCTCAAGCAACTCCTCCCAGATCGCGCGCATAACCTCCAACGGGTTTTCATTCACTTCATGATTCCAAAACCGCACCATGGCGATTCCTTCTTCCGCCAACCTGGCGGAGCGTTCCTGATCGTATGCCGCCTGACAAGGCTCAGCGTGCCCGCCACCATCTACCTCAATTGCCAGTCGAGCCTCATCGCAATAGAAATCCAGAATATAACCCACCGCTGGATGCTGTCGACGGAATTTATAGCCTCCCAACCGTCGATTGCGCAGCAAACTCCATAACTTTGCTTCCGCCGGAGTCGAATTTTTGCGCAATTGCCTGCATCGATTCACGATTTCGGGCGGTAAGGGGGCTTTTTTCGGCATGACGCCCTCATCCCCATCCCTTCTCCCGGTGGGAGAAGGGAGCCGCCCGGCCCTTACTCCTTCTCTTGGCGGGAGAAGGGAGCCGCCCAGCCATTGACTCCTTCTCCCTTTGGGAGAAGGCCGGGATGGGGGCTTTTGCCTCAACTCACCTCTGCCCAGGTGAGCTGGCCCGCGACGCCCCCGATCTTGCTTGCCACTGAGCGCCCGCAGGCCATGCCGATCTCCAGGCAGCGCTCCAGCGGCAGGCCGCGCAGCCAGCCGGCCAGGAAGCCCGCGTCGAAGCTGTCGCCCGCGCCGATGCTGTCGCCGCCGCTGACCGGCTCGACCGGCCGCTCGAGCCGCGCGTCGCGGGTGTAGACGCGCGCGCCTTTTGCCCCCGCCTTGACCGTCACCACCCCAACGCCGCGATCCAGGAAGGTCTCGGCCGCTTCGTCCAACCCACTCTTGCGGCTGATGCGCAGCGCTTCCTGGTCGTTGGGCATGAACACATCCGTCATGCTGAGCAGCTCAGGCAGACCGCCATTCCACTGCTCTTCCGGGTCCCAGTTGGTGTCGAGCGAGATGCTCAACCCGAGCTTTTTGGCGCGCCGGAAGATCTCGGGCATGCCCGGGCGCAGCCCGGTGTGCAGGTAGTGGCTGCCGTGATGCAGGTGGCGCGCCGAGGCGAGGAAAGCGTCGCTCACGTCGCCTGGGGTGAGCACGTTGATCGAGCCCATGTAAGTGAGGATGGCGCGGTCGCCAGGCGGGCAAAGCGCGATGCCCAGGCCGGTCTTGAGCTTGGGATCGACCGTCACGTAGCGCGTGTCGACCCCGGCTTCGTTCATGCGATCGAGCATCAACTGCCCGAAACTGTCCGGCCCAACCCGGCCCAGGATGGCGGTGCGCAGCCCTAACCGGGCCGCCTGGCAGGCGAAAATCGAGCAGGAGCCGCCCATCTCGAGAGCGTAGTTCTCGACCAGTTTTTCCACCTGCCCAAACTGCGGCGTCACGTCTGCGCCGGTGATGATCAGGTCGACGCACAGGTCGCCAAAGGTGATGACGTCGTAAGTTTTTGTGTCCATGGATACCTGCCTGGAGGGGTTACCCCATTTTACCATGAACAAAATCGTCGCTCGAATGCGCTATTATGATAATTTGATTGACATGAATGATTGTTTATGATATAAAAGATTTGCCCCGCAACAAAAATGAAGATCAATACGCTTACCCGTTCGATACGTTTAGCTTAATCGATAGATCAGATGGGCCGGGGCAGTCGGTCAAGTCGCACAATTCCACGACAGGCTCTATCATTCAGGAGGAACTCAAATGTCCGCAGGTAAGTTGAATCGCCGTTCGTTTTTAAAAGGCACGGCTCTGGCCGCCGCCGGCGGGCTGCTGGCAGCCTGCGCCCCAACCGCAGCCACGCCGGCTGGTCAGGGCTCCACCTCGGGCGGAGAAGCCCCACCCGCCCAGGGCGTCCTGGTTCGCATGTGGTCCGGCTGGGGCGGCGAAGGATATCAGAAGTGTTGGGACGAGATCCAAAAGCTGGATGGATTCAAGCAAATCCTGGGCAACAACACCTTTGAGGTGAAGTTGAGCGTTGAAGGCGAAGCGATGCTGACCGCTGTCGCCGGGGGTGATCCACCGGACACCGGGACCAACATCCAGTATCTGGACTTCATGGCCCGAGACGCGCTGCAACCCATCACCGACCTGGTCGCCACCAGCACCGAAACCAAAGAAGAGAAATTCCTCGGCTCGGTGTGGAAACTTGGCTGGTATAACGGTGTCCAGTACGGCTTCCCCACCCAGGAATGCTTCTTACGCTTCGGGTTGAACTACAACAGCGCCCTGGTCGAAGAAGCCGGGTTAGATCCCGATTCGCCGCCCTCCACCTGGGACGAACTGCTCGCCTGGCAGGAAAAGCTGACCACCAAGGATAGCGCCGGAAACCTGACCCGCGTCGGCATCAATCCGTATGGCGCGATGGGCGAAGGCATGTGGGATACCGACGGGTGGATGGCGCAGGTCTCCTGGAACTTGAAGTGGTTCGATGACGATAGCGGAAAGTTCGACCTCAACAACGAAACCGTCGTCGATGTCTTCAAGACCTTGAAAAAATTCATCGACGTTGCCGGGGTCGACAACCTGGCCGCCCTATACAGCGTGGAAGGCCGCGACACCTGGGGCGGCGCGTACAACGGCGGCGTCGAGTGCGCCCTGATCGAGGGCTACTGGCACCCCGGCGAGACCGCCTTCGCCGCGCCAGAGATTTCGAAGGTGAACCGCGCCTCCTGGCTCCCCGTGCCCGCCAGCCGTAAGGGCGTCAAAGCGCAGCTCGCCGGCGGGCATTCCTGGACGATCTTCAAGGGCGCCAAGAACCCCGAGGTATCTTTCAAGATCGGCGAATTCCTCAACACCAACGATCCCTGCACCATCATCTGGAACAACCAGGGCTGGCTGCCGGCTGTCTCCTCCTTCCTCGACACCGTGGATTACAGCAAGTATCCCGGCCTGGACTTCTATTTCGAGAGCGCCAAGGAAGCCTCCGAGTGGAGCTCGCCGGCCCGCTGCGAGATCACCGCGTTCGTCGGCAACGAATATCTCGCCCTCGGTGAGAAGGTCAACCGAGGCGAGATGACCGCCGAGCAGGCCGCCGAGGAATTCCAGAAGCGCTGCGAAGAGGAATACAAGAACGCCGGGTTTGCCAGCTAACGGCATCTCCCTGCCCACAAAAAGCCGCCCAATCCGTTTCGCGAGCATCTTACCCCCGAGGGGCGAGGCGTCATCGATTTTCCGCATCATGAACCGCCTCGCCCCTCCGACCAATCAACCGCATGGTAAGATTAATCTGGGGGCGGCTCACCGCGGAGCGTAGCTCCCGAATCGCACCTGTTGGCGAGGTGATGGATGACCTTGATGAAACTGAAACTACGGCCCCTGTCTCGGGTCGAGCGCCGGCAACTCTTCTTTGGCTTGCTGTTCGCATCCCCCTGGCTGCTGGGCTTCCTGCTCTGGACCGTTTACCCGATGCTCTCGTCGATCTATTACAGCTTCACGCGCTACGACCTGCTCCGCCCTCCCGTTTACATCGGCCTGCAAAACTTTCAAGAGATCTTTTTCACCGATCCGCGCATCGGGAACGTGGTCAAGAACACGCTCTTCTATGTCTTCTTGAGCGTGCCGCTCTCGACGATCACCGCCCTGCTGGTCGCCATGCTGCTGAACACGAAAATTTTGGGGCGGCCTGTGTTTCGAGCCATTTTCTTCTTCCCCTCGATCATTCCGATCACGGTGATCGCGATGATGTGGGGTTTCCTGCTCAACCCGCAATTTGGCGCGATCAACGCGGTGCTAAAATCGCTCAGCCTGCCGATCATTCCCTTTCTCTCGAAGCCCGAGCTGGCCAAGCCAACCCTGATCATGATCAACATGTGGGCCTCGGGCTACGCCATGGTGCTCTACCTGGCATCCCTGCAGGATGTGCCGCGCGAGCTTTACGAAGCCGCCATCGTCGACGGGGCCGGTCCATTGGCCAAGTTCTGGTACATCACCATCCCGCTCATCTCGCCGGTGGTGCTCTTTAACCTGGTCACCGGGTTCATCGGCGCCTTCCAGGATTTCTCCCTGCCGTGGCTGATGACCGGCGGCGGCCCCAACGAGGCGACCGAATTTTACGCGCTGCACCTTTTCCGCAACGCCTTCCGGTTCTTGCGCATGGGCAAAGCGGCTGCCATGGCCTGGCTGATGTTCATCGTGATCATCGCCTTCACCGCTATCCTGTTTAAAACCTCGGCCCGCTGGGTGTACTACGGCAGCGGCGAGAAGAAGAAATAGGGAGGATCGATGAGCACACAGACTTTCACCTCCTCCGGCGGCGACCTGGCGATCATCCCGGTGCACAAAAAGAAGATCACCGCCGGGCAGGTCATCCAGGAAATAATCAAGTACTTCCTGCTCGTATTCTTATCGATCACCTTCATGGTTCCGCTCTATTGGATGGCGGTTTCCGGGTTGAAGACCGAGCCGCAGGTCTTTGTCATCCCGCCGACCTGGTGGCCCAACCCGGCGCGCTGGGTGAACTACATCGAAGGCTGGCGGGTGCAACCCTTCAACCTCTACCTGTTCAACACGGTCGTGCGCTATGCCATTCCCTACGTGTTCGGCGTGCTGATCTCTAACACGCTGGTGGCTTACTCTTTCGGGCGGTTGCGCTGGCCCGGGCGGGATATCCTCTTCTCGCTCTGCCTGATGACCATGATGATCCCCGGCCAGGTGACCATGGTGCCGATGTTCATCATCTTCAAATGGCTCGGTTGGGTGAACAGCTACAAGCCGCTGATCATCCCCTCCTTTTTCGCCAGCGCTTACTGGATCTTTATGCTGCGCCAGTTTTTCCGCACTATCCCGGAGGAGCTTTCGGACGCGGCGCGCATCGACGGCGCCGATGAATTCCAGACGCTGTGGTATATCATCCTCCCGCTGGTAAAACCGGCCATTGCCGTGGTCGGGCTGTTCTCCTTCATGGACGCCTGGAACAACTACATGGGCCCGCTCATTTACATCAACCAGTCGGATCTCTTCCCCTTGAGCCTCGGGTTGGCAGCTTTGGGCTCGGCGTTGAACCAGGTGGGGATCAAGGGATTGGCTTACCCCTACCTGATGGCGGTCAGCACGCTGGTGACCTTACCGGTTATCCTGATCTTCTTCTTCGCCCAGCGCACCTTCATCGAGGGCATCGCTCTGACCGGTCTCAAAGGTTAGTGGAACCTTCGCTGAAGGATAAACGCTTTTCAGGGCCAATGGGTATAATCAAGGGCAATATGGAAAACCTGCTCAAAGAAGAACGCCAACAAATGATCCTGGAGGTGCTCCAGGAGAACAACAGAGTCACCGTGCCAGAGCTCAGCGAGCGCTTCGGCACCAGCCAGGTCACCATCCGGCGCGACCTGGCTGACCTGGCGGCCTCGGGCAAGCTGATTCGCGCCCATCGCGGGGCGCTGCGCGTGGTGCCCGCCCCGCCCGAGCCACCGGTGGTGCAGCGCATTGCGCTCGAGCGGGAGCTCAAGGAGTGCATCGCGCGCGCGGCGGTTGACCTGATCGAAGACGGTGAATCGATCTTCATCGGTTCGGGCAGCACCATGACGGTGCTCGCCAGGCAGTTGCTTTCGTGTAAGAAGCGCCTCACCGTGTTCACCAACGCGCTGAACGTGGCGGTAGAGCTGGCCGGCTGCGAGGAGATCACCACCGTGGTCACCGGCGGGGTGCTGCGCGCCTCGGAGCTGTCGCTGCTGGGGCACATCGCCGACCTGACCCTGCCGGAAGTGCGCACCAACAAGATCTTCATGGGGGTGCAGGCGCTCAGCTTCGAAAGCGGCTGGACCACCGACCACATGCCCGAGGTTTCTACCACGCGCCGCATCCTGGACATGGCTCCCGACCTGATCGTGCTGGCCGACCATTCCAAGCTGGGGCGCACTGCCGCGGCCTACATCGCGCCCCTCACGCGCATTCACACCCTGGTCACCGACGCCCAGGCCGACCGCAAGGTGCTGGCGCAGTTCGAAGCCAGCGGGATGCGGGTGATCGTCGCCCAGGGTCGATAGTGACCTCCCCGCTCTTTCTCGGCATCGACACCGGCGGGACCTTCACCGACGGCGTGCTGCTCGATCCAGCTGCCGGCACGGTGCTGAAAGCCTGCAAGACGCCCACCACCCACCACGACTTGCGCCTGTGCATCGCCCAGGTGCTGGAAGACCTGGCGCTCGACGACCCGGGCCGTGTGCGGCTGGTGTCGCTCTCCACCACGCTGGCGACCAACGCCATCGCCGAAGGGCGCAACCGCCCTGTGGCGCTTTTCCTGCTCGGCTACGACCAGCAACTGGTGACCAAATTTCAGCTCGATCGCGAACTGAGCACCGGGCGCGTGCATTACATCCGGGGCGGGCACGACCTGGAAGGGCGCGAACAAGCTGCGCTGGATGAAGACGGGCTGCTTGCTGCGGCTCAAGCGGCGCTCGAGTCGGTGGAGGCTTTCGCCGTGTCGGGTTACGCCGGGGTGGTCAACCCGCACCACGAAGAGCGCGCCGCGCACCTGCTCGGCCGGCTGGCCGATCTGCCGGTGGTGCAGGGCCACCAGTTGACCAACCGCGTGGGCTCCATCCGCCGCGCCGCCACGGCCGCGATCAACGCCTCGCTGATCCCCGAAGCCTACGAGTTTCTCCACGCCGTCGAGCACATGCTCGCGCGCAGCGGTATCCGCTGCCCGCTGGTGATGGTCAAGGGTGACGGCTCGCTGGCCTCCGCCGATTACGCCGCGCGAAGGCCGGTGGAGATCATCCACTCGGGTCCGGCGACCTCTGCCATCGGCGGAGCTTATCTGGCAAAGCTGGACGAAGCGCTGGTGGTCGACGTGGGCGGAACGACCACCGACCTGGCCCTGGTGCGCGGAGGGCGGGCGCTGCTGGACGACGGCGAAGCGAGCGTGGGCGG
>JARKOV010000164.1 GCA_029975965.1 Anaerolinea sp. | reverse complement strand
TCGCCCATCCCGCCCTGGCCCAGGATGTACTTCCGCCAGGCGGTCAGCACAGCTTCCAGGGTGAGGTCTCCCCCGCAGTCGATCAGGGTTTGGGCCGTGAGCACGGCGAACTCGGTGTCGTCGGTGCTGCGCGCGCCCTCGTATAAGTTCGTGATGACGCCATAGCGCTGGCGGTACTCGTGGCTGCGCCCCAGGTCGCCAAAGGCGTCACCGATTGCCAGCCCCAGCAGGCAGCCTGTGGCGCGCTCCAGACGTCCAGGGGGTTCAGCAGGTGAGACAGCGGATGTGTTCATCATGTCGGGTATCTGCTCACTCCAATGAGAACGTTCTCATTTTGATGAACCAAATTGTTCAGACCGGCCCGAAGCCGGGACTCAGCGCCGGCGACGGGCCTCAGCAGCCCGGCGCGGCGGTCGATCCTCGTTCGATCAGTGTGCAGGCGAGCTGGATGTGCCGGGCGGGCGAGTCGTCCCCGCCCAGGCGGGCGAGCAGCATGTCCGCGGCCCGCACCCCGATCTCGTACTTGGGCTTGGCGATCGTGGTCAGGGGTGGGGACGTGGTGGCCGCGGCATAGACGTTGTCCATGCCGATGATCGAGAGCTGTTCGGGGATACGCCAGCCCATCGCCTGGGCGGTCTGCATCGCGCCGATCGCGATGATGTCGTTCGCGGCGAAAACCGCGCTGGGCGGCTCCCTGAGCGAGAGCAGTTCGCGCATGGCCGAGGCCCCGGCTTGCAGCGAGAACTCGGAGTGAACGATCAGCGCTTCGTCGAGGCGAAGCTGTTTCCTGGCCAGGAAGTCGACGTAGGGGTGGTAGCGGTTCGTGCTTCTGCGCCGCCGGGAGCGGCCCGCGATCAGCCCGATCCGGCGGTGGCCCAGCCGGTACAGGTACTCCAGGGCTTCCTGCACGGCCTGAGTGGTGGCGCTGCCGACCGAGTCGTAGTTGGGATAGCCTTCTTCGCTGCCCAGGATGACGATCGGGATGCCCATGCTGTGGAAGTCGGTCAGGTTGGCATCCGTGGGGTTGATGATCAGACCGTCGAAGCGGTTGCGGCGCACCATCTTGAGGTAGCGCAGCTCGCGCGCGGCATCCCAGTCGCTGTTGACCGTGACGACCGTGTAGTCGTGCGCTTCAAGGGTATCCTGCACGCCGCGCGCGACTTCCGGCCAGAAGGGGTTGGTGATATCCGGGATGGACAGGGCGATCATGCAGGTGCGATCGGTGCGCAGGCTGCCGGCGACCGAGTTGCGCTCGTAGCCCAACTGGCTGATCGCCTCCAGGACGCGCCGGCGCGTTTTCTCGCGCACGATGTCGTCCTGGCCGTTGATCACCCGGCCGACCGTCGCGGTCGAGACGCCCGCCAGGCGGGCGACATCGACGATGGTGGGATGCTTTGGCATCAAACACCCTGTCAGACACAAAGAAATGTCATCGTTCTCATTTTATTGTCGGGCAGATTCGACTTTCTGTCAAGAGGGGAATGGTGGGGGTTCAGGGCAATCGCATCAAAAACAAAATGAACCGCCAAGACGCCAAGAACACCAAGAAAAAACGCAGAGAAAAGCGAAAATCAGGGGAATTTGCACCACTGAAGCCGCGAATCGAAAGCTGGTGAACTGGTTTGCCCTCTGTGTCCTTCGTGTCCTCTGGGGTGGGATGTCTTTTGCGATTTGACGCGATTGCCCAACACCCCGCCGCGCTTGTGATTTCCTTCACGCCTGTGTATAAGTAAGGCACGCCATCCTCACCATCCCGACCCTGACCGACCGCTGATGATCGCCCCACC
>JARKOV010000161.1 GCA_029975965.1 Anaerolinea sp. | reverse complement strand
GTGACGACGATCGTGGCCACCTGCCCCCAGGCGTAAAAGGAGTGCATCAAGGCCATGGCGGCGCCTTTTTCGTCGTGAGGGATGGCGTTGACAATGGGGCTGAGCAAGACCTCCAGCAGCCCGCATGAGGCCGAGAAGATCATCGTGGAGAGGATCAAGCCGACCAGCACATTGTCAAACAGCACCGGCGAAAGGGCAAACAGCGCCAGCCCAGCAATCGCCATCAGGTCGGCGGGCAGCACAAAGCGCCGAAAGCCGTAGCGGTCGATCAGGCGGCTGGCGATGATGTCCACCGCCACCTGGGTGGTGAAATTTATGCCCACCAGCAACCCCAGGTGGACGTAGGACAGCCCGTAGAGGGTCATCAAGGGGATAAAGAGGATGGCGGTGATGTTGGAGCTGACCGCCTGGACGAAAATGCCGACGAAGCACGAGAGCGTGGTCAGCCGGTATGATTTCGCCGTGTGTTGCATGGGAATGGAAATGGCTTCGTCGCCAGGCATCAGGTTGTTTTCATCTCCTCGGTAGCTGACCGGCTGACCGGCCAGAAAAATTTCCAGTAAAGGAAGGTCGAAAGGGTGTAGAGCAAAATGGTGATCGCGAAGGCCGGACCAAAACCGTACCGCACCTGAATCCAACCGCTGATGGTCGGCGAAAAGGCCCAGCCGAAGCTGTTTGCCATGCTGGCCAGGCTGGCGACCGTAGCGCGCGTCTGCGGCTCGACCTTTTCCATCACGAAGGTCTGGTATACCGGGCCAGACATGTTCATCAGCGCCAGGCGGATGTAATACGCTCCGGCCCCGATCGCAAACCAGGGCGAGAACCCCAAGACCGCCAGGAAGGGGATCGAAATGGCCTGAGAGAAGACGATCAGCTCGATCTTACCATAGCGGTCGGCGAGCGGGGGGGCGATCAAGAGGCCAATGCCCATTGCCAGCGAACCCCAGGCGAAGAGCGAGCCGATGACTGGGTCGGGCTGGTGGTGCACCTGGCGGAAGAAAACGTTCATGAACGGCATGAACATGCCCGCCCCGATGGAGGTGATCAGCATGGGAAGGATCAGCCGGGTCAGCAAGGACGACTGGCGGCGGATATCCGGCAGGGTGGAGAAGCTGGAACGCGCCTGCCGGTTGCGCTGTGGGCGCAACAGGAAAAGCGGCAAGGTGGAGAGTATGGCTGCCGCCGCCATGACGAGCAGCGAAGCGCCGTAAGCCGCGGTGGAGGTGGGCGATGCGCCGCGCAGCGCTCCCATCCAGGTCGGCAGGTATCCCCCGATCCAGTTGCCGACGAACGCGGCTGCCATGGTCAGGCCGGAGCTGAAACTGAACAGGTAGGTGCGCTCTTTGTCGTCGCTGTTTTCCATCAAGAACGGACCGCTGGTGACGGCGCTCAGGCTCTGGCCCACGCCGATGAGCACGTTGGCGGCGATGAACACCGGCACGGATGGTATCAGCACGATCATCGCGATGACCAGGCCGACCAGCAGGCCGCCCAAGATGAGCGATTTTTTACGCCCGAGCCGGTCAGAGAGGTAACCCATCGGCAGGGCCACCAGCAGCGCGGTCAGGCTGCTGGTGGTGACCAGCACGCCGAGCAGCGCCTCGTCGTACCCCTGGCTGAGAATGTAAAAATTGAACAGCAGGCGGTAAATGCCGAGCGCCATGCCGTTGAAGACCACGCTGGCGAGGAAAATGCGCGCGTTGGGGTGGAAGGCGGCCAGCCGGTCGGCATAGGTCGACAGAATGCGCACGGCGCGACCCCGGAAATTTCGCATCTTCATGGATGGGTGGCCTGCGTCAGGACTCGGATAACGAGGTCTGGAGATAACCGGCGAGAGCCGGGAGAAGATCGTGCAGCGCTTCGCGGCGCAGGGCATAGCAGCGCTCGGACCCCGAAAGCAGCGTGATCTCCACCATCCCTGCCAGGCGCAGCACGTTGAGGTGATGGATGACGGTGGGCGTGCGCAGCCGTAAGCGCCGCGCCAGCTCGCCGGGCGTCTGCGGCGAGTCGACCAGGAAGCGCAAAATGGCCAGGCGCGAGGGATCGGACAGGGCTTTGAACCGGTTGGTCAGGTCAGCCGGGACGGACTCGGAGGGGATGATGTTCTGTTCGCTTGTGCGGCATCCGAAAAGGACGAGCAGGCTGCCCGGGAGAACCGCATCATAAAAAACGAAGGGCGAGGACCAGAAGGATGGCGCCAGGATGATCTCGCTGTATTGGTCGAGGCCAGTGAAATGGACACCGTGAGATAGAGCTTCGAGCACCTGCGCCGGCGACGCGCCGGCTGCCACCAGGTGGGCGTGCTGCAGCCCATCCGCCAGGCCAGGCCGGATGCGTTTTTCTTCCTCAGCGTAAAAGTTCAGGTAATAAACCGAAAGAGATTCGAGATAGCGCTCACCAAATTCAACCGGGTGCGCCCAGGCGTCGCATAAACTGGTCAGCGCGGCAGGTTTTAAAGCGAATCCCCTGCGCTGGTAATGGGTGCGGATTACCTCCAGCTCGGCTGGAGACCAGGATTGGCGCGATGAAAGGTTGCGAAGGGTGTCGATGATCTCCGGTGTGAGTTGCGATGAGTGCGACAATGCGGCGAGACGCTCGGCAGCGGGGGTGTGCGCCAGGGTGGTGACAGCGTCGGCGGCGTCCCTGGCTCCAGCCGGCAGGAGGTATAACCAGCGCAGGGGAACGGGTAAGAAAGACTGGACTTTTTCAAAGAACTCGCGCTGCGCAACGGGCAGGCGTGAACGAACACCGGCGGCCCAGGAGGGGCGCAGGCCAAACTGACTCGGTCTGTGCAGCACATACAGACTGACGAACAGGTCGTAGGCTGTGGACAGATCCCAGGATAATGCGGGCATGCTTGTTCGTGGGGTGGCTTGGTTCGCCGTCTAATTGATTAGATAATAATCTAACAACCGGAGAGCGGCAATATGACGAATGTCACCCGTTGGTTTATCCAAACGTACATGATTTGAAAACGCTTTCAGCGACTGGAATTTCAGGATAAAGTCATGGTTTTTGCGATGATAATTGTCGCCTGGTGAGGGATGATTGCCACTTTAAAAGGCATGCGCGAAGCTTTACCATTAGATCAATGTTCAATGTGGATTATGCCGGCCTGGCCATCTTCGATGGGTTAACCGCAGCACAGCTTGGCGTGCTTTCGCCATTCTTGCAGGAAGTCCATCATCCCCGGGGAGCGACGTTTTTTGTCCAGGGTCAAATTGCCGATTGCCTGTTCATTTTGCTCGACGGCGAGGTCCAGGTGCGTTATAAACCCTACGACGGCCCGGCGTTGACCGTAGCGCGCATCTTCTCGGGTGGGGTTTTCGGCTGGTCGGCGATTCTGGGGCACGAGCTGTACACCTCGGGGGCGCAGGCGGTGAAGGATTGCGTGGCTTACCGCATCCGAATCCGCAGCCTGCAGCGCCTGATCGAGACCTACCCCGAGGTGGGCAGTATTTTGATCGAGCGGTTGGCAAGCTCGATCGCTGAACGCTTGCGCGATACCCACACGTCCGTGCTGGAGGTCCTCTACCAGGGAGTCGATCCGAACGGGTATTCCAACAGCGGCAGCTAGTGCTGACCACTAGACCCCCGGCTCTTTGCTTCCAAGAAATTCGCAACCCCCGCCAAAAAATGGTAAGATAAGAGTCAGGGATGACCTCTCTGGCAATGGATCGGCTTAACGGATAGAAGGGCAGGAGAAGCTGGCAATGAGCGACAATGCGATTGAATTCCCCGTTGAAGAGCGCCTCAAGGCGCTGGTCGAAACGCTGGACGCTTACATCAACCATTACCATGGCGGATCGGTCGAGCTGGTCGACTTCGACGGCCAGACCCTCAAAGTGCGCCTGGGTGGGGCCTGCAACGGCTGCCCGCTTTCGCCGACCACGCTCAACGGCTGGGTGGCGGGAACCGTGAGGCAATTCTTCCCTGAAATTCAAAACGTGGTGGATGTAAACCAGGAACCCTGATCGAATAAAAAAGCCGCCCGCGGGCGGCTTTTTTATTCGATATAGACTTCTACGTGTTCGCCGTCTTCGCCGTCGACCACGTCGATGACCTTGCCTGTCTCGCCGGATTTCAAGAAAGACATCAATTGCTCGCTGTCCACGCCCTCCACCTGGGGCGAGAACTTGGCGCCCATCTTGAGCCCCGCGCTGATCAGGCTGACCGGCAGGCGCACGTTGACGCGGGTCTTTCCGGTGTTGGTGTCGGTGATGACCACCCTGAACCAGCGCGGGCTGGTCGGTGGTATCGGGGGGATGGGAGGAAATTGGGGATGCCCGGCGTGGGCGGGATGAAGCGGCTTGGCATCCAGCGTTTCGAGCAGCTCGGCGCCCTCCTGGGCGGTGATCTTGCCTTCCTGGATCATTTTTAAGATTTTCAAACGCTCTTCAGCCGATGCCATCGCTGCTTTCTCCGTATGATAATTGTACTCGAATCTGCCGCGTTTGTTCGACCCCATGTAGAAGTTTACAACCAGCGCCGGCTCTGCTGGCTTGCACGGATCAAATTCCGTATAATGCGTTAAGCATGGGTTCATTGGAGCGTAAACGATGTTGACCATTCGCGCCTTGGCATGGATCTATCTTTCTCCACACTACGATGACGCCGTGCTCTCTTGCGGTGGGATGATTTGGGAACAGGTGCGAGCCGGCGAGCCGGTCGAGATCTGGACGATCTTCGCCGGCGGACCGCCGCGGGGCGTAGAATTGCCGGCGTTTGCGGCGGAATTGCATGCGCGCTGGCGGGGCGGCAGCCGGCCCATCGCCCGGCGGCGCGCCGAAGATCGGGCGGCGTGCGCGTTGGTGGGCGCTGTGCCGCGCTACTGGACCCGGCCCGACTGCATCTACCGCAGGCTGCCTTCCGGCGAGGCGTTGATTGGCACAGGCGATGACCTGTGGCTGCCGGTCCATCCGGCCGAGTTGCCCCTGGTCGAGCGGCTGCGCGGCTGGCTGCGGCGCACCTTGCCGCGCGAGGCGCGCGTGGTTTGCCCGTTAGGGTTGGGCAATCACGTCGATCACCGCATTGTGCGCACTGCGGCCGAGGCGCTAAAGCGCCCGCTGCTGTATTACGCCGATTATCCCTACGCTGGTTTGCTTCACCAGCGCCTGCCCGATGGCCTGCCTTCTGAGCAAATGGTGCGGCAGGCAGTCTCGCCAGAAGGGCTGGAGGTGTGGACCGGCGCGGTGGCGGCCTACACCAGCCAGATCAGCAGCCTGTTCGACTCGCCGGAAGATATGCGTGCGAAGCTACACGCCTACTGGCGCTCCGGGGGGGGCAGCCGGCTCTGGCGGAGCGGGTAGGCGGCTTCACGCCAGGTCCAGGTGCCGGCGGTACCAGCGGATCAACCACGACCGCGCTTGACACTCCCCCACTTTTCGATCATAGTAGAAGAAAATCCGCCCCGCAGGAACCGCCCATGCCCGCCTGGAATCTTCCTGAAGACCGCTGCTTCGATCCCGAACCCGCTGTGCGCCGCGTCGCCATCGACCTGTACCAGTCGATCAAGGATTTACCCATCGTCAGCCCGCACGGGCACGTCGACGCGCGCCTCTTCGCCGACCCAAACGCCTCCTTCGGCACGCCCGCCGAGCTGCTGATCATCCCCGACCACTACGTTTTTCGCATGTTGCATTCACAGGGCGTGCCCCTGGAAAGCCTGGGCGTGCCTTCCGCGGATGGATCGCCGGTCGAGACCGATCACCGGCGCATCTGGCAGCGCTTCGCCGACCACTTTCACCTCTTCCGCGGTACCCCTTCCGGCCTGTGGCTGGCCTACGAGTTCAAATTCGTGCTGGGAATCGAGCAGCGGCTGGATGGCGACAACGCCCAGCGCGTCTACGACCAGGTCGTCGAGCGCCTGGCGTCGCCGGAGTTCCGCCCGCGAGCCGTCTTTGAGCGCTTCAACATCGAGGCGCTCGCCACCACCGACCCCGCCGATGACCCGCTGGAGGCACACCGTGCGTTGCGTGACTCCGGCTGGCAGGGGCGCGTCATCCCCACCTTCCGCCCCGATGCGGTGGTCAACCTCGACACGGAGGGCTGGCTGGACCATCTCGCCCGGCTGGAGCAGGCCAGCGGGGTTGCGATCCGCGACTACCCCGCGTTTCTCCGCGCCCTGGAGCAGCGCCGTGCCTTTTTCAAGCAGTTGGGCGCCACCGCCACCGACCATGGCGTGTTTCAACCTCACACCGGATCGCTCGGCGAATCCGAAGCCGGGGCGATCTTCCAGCGCGCTCTTTCTGGAGCGGTGAATCCCGAAGACGCGGCGCGCTTCACCGCCCATATGCTGGTTGAGATGGCCCGCCTCTCTTGCCAGGACGGTCTGGTGATGCAGCTTCACCCCGGCTCGCTGCGCAACCATCATCCGCAGGTTTACCAGCGTTTCGGTCGCGACAAAGGCTACGACATTCCCGTGCAAACCGAGTACACGCGCAACCTCCAGCCGCTGCTGGCGCGATACGGCGCCGACCCACGCCTCACGCTGGTGCTGTTCACCCTGGATGAGACCAGTTACGCCCGTGAGCTGGCTCCCCTGGCCGGGGTTTACCCGGCGCTGCGCCTCGGCCCCCCCTGGTGGTTCCACGACTCGTGGAACGGCATGCGCCGTTACTTCGACCAGGTGATGGAAACCGCCGGCATCGCCAACACCGCCGGCTTCAACGACGACACGCGCGCCTTTCTCTCCATTCCGGCCCGCCACGACCTGTGGCGGCGCGCGGCGTCCAACTGGCTCGCCGGCTTGCTTGCCCGCGGCCTGCTCGCTCGCGACGAAGCTGCAGAGATGGCCCTCGACCTCGCCTACCGCCTGCCCAAGAAAGTGTACAAGCTATGAAGATCCAGTTCTAAAAGGGAGGAATAGGGGTGAGTTATCGGGTAGAATGGATGCATCACCCCCTAATCCTCACTTTTCATTCTTCATTCTTCATTCTTCATTCTTCATTCTTCATTCCTCACTCTTCACTTCCTATGTCCACCTACCTTTCCACCCTCTTCTCTCTTCAGGACCAGGTCGTCGCCATCACCGGCGCGACCGGCGTGTTGTGCAGCGAGCTGGCGCGCGCCTATGCCAGGGCAGGCGCGCAGGTAGCCGTTCTGGCCCGATCGATGGACTCCGCCGCTGCGCTGGTGGCTGAAATACAGGCGGAAGGCGGGCGGGCTGCCGCTTTTTACTGCGACGTGCTCGACCGCGAGTCGGTGCGGCGCGCCTGCGACCAGGTCGTCGAGCAGCTTGGCCGAGTCGACGTGCTGGTCAACGGCGCGGGCGGCAACCAGCCCGGGGCCGTCGCCAGCCCAGATCGGTCCTTTTTCGACCTGCCTCCCGAAGCCCTCGAGGCGGTCTTCGACCTCAACCTGTTCGGCACGCTCTACCCATGCCAGGTCTTCGGCCGGCAGATGGCGCAGCAAAAAAGCGGCGTGATCCTCAACATCTCCTCGATGACCGCTTATCGTCCGTTGACCCGCGTGGTGGCCTACGGGGCCGCCAAGGCCGCGGTGAGCAACTTCACCGCCTGGCTGGCGGTTTACATGGCGCGCGAGTGCAGCCCCGAGATTCGCGTCAACGCGATTGCCCCCGGCTTCTTCCTCACCAAACAGAACGTGTACCTGCTCACCAACCCCGAAACCGGTGAGCTTTCGGCGCGCGGACAGGCGATTATCGCCCACACCCCCATGGGTCGTTTCGGCGACCCTGCCGACCTGGTCGGCGCGGCGCTCTGGCTGGCCTCCCCGGCTTCTCGTTTCGTCACCGGCACCGTCATCCCCGTCGACGGCGGCTTCAATGCGTATTCAGGCGTGTAAAGGCCATGAACCCTACCTTCAAATCCAAATTCCTCCGCAAAGAACGCTTGCTCGGCACCGTGATCAGCCTGCCGCTGCCGGAAATCGCCGAGATGTGCGCCATCGCCGGCTTTGACTGGCTCTTCCTCGACATGGAGCACGGCCTGCTCGACCTGCCCGCTGTGCAGCGCATGGCGATGGCGGCCGGCTCGCGCTGCGCCTGCCTGGCGAGGTTGCCCGCGTCTTCCTCGGTCTGGATCAAGAAAACCCTCGACCTGGGGGTGGCCGGCATCATCGTCCCGATGATCAACACCCCGGAAGAAGCCGCCCGGGTGGTGCAACACGCCAAGTACCCACCGGCCGGCCGGCGCAGCGTGGGGGTCGGTCGCGCCCACCGCTACGGACAGAATTTTCGCACCTACGTCGACACCGCCAACGAATACACCACCCTCATCGTGCAGATCGAGCACATCCAGGCTGTGCAAAACCTGGAAGCCATCCTCCAGGTGCCCGGCGTCGACGGCGTGCTGGTCGGCCCCTTCGACCTCTCCGCCAGCATGGGCAAGCCCGGCTTCACCGGCGACCCGGAGGTGCAGGCCGCCATCCAGCAAGTGCTGCACGTCTGCCAGGAGCGCGGCAAGCCCTGCGCGATCTTCATGGGCGACGCCGAGGGTGGGCGCTGGGCATTGGAACAGGGTTTCACCATGGTCGCATGCGCTTCCGACACCCTGCTCCTGACCGGGGCGTTGAGCGGATTGTTGTCCACCTTGAAAGCGAAGTGAACCCGCGATGAGCGCCCACGGCCTCGCCTACCCCGATCGCTACCTCTCCCCCGCCGAGCTGGAGCAGACCCTCGCCGAGGGATTGCATTTCCTCGACCTGGCTGGCAAGCGCGTCCTCGTCATTGTTCCGGATGGCACGCGCACCATGCCGCTCGCCCAGATGCACGCCCTGCTCGCCGAGCACCTCGCCCCGCGCACCGCCGCCATGGACTATCTCGTCGCCCTCGGCACGCATATGCTGATGGATGACGCCGCGCTCACCCGCCACTTTGGGGCGCCGGTCGAGAATGGCATGGTAGGGCGCAGCCGGGTTTTCAACCACCGCTGGATGGACCCCGAGACCTTCCTGACTCTCGGCGCCATTCCTGCGGAGGAGATCAACGCGCTCACTGGCGGCCTCTTCGCCCAGGAGGTGCCGGTGCGCATCAACCGCCTCCTGCTCGACTACGAGCGCGTGCTCATCCTCGGCCCGGTCTTCCCGCACGAGGTGGTCGGCTTTTCGGGCGGCAACAAATACCTCTTCCCCGGCGTCGCCGGCCCAGAGATCATCAACTTTACTCACTGGCTGGGCGCCGTGCTCACCAGCAGCCGCGTGATCGGCTCAGGCTATACCCCCGTGCGGGCGGTGATCGACCGCGCCGCCGCGCTCGTCCCCACCCCCACCGCGTGTATCGCCCTGGTCGTCACACACGCGGGCGTCTCCGGGTTGTTCTGCGGTTCGCCGCAAGAGACCTGGCTGGATGCTTCGCGCCTTTCGGCGCAAGTGCACATCCGCTATTGCGAAAAACCCTACCGGCGCGTGCTCGCCGTCATGCCCACCCTGTACGATGACCTGTGGACCGGCGCCAAGGGCATGTACAAGCTGGAGCCGGTGGTCGCCGACGGCGGCGAGGTGGTCATTTACGCCCCCCACATCCGCGAGGTCAGCTACACCCACGGAAAAATCCTCGACGAAATCGGCTACCACACCATCCCTTACTTCACCCGCCAGTGGGAGCGCTTCAAGACCTACCCCTGGGGGGTGCTGGCTCATTCCACCCACGTCAAAGGGCTGGGCGACTACGACCCCGTCACCCGGGTTGAAACGCCGCGCATCCAGGTCACCCTTGCCACGCGCATCCCGCCCGAGCGCTGCCACAAGATCAACCTGGGATACCTCGACCCGGAAACCATCCGCGTCGACGAGTGGCAAGACCGCGAAGAGGAAGGCATTCTCGTTGTCCCCCGCGCCGGCGAAATGCTCTACCGCCTTCGTGAGAGGGTATAATGATCCTCACTGCTCGGAACCTTTGAAAGTAGCCTGAGATAACTCCCCCACCTCTCATTGATCGACAAGGGTGGGGTGGGTCAAAGGAGAATCTATGACCAAAGCATCCATCGGCCTGGTAGGGCTGGGCGTCATGGGGCGCAACCTTGTCCTCAACATCGAGCGTAACGGCTTCTCCGTCGCGGTGTACAACAAAACCCAATCCAAGATGCACGCTTTCCTGCAGGGTGACGCCGCCGGCAAGCGCATCACCGGCAGCGACTCCTACCCCAGCCTGATGGCTCAGCTCGAGCGACCCCGCCGCCTGTTGCTCATGGTCACCGCCGGCGCCGCGGTGGACGGCGTGATCGCCGAGATCAAACCCCACCTCGAGCCGGGCGACATCCTGATCGACGGCGGCAACTCGTACTTCATGGACACCGAGCGCCGCAGCAAAGAGCTGACCGCCGAAGGGCTGCACTTCGTCGGCATGGGTGTTTCGGGCGGCGAAGAGGGCGCGTTGTGGGGGCCTTCGATCATGCCGGGCGGAACGGTTGAGGCGTGGGTCGCGCTCAAGCCCATCCTGGAGAAGATCGCCGCCAAAGCCGAAGAAGACGGCGCGCCCTGCGTGACCCACATTGGCCCGCGCGGGGCGGGGCATTACGTGAAGACCGTCCACAACGGCATCGAATACGCCGATATGCAGTTGATCGCCGAAATCTATGACCTGCTCAGCCGCGGCGGCGGGCTGCATCCCGCCCAACTGGCCGACGTCTTTGACGAATGGAACCAGGGGGAGCTGCGCTCCTACCTGGTCGAGATCACCGCCGCCATCCTGCGCAAGATTGACGACCAGACCGGCAAGCCGCTGGTCGAGGTCATCCTCGACGAAGCGCAGCAAAAAGGCACCGGCAAGTGGACCAGCCAGAACGCCTTCGATATCGGCGCGCCGATCCCCACCATCAACGCTGCGGTTGAAAGCCGCATCATCTCGGGGTTAAAAGCTGAGCGGGTGGTCGCCGGTCAATTTCTGCAGGGTCCTCCCGGCGGGTATACCGGCAGCCGCAGTGAGCTGGTCGAAGCCGCCCGCGCCGCCCTCTACGCCGGCAAGGTGCTCTCCTACGCCCAGGGCATGAGCCTGCTGCGCACCGCCTCCAACGAGTATGAATACAACCTCGACCTGGGCGAGATCGCGCGCATCTGGCGCGCTGGCTGTATCATCCGCGCCGGACTGCTCGGCGATATCACCGCGGCTTACCGCCGCAACCCAGATCTAACCAACCTGCTCCTCGACGGGGCTTTCCGCCAGGCCATCGAGACACGCCAGGCCGCCTTGCGCAAAACCATCCAGACCGCGGTCGGGCTGGGCATCCCCACCCTGGCGCTGTCCAGCACGCTGGCCTATTACGACGCGTACCGCAGCGCGCGCCTGCCCGCCAACCTGACCCAGGCCCAGCGCGATTTCTTCGGCGCGCACACCTACCGCCGCGTCGACCAGGAAGGCACCTTCCACACCGAGTGGAGCGACGGTTAACCCCGTGCGCAAACCTCAATCAAAAACCATGTCAGGCCGGAGATGAAACCTCCGGCCTGTTCTTTATTGCCTTCATCTGTCTCCATCTGTGTCAATCGGTGTTCATCTGTGGTCTGTATTCATCTGTGACCATCTGTGTTCATCTGTGGTCCGTGTTCATCTGTGGTGAATCTCCCCAACTTCTGGCATCCGCTTCCCATTTCCGATAAAATAGACGAACAAACTCTACACAGCCCAGCGGGGAAAACAACATGACCCAATCTTTCCACTGCCCGAATTGCGGCGCGCCACTCGACCCTCCCGGCGGGGACGCCGCCACCCTGCGCTGCCCTTTTTGCCAATCGTCCATCATCATACCGGCCGAGTTGCGCGACCCCGACTCGTCCGAGACCCTGCTCTCCGCCGGTGAAGCCTTCGCGCTGCTGCCCAACCTGGCCGGCGTGGTCCAACGGGTGGCGGAACTGACTCGCAGCGGGCAGAAGATCGAAGCGATCCGGCTCTTCCGCGAGCAGTTCGGCATCGGTCTCAAGCAGGCCAAGGACGCCGTGGAGCAGATCGAGCGCGGCGAAGTGGTGCACCTCACCAACCTGGCCGTCACTTCCTCGTCCGGCGGGATGGACGCAGCCCATTTCGCCGAAGTGGCCGGACTGGTGCGAGAAGGCAACAAGATCGAGGCGATCAAGCGCTTTCGCGAGCTGACCGGCCTGGGTCTCAAAGAGTCAAAAGACGCCGTCGAAGCCCTGGAGCGCAGCGGAGCCCTGGGAGCAGGATCTTCTGCCCCCGGCACTTCCACCATCACGGTGAATACGCAGGCTGTCGGTAAGGTGGCAAAAACCGCGGCGGCGGTCACCGGTGGGGTGAGCTGCCTGGTGCTGAGCATCCTGGTAGCGGTCGCCCTGTTCACCGTCGGCACCGTCTTGTTTGCCCTCATGTCTCCGGGCGGCCCGTTGGAAGAGGTGGCGCTGAAGAACAACCCGCTGGCTGCCGACCGGGTGATCGCCTCCTTTGGCGCCGAAGGCAGTGGGCAGGGTCTCCTGCAAGATCCGCGCAGCATCGCCGTCGGCGCCAACGGCGACCTTTTCGTCGCCGATTACTCCACCGGGCGTGTCCAGCGCTTCGACGCGCAAGGCAATTTCCTGTCGCTGTGGCTGCTCGGCGACGAGCCGATCATCACCGCCATGGATTCCGGCCCGGACGGCGTCGTGTACGTCGCCTATGGGGGCGACATTCACCGTTTCGACGCCGCCAGCGGTAGTTCGCTGGGCCTGCTGCCCAACCCGGAGGATCGCTACTACGAGGATATCCGCGTGATGGCCGACGGTGGGCTGGTGGTGGTCGCAAATGGCGAGACGCTGCTGCGCTTCGATTCGCGCGGCGAGCTGGCCTGGATCGTTGAAGACGCGGTCAGCACGGCTTCCGGCGACTCAGAGCTGGACGCGCGCGTCGCCGCAGACGGCCTCGGCAACCTGTACATGCTGGGCTCATTCAACGACGGGGTATTTAAGTTTGATCCGCAGGGGAAATTTGTCACCCGCTGGGGCAGCCCCGGTGAGGAAGACGGGCAATTCCGTGCGGTAAACGCCATCGCGGTCGACGGGCAGGGGCGCGTCTACGTCAGCGACATCCGCGGCATCCAGGTCTTTGAGAACGACGGGCGCTACATTCGCACCATCCGCGACATCGGTGTGACTTTTGGGATGGATTTTGACAGCCAGGGCCGGCTGTGGATTGCCACCAACGCGCCCAAAGTGTTTGCCTACCAGGTCGGGCAATAATTGACCAAGCCTTGCCCATGCGGCGCGCGTCATTTTTGACCCAAACACCCTTGCATCGCGGCTGCAACCGTGTTAAAATACCTTTGTTTATCGTTGCTCTCAATACCGGCGTCGTCGAAAAGTGGGCCTCCCCCACTTTTCTTGTTGTAAGAGATGTGACCGCCGGTGAGAAAACGCCAAAGTCCGAACGAATGGTGCCATAGGTTTTTTGATCTGGAGTAAGTTGAAACAATGAAGAACGAGTTTGTCCTGGCCTTCAACGAAGTTTTGGAGGAAAAACAACTCCCCAAGGAGATTATCGTTAAGGCGCTCGAGTCCGCGATGGTCTCGGCCTACCGGCGCGCCGTGAACGCCTCCAACGCACAGCAAGTGGAAGCCAAAATCGACCTCGACACTGGCAAAGTGACCATCTATGCCGAGAAAGAGGTCGTCGATTCGGTGCAGGACGAGCGCACCGAGGTCACCGTGGCCGATGCCCGGCGCGTCAACCCGGAAGCCGAAGCCGGAAGCATGGTCATCGTCGAGAGCACCCCGCGCGATTTCGGCCGGGTGGCCGCCCAGACCGCCCGCCAGGTGATTCAACAACGCATCCGCGATGCTGAGCGCCAGGCGCAGCTCAATTACTACGAAAAGCAGCTCGGTGAGATCGTCAGCGGCATCGTCCAGGCGGTCAACTCGCAGGGCCTGACCATCGGGCTGGAAATGCGCGCCGAAGGCAGCATGCCGCGCAAAGAAATGATCGGAGGCGAACGCTTCCGTGTTCACGACCGCGTGCGCGCGCTGGTCGCCGAGGTCAAAGACTCGCCCCGCGGCCCGCAGATCATCCTCTCGCGCACCCACCGCAACTTCTTGCGCCGCCTGCTCGAGAATGAAGTCCCTGAGATTTACCACGGCATCGTCGAGGTGCGCTCGATCTCCCGCGAGCCGGGTGAGCGCGCCAAAGTGGCCGTTTCCGCCACCCAACCCGGCATCGACCCGGTGGGCGCCTGCGTCGGCATTCGCGGCGTGCGCATCCAGGCCATTGTGCGCGAGCTGCACGATGAAAAGATTGACGTGATCGAGTGGAATCCCGATCAGGCCATCTACATCGCCAAAGCGCTCAGCCCGGCGCGCGTGTTGGGCGTGTTCCTCAACGACAAAACCACCGGCGGAAAAACCGCCACCGTCATCGTTCCGGAAGACCAGCTCAGCCTGGCCATCGGCCGCGACGGGCAGAACGCCCGCCTGGCCGCCAAGCTCACCGGCTGGCGCATCGACATCAAGAGCCTGCCAGAGGCCGCTGCCGACGCGCTCAACCGCCTCGAAACCGACCCGCTTTACGCTTCAATTGCGGAAGCCGAAGTTGAGACGATCGAAGCCGTTTCGGGTATGCTGGCGCGCAAGGCGGAAAACCGCCCACTCACGCCCGAAGAATACGACCGCATGGCGCAGTTCGTCGACCGGGTCGAGCGCAAGGCCTCGCTCAAGCGGGTCCCCGAGGTGAAAGTCGAGGACACCCGCGTGCTGGAAATCCAGGCGGCTCTGGTGCCGGATATGGCGCGGCAGAGCATCCTCGACAGCTCACTGCCCGAGCACGTGGCGTACACCCTGCAAGAGGCGGGCTACGCCACGGTTGGCGAGCTGGTTGTCCAGATGGTGCTCAACCCCGACGAAATTCTCAAGCTGCAGGGCATTGGTCCGCGCGCCATGCAGGAGATCAACCGCATTGTCGAAGCCGCATACCAACCCGCATCGGCCGAAGAAACCGCCGCGCCGGCTGAAGCGGTTTCCGCCGAGCCGGTGACCCCGGCCGCCGAGCTGGCTGCAGCCGCAGAACCCACCGTCGAAGCGCCCGCTCCCGAAGGCGAAATGCCGGCAGCAGAAATTGCGGTCGAACCCACCGAGTTGGAACAGCCCGTGGTCGAGGCGGTCGCGGCCCCCGCTGTGCCCGAGGTTGAAGAAGAGGAGCCCAGCTTCGACGAGCTCTTCACCCTCAAACCGGACATCGTCCCCGAGGCGATTGCCGTCGATGAAGAGGAAGAGGAAGAAGGCGCCGAGAAGAAAGCCAAGAAGAAGGGCAAGAAAAAGGGTGGGCGCCGCTTTGTCGAAATTGAATACGATCCTGACGCCGACGTCACCCTGGCGCGCAAGGTTCACAAGCGCGGAGACGAAGGCTGGGATTGGGATAAATGAGATTGGGTATGCTTCCGGTGTGCTTGCGCCGGAAGCATACTGGAAGATGATTGAGGTGACCAAGAAAGCGCCGAAACGGGTCAAGCATGTTCCCCAGCGCACTTGCGTGGGATGCCGCGCGGTGATCGCCAAACGGGCTTTGGTGCGGGTGGTTCGCACCCCCGAAGGCCTGCGCGTCGATCTGACCGGCAAATCGCCGGGACGCGGTGCCTACCTTCACGCACAGCGCTCGTGCTGGGAAAAGGGCCTCAAGGGCGCGTTGGCTCACGCCTTAAAAATTGAATTAACCGAGCAGGACCGGGAGTTTGTGCAGTCTTACATGGCCGGGTTGCCCGCCGAAGACCTGCCCACAAGCCAACCCTCCGCGTCCGAGCGAGAAACTGTGGATCAAACCTAAGGTAACCATGAGAGCTTGATCCTCTGACCCACATCGCTCAACCCGCGCGGCGCTCCCCGTCCGCTCGTTCTCCCGCCAGACACCCTGATCAGGCCTGTTTGACGGATCTGCGTGCAGGAGGTGGATATGAGTGATAATGGGTCAAAAAAGATTGAGCTCCCCGTCAATTTAACCGTGCGCGACCTGGCCCAGCGCATGGAAGCCAGCCCCATCCAGGTGATCAAGATCCTGATGTCGAACGGGGTGATGGCCAACATCAATCAACAGATTGATTTCGATACCGCGGCGATCGTAGCCGCCGAACTGGGCTTTGACGTCACCCAGGAGACCATCCAGGAAGAAAAAGAAGTCGAAAGCGGCGAAATCCCACTCTGGCGGCAGATGATTGCCAACGAGTCAAACGCCAACCTGGTCCAGCGCCCTCCGGTGGTCACCATCCTCGGGCACGTCGACCATGGTAAAACCACCTTATTGGATGCCATCCGCCACACCGATATCGCCGCCGGCGAAGCCGGGGGAATTACCCAGCACATCGGCGCTTACCAGGTCGAGCACAAAAACCGCTTGATCACCTTTTTAGACACCCCCGGACACGCCGCCTTCACCGCCATGCGCGCCCGAGGCGCTCAAGGCGCGGATATCGTCATTCTGGTGGTCGCCGCGGACGATGGCGTGATGCCGCAGACACGCGAAGCCATCGCGCACGCCAGGGCCGCCCGGGTGCCTATCGTCGTCGCGCTCAATAAGATCGACAAAGCCGACGCCAACCCCGATTACGTCAAGCGCCAGCTCGCCGACCTCGGCCTGGTCCCAGACGAGTGGGACGGCAACACGCTGGTCGTGCCGGTTTCAGCCAAGCAAAAACTCGGCCTCGAAGACCTGATGGAAGCCATTCTGCTCACCGCTGAGACCGCCGACATCCGCGCCAACCCCAAGGGAACCGTCATCGGCACCGTGGTCGAAGCTCAGGTGGATCGCGCCAAGGGCGTCGTCGCGACGCTGTTGGTGCAAAACGGCACCCTCGATACCGGGGATGTGATCGTCGCCGGGACCGCCCACGGCAAGCTGCGCGCGCTGTTCGATTTCCGCGGGCGCAAAATTCGCAGCGCCGGGCCCTCCACGCCGGTTCAGGTGATGGGTCTCAACGAGGTCCCGGGGGTGGGTGAAATTTTCTCCGTGTACCCCTCCGACCGCGAAGCGCGCGCCGCGGTCGAAGCGCGCAAATTGAAGGACCACGCCCATGCCGACCGCGCTCCCAAGGCCAGCCTGGAGGAGCTCTTCTCGAAAGTTCAGGCCGGCGAAGAGCGTGAGCTGCGCCTGGTGCTCAAAGCCGACGTTCAAGGTTCGCTCGAGCCGATCATCAACTCGGTCAACGACCTCAAGAAGAGCGAGATCAACGTCAACATCATCTACGCCGAGACTGGCAACGTGTCCGAGTCGGATGTGATGCTCGCCTCTGCATCTAAGGCGATCATCCTGGGCTTCAACGTCACCGCTGATCCCGCCACGCGCCGCATGGCCGAAGCCGAGGGCGTCTCCATTCGCCTGTACGAAATCATTTATCGCCTCCTCGAAGATATCGAGAAAGCCCTCAAAGGCATGCTTGCTCCAGAGACGAGAGAAGTGCTCATCGGCAAAGCCGAAGTCCAGATCGTCTTCTCCATTTCCCGCGTCGGCAACATCGCCGGCTGCAAAGTCACCCAGGGCGAGCTGCGCCGCAACGGGCGCATCCGCGTCATGCGGGGCGACAAGAAGCTGTTCGAGGGCGAAATGTCCTCCCTCAAGCACCTCAAGGAAGACGTGCGCGAAGTGCGCACCGGCTTCGAATGCGGCGTGGCCTTGCGCGGCTTCAACGACTTCGCGCCGGGCGACGTGCTCGAGTGCGTGGTGATCGAGAAAGCGTAGAAAGTGACCGTATGCCTTCGAAAATCCGTTTAAAGCGCATCGCTGACCGGATCAAAGAAGACCTTTCGGAGATGCTGGTCAGGGAAGTGCAGGACCCGCGCCTGCTGGGAATCTACATCACCGATGTGACCGTGGATCGCGAGTTGACCTACGCCGACGTCTTTGTCTCGGCGGTGGAAGGCCGTTCGCGCAGTAAAGAGGTGCTCAACGGGCTGCGCCACGCCAGCGGTTTCCTGCGCAGCCAGCTTGCGGCGCGCATCGAGCTGCGCACCTTCCCCGGCCTGCGTTTCCACTGGGATCCGACCCCGGAGCGCGCCGACCACATCGAGCGCCTGCTCGCTTCGCTGCAAGAGGACGCGCCACCCGTATCGCCTGAGGAAGGTGATGAGCCGCAAGATTGACCCGCTCGACCGGCAGATCGCCGGCATGTTGCGCGCCGCGACGCGCATCCTGGCGGTTGCGCACATCCGCCCCGACGGCGACGCCATCGGATCACTGCTTGGGCTGGGTCAATCGCTGCAACAGGCGGGGAAGGTCATCGATATGGCGCTCGCCGACGCAGTGCCTGCCAGCCTGCGCCACCTGCCCGGCAGCCGCCAGGTCATCTCCAACCCGCAGGGCGACTACGATTTGGTCGTCGTGCTGGATTGCTCCGACCTTTTACGCACCGGCGGCATCCTCGGCGATCGTGTTCCCGACCTGAACATCGACCACCACACCACCAACCTCAACTTCGCGCGGGTCAACCTGGTTGACCTCGACGCGGTCGCCACCAGCGCCATCCTGGCCGAGCGCTTGCCCCGCTGGGGTTTTCCCATTCCGCCAGGGGCCGCCGCGGGCTTGCTCAGCGGCATCCTCACCGACACCATTGGGTTTCGCACCTCCAACATGACCCCCGCCGCCCTGCGGCTGGCCGCCATGTTGATGGAAGCCGGCGCCGACCTGCCGGAACTGTATCGCGCCGGGCTGGTCTCAAAATCGTTCGAGGCCACCCGCTATTGGGGCTTTGGCCTTGAGCGTCTCCAACGCGAAGACGGCCTCATCTGGACCACCTTGCTGCTCGCCGACCGGCGCGCCGTGGGCTACAACGGCAACGACGACGCCGACCTGGTCAACTTCTTGACTTCTACCGAGAGCGAGGTCGTGGTGCTCTTCAATGAGCAGCGCGACAACAAGGTGAAAGTGAGCTGGCGAGCCCGCCCAGGCCTGGATATCGCACCGCTGGCAGTGCAATTTGGCGGTGGAGGGCATCCGGCTGCGTCTGGAGCCGAAATTTCCGGTACTATAGAAGATGTCAGAGAATTGGTGTTGAAAGAGACGCGCGCTTACCTGGTACGTTGCAAAGCGGGGAATCCCGAATTGCTTTGATTTTCGGCACATGTGGTTTACATAGAAAAATCTGGCGTGCGCGGTCGCGATCGCACGGCGCGCCTTGGATTTGGTACAATACACTCGGACAGGTTGAGGTGAATTCACCTCTTAACATCTTAATGGAAAAATCAGCGGCATGGGCCGCGCTTGGGGAGTTGAAGTTCATATGAGTGACAGCCAGGTAGACGTCAGAAATGCAATTTCTGGGGTGCTGGTTGTGGATAAACCCGTCGGTATGACCAGTCACGACGTGGTGCAAGTGATCCGCAAAGGCACCAACATCCGGCGCGCCGGCCACACCGGCACGTTGGACCCGCGTGCTTCGGGTGTGCTGGTCATTTTGATCGGCCCTGCGGTTCGCCTGAGCGAATATGTATCTGCCTCAGACAAGCGATACCAGGCCATCTTGCACCTGGGGGCAACCACCGACACGTACGACGCCGACGGCAAGGTGATGAGCTCTCGCCCGGTCGAACACGTCACCGAGGAGATGTTCGAGGACCAACTGCAAAACTTTATCGGCGAAATCGAACAGGTTCCACCGCCGTATTCAGCCGTCAAGGTGAAAGGGCGCAAAGCCTACGAGATGGCCCGCGAAGGCGAAGAAGTGGACCTCATGCCGCGAAAAATCACCGTTTACAGCCTCGAATTGCTGGAATGGGCGCCGCCGGAAGCAGTGATCGACGTGTATTGCTCGTCGGGCACCTACGTGCGCTCGCTCGCCCATGACCTGGGCCAGGCGTTGGGCTGCGGGGCGCACCTGGTCGGCTTGCGCCGCACCAAGAGCGGGCGCTTCACCCTGCGCGACGCCGTCCCGCTGCGCAGGCTCAAAGATGCTTTCCAGGAGGGCAACTGGTACCAGTATTTGATACCAGCCGCCGAAGCCCTCTCCGATTGGCCCTCTGTGGACCTCACCGAAGAACAGGTGGACGCCATCCGTCACGGTCACCGCATCCCGGCGGAAGAGGGCAGCCAGCAGTTGGCGCGCGGCATCAGCCAGATGGGCGAGCTGGTGGCCCTGCTGGAGTACGACCCCGCCAGCCACGAATGGCAGCCCAAAAAGGTTTTCTTTTCTTGATTGTGTTATAAATTTTCTATAACATGTGGGCTCTGCCCACATGTTATAGAAAATAGATCAAACCATCCTTTTCTTGACTGGACGGTATCGTTCCACTGCGCTCCTCTTGACCGCCCGTCATTGCGAGCCCGCTTCGGGCGAAGCAATCTCTCCTCCTCCCACATCCAGAAAGAGAGATCGCCACGGGCGCTTCGCGCCCTCGCGATGACATGTCCGGCGGTGCAGCAATCTCTCTTCCTCCCGGTAAATTCCTCGAATCTCCCGATTTTAAATCCTACCGCCATCCGGTATAATACCAGGATGCGAACCTCGAGCGGTGTGGAAACCGAATGCAGCATTATCGCCTGATAGACGACGTTCACATCCCAGGCTCGTGGGTCAGCGTGGGCACCTTCGACGGCGTTCACGCCGGCCACCGGGCGGTGTTATCGCAAATGGCCGCAGGCGCGCATGACGCCGGTTTGCCGGCCGTGGTGGTCACCTTCTTCCCCCATCCGGCCGTGGTGTTGCGCGGCCTGGAAACCCCGCACTACCTGACTTTGCCGGATGAACGCGCAGAGCTGCTGGCTGAAACCGGCATCGATACGGTCGTCACCCTCGAGTTTACCCGGGAGATGTCCACGTTAAGCGCCCTCCGGTTCATGGAGATGCTCTCGCAACACCTGGGGATAAGGCAGCTCTGGGCGGGCAGCGATTTCGCCCTGGGGCGCAACCGCGAAGGCGACCTGGCGGCGTTGCAGCAACTGGGTGAAGCGCTAGGCTACACCGTGCACTCCCTCCAACCGGTCCGCATCGACGGGCGCGTGGTATCATCCAGCCAGGTGCGCGCGTTGCTGGCCGAAGGGCAGGTGCGTGAGGCCGCCCAATTGCTGGGGCGACCTTACCAGGTGGGCGGGCCGGTCGTGCACGGTGACGCGCGCGGACGCACCATCGGAATCCCTACCGCTAATATCGACATCTGGCCGCAGAAAATTCTCCCCGCCAACGGTGTCTATGCCGGGTGGGCCTTGCTGGGCGGGCAGCGCGTTGCCGCCGTCACCAATATCGGTGTGCGACCCACCTTCGGAACACTCCCGCCCCTTCCCCGCGTCGAAGCCCACCTGCTGGATTTCAACCACGACCTGTACGGTCAGACCCTCCGGCTGGAATTCCTCCAGCGCCTGCGCGCCGAGCAGCGTTTTTCCTCTATCGAGGCGCTGGTCGAACAGATCCACACCGACATTCGCACCGCCAGAGAGGTACTGCAGCATGAGCCCTAAACTGGACATCTACCTGCTCGATCCGATGGACCTGCCGCCCGAGACCATCGCGGTGGCCTTTGCGAAGACCTCGCGTTCTCCGCAATCTTTCCGCCAGATCGCCGCCGAATTGACCGACGAAAAGAGCGCCGAATTTCACGAGAAGTGGGTGGTCGGTTACGGGCACGCATCGGTGGCCGAGCACGCCATGTTGCACATCGCCGTCGAGAACATTTCTCGCCTGGCCGTGGAATGCCTCGAGTCGAACCGCCTGGCCTCCTACACCGAAAAATCCACCCGTTACCAGAAATGGGGTCCGGAAGACTTTCACATGCCTGTCGAGCTCGAGTCACACCCCCTGCGCGGGCTCTACCAGGACACCCTCCTCCTCTTGTTTGAGACT
>JARKOV010000137.1 GCA_029975965.1 Anaerolinea sp. | reverse complement strand
GCAAAATATCCATCTCGCGTTCTGAAAGCGGTTCCAGCAATCCCTCCGGCTGGCGGCGCGCTTCGCGCGACAGGCGGGCAAACTCAGCCATCACCTTGGAGGTGATGGAGGGCTGCAGGAAGTATTCGCCGCGCGCGGCGCTGCGGATGGCTTCAAACAACTTGTCGGAAGAAGCGTCTTTTAACAGGTAACCCACCGCGCCGGCGCGCAGCCCTTCGAAAACGTCTTCGTCATCGTCAAAGGTGGTCAGCACCAGCACGTGGCAGCCGGGCAGCAGTTCGTGCAGGTGGCGGGTGGCGGCGGCGCCGTCCATCACCGGCATGCGTAAATCCATCAGCACCACGGCGGGTTGAAGTTGGACGGCCAGGCGCAGGGCTTCTTCGCCGTTTTCGGCTTCGCCCACCACCTCAAACTCGGGCTGCACGTCGAGCAGGGTGTGCAGCCCGGCGCGAAACAGCGAATGGTCGTCAACACTCAGAATGCGAATGGGCGGCGTCATAGCGGAATCTCAACCTCCAGGGTGAAACCCTGCCCATCAACCGAGCTGGCGTTGAATTTGCCGCCCAGCAGGTGCACGCGCTCTTTCACGCCCAGCAGGCCAAACCCCTCTTTGAAATCAACCTGTCCCAGGCCGTTGTCGCGGATGCTTAAATACACGCGGTCATTTTGCGTGTAGTCAAAAGATATCCAGATATGACTGGCGTGGGCGTGCTTCAAGGTGTTGTTGATGCCCTCCTGGGCGGCGCGGTAGAGGGTGTGCTGGGCGGGGGGTGGCAGCAGGCGCGGGTTGCCCAGCGTTTCCAGGTGGGGGTCCACACCCATCAGGCGGCAGTGTTCGGCAATTTTGTCCAGTTGCTCGTTCAACGGCAAATCTTCTTCGGGCGAGGCGCGCAGGGCGGCCACCGAGCGGCGCACATCCACCAGGGCTTCCTGCGCCAGGTTCTGGGCAATTTTCAGGGCTTGCTGGCCGCGCTGCGGGTCAGTGGGCATGACGGCGTTGGCCGCCTGAATTTGCATGTTGATGGTGGTGAGGTAATGCCCCAGGCCGTCGTGAATCTCGCGCGCCAGGCGGTTGCGTTCGCGCGTGGTGGCCAGTTCTTCCACCTGAAGCGCATATTTGCGCAGGTGCTGGTTGGCATCGCTGAGTTCGCGCGCCAGGTGTTCCACGTCGTTGCGGGCGCGCTCTTCATTCACGGCCATGCGGGTGAACGCCACGATGAAAATTTGACCCGCCAGGAAAGTGAACAGGTCGGACCACACCAGGTTTTCACCGTTTTGATACAGGCGTATGGAAAGCACGTACGACACCAGGATGGCC
>JARKOV010000131.1 GCA_029975965.1 Anaerolinea sp. | reverse complement strand
TCGCCCGCGGCGAGGCCGGTGCTTTGAGTGACGTCGATTTCCTGGTGACTTTTCAGCCTGGCTACCGGCTGCTCGATCACATTGGCCTGAAGCAAGACCTGGAAGATCTGCTGGGCTGCAAGGTCGACGTGGCGATCGACCGGACTCTGCGGGACGAATACCGCCTCGGCATCCTGCGGGACGTGGTCGCGCTATGAAAGATCAACGGGTCTATCTGACCGATCTCCTTCAGCGCATTCAGATGATTGATGCGTTCACATCCGCCGGGCGGGATGATTTTTTTTCGCGTCTCTGAAGACGCAAGAAAGTGTCATCCGGTGTTTCGAGGTGATCGGCGAGATCGTGAAACGTATCGATCCGGCGCTGACCAGTCAGCAGCCTCAAATCCGTTGGCGGTAGATTTCCGGGTTCCGTGACATTTTGATTCATCAATACAACCGGATCGATCTCGAAAAAGTCTGGGATTCGATCGAGCATGATCTGCCGCCGCTGCGAGATGCGACCAGCGCAATTCTGGCTGCCTTGCCGGAAGATGATGGCCTGGCCGGGGATATCCCTGCGGGTGGGTAGCCTGGGATAGCTCTCCTGAAGAACGCGCGAACGGCGGCCCAAGCGGGCCGCTGTTTGTTTGGGCCGGGCGGTCCTCCAAAAAAGTTGCGTGGGGGGAATAGGTGCGAGTATGCTAAGGAAGGTGCACCCTGGTTTGACTGAGTCCGGAGATAACTGGCATGGAAGGCGAGCAACTCCGTCTTCTCCTGGTGGAAGATGATGATGGTTACGCCCGCATCATCCCGCGCGCCCTGACCCGATCGGGCCTGGACTTTGAGCTGGCGCGGGCGACTTCGATGGAGGAGGCCCGGCGGCTGACCCGCGAAGGCAGCTTCGATGCCGTGCTGCTCGATCTGTCGCTGCCCGATTCGGAGGGCAAGAACACGTTTGTCGACATGCGGCGGCTGGTCTCCGACGTGCCCATTATCGTGCTGACGGCCATCGACGATCGCCGCCTGGCCCTGGACGCGGTCAAGGCCGGGGCGCAGGATTACCTGGTCAAGGGCCAGGTGGATTTGCTCAGCCTCGCCCGCTCGATTCGCTACGCGGTGGAGCGCCAGCTTAACCAGACCGAGCAGAACCGGCGCATCGCGCGGCTGGGCCTGCTGCGCGATGTCGACGACGAGCTGACCCGCCGCCTGGATATCGCCTATGTGCTGCGCATGGCGATGGACGCCGCCCTGCGCCT
>JARKOV010000095.1 GCA_029975965.1 Anaerolinea sp. | reverse complement strand
ATGAGCCTTGACGATGACTGGACACCCGGCGGCAAACGCCGAGGCTGTATCACCGCCGGCAACGCTGAAGGCCAGCGGAAAATTACTCGCCCCAAAGACGGCCACCGGCCCTAATGGGAACAACATGCGGCGAATATCGGGGCGCGGCGCTGGTTTCCGGTCCGGGATCGCCGTATCGATGATAGCTTCGACAAAGGAGCCTTCGCGCAGCAGCTGAGCGAAAAGGCGCAATTGTGACGTGGTCCGACCCCGCTCGTTTTCCAGCCGGGGCCGTCCCAGGCCGGTTTCAGAGTCAGCCGTCTCGATGAGTTCCGCACCCAGGTTTTCGATCTCGTCGGCAGCGGACTCGAGAAATGCGGCGCGGGCTGTCGCAGTGGCCAGGCGCATCGTTTTGAAGGCTTCGGCTGCCTGGCGCACTGCCCGATCGATCTCGCCGTCCGTAGCATTGAAAAATCGAACGCTGCCCTCGGCTCTTGTGCGGGGATCGACGCCGAAGAACGTTTCGGTCCCTTGTGCAGACCACTGTCCCGCGATCAGATTGTGTCCTAAGATCATGTTAGTGTCCTCAAACCAGCGCGTGTACGTATGAGAAACTCATGTTAACCGATCGCCTGCTATCTTTCAGTCAATTTTGTTTTGAAAGACCGATCGGCTACAATAACCTATCGTAACGTGTAAAACTGGAAGTGAGCAAACTACCTTGTGGCTTGTCCGTGTCTTCATTCCAGGCAGTGGTATCAGAATCGGCGTACATCGCGGCGATACCGTATACGATGTAAGCCAGCAGATCCCCAGCATCAGCGCGTGGCTGCAATCGTCGGTTGACGATCCACAGGCGGCGTTGGCCGCGCTGGTGAGCAGCGCTGAGACGACAGCAAGCACCTACCTTGCCGCGACGTTTGATCACGCACCATCGCCGGACACTCCTCACTGGCTGGCCCCGGTGGATAGGCAGGATGTGTGGGCGGCTGGCGTCACTTACGAACGCAGCCGGCAAGCTCGCCAGGAAGAAGCAGACGATGGCGGCGACATCTACCTGCGCGTGTACGGTGCGAAGCGTCCGGAGCTGTTCTTCAAGGCCAGGGGCGAATGGGTAGTGGGCCTGCATGGGAAAGTCGGGATCCGGTCTGATGCAACGTGGAGCGTGCCCGAACCCGAACTGGCTTTGGTGATGAATCCGGCCCTGGAGATCGTGGGAATGTCCGCCGCCAACGACATGAGCAGCCGCGACATCGAAGGTGAAAATCCGCTCTACCTGCCCCAGGCCAAGATCTATACAGCCGCCTGTGCGCTGGGACATGGCATCCGGCTTCAGACTGTTGAAGACTTCCCGCAGGCAGCAATCCGCCTGGAAATCCGGCGTGGCAAAGACATGGTTTTTTCCGGCGAAACCAATACGAGCAATATCCGGCGACGCGCGCGCGATCTTCTGGCCTACCTTGGGCACAGTCTGGCGTTTCCCGACGGAGTGGTCTTGCTGACCGGAACAGGCATCGTTCCCCCCAATGAGTTCACGCTGCACGAAGGCGACACAGTGCACATCGCCATCGATGGGGTGGATGCGTTGATCAACACGGTAGAGGTTGTTTGATGACTCTTACAGACGACATCTTGGGCAGCGAAACCACGGTGCGGGAGACGCGCCTGTTTGGCAAAGGCCCGCAGGGGCATCTGCCTCTCACCGCCGATGCACTGCGCGAAGAACCGAGCGGCAATCTGTTTGGCATGACGCAGAATGTAGCAATGGGTTGGCCTCCGGAGGAAGTCGGACTCGACCACTACTGCATTGTCAGCACGCAAGGCGGCTTGCGCGCCGAAGATGGTTCGCCGCTGGCGTTGGGCTACCATACCGGGCACTGGGAAATCTCCCTGCTTGTCGAGCGTGCCGCCGCGACGCTGCGCGCCAACAACAGCATTCCCTTCTCGGTCTACTGCTCGGATCCGTGTGATGGGCGCACCCAGGGCACCCCAGGCATGTTCGACAGCCTGCCCTACCGCAACGATGCCGCCATAACGATGCGCCGGCTCATCCGGTCGCTGCCCACACGCCAGGGTGTCATCGGCATTGGCGCCTGCGATAAGGGGTTGCCCGCGATTATGATGGCGCTCGCCGGTACGGCTGATTTGCCAGCCATTGTCGTGCCCGGTGGGGTGACGCTGCCCGATCCAGAAGCCGAGGATACAGCCATCGTTCAGACGATTGGCGCGCGTTTTACGCACGGCCTGATCACGCTGGACTACGCCGCCGAGATGGGATGCCGGGCTTGCGGTTCTCCGGGGGGCGGCTGCCAGTTTCTGGGCACTGCCGCCACATCCCAGGTGATCGCCGAGGCGTTGGGTATGGCGCTGCCGCACAGCGCGCTGGCTCCTTCGGGCGAACCGGTCTGGCTGGATGTGGCGCATCGTTCCGCACTGGCCCTCCTTCACCTGAAGGCCACTGGCATGCGCTTGCGCGATATTTTGACGCAGCATGCGCTGGAAAACGCGATGCTCGTCCACGCAGCGGTCGGGGGCAGCACGAATTTGCTGCTGCACGTGCCCGCTATCGCCCACGCGGCCCACTTGAGCCTGCCCACAGTGGCGGATTGGCAGGCCGTCAACCGCAGCGTGCCGCGCCTGGTGGACGCCCTGCCGAACGGTCCTCGCAATCACCCGACGGTGCAGGTCTTTTTCGCGGGAGCCGTGCCCGAAGTCATGCTTCACCTTCGCGCAATGGGGCTGCTGCATCTGGATGTTTTGACAGTTTCCGGGCAAACGCTTGGTGAGAACCTGGACTGGTGGGCGCAAAGCTCGCGTCGGCGACTATGCCGCGAGCGGCTGGCAGCCGAGGCAGGAGTCGATCCTGACCACGTGATCATGGGCCACGAACAGTCCCGGGCCAATGGGCTTAGCAGCACGGTGGTTTTCCCAGTGGGCAATATCGCGCCCCAGGGCTCCGTCGTCAAAGCCACCGCGATCGACCCTGGAGTGATCAGCCCGGACAACGTGTATCGCAAGCGCGGCACTGTACGCATCTTCACCAGCGAAAAAGACGCTGTCGCGGCGGTGAAAGGCACGACGGACACGCCGGTAGAGCCTGGCAACGTAATCGTCTTGATCGGCATCGGCCCCCTGGGGACCGGCATGGAAGAAACGTATCAGCTCACCTCCGCGCTCAAATACATCGCCTGGGGAAAACACGTGCCGGTGATCACCGATGGGCGTTTCAGCGGCGTCTCGACTGGGGCATGCATCGGACACGTGGGACCCGAAGCGTTGGCTGGCGGTCCAATCGGCAAATTGCGCGACGGCGACGTAATAGACATCGTGATTGACCGCAATACCCTGGAAGGGCGCATCAATCTGGTTGCGGCGGATGGGCGTGAGCTTGCCCCGCCGGAAGCCGACCACCTGTTGAGCCAGCGAACACCGCACCCAGCCCTGCACATGCACAAGCAACTGCCCGACGATTCACGCCTGTGGGCTGCCCTGCAGAAGGCGAGCGGCGGTGTTTGGAATGGCTGCATCTACGATGTGGATCGCATTGTCGAGGTCATCGAGGCGGGCCTGGCTGTTGGGGTCATCTAGCTCATCCGACCTGGATTTTCCCCTCACGCAGCTCACCGGTAGTCATGATGCAAGCTGTTCGGAACTGGCAGACCGATGACCATGCGACGCGCGTGTTCAGGCAAGCCATCATCACGTGATGGGGGTGCTGCGAATCGGAATAATGGACAATTCGCGACACCCGCCGCTGACCCGGATCAGGCCCAATCCAGGCAAAATGGCCGCCAAATCAGGAAACTGACCCCATCCGGCCCGGATGCGCACCGCATCCTCCTCCATCCAGGCGACCCTGCCCCTGGATGGGAATCGCTGATGCCACCTCAACCGGCATCAGCTGCTGTCAGGCCTGGAGCTAGCCATCCTTCTCCGCTGCCCCGTATCCTCAATCCTGCGGTGCTGCCGGGCAAAGTGATCATGCGAATTCCCCG
>JARKOV010000083.1 GCA_029975965.1 Anaerolinea sp. | reverse complement strand
GCAAAGGGAAGGCGAATCGGACGCCGCTTTCGATCGCCGCATCCGTTCCGATTACATCGACGTTTCGCGCTTCTTGCTCCCGGCCGCCGCGCTGGCCAATGTCGGTATGACCATCAACGCCCGCGCCCTCGAGCACGCCCTGCGCAAGATGTACTCGCATCCCCTGGCAGAGGTGCGCCAGATGGGGCACGAGATGAAGCGCATCGCCGAAGCGCGCCTGCCCACGCTGATCAAATATGTCGACCGGGTGCCCTACATGGAAAACGCCGCGCGCCGCCTGGAAGACATCGCCGGCCGGCTGCCCGCGGGCTCACCAGGCGAGGAGTGGTGCAGCGTGGCTTCGTGCGATCCATCGGGCGAGGAGCGCGTGCTGGCGGCAGCCCTGTACCGCTTCGGATCTTTCAACTACACGCAAGCCTTGCAGCACGTTCGCGCGCTCGATCCAGACGGAAGGGAAGAGCTGGCCCACCTCTTGCTCGGCGCCCTCGGCAAGCACGACATCCCCCTGCGCGAGCTGGAGTTTGCCGCCTACACCATCGACCTGACCATCGACCAGGGTGGATATTTCGAGCTCAAGCGCCACCGCATGATGACCCAGACCGCCCAGCCGCTCACCACCCGCCTGGGCTACGCGCTGCCGCGCGCCATCGTCGAGGCCGGTCTCGAAGATAGCTTCCGCCGCGCGATGAACGCCGCTCACGCCGCCTGGCTGCGCCTGGCGGAGCAGCTCCCACACGTTGCCGGCTACGTGGTGCCGAACGCTTATAACCGGCGCGTGCTGCTTGAAACCAACCTGCGCAGCGCTCTGCACCTGGTCAATCTGCGCGGCGAGGCCAAGGCGCACTTTTCGATGCGCCGCGCTGCGCATCGCATCGCCGGCGAGATCCGCGCGGCATCCCCACTCCTCGGGAAGTACTTCGAGCTGAACACCGCCGAGAGCTGGCAATCCATCGAGCGCGAGCACTTCGCCGCCACCGCCGTAGCGCCCGCCGGATGAAAAGGCGTCTTAACCTCCCTTCCGGATAGCCCTCCGGGAAAGGCAGCACCTCATGCAGCGTATCCGTAGCCTCTTCTGGAATCCCGACCAACAGCGCCTGCGCGCGCTGTGGCGCCTGGTGCTCACTTTCTTGCTGCTGGCGATCCTGGTCGGCACCAGCCAGGTGGCACTGCTGGGTTTCTTCTCCAACTGGACGGGCGATTCGCTGGTGCTGATCGCGGTGCTCAGCCTCACCCTCACCCTGGCCATCCTGCTGGCGATCTTCCTGGCGGGCCTCTCGTTCGACCGGCGTCGCTTCAAGAGGTTCGGCTTTCACCTCAACCGCCGCTGGTGGGATAACCTGGCGTTTGGCTTTGTGCTCGGCGCGCTGCTGATGAGCCTGGTGTTTCTCATCGAATGGGCCGCCGGCTGGGTATCGATTACCGGCTTTCTCAGCCCCGACCCGGTCATTTTCTGGCAAGAAATCGGGGTGGCATTGCTCCTCTACGCCTGCGTCGCCCTGCAAGAGGAGCTCGTCGCGCGCGGTTACCTCCTGCTCAACCTGGCCGAGGGCCTGAATTTGCGCTCGGTGGGCCCACGCCGGGCCGTCTGGATCGCCTACCTCGTCTCGTCGGTGCTGTTTGCCAGCCTGCACATGGCCAACGAAAACGCCACCCTCACCAGCACGCTGTTACTGATCGGTCCCGGCCTGCTGCTTGGGTTAGGCTTCATCCTGACCGGCGAGCTGGCCATCCCAATCGGTCTGCATTTTGGCTGGAACTTCTTTCAAGGAAACGGTTACGGCTTCCCGGTCAGCGGCAATTTTGCCGGGCCTTCCATCATCGCCATCCGCCAATCAGGCCCGGATTGGATCACCGGCGGGGCGTTTGGCCCCGAAGCCGGGGCGATCAGCCTGCTGGCCGTTGCGCTGGGCATGCTCTTGATCTACCTGTGGGTGCGCAGGCAAAACGGAGCCCGCCTGCAGGTCGAATTGGCCGAATATCCAACCAACCCTGACAGCCAACCATCCAAGGGATGACATCGCCATGAAGAAAGACGAATTGTTATCGAAAATTCAATCCACCCGCCAGGAACTGGTCGACCTGCTAACCACCATCCCGGCTGATAAACGCGAGACTTCAGGCACCGTGGGCGAGTGGTCGGTGAAAGATGTCGTCGTCCACATGAATTACTGGGGCGCCATGCTGGTGACCATGCTCTACCAGCTTCGCCTGGGCGCCCCACTGACCACGCTGCACTTTGATCCCAAGCTGGATGTGGAGGCCGTCAACCGACGCTGGTACGAGATGGGCAAGGATCGCTCCTGGGACCTGGCGTGGAACGATTTTCTGGGGCTTCACCGCCAGATCTTGCGCCGCGTCGCCGAATTCACAGAGCAAGAATTGAACGACCCGCACCTGAACCCCAAGCTCAGGAAGCGCCCACTGTGGGAGTGGATCCAGGCCGACACCTACGGGCACGACGAAGAGCACCTCGCCGCCATCCGCGCCTGGCTTGCCCAATCGGAGACCGGCTGATTCACATCTTTCCCGCCATCCGGTACGGTTATTGCACGCCTCTCATTGGAACTTTTCGCGGCGGTGCTCCGTCTTAGCTGAAGAAGCCGTTCCCGGCCTGTTTTGCGTTGCTCACTTCATTTATGCTAAAATCGATCCAGGATTATGACAAAACCATTTGATCCCAATCCAGAAGAATCGGATCTGGAAAATACCCCCGGTCGCCGCCTGCGACGCCTGGTTGAGTCAGGAAAAGAAAACCAAGAAGAAGCAACGCAGTTCAGCAGCGAACTGCCCGAGCTCTTTGCAGACGCCGCCCCCGAGGAAGCCCAACCTGCTGAGACGGATCAGGCGGCAGCCGGCGTCCCGGAAGGGACACTTGCCGGGCAGCCAGAAACGCCCGTGACCGCCGATGAAATCTCCTCCGACCAAGCCGGCGAGTCAGCCGGTAAGGCAGAGGAGGATGCCTTCATCCCCCCGCTCGATAACCCCTACACCGAGCCTTCTTCTGGAGATGCGCCGACCATTCCCCCCGTCGCCGCGACCACCCCGGTCGACGAAGACACCCCGCCCAGCGCAGCGCCCGCCGCGCGCCATCCCACCGGCGAGCCGGAATTGACCGGCGGCTGGTATGGCGACCTGACCCACGTGGACCCGTTGCGCAATTCGCCGTTCGACGACCGCACCGTGCCGACGCCTTCCGACGCCACGCCCCCCGCTGTGCGCAAACCCACCTCGCCTGTGGAACAACCCGTCGAACAGCCTGCCGTTCCCCCCTTCGTTTTCCAATCCGATGAAGAGCGCCTGCCGCGGCGCGTCGACGAAGTGGACACTGAATCGACCCGCGTCTCGCCATCGGCTTACCGCCACCCAGGTGCGACGAGTCCTTCCTCCTCTGGCAATACCCAACCCACCCGTCCCGGGCCATCCGCCACACCGCCGCGCCGGCGCATCGTCGCCTACCCGCCCCAGCAACCGGTTCAGGCTTACCAGCCGCGCCCGCCCCAGCAACCACCCGCAGCGCCTCCGCGCCCGGCGACCGATTGGAGGAGGGGGTTTGGCTGCCTGTTGCGCCTGATGCTGGTGTTCCTGATCGTTGTGATCCTCGTTATCGGTGCGGGCGCCACTTTCGTTGTCATCCAGTACTTCTCCATCGCCCGCACCCTGCCCGACGTATCCAGCCTGCGCGATCGAGCCTCGCAGTTTGAGACCACGCGCATCCTCGACCGCAACGGCAATGTGCTGTACGAAATTCTCGATCCAAACGCGGGCCGCCGCACTTACGTCCCCCTCGAGCGCATCTCACCTTACCTGATCGCCGCCACCATTGCCACCGAAGATAAGGAATATTACAACCACCCCGGCTTCGACCCGGTCGCCATCGCGCGCGCCTTCTGGCAAAACTACACCACCGGCGAGGTTGTCTCTGGGGCATCCACTATCACCCAGCAGCTTGCCCGCATGCTGCTTCTAGCCCCGGAAGAAGCCGCCCAACGCACCTACGAGCGAAAAGCCCGCGAGATCGTCCTGGCGGCCGAATTGACCCGCCGCTATTCGAAAGACGAGATCCTCGAGCTGTTC
>JARKOV010000108.1 GCA_029975965.1 Anaerolinea sp. | reverse complement strand
CCGGCCGCCGTAGCCGGCCTGCAAGGCTAGCCTAGCCTCTTCCACCGTCCACCAGCCCGGTCGCGCGCAGTAACTGACGCAGATGTTGCAGGAGCACGGCTCGGAAGGCTGGAATTTACGCTGCAGCCGCGGACGGGTGGGCTTCATGCCGCCAACTCATCATGGAACCAGCGCCTGCGCCCGGTACTCGTGCACCTCGGCGCGCAGCCGCTTGTAGCGCGGACCCCAGTGGCGCATCGTCCAGTCCAGGATTTCGGCGTACAGGTAGTCGAACCCCAGCGCGATGAAAATGAAAAAGATATCGAGCCAGATGAACCGGTCACGGCGGTCGGCATAATCCTGCTGGAGAAAACGCCACATTCGCTCAAAATCGGGACTCGAGGCGTCGAAAGGCCGGTGAGTGATGCGCATACAGATTATTTTACAGCGATTTCGGCCCGGTGTAGACGATCTCGAACAGGATGCGGTCCGGCGATTCGAACATCACCTGGTAGTAGGTGTCGCCCTCGCCTGCGCTGAATTCCGGGCGGTGGCGCGGAGTCTCGAACAGCGCCGGGATGCCCCGTTCGCGCAGGTAGCCGACTATTGTATCCACGTCGGTTTGAGCGCCCACCGCAATGCCCAGGTGGTTCATCCCCGGGCCGTCATAATCGTTGGCAACCGCGTGCATCGGGGCGGCGAACCACAGGCTGCCCCCTTTTTCATCGCCCACGCCGAGCATATTCTCGTCCTCGTACAACACCGACCAACTCAACCGCTCAAACAACTCCTTGTAAAACGGGAGGTTGCTGGAATTGACGTTGATTTGCAGATGGCCAAAACTGGATTTCATGCTTCCCTCCAAGACGGGCAGAAATTCTGGGGATTTTCGATGCACCCAGTATAGAACTAATATTCTAACAAGTCAAGGGTCGGTTAATTGTTGACTGATTTTGTGTTAGAATGGGGTAAATCTATCCGATAAGGAGGAAAAAAATGACTCTCACTGCCATTTTAACCTGGATCGTCGTCGGCGGGATTGCCGGCTTCCTGGCCGATCTCCTGGTCAAAGGAGTCAAGCTGGGTCTGCTCGGCGCGATCATCGTCGGCATCATCGGCGGATTCGTTGGCGGCTGGCTGTTCGGCCTGCTCGGCATCACCATCGGCTCAGGAATACTCGCAGACATCATCGCGGCGTTCGTCGGCGCGGTGATCATCTTGTTAATTTACCGCGCCGTCCGGCGCAGCCGCTGAGCGCAACACGACAGACATGAATCATCCCGAAACCAATGTTCGGGGCGATCCATGTTGAAGAACCCCATCCCCCGTCCCCTTGCCCGAAACGGTGAAGGGGAGACTGGGCGAGACCTGTCTGTCGTTCTAGTGCTGTGTCAAACCTGATAATGAAATATCGCGAAGGTGTTTTCGCAGGCGAAAACACCTTCGCGATATTCGATTTTTATGTTTGACACAGTACTAGCGGGACCGCTCAACGCAAGACCAGGATGGCTTCTTCCACCTCCTCGCCGCGCGCATTGGAAAAGCCCTTGTCCTTCCCGCAGCGGGTGAAACCACACTTCTCCAGCACGCGGATCGAGGCCAGATTGTCTTTCGCGGCGCGGGCGTAGAGCGGGCGCAGCCGCTGAACGCGCAGGAAAGCCGCCAGCGCCCGCGTGGCAACGCCCTTCCCCCAAAACTCCTTGCCCAGCCAGTAGGTGATCTCGGGGTCGCCAAACCAGCCGTGGTTCAACACGTAACCTGCCACCCGTCCCTCGAAGAGAATCGAGCGGATGGTGATGCCCGGGTCAGCGCAGATTTTTGCCCAGTGGGCTAAAAAAGCCTCGCGGTCGGACGGATTCTTGGCGGTGAACGCCGCCATCCGGTTGGCCTCCGGGTCGAGCTGCTGGCTGAAAAAGATGTCCAGGTCGGCATCCGCCACCTCGCGCAGGCTGAGCACCCCCCGCGAGCCCTGCATCGATGCGACGCCATCGATCATCAGCAGGCAATCGGCGTCGATAAACCCGGTCGTCGCGGTCATGCGCGCCGGGAATTGATCGTTGGGAAAAAAGCGGGCAAACGCCTTTTCCATGGCGGGCAGGTCGCTCACCTGCTTGAGCCACACATTCACCTTGACCAGGTGCCCGAGGTCCACCCCGAGGCTGTCGAGCGTGGCGCTGAGTTGGCGAAAGGTATCCTCCAGTTGCGCCTGGAAATCCTCGCCGTACCCTCGGTGCAGGCCCAGGAAAGCGAACTCGCCCGCCACCACCGCCGAAGAATAACTGTAGGGGGTCGGTAACCAATGCATGCCATCCATCATCCCCTCCTCATCGAATCACCGGGAAGACTGCCATCAACCGCCCTTCGCCACGCGCACGAAATGGATCAGGTCGAGATCGCCCGGGGAAAACCCGTACCCGGTCAGCCTTTCGGCCAGCACGCTGCGGTGCTCGGTGCCGTGGTTGACCACGTGCACCAGCAGGTGCCAGAGCACATCCTGCTGCGTTTCGCCGCCGGTGCGCCGGTAGTGGATGACGCCTGGCAAGGCAGCATCCGTCAGGTCGGCCAGGTACGCGCGCATCTGCGTTTCTTCCGAGCGCCAGCGTTCGGTCAAAGCGGCACAGGTGTCAAATTCGCCCGCGTCGAGCAGCGCCGGCGGCGAGATGCCCTCCTGGCAGCGCACCCGCCAGACCCATTCCGCGCTCAACACGTGCACCAGCGTGTCGCGCACGCTGCCCCGGCTGTAGTCGCTGGCAGCCAGGAACTGCGCCGGGCTCAGCTTCTCCACCTGCTTCAGGATGCGGTCGCGCGCCCAGTAATTGTACTCGTAGAGCAAGCGCAGGCTGTTAACGTCCATCTCCAACTCCTTCTTCAACCTTCCGTGAGCAAACCCCATGCAACAGGTGAACAAGAACCGGCCGGGTCAGCGGCTCGTGACCCGATCGAGCCACAGGCGGTTGAACCGCTCCCCATCCACCCGCGTCACCAGCCGGGTGAGTTTGCCACCTTCACCCTCGCGCTGGCGCAGCCAGCCACCTTCGATCGTGGTGCGTAGAGGCACCTCGCGCACTTCCACGCCCTCCCGCCAGCCCAGCGCGATGGCGCAAGCCAGCGGATCGTGAAAGAAATTGATCAGATCCTCCGGCAGCCCGGCGCAGGTCTGGCCGTAAAGCGCATCGTAGCAGTTTTCCGCGGCGAAAGCCTCCGCCTGCCGGGCGATGAGCTGCGCCAGCGGGCCTGCCCGGCGCAGAGCTGGCAGATCGGCCCGGCGCAAGGCGGTCTCGACGGTCACCGAGAGCGGCACCAGGGTGGGGTTCGAGTGCTGCAGCACGGTCAGCGCCGAGGGGACGTCCACCTGGTTGTTCCAGTCCATCTCGTGGTCCCAGGCCGGGAAGCCGGGGCGCGATGGGTAAACGTAGCCGCCCATCAGCACCAGGTTGGCCCGGAGCAAGCTGCCCGGACTGCGCTCCTCCAGCAGGGCCAGGTTGGTGAACGCGCCCACCGCGGCGATGAGCGCCCCCTGCGCGATGCTCTCCGCGAGCAGGTCCAGCGCCCGGTCCAGCGGGCCTGGAGCGGGCGGAACGGGCTCCGGCCAGTAGAGCGCCTCGTCCGGCAGCCCCGGCCAGACGCGATAATAGCCCTGCGCCGCGTCGGCTCCAGCCGCCACCGGCACGTCGCCCTGCCCGGCCAGCCCCAGCGCGTAGCGCGCGTATCCGGCCCGGCGGCCCTGGTCGTCGGAGTTGGTCGTCACTCCGACCAATTCTGCGCCGGGCCACTGGAGCAGCAAGGCCAGCGCGCACAGGTCGTCGATGTCGCCGCCCAGGTCGGTGTCGAGGTGAATTTTGAGCATGTTGCATGTCTCCGGTCACAGCCAGAATTGCGCAGCCGGAATCCTGTCCGCTGCGCCCGCCGTCGCCGGTTTGATGATGGTGTTACAATTTTTCTATATAATGTGGGGCAAAGCCCACATTTTAGAGAATATAAATTACACAATCAGTTTGATTGTAGCTTAATCGAGGAGATCTGCCACCACGTCGCGCGCCCAATAGGGACTTTGCCCGTTGCGTGAGAGCCGCCGCACGCCGTCCAGGTGGTTGCCCAGGGTGACGATGGCCGGCTCTTCCACCCGCCCGCCGTCCTGGGTGACGATCTGTCCCAGCCCCACAGACGAGAGCAGCCCATTGCACAGGCAGCGCCGGCCTTCGGCGTTGCGCTCCAAACCGCGCTTGTTGAGGAACGCCGAAACCGGGGCGGCCGGGCAGCGCTGGAAGAGGTGGCGCTCTCCATTTTCGTCCGGTTTGCTCAGGCCGCGCTGTTGCAGGTGACCGATATCGCACACCCGCGCGCGCGCGTCGTACACCGCGTCGTCGGCCAGCGTGCCGTCGATCTGCACCACCTTGAAGGGGAAGCCGGTCGGCGAAAAGAGCGTGGTGCGCACGATGTCCGCTTCGTCCGTGCCGTTCTTGAGCGCGCTGAAGATGGCGTTGCGATAGGCGGATTTCATCCCCGACTCCTCGGTCAGCGCGAAGAGCGAGCCGACCTGCACGCCCACCGCGCCGGCAGCCTGGGCCTGTTGCAGGCGCTCGCGGCTGCCGTACCCCCCGGCCAGCCAGAAAGGCACCCCCGCCTGGCGGATGGCTGCCAGGTCGGGCTCGTCTTGCACGCCATACACCGGCTGGCCTTTCTCGTCCAGGCGCAGCGGTCCCTGCGGGCCGGCGTTGTGCCCGCCGGCGGTGTGGTGCTCGATGATGAAGCCGTCCGGCGCGCCACGCTGGCTCTGGACCAGCGCCTGCACCAGGTGCTCCAGCGAGACGATCGCCAGGAAAGCAGGCCTCCGCAGCGGCTGGCGCGCCAGCCGCCCGCCCGCCACTCTCATTGGGTCGAAGCGCAGGGTGAATACCTCGCCCGCCTCGCGGTAGAGCACCGACAGGTCATGGTCGACCGCCTCATGCCGGGCCAGCGCGGAGCATAGCGCGGGCAAGCCTTCGGGGTTGCCCGCCCCCACCACGATCCCATCCACCCCGGCCAGCATCGCGCCGTACATCCCGTAGATCAACGGCAGCTCGACCTTGTGCAAGAAGTTGATCAGCACCTTCCCGTCGTGCCCTTCTTTCGCCAGCCACACCTCGGCAAACGCCGTGGCGACGAGCAGCTCAACCGCCTCATCCCCCAGGGTGAGCTGCACCGGGCCGCTCTGCCGGCTCACCGGCGGGATGGCATCGCTCCCGTCCGGCGTGCGCACGGTGAGCATCGGCGAATTCTTGAAGCGCGCCGCGGGTGCTTTGCCGCCCTCGATGAAATACTGCTCGACGATCTTGCGCCCGATCTCCACCCCAAACTGCGCGTCGAACGCCGCCAGCGCGCGCCGCACGTGACCTCCGGGGTCGCCCAGTTGCAGCAGGCGCACGTGCACCACGTCCAGCGCGGTGCCCGAGACGGTGCCCGCGGTGACGCCGGGCCGCTCCATCGCCACGGCCCTGGCCAGCCGCCAGTTCGAGACGTACACGCCCATCCCGCCTTGAATGAGGCGAATATTCTTAAGGAAATGCATGACATCGCTCCCGGAAGCGGTATTCATCGAGCGTGCGCGAACGCCGCCGACGCAGTTAATAACCCCAAGGCAGGGGATAAGGTTTGTGCGTGTTTCTCGTCCGGTGGAAGCCAGTATCTTCCCCGGCATGGCTTGACCCTCCCGACCTGCTAAGCCTGACGAACCTCGAAAAAAAAGAGCAGGATGTGGGTCGCGTCGGCGTTTTCGTGTCCTAAATCCACTCACAAATCGCCATGGGGTAGAGGGATTATTTATGATATTATTGATATTGATTATCGCAGTTTCTTTGAGCCGCTTTTGCATGAGAGATACCATGCGGTCAATACCTCCGATCACCCGCGCATCTATCCGCGATCTCGCTTTCGCTGTCGAGAATAATCTCTACGAGCTATTTCGCGCAATGCCCGGGGTCTTGCCGGGAGGGGAATTGCTTGAGACCAATGGTTACCATTGCCACCTCACCTTCCCGACCAACCCGATGTTCAAAGGCACCTGGCGCACCCGCCTGGCATCCGACAGGGTTGATGCAGCCATCGACGCGGTCATCGACTGGTTCCGCGAACGCCAGTCACCCTACATGTTCTGGTGGACAGGCCCACAGACGCAACCCCAAGATCTGCACGTCCATCTCTTGCGCCGCGGCCTGATCTCGACGGCAGAGCAACAGAAGCAACTGGCACATGGGCTGGTGCAATCCGCCGCCGGCGCGCCCGGCATGGCCGCGGACCTCCACGCGATGAATGATGCTGCCGTCGGACAGGTGCCGGCAGGTTTCTCGATCGAAGCGGTGGACGATCTTGAATCGCTGGTTGATTTCAAGAAGGTTTTCGTCGAGGTATACGGCGTCCCCGACTGGGCAGGGCAGGCATGGATCGATGCGACACAGGCGGTTGGCATCGGCAAAACCCCCTGGAAGATGTACCTCGGCAGGCTGCACGGCGAGCCGGTGGCGACAACCATGCTGTTCAACGGCGCCGGGGTAGCAAGCGTTTATGCGGTCGGGGCGCTGGAAGCCGTAAGAGGGCAGGGAATCGGTGGGACGATCACGCTCAAGCCGCTGCTCGAAGCGCGCGCGATGGGCTATCGCTACGCGGTTCTGTTCGCCTCGGAAATGGGCATCCACACCTACCAACGCATCGGTTTCCAGCTCACCCAGGCGCGGATGAACCGTTACCTGTGGCGAAACGAATAAGAATTCAAGCCGTGCGGAGGAATATGAAGAACAGCCAGCCGACCCCCACTACGATAGACGAGTTCATCGCTGCCTTCCCGGAAGATATCCGGGCGATCTTGCAAAAGATCCGCGCAATCGTCCGCGAGGAAGCGCCCGAAGCCCAGGAGACGATCAATTACGGCATTCCCACCTTCACTTTGCATGGCAACCTGGTGCATTTTTCCGCCTTCAAGAAACATATCGGCTTTTATCCCGCCCCTTCAGGGATCGAGAAATTCAAGGCCGAGTTGGCCCCCTATGCGGGCGCCAAAGGTTCGGTGCAATTTCCCCTGGACCAGCCCATCCCTTACGAGCTGATCCGCAAAATCGTCGCTTTCCGAGTCGAAGAGAACCTGGCAAAGGCAGAGGTGAAAGCGCGGCAGAGAAAGAGATGACCTGCCGGGTATCCACCCGGTCATCACCCGTTTCCCTTCTCAAGAACCCCTTTATAATTATTCTGGCGAAAGCGTCACGCCTGCGCCGCCGATCCGCGCCCAGAAAAGGGGTTCCATTATGGTCAGCAAACCCATCCGCATCACCAGCCTCGTGCTGGTTGGCATTGGGGTGATCCTCTTAGCGCTGAACATCTTTGTCGACAGCAGCCTGAACGTGGCGCTGCCGCTGGTGTTCCTGCTTCTCGGCGGCATCTTCGTCATCGCGGTCTTCCCGGCTCGCTCGAAATGGCCCTGGGCCTCGGTCCTGTTCATCCCCGCCGCGCTGCTCATCGCCTTCGGGGTGATCTTCCTGCTCAACGTGCTCACCGGCGATTGGAGCGCCTGGGCGTACGCCTGGCTGTTACTGGTGAGCGGCATCGGGTTTGGGCTGGTGCTCGCCTGCCGCGAGCAGCCCTGGCCGCCGGTCTGGAACCTGATCGGTTGGGGCCTGGCGCTTGGCGGGACGACCTTTTTCGCCGTCTTCGGCGCGATCGCCGGCGGCGTCTTTATCCAGGTCATGGCGCCCATCCTGATCATCCTGGTCGGGCTGTCGCTCTACTGGCTGCGCATCGACCGCATCCTGCCCGAGTCAGCGCGCCGGCGGCTCAACCTGACCCCGCCGGCGAAAAACGCCCCGCCGCCCGCCGCGCTGGTCGAGCCGCTCAGCGCCCGCGAGCTCGAGGTGCTGCAACTGGTCGACCAGGGGCTTTCCAACCAGGAGATCGCCCTCAAGCTGCACGTCGCCCAGAGCACGGTCAAGACGCACATCAATAATATTTACGGCAAGCTGGGCGCGCAGACCCGCGTCCAGGCGCTCAACAGAGCCCGCGAGCTCGGCCTGCTCGGCTCGTAACCCCCGCTCCACCCCGAGTCCACCCCCCAATCCACCCTCCGGCGGATGCGTTTCCACCCAGTCCGGTGCTATAGCACAATGGAAATTCTTACCATACAACGGACAGGATCGAAACCATGCAGACCGAATATTCGCAACAAACTTATCTCGTCACCGGCGCGACCTCCGGCATTGGGCTGGCGGTCGCTGAAATCCTCGCCAGCCGAGGGGCGAGCCTGATCGGCGTGGGTCGCTCAGCCGAGCGCTGCCTCGCTGCACAAAACCGCCTGCGCGAACGGTACCCCCAGGCCCAGGTAGATTACCTGCTGACCGACCTCGGCGTCCAGGCAGAGGTGCGCCGCCTGGCAGACCAGACCGGCGACCTGCTTGCCGCTCGCGGCCAGACCGCTCTCCATGGGTTGCTCAACAACGCCGGGACCTTCACCTACTGGCTGGCGCTCACCCCCGACGGATTCGAAACGCAGTGGGCGGTCAACCACCTGGCACCTTTCCTGCTCACCCACCGGCTGCTGCCCTGGCTGCAGGCCGCCCCCTGGAGCCGCGTCGTCACGGTCAGCTCCGCCTCGCACTACGGCGCGCGCCTTGATTGGGATGACATCCAGCTCCGCCGGCGTTACAACGGGCTGCGCGCCTACGGATGCACCAAGTTGGCCAACGTGCTCTTCACCGCCGAACTCAACCGGCGCCTGGGCACCCAGTCTCCGGTGCGCGCTTTCGCCGCCGACCCCGGCCTGGTGCAGACCGAGATCGGCTTCAAGGGCACCCCACCATTCGCCGGCTGGGCCTGGAAGCTGCGCCGCACCGGGGGCATCCCGTCCGAGCAATCCGCTGCGGGGATCGTGTACCTGCTCACCGAGCCGTCGCTGCAATCTGCGCCGGCCTGTTACTGGAAACACGCCCGCCCGAAACCGCCCAGCCGCCTGGCGCAAGACCCCCGGGCCGCCGAACGGCTGTGGGCGCTCTCGGCGCAGATGACCGGCCTGGCGGAGGAGGTGCAGCATGCCTCAGCCTGAGAATCTATATGCTTCCCAAAGCCTGGTGATGATCACCGGCGCGGCAGGCGGGCTGGGCAAAGCCTTCGCGGTCGAATGCGCCAGCCGCGGCTGGCACCTGTTCCTCACCGACCTGAACCCCGGCGCCCTCGAGACACTCGCCGCCGGCTTGCGCGGCAGCTATGGCGTGAGCGTAATCACCCAGCCTGGCGACCTGACCGACCCGGACGCGCGCGACGCGCTGTTTGCGCGGATCCAGTCCGAGCGCCTGCGCTTTTGGGCGCTGCTCAACGTGGCCGGTATCGACTACGAAGGGCCCTTCCTCGAGCAAAGCCCGCGGCGCATCCGCGCCATCCTCCGGCTGAACATCGAAGGCACGCTCGAAATGACCCACGCCATGCTCGCCTTCCGCGACCCGCTGAAGCCCTTCCGCATCGTCAATGTCGCCAGCCTGGCGGCTTTTTCTCCGATGCCGGCGAAGGCCACCTATGCCGCCTCCAAGCGCTTCCTGCTGGATTTTTCGCTGGCGCTGCGTGAAGAGGTGCGCGGGTTGGGCGCGACCGTCACCGCACTGTGCCCGGCCGGCCTGCCCACCACGCGCGAGAGCATCCAGGCGATACAGGCCCAGGGCTGGATGGGTCAGGTCACCACGCAAGATATCGGGAAGGTGGCGCACCTCACGCTGGAAGCCGCCCTGGCGGGGAAGCCGGTGGTGATCCCCGGCCTGGTGAACCGCGTGCTCATTGCGCTCGGCGCCCTCGTCCCATCCTCGATCGCCGCCCGCTTGCTCGGCAGGCGTTGGGCAACCGCCCGGCAGAGAAGGGCCCAACCGGCGCTGGTGGCAATCGATCCGGCTGCCTGATCTGCTCAGGATGAGGGGCTGGCAGCCAGCCCCTCATCTTTCGGCTGGATCAAGTCCCACTTGTTGCCGTACAGGTCGAGGAAAACCACCACCGTGCCGTAATCCTCTTCGCGCGGCTGTTCGGTGAATCGCACGCCATGCCCCTGCAGGCGGCGGTAATCGGCCCAAAAATCGCCGGTGTGCAGGAAGAGGAAAACCCGCCCGCCGGTCTGGTTGCCGATGTAGGCGGCTTGCTCGGGGGTAGACGCCTGCGCCAGTAGCAGCGACGCCCCGCGCCGACCTTCAGGCGCAACGACCACCCAGCGCTTGCCGCCGCCGAGCGGTGTATCCTCCACCAAGCGAAAGGGCAAGACGCGGGTGAAGAAGGCAATCGCCTCGTCGTAATCGCGCACCAGCAGAGCGAGCATGGCGATCGAATGGGTCATCACAGGGCTCCTCCTGGCGCGTCGCCACCTGGGGCAGGTCTTCTCATGCGGGGTGAGACATCTCGCTCGATGAGCCTATACCGGGGCGCAATTCCAGCGAATAGAGGAGGAACGGGCCTTTATCATCCTCCCCTTCTTTTTCGAAGGACATGCCGATTTTCTGCGCCACGCGGATGGAAGCCAGGTTGTCCCGGTCGATCAGGCAAATCAGGCGCGACAAGCGCAACTGCTCGAAAGCATACCGCACGATCGCCTGCGCCGCCTCGGTCGCCAATCCCTGCCCCCAGAATTCTTTGGCGATCAGGTAGGCCACCTCGACCTCCGCCTGCCCATCGATGGTCCACGGCAGCAGTCCGCACCGCCCGATGAAACGCCCGGTTGGCTTATGGATCGTCGCCCACAACCCCAGCTCCGGGTGTTCGGGGTGTCCGTGAAGAAACCACTCCAGCTCCTCCCTGGTTTCGGCGTGGGTCAGCGTGCCTTCCGGGAAATAGCGCCGGACTTCCGGGTCGCGGTACAGCGCGAACAGGTCGTCCAGGTCCGCCGGCAGCAGGCGGCGCAGCAACAGGCGCGGAGTTTCGAGGACGATCATCCTCTACTCACCGCGGTCAGGTTCATCGTCAGCAGCACGCCGGGCTTGGGCAGCTCGTTGACCCCAATGACCGTGCGCGCCGGACGGTGGGCGCCCATGTTGTCGACATAGGCCCGGTTCATCTCCTCGAAATCGCGCATGTCCTTGAGGAAGACGTTGATGTGAAGGACGTGCGCCAGGTCCGAATCGACCGATTCGAGCATCACGCGGAAGGAGGCGAGGATCTGGGCAGTTTGCGCATACACGTCCACCCCGGCCAGTCGGCCCGTCGCCGGGTCGACGCCCGCCGTGCCGCCGATGCTGATCCACGGCCCCACTTTGGCGATGTGGTTGTACGGTCCAATCGGTTGGGGCGTATTGGGCGGGGTGAAGGTTTCAACACTGGGTGACATGGTTTCTCCTGAGAGTGGCGTGCTCGCGCCTGGTTCCGTTTGATCTGGCAACAAACGGTTCCACTATACCTTGATCGTCGAAAGAAAACAACCCCGGGGAGCGCGAGCGGTGCGCTTCCACGATTTCGCCAGGCACTTGATCGAGCTGAACGAGCCAGGTCGCGAAAAACCTGGTTAAACAAGACGAACCCCGAAGGTGCAATTCGGGATTCGCCTTGGATTAAGAAAAAATTCTAATAGCGGTCGTTTCGGCGGTTGCGCTTATTTCCACTGTTGAAAGAGCGCCCCCCGCCCGACCTTTCTTCGCGCGGCTTGGCCGTGTTGACCGTGAGAGGACGTCCACCGAGCTCTTTCCCGTTGAACATGCTGATGGCCTTGGCCGCATCTGCCTGGCTGCCCATGGTGATGAAGGCAAAACCTTTTGAAGTTCGCGTGTCGCGATCCTTGATCACATCCACGGTCACCACGGAGCCGGCCTCAGCGAACAGATTGCGCAGTTCATCCTCGGTTGTTTCGTACGTCATATTCCCAACATAAAGCTTTACTTCCAAGATATTCCTCGGCTTTCGGTAGTGCAGACTCAGGTAAACAAAATGCCGCCATCTTTATAATGAGGGATGGCGGCATACAGTTAACGCAAATCTGATTATAAGATGGACGTATTATAACACAGTTCGGACCTGCTCAAGCCAGTGGCGATTCGATGTCTTCTCTTCAATGACCGGAGGGATTCCTCGGCGCTCGAATCACCAAAGTGTATGGGTTGATGGATGCATCATCCTCTCCTGCCCCTTAAACCCTGGTATAATTCGATCAGAATGGTAAATTATTCGTAACCACGCAGCCAGAGGTGCAATACCTTCTCCTCCACTCGCTGAGCAGTTACAACTATTCTCCCCTATCGTGACACAGGATACCTGCCAAGGCCGTCTGCCTCACCCGATGGACGGCTTTTTTTATTCACGATGAAGGCAATGTTGCCCTCCGGTTGGGCTGACGGGACGGCAAATCACACCTTCGATCCAAAGGGCACGGCCAGATCCATGGGATTTGAATGAGCTTTGGCAGATCGAAGCAATGTCAGCCCGCCAGGAGACAAGATCATGAACAGCATCGAGGTTGTCAAAGCGTACTTCGCCGCATTGGATTCGGCAGATTTTGAACAGGTTGACCAGTACCTAACTGAGGATTACCGCTTGATGGACTTCAGCGACCAGCCGATGGACAAAAACGCCATGCTCGAGTTGTTGCGTGTCTTCCGCGGCGCGATCCCAAACCTCAGCCACTCGCTGAGCAATATTCGCGTCGAAGGTCACGTGGTGAAATTGACTGTGCAGCGCAGCGGGACGAATACCGGGCACCTGGATCTGAGGAAATTGGGAATCGGCGTCGTTCCGCGCTCACAGCGCTTCATCATCTTCCCCAACGGCAATTACGAGTTCACCGTCATTCACGATAAAATTTCCATCGAGAGAGACGTCTCTCCCCTGTCGCCGAACCGGCGCTTGTCGGGAATGTTGAGGGCTTTCGGCGTCAACATCATCCCCCCGGTGATCAATGAAAGACCCGGCTCGTTGCGACCGACGGGCTAACCGGATACCCGACCAACGGCGGGCGGCTCCAGCCCCGGCAGATAACCCACCTGGCGCGTCCACGAGCCATCCGGGACCATGAGCGTCACGGCGCGCTGCATGCCGCCCAGGCACCCGCGCGTGATGCCCAACGCGGCATAGTAATCCAGGTAGCGGAAGGTAGAGATCCCGCCGCGGATGAATTCGTGCGAGCGCAGCACGGCCAGGTAATCTTCCCAGACATCGCTCACGTCCAGGTACAGGTCGGCGCGGTAGCCTTCCATGTCTTCCCAGTTCTCGGTATACAGCACGCCGGCGTAATGCGCCGGCAGTTCCACGCCATCTGGACCGCTGCGCCGGATGGCCGGCAGCGCTGCGTAAAACTGCGCATCTTCGACGATGGCGTACGCGGCGCGGTGGTCCTTGTGAAACGAGCCTTTCCAATGGGTGAGGATCACGGCAGGCTTCTTCAGCCGGATCAGGTCGGCGACCTGGAATTTGACCTCCTCGTTGACCGGTAAGAGCCCATCTGGGTAGTTAAGCCAGACGGCCTCCGCGCCCATCAGGCGCGCCGATTCGGCCACCTCGCGCTTGCGCTGCTCGGCGTACTCGGCTGCCGGCATGCGCGGGTGCCCGGCCTCCCCCAGCGTCAGGTGCAGGATTGTCGCCGGAAAGCCCGCCCGCGTGTGCTTGAGCACCGCCGCCGCGGCCATGTTCTCCGCATCCCCCGCGTGCGCCCCCACCACCAGGATCCCTCCACTCGCCTTCGTCTCAGCCATCCCGCCTCCTAAGTTTCGATGAACGCTAGACCACCAGCGACTTGCGCATCACCGCGAACTGGCGCACTTCTTTGAAACCGGCTGTGGCATACAGCCGCGCCGCGTCGCGCCCCGTCCACAGGAACCAGGCGGCGTGAAAGCCCTTCGCCAGCATCGCCGAGAGGCAGCGAAACAGCAGCACCCGCCCGATGCCTTTGCTGCGCAGCGAAGGGTCCACGCCAAACGGGCCAAACCGCTCGCGGCGCTGCTGGCAATAACCGACGACCCGCCCGTGGTGCGTAGCGACCAGGAAGCAAACCTGGTCCGAGCCGGGGCCAAACAGCTCCAGCAGGTAATCCTGGGCGTGGCGCACCCAATCCCAGCCGAAATGGTGCGCGATAAAGCCCATCAACTCAGGCAGGTCAGCCGGTTCCACCGGACGCACGGCGTAACCCTCGGCAGCCAGGGCGATCTCGCGCGCCTCAATCTCGGGTGGGATCTGAAAGCCGGTGATCTCCGCTCGCATCGAGATCGGCTCATCCACGGTCTGCCAGCCGGTGGCGTGCAAGAAAGCGATCGTGTGCGGGTAGGCCGCGACATCCACGCCGGGCACAAAATAGTTGGGCGTGTACGGCGAGATGAGCACCTCGCGCGCGCCCAACGCCGCCAGCCGCGCCACGGCACGCTCAAACAGCGCCTGCCCGATTCCCTTCCGCCGGAAATTGGGGTGCACGCCGAAGGCGGTGATCCAGGCGGTCTCCGGCTGCAAACCATCCAGGAACTGCGGCACCTGCCGCGCCAGCGAAAGGACAAAGCCCACCAGGCGCCCCTCGGTTTCTGCCACCAGCAGTCCGTCTGGGTTGAAGTTCAGGTCGAGCAGGACTTTGGTGTGGAAAACCGGCGGGTCGATCCGGTCATGGGTCATGGACGCGTTCCACAGCGCGAGCAACGCGACTTCGTCGCTGCCCCGGTAGGGGCGAATATCCAGGCCGGTCAGGGTCATTTCCACCTCACCCACCCATTTTAACCCGGATCGTGCAACCAGATCAGCGGTAGAGCAGGCAGGCTTCGCGCTGGGCAACGAAATGCTTGTTCTCTTCACGCCAGGCACCCACCACCTCGTCCACCGCGCCCCCCGCCAGCAGGTGCGCGCGCAATTCCGCCGACCCTGCCAGCAGGTCGAAATGCGGCGGATCGCCGGGCAAAAAGGTGAAACGCTCCCCGCCCATCGCGCGGCAGGCTGCAATCACGTGCAGCCCGCAGCGCACCGGCTCGAAGATATCGCGATCGGTCACGTGCACCTGCACCCCGGCGCACACCTGCCCGGCGAACTTGCTCGCCGCAGGGGAAAAGGTGTGCGGGCGGAAGCGCACCCCCGGCAGCTCCAGCCGGTTCAGGCGCTCTGCCAGCCGGTGACCATCCAGCCAGGGCGCGCCGACCACCTCAAACGGCAGCGCCGTCCCGCGCCCCTCCGAGAGGTTGGTGCCTTCGACCAGGCACATGCCGGGGTAGACCGTCGCGGTGGAAAGGCGCGGCATGGCGGGCGAAGGCAGCACCCACGGCAGGCCGGTCTGGTCGAACCACATCCCGCGCTGCCAGCCTTGCATGGGCACCACCGTCAGGGGCGCGTCGAGGTGGCGCTCGCGGCTCAACCACAGCGCCAGCTCGCCGAAGGTCAAACCATGCCGGATGGGGATGGAGGTGATTCCCACGAACGACTCGAAGCCCGGTTCGATCCGCGGCCCTTCGATGCTCAACCCGTTGATCGGGTTCGGGCGGTCGAGTACCACCACGGGCAGGCCGACGCGCCCGGCGGCGCGCAGCACGTAGTACAGCGTGCTGAGATAGGTGTAAAAGCGCGCGCCGGCATCCTGGAAATCGACCACCAGCACGTCCAGCCCGTCCAGCATGGCAGGCTGTGGTTCGAGCGTCGCGCCGTACAGGCTGTACAGCGGCAAGCCGCTGCGGGGGTCGGACGCGCTGCCCACCTGCTCGCCATCCAGCGCCGCTCCGGTGAAGCCGTGTTCGGCCCCAAACAGGGCGCGCAGGTTCACACCGGACGCCAGCAAACCGTCGACGATCCCGCTCAGGTCGGGCAGCACCGCCGCCGAGTGGCTGACCAGCCCCACCCGCCGCCCCAACAGGAGATTCCGGCGCTCAGCGAGCAGCGCCGCAAGACCGGGACGGACCTTCCAGCGATCCTTTGGCATAAAGCAGGTACCGGGCATCCAACACATCGGCAAGCTGGAAATGAGAACCGGTCATCTACCAGATGCCCGGCAGCAGGCGATAGCGCACCCGGCGAGTGAAATCCGCATAACCGGCCAACTCGACCTGCAACGCACGGTCCTCAAGCGCCGTGCGCACGAGGAGCAACAACACGTTGACCAGGCTGGCAGCCAGGCACCACCAGGATTCCAGCAGTACCGGCACCGCCAATTCGTAGAGGATCGCGCCCAGGTAGCCCGGGTGGCGCACGAAACGGTATGGTCCGCCGGTCGCCACGGTTTGCCCGCGCTCGGGCTGGAGGCGCACGACCTGCGAGAAATAGGCATTGGATGCCGTGGCCCACACGACCAGCGCGTAACCCAAGACACACAACCCCAACGCGACCAGTTGCGCCACCAAAGGCAAGTCCCCCGTCCACCCGAAACGCTGGTCAAACCCGGCGATCACGTAGCGCGCCAGTTGAATCAATCCCAGCGCGCTCAGGATGGCAACATCCCAGCGTTTGGCCCCTTTGCGCGGTCCCAGGCGTTCGGCGAGCAAAGCCGGGTTGGCGCGCAGGATGACGGCGGCTGTCGCCGCAATCCAGACCGCCATCACCCCCAGCACCGCCCAGGCAGGCCACCAATCCAGCCGACCGGCCGGCCAAAACAGCCCCACGGCCATCACGACGAGACCGAGCGTTTCACGAACGGAATACCGGGCGATCAGCTTACGATCCATAGGCTTGACTCCAGTCACCCTCCCACGCCACGCTGGCTCCATCGATCTTATCTGGCCGGGCGGGAAGGCGTAAACAAATTTTTCAACAAGAAGATGCCACCCAAACCGGTCGCCACCACCGCCAGGTCAAAGAGGATCAACAGACCGTACGACACCCCCATCAACAAGGGGGTCGGCTCGGTCGCCCCAGAGGCCAACCCGGTCACGGCGGTAAACGCGATGACGGTGACCAGGAAAAGAATGGCGACGCCCAGGCTGACAACAACGAACCTCCAGCCTGAGCGGGCGCGCAGCCCCGCCCAGATCAACAGACCCGCCCCCACCAGCACCACCCAGAAAATCTCGGCGGGGATCATGAAGTCCAAATGGGTGAAATTGCCGCTCCGGATGCCAATACCAAGCCAGAAGACGACCGGCAGCACGACCGGCACCCACACCAGCACCGTTCCCGCGACCGCCAGAACCCTGGTGAGCACTCCCCTCCCGTCCATATCAACCCTCCCTCAGGCCTTATCTCTGCGGCTGCGCCGGATCGTCAGCGCGATCAGGCGCGATACGACCACGGCGATATACCCCACGCCGACAAACTGCTCGATCATCACCAGCACCCGCGCCAGCGTGGTCACCGGGACGATGTCGCTGAGCCCCGCTGCCGAAAGGTTGGCAAAGCTGAGGAACAACAATTCAACAAAAGTGCGCTGCTCTCCATCTGCAAAACTGCTCGCAAAGCTGCCCGGCGCCCAGGTCTGGCAAACCAGGTAGAGGTAAGCAAACCCCCAGGCAAACAGGGTAAAGGTCGCCCCGGCAGCGAACAACTCGTCGGTGGTCACCTGGTAATCTTCCATCATGTAGGCGATCAGGCTGCCCGCGGTGTAGAAGTACAACACGGCCAACAACAAGGAGGACCAGGCGACCAGCGCCGCATTGGCGAAAAAGGCGGTGAGCAGCGTGAGCACGAACGCCGGAACGGCCAGGATCAAGGCAAACCAGGTGGTCGCCGGGCTGTGGACGACCACCCACACCACCAGCACCAGGATCACCCCGCCCATCGCGCTGATCAACGCCCGCTGGCTCTCCAGCCCATCAAACACCGCATACAGGGCCAGCAACAGCAATTGCGCAGCCAGCAGGAATGCGGAAGGGTGAAAATGGGTGAGGACTTTCTGGAGGGTGGGTGAAGCCGTGCGCTCGCTCATATCGGCCTGGGTATACTCATTATACATCCCCTGGCCGGAGATATTCAGGCGGTGACGATCGCCAGAGAGAATCCGTCGTAGCCTTTGACCCCCACCGTCTGGATGGCAGTCGCCGTAAGGCGCGGATGGCTCGCCAGCAGGTCGAAAAAGCGCCGCACGCCGCGCACATCGTGATCGGTGTTAGAGCCATCGGCCACCGCGCCGCCGCGCACCACGTTGTCGCTGAGAATCGCGGTGCCGGGGCGTGCCAATTTGAGCGACCACTCGAGATACGCCGGGTAACCGGGTTTATCCGCATCGATGAAGATGAAATCGAACGGCGCGATGCCTTCCTCGGCCAGGGCAGGCAAGGTATGGGTGGCAATGCCCACCCGCACGTCCACCTTGTGCGCCAGACCGGCGCGCGCCAGGTTGGCCCGGGCGACCTCGGCATGGCGGGGGTCGGCTTCGAGGGTGACCATGCGCCCATCTTCCGGCAGCGCGCGGGCCAGCCAGATGGTGCTGTACCCGCCCAGGGTGCCGAACTCGAGGATCTTTCGCGCCCCTTGAAGCTGGGCGAGCAACTGCAGCAGCTTGCCCTGGTTGGGCGCGACGTGAATGTGCGGCAGACCTGCCGAGTCGCTCGCGCGCAGCGTTTCGACCAGCACGGGGTCGGCAGGGATCAAGCGCTCGGAAAAATAAGCGTCGACCGCAGACCAGGTTTTTTGGTTCATCATTCCTCCACCAGTAGAAATACCGATATGATAGCCGGCCTGGGAGATCTACCTGCCACCGTCACAAGACCTGAGAAGGCAGGGCCTAACCGCGCCGGCGAAATACGACTGGATTCATCACATTTAGGGGATATTATAGTAGCCTGACGGCCAGTAATCAAAGGTCCTTTTTCGCCTGCGCCTGACTCGCAACGGCTTCTTGCAGCAGGTTCAGGACAGCCTCAGGCCTGCGGGTGGTGAACGACACAGCTTTCACCGGGCCGCGCTGTCGCTTTAGATTAACGACCACGCGAGGATATTCCAGGAAGTTGAACGAAACGCGATAGCGCCCGCGTGCGAAGATAAAATGGACGCCTGCACCCCCGTACCTCACCAGGATTGGCGAGTCATCCTGTGCGGCAGATGCGATGTGATCCAGGGGAATCGTCCAGGTGAACATACCGAAGGTCAGTTTTAAGGATTCGTCCGTGAGTTGAACCAGCAGTTTCCGGTAATTGAGCGAGTAGAACAGAAAAACACAACCTAAGACCAGCCCAAGCCCGGCGGAAAAATCCCATCCGCTACCGCTCACCCGCCAGGCGAACAGTAGCCAGCCGAGCGCCGCCAACGCCAGGAAGAGCATTTCAGTCCACAGCGAAGTAATCTCTTCTCGATAGATGATTCTTTCAGATGAATTCAACTGCCTGAACTCCAGCTGACTGTGATCAACGCCCCTCACCACACGCCCGGAACCAGGCGGTAGCGCACCCGCCCGGCGTACTCCCGGTAACCCGCCAGCTCCGCTTGCAGGCAACTGTCCTCGAGCCGGGTGCGGATGACGATTAGCACACCGAATAAGGCGGCAGGAACGAGTGCCCACAGCGAGTCCAGCCAGAGCGGGGTGGCGAGGTAAACCAGCAGGGAGCCGGCGTAACCAGGATGCCGCACCCAGCGGTAAGGTCCCGCGGAAACCACGCGGTGGTCGCGCTCGGTTTGGATGCGCACCATCCCGGAGAAATAGCGGTTGGTGATCAGAGCGTACGACGCCAGCACATAGCCGGCGAGGAAGACCATCAGCGCGACAATTTTCACCGGAAGGCCGAAGCCGTTGGACCAGCCAAACAGCCCGTCCAAGCCGGCCGCCAACGGCACCAGGCCCCCGCCGAGTCCGACGAGGGGCGCGAGCAACTTATCCCAGGGTTTGGCTTCCGGTTGCTGCAGAAAGCGAGCTCGTTCCGCAAGCAAATCCGGGTGCCGCCGCGCAGCCAGCGCCCGGCTGAGGGCAAAGCCCAGAATGCAGATCAGCGCGTACACCCAGGCTTCCCACCAATCCCAGCGCCGGGTGATCAGCAACGGCAGCAACGGCTCGACCACCACGATCAGCACCATCGTCGCGACGACGCCTGGAGAAACCGCCTTGCGCTTCTGGTTCATTGCTCACCTGACCTGTCGAACCCAATTGTGTCTCAATTTCTCGTATCTGCTCAGCGGATAGAGGAGAAATCAATGCTCCTCTGGCTGAGCAGTCACGATGGATCAAGAAAACTGGTTGTTGTACAAATCATGGGAAATGCGGCTCAAACGGATAATTCGCGCACTCTTATTATCAACGATACGGCAGGATTGTCAAACCGCCTTTTCCTTTTTGCGCTGCTTGTCCTCATACATGGCCCGGTCGGCTTCTCCCAGCAAGACCTCGATCGTCTGCGGCTCCTGCCAGTCGTAATGGGCCGTGCCCACGCTGAACGACAGGCTGTACCCGCTGTCGGCGCGATGCTGCAGGCGGGTCTGTTCCTCGAGCCGTGCCAGCATGATCGCGCCGGTGTTCTCCGCCGTTTCAATCGCCAGGATGACGAACTCATCTCCGCCGTAGCGCACCACGATGTCCGAAGCGCGGAAGGTGGTTTTCAAAATGGACGCCATTTCGATCAACGCCTGGTCTCCCGTGGCATGTCCCAGGTGGTCGTTGATCCATTTCAAGCCGTCCAGGTCGATGTACAACAGGACCGCGTTGAGCTTCATCCGGTTCGCCATGCCCACCAATTGTCCCGCCAGCAGTTTGAACCCTCTGCGATTGGTTAAACCGGTCAGGTCGTCCACCAGGGAGAGCTCTTGCAGCTTGCGCTCATTTTCTTTACGATCGGAGATGTCGTGCACCACGACCAGCCAGCCGACCTTCTGCCCGCGCTTTTCGGTCAGCGCCGTAACCGTCACCTCGTAATCGCGCATCCTGCCCGCGACTTCGCGGACGGCTTCGAGTTTGGTCGAAAGGTCGATCGCGGCCAGCGTTTCCATGGTGAGCCAGCCTTCCAGGGCCTGCCCGGCCGGGCGGCCCACCGGCGGCGCGCGCCAGCCAAAGATGGAAAACGAGCCGGGGTTAGCGTCCACCACCCGCCCCTGGGCATCCAGCACGATTACGCCGTCGGAGAGGATCTCGATCAGCGCGTCGCGGGCTACGGGAGCCAGGTCGAACAGGCGATAACGGAAAATCGCCACGCCGATCGCGCTGCCCCACACTGTGAACACGAACGGATTCAAATCCAGGTGTTGCAAACCCGGCAGGAGGGTGATTCCGCTCAGGTAAAAGAGGTAAACCAGGTAAATGATCGCCCCAACCGCCAACATGATGGCGGTCTGCTGGCGGTAAAGGGCTGAGGCGAAGCGCCTTTTTCGCAGGATGAAATAGTTGGCCAGCGTGACGACCAACAGGTTAAACGCAGCGATGGCCGGATACAACGGGCCGCGCTCAAAGGACAGCATGGGGATGAAGCCGCTCGTCTCCACCGCAACGGAGGAATAGATCAGGCGCAGGTCGCCATCCATGAATTTAACCGCCAATAATATTGCCGGAAGGACAAAGAGCAGGAGGACATTTCGCGGGACCAGCCATCGCCCAAGCCCGGTGTACTGCAAGATGAAGATCAGGTACAGCGTCGGAAAGGTAAGGATGCCAACATATTGGATGCGGTTCCACAGGAGCATGCTGCGCAGGTCCGGGCTGCACAGCTCCATGCCGTAGCCGAGAATGTACAGCGAGAGCGAAGCCATGAAGATGGAAAACTGGCGCGCGCCATTGGTGGAGCGGCGGCGCCAGGCATACACGGCGATCGCGAAAGTCATCACGCCGCACAGCAACAGGAATCCGGCTATCGGATGGATCTGCATGAACAGAAGCTTGCCTCATCGAGCTGGTTCGGTAATAGGATAGCACAAGACGATCAGAAATGAACCGCTACTGGATTGCAATTTATATACAAAAACACCCTCCGGTGGAGGGTGATTCGAACCGTCATTGCAGCCCGCGAGGCTCGCTTACAGCTCCGCGACCTCCACAGACTCGGAGATGCGCGCCTGGGGGTTCATCATGACCGTGCCCTCCACGCGCCCCCACGCCACGCGCAGGGCTGCCAGCAACGCCTCAGCCTGACCGGCCGTGTCAAATTCCAGGTCGATCGTCACGTGATTTGGGTCGTTGAGCGCGCGCAAGATGCGATAGCGGCGCACCCCCATTTTCTTGCGGCCTACCGGGTCGCTGTCGAAGGTCTGTTTCCAGCCTTCATAGTTGAGAACCGGATGTTCGATGTGCAGCAGGTACATATTGGGCATCCACCTTTCTGATTGGTGTGTCGCTGCCGGAGGATACGCCTCTCAAGAACCCAAGCGGGAGGTGACGACCGGCAGAAAACTGTGATTATTAATATCATAATACTCCAATTAATAGCGAAATCAAGCTCCCTTCTCTTATCTTTTGGTAACTTCTCAGTGCTGTGGTAAATGTAGTTTGATGGGTTATTTTGGGGCCGAAGCCCCAAAATAACCCATCAAAACCAGCCTGACTGACCACTCAGCCAGAGGCGCAAGAGGCTCCTCCACCCGCTGAGCAGCTACATCTTTTGTATAATAATGTGGAAGAAGAGGTCGTTGGTTGCCCGGAGTCAGGGCAACCCTACCCGACCCCTTCAAAGGACGGTTTCATGCCCCAAAAAAGCGTCGATATGGCAGGAATTTTCCAGGCGGTCACCCGTTCGCTGGCCGAATCACAACAGGCTCTGGATCAAAGCGACACCTACAATCACGACCACGGCAGCAACATGGTGGAGACGTTCCAGACCATCACCCAGGCGCTGGAGAAGAAGAAGAACAGCTCCGACAGCGCCGCCCTGTCTTACGCGGCAAAGACTCTGGCAAAAAGCTCCCACAGCGGGTCGGGAAAACTGTACTCCCAAAACCTGGACCAGGCCGCCCGGCAGTTCAAAGGCAAGAGCGTAGATGCCCAGGGGGCACTGCAACTGCTACAAACCTTGATCGGCAGCTCGTCCGCCGGCGAGTCGTCGGGCGGCGACATGCTCAGCACGCTGCTCGGCGGGATGATGGGCGGACAAGGCACCTCCAGCCAGCCGGCTGCCGGTGGCAACGACATGCTTGGCGCTCTGCTCGGCGAGATAGGCGGTCAGGGCGCCCCAAGCCAGCCGGCGGCTTCGACAGGTGGAGAAGACCTGCTGGGAGCGCTGCTCGGCGGGATGGGCGGGCAGGGCGGCGGTTCGAACGCGCAGCAAAGCGGCAGCATCGACCTGCAGGACCTTCTCGCTGGCGGGATGGCGTTCCTGCAGGCCCGGCAAGAAGGCCAGAGCGGCATGCAGGCTCTTGTCCAGGCCTTTGCGGCGGCCAGCGGCATGGGCAGCTCCTCTCACCGCAACCAGTCCACCCAGATCGTGGTCGAATCCTTTCTGCAGGCGCTCAACGCGATGGGCAAACGCTGAGCGCCGCCCTCCAGCCTTTGCACGCGCTCAGCCCGCCACGAGCCACAGGGTCGCAGCGGTGGAAGCCAGGGTGAGGTACGGCGTCAGCTTGTGCAACACCCCCACAAACGCCGGCAGCGGTTTCTCGATGCTCACCAGCCCGCCGGTCACAATGGTCGCGACGAAGAACACCCCCGCGACCGCGGCGAGCGCCAGCGAGAGCGGGCTCAACGGATTCGCGCGATGCGCCCGGCTGAGCGTTACGATCAGGTAGACCAGCGCGCCCAGGCCGATCAGCTTGTGAACCGTGATCCACAGCATCGGGTAGGGTTTCGCCAGGCGGCTCAACCCGTAGCCGAAAGCAAAAACCAGCACGAACAGGATACCCGGTATCCAAAAACGGGATAAAGTGGCGTTCATTTGAAATTCCTTCGTTGATTGATCATGTACCGGGCGCAGGATCGCCCGGCGAAAACCGGCGGTCTTAGCGCCGGATGCCGTCCCAGAAAATATCAAAACCGTTCCGGATCATCTCGTCCCGCCTTTCCCGCTCGGGCTGCCGCCTGAGGATGTTCATCACGGCGACGATGTCGCAGTAGAACACTTCGCCCACCAGCTCCAGCGGATAGGGTTTGATCGTCCCGCTCTGGAGACCCTTGTGGTACGCGGCGGGAAAGTATTCCAGGAATTGCCCGGTCGCCTGCGCGACGTCCTCCGAAACGATGCGCGCCTCGCGCACCTGCTGGACGTAGGCGTACGCTTCCAGGTTGGCCAGAAACCAGCTCACCAGGCCGTTCCAGATGGCATAGAAAGTTTCCTCGGCCGGCAGGGACGGCTCCACGCGGGGGCGGATATATTCGGCCGACTCCTGGCCGATTTTGAAAACCAGGGCGTGGACCAGGTCTTGCTTGGTCGGGAAGTACAGGAACAGCGTGCCGGCCGCCGTGCCCGCTTCGCGGGCAATTTGCGCGGTCGGGGTGTTCTGCACGCCTTGCGCGGCAAACAAGCGCAGGGCAGTGCTCATCAATTTCTCCCGCTTGTCAGGGCTAAGCTCACGGACCATCCACACACCTCCCGGTTCTATAATGACTGACCACTCACTCATTATAACGCAGATTCCACCCCTGTCAAGAGGGAATTGGGCTTAGCTCATGGGGTCAACTGGAAGCTGTCGAGGACCGTATCGAAGGTCTCGGTGTAGTCCGCGAAGCTGGTCGGATAGGCGCGGAACGAGAGCAGGTAAACCACGCCGTCCTTTTCGAGCCACACGTCCCGAAACTGCCACCACGGCTCGCCCCACGGACGCTTGTAGGTAATTTCAAATCCGGCAAGGTTACCGCGCTCGAACGGCTGCGACTCAGCCTCTTCGATCGCTGAGCCTTTCAAATCGAGATAGCCCTGGTTGAAGCGGGCTTCGAGGTCGGCGCCCCCCGCCAGCGGAGCGGTCGCCACGCTGAAGAACGCCTTGGACTTGCCCGGCTTTGCGGCGGTATGGATTGAGACGACTTCGTCCATCCGCAGGTCGAAATACTCTCCCCCTGGCTGGTCCAGCCACCACCCCGCGGGGACGGTGAAGCTGTATCCTTGCCCCTCATACACTTGCGCTTTGGCATAGAACACGGCCCCTTCGCGGGTCACGGTGGGGGTTTGGTCACCTGGCGAACCGATGGGCATCTCTTCACAGGCAACCGCCAACAGGATCACAAAGATCAAAACGATCGCTAACCTTTTCATGCGATTCCCCTCCCCTGGCAATTCTCACTGTCCGGTTCTTCTCGAGCAAAAGCCGCGTTGCCAGGTAAATCGTCAAAAGAAAGCGGACGAACGCCATTCTGTCGTGCTGAGCGAAGCGATGCACACCAGCGCTGCGCGCAGCCGCAGTGGCCGATTGTGAAAAGCGGTTGAGCCGCGGCACCGAACGAGATTCTTCAGTCGCTTCGCTCCTTCAGAATGACATGCAGCTTATTTGTTTTCGGCCAACGACCTGCCAGCCGGCTTTGCAGCCATAAAGGGTCCATCCACGGATGCGCGCGCCATGACATAACGGATAAACTCCAGCGTCCGGTGGATTTCGTCCGCCTCCGCCGGGCGTTGCGGCAGACTGCGCGACTCCCAGGCGCGCTCGATCAAGCCCTGCCAGCGCTCGCCGGCGCTTTCTCTCGCCCAGTTCATCGAATCGAGCTTGGAGGTCAGGGTTCCCGTCTCGAGCGTGTAAAGAATGCGGCAAAGCGTGAGCACGATGTATGACTGGTACCCCCGCGTGCGGATAGCCTCCGGGTGCTCCAGGAAATTCGCCCCCCAAGATTGCAAAGTCGAGCCCATCGCATCGCGCAGCGCACCCGGCGAGACGGGGTCCACCAGGCTTTCAGGATGGGGGCCCAAGAGGACGATGCCGCGCTCACGCAAGATGTGGCGGTGAACGTTCCAAATCGGCTCATCTTCCACCCACTTCAGCCGCTCCCCTTCGCCGCGCTCGATGTTCGGGAACGGACGGTTGGCCGGGTCGTAGCGGCGCAGCGCCCGGCGCGAGAGATACGAGCCCTCCAATTCGATGGCCCAGGGCGAGTCGAGGGAAGCGATGCGATCGTGCATCGCCCGCAGCGCCTCAAAGAGCTCCGCAGAGACGTCCTCGTCGGTGACCACGACGAAATCGATGTCGCTGGCCTGGTCGAACCCCCCGCTTGCCAAAGAGCCGTCCAGGTACATCCCGACCAGGCGCGCGCCCAGCACATCCTGCACTCCCGCCTGCAGTGCGCGCAGGATGGCGTTGACGTCTGCGTGTGGCGTGGGGGCGCCGGGGTCAGCGCTCACCGACCACAGCCTCGATGCGGGCGCGCAGCGCCGAGAGGTCCTGGCGCAATCCGCCGAGGGTTGCCTCCATCCTGTCGATGCGCTCCTGCTCGAATTGCACGTAGCGGGTGTACGGCGCAACATTTTCCCTGAGCCGGGCAACCGCCTCGCCCGCTTCTTTCGTGAAGGCGTCTGTCAGGGTGCGCAGCAGGGTAGTGCGCATGGCGACCATCTTCTCCTTAAAGCTCTCCTTGGCCTGTTTGCGCTTGTAGGGGATGACGAAAAAGCCGACCACTGCCAGCACCCCTGCCGCCACCAGGCCGGTGATATCCAGCGCAGACGAAAGCACCGCCGTGGTGACCAGCGTGCCCAGCCCCACCGCGCCCACCTCGAAGAGGGCGGTCTGGGCCACGGCGGTCTCGACGTTGGCGGCCAGCTCGCTGGCCTCGCGCACGCGGTCGTAACTCTCGACGATCGAGTGGGCGCTTTTTCCCACCGTGTCGATCAACTCGCGGCGGCGGTTGGACTGCGGGCTGCCGCCGGTGCCGACGACGTGCTGGATGTTGAGCGCCTGGCGGCGCTGCAGATAGGCCATCACCTGCTGCCACTCGTGCAGGTCCTTGTCCACCAGCCAGTCGATCAGCCGCTGCACCTGGTCCTCGATCTGCCTGGGCACGTCGGCCAAAACCTGCTCCTCGAACTGGGCGCGCACCCTGTCGCCGCGCACCAGGTGGTGGATGTTGGTGATCCGCAGCGTGTTGTCGAAGAAATCTAATCCGCGCATTTCGAGCTTTTGGAGGATGTTTTCCACCTCGGCCAGCCGGGGTGGCAGCTCGTTGCGCAGCTCGCGCTCGTAACCGGCGACGGCCGCGTCGATCGCCGTGGCGGTCTCGCGGTCATCTTTCAGCTCCTCCGCCTGGCTCTTCACCATCTCCTCCACCTGGGCAACCAGGTGGTCGGCCACGCCAAGCGGGTTCTGCAGCTTGAGCTTGAGCCGCTCGGCATCGTTCAGAATGGTGGTGATGTACTTTTCCAGGTCATCCAGCCGGCTGGCTTCACGCAGGCGCCGGCGCTCGACCTCATCCGCTTCGGCCCAGGCGCGCTGGGCCAATCGCGCCGACACGGCATACAATTCGGGCTGGTCGCCCAGGGTGGTCGCGGCGTGTTTGAGGATAAAGCTGCGCACTTCTTGCAAGGCGGACTCGTCCTCGAAAATGTCGGACTTGTTCAGCACAAAAACGACCTTCTTGCCCCAGGCCAGGATGCGCTCGAGGAACTGCCGCTCGCTTTCCGTCAGCGGCCGGTCGGCAGAGGTGGTGAACAGCACCAGGTCGCTGCGCGGGACAAATTCTTCGGTCAGGCGCTCGTGGCGGCGGATAATCGCGTTGGTGCCGGGCGAATCGACGATGTTGAGCTCTTTGAGCAGGGCTAAGGGGTAGGTGTAAATGGCATAGCCCTCATCGACGACCGTTTCGGCGGCCTGCTCGCCCCATTTCACCAGGGTGACCTGCGAGGTGGTCGGCGTCACCCCTTCGCGGAGCACTTTTTCACCGAGCAAGGCGTTGACCAGCGCGCTTTTCCCGGCGTTGAACTCGCCCACCACGACGATCAGGAACAGCTCGTCCAGTTGCACGATCGCTTTTTGCAGCGTGGCCAGCGCATCTTTGGGAGCGTCGGTCTCGGCCAGCTTGAGCAACACGTCGGTCAGGGCTTGCTTTTCGTCCGCCAGGAATTGCACTTGCGCGTCGGAGAGGATGGTTTGGCGCATAGAAACTCCCTCAAGTGGTGGAGCGAACCCGCGGTTCACCCCTGCCATTTGATTCTACACGCCAACACGGGAAATATGAGTTGATTTAAGGCAATCGAGGCCGTTTCGCGGCCTCGATTGCCCACGCCCGGATTGTCCTCAAGCCTGATCGTACACCTGCTGCAGCACGTTAAGATCCAGCTTGCGCATCTGCAGCATGGCTTCGGTCACCTTTTGCGCTTTGACGGGGTTCGGATCGTTCATCATCTCGATCAACGCGCGCGGGACGATCTGCCACGAGACGCCAAATTGATCGATCAGCCAGCCGCACATGGACTCTTCACCGCCCTCGGTGAGTCTGCCCCACAACGCGTCGACCTCGGCCTGCGAGGTGCAATCCACAGCGAAGGAGATGGCCGGGGTAAAGGAGAACTCGGGGCCGCCGTTCAAAGCGGTGAACTGCAGGCCTTCGAGCTCGAAAGTGACGGTCAACACCTCGCCGCTGCGCTCGGGAAAGGCATCGCCGTAGCGCGAAACCGAGGTGATGCGCGAATTCTTGAACACCGAGGTGTAGAACTGCGCCGCTTCTTCAGCCTGGTCGTTGAACCACAGGAAAGGGGTTATCTTTTGCATATCGTCACGCTCCTGATAACAGAAAGGATGTTCTATTTATAATACCACAAAAATTATCTGATTTATCCTTAAAATATTCCTGACACCAACAGGACACCGCAGGAAAAAATTTTGGGTTCGCTGACCCCTCACAGGGGCTCAACGAACCCAAATCATCCGTTCCTGAAAAGCCCTTGTTTTGTCAGGACGGCCGATCGTCAAAGCGGATCGAAAGCAGTTGGACTCCCAGGTCGCGCAGCTTGGCGATCAGCCCATACAGCGCGGCCTGGTCCGGCACACTCCCGCTGAGGACGGTCTGGTCTCCGCCGACGGGACTCACCTCCAGGCCTTCGAACCACTCCGACCACTGCGGCTCCAGGCAGCCTGCGATGCGGATCTCGACCCGGTGGCGCGGTTGCGCACGTCTGCCGGAGGGGTTACCGGCGCTGGCGCGGGCCAAATCAGCTCTCCTCCGCCTTGCCAAAGAGCTTGCGCTGCTCGAACCAGGGTTTGAGCAGCAGGTAAGCGCCCAGGATGATCAACAACACCGCTCCTTCCATCGCCACCAGCCCCATGATTTGGAGCACCCCGGCGATCAGCGAAAGGATGCCCAGCACGGTGGTGAAGCCGCTCATGCGGATGTGGTAGAAATAGCGCACTACGTTCAACCCCAGCATGATCAACCCGACCCCGATCGACCAGATCCCTTTCGAGATTGTGGTGCCCGGAACGTACATAAACCCGCCCAGCATGATCAGGAACAAGCCCCAGGCGGCCGTTTCCAGCCGTTTGTTGAGGGTAGCCTTGCCTGTCCCATTGGTTACCGTCGTTTGCTCTGACATCGCCTTCCTCCTTGCAGCACACTCTTGAACATCATTTAGATTTCTTGCTCTTCCGGTCCTGAACGTTCTGGAAGACCATAAAGATCACCGCGCCGGCCAGGCAAACCCAGCCCATCCAATCGCCCATCTTTTGCGAGAGCGTGTTGCCGCTCCCCAGCGGGACATCGGCCACCAGGGCAAACGCCTCGCCGCCGGGAGCACCGTCTCTGCGGGCCAGGATGCGGCCGTATGGATCGGCAATCAGCGCGGAATGCGCCGTGTCGGCCTTGACCGTCGCCACCCGGTTCTCCACTCCGCGCAACACGCCCTGGATGGGCATCTCCCAATGGAAGCCCGGCATGGCGACCTCCCAGGTGGGGATGGTGACCAGTTGCGCCCCGTTGGCAGCCAGCTTGCGCGTCGTGTCGGTGTAGTTCACATCGTTGCAGATGATCGTCGCAATCCGGCCCAGCGGCGTGTCATACACGGGGTAAACGCCGGCGGTCACGATGGGGTCTTCGCCCGGGTTGGAAGCGTGGTTTTTGCCGTACACCGGCAGGAACTCGCCCGCGGGGGTCAGCATCACCGCCTCGTTGCGCCAGCCGCGCGGGTCGTCGGTGACGCCGTAACCGATGAGCAGGTAAGCGCCGGTCTCGGCGGCCAGGGTTTTCAGCTCGGCGGTGTGCTCCACCTGAGGATCGAACCCGATGCCAAGCTCAGGCCAGACCATCAATTGGGCACCCTGGGCAGCCGCGATGCGTGTCTGCTCAGCCAGCGCCTGCAACCGGGCCGCCTGCGACGCCGGGTCTTGATGGCCGGGGGTCATGAAACCGTTTTGGATCGCCGCCACGCGCACCGTCGGCGGGTTTTTGGGCGCGGATGCCAGCATGATCACGCCGACGGCGCACCAGGCGACCAGGAGCGCGCCGACCCCGCCCAGCCAGCGCAGGCTGCGGCGCAGGTCGAACGCTGGCGCCTCGAACCAATGCGAGAAGTTGCCGGGCGCGGAGGCCTGCCGGTGGTCGATCCAGCCCATGATCGCATTGGCCAGGGCGTAATTGACCAGCATGATCACCAGGCTCAAACTGTAGATATTGAAGATGGAAATCGGCTGCAGCAACCAGGGCTGGGTGTAGGCCGTCTGGACCATAAAGAAGTGCGTGTTGATGGGCGGGATGAAGCTGCGCAGCATCTCGATCCCGGCCACCATGAAAGCCCCACCCAGGACAAACCAGCGATAGCCGGTGCGCTCATGGAACAGGCGCACCCCCGGCTCGCTCATCAAATTGATCAGCGCGATCAACACGCCAATCGCCGGGAAAAACCAGATGTGCGCGTTGAAACCGAAGATCCGCACCAGCAGCACCACCAGCCAGGAACCGTAGCCCAGCGCGACGGGCACCCCGGCCCACTTGCGCGGCACGATGCGATGACTCGCCACCAGCATGGGCACGTAGGCGAAGAACGCCAACGGCCAGAAGCTGTACGGTTGAAATGCCAGGGTGAGCAGCGCCCCAGACAGCACGCCCAACCCTACGCCAATCCCGACCCGGGTGAGCACGGCCGCCTGTGGAATTTGCCTGGTTTGTGGAAAAGTTGTTGTCGCCATTCGAACACTCCTTGAACGATCAGGTTACACACACCTACACTACCTGAATCGCGGGGCGCCCGCATCTACCATAAGATCGATCAAGGGGGTTGATTGAGGGGTTGAGCGGAGCGCAATAGACTACAGCAGCCCCAGCTCCCTGGCCCGCGCAGCCGCTTCGGTGCGGTTGCGCGCTCCCAGCTTGCCGCACAGGTTGTGAACGTGGGTCTTGGCCGTGCCGGTCGACACCACCAGTTGTCGGGCAATCTCGCGGTTTGACAGGCCGGCCGCCACCAGGCGCAGCACCTCCAGCTCGCGCTCGCTCAGCGCCTCGGCCAAACCCTGAGGACGGCGGGGCTCGCCGGCACCGCCCAACGCCGCCAGGATGCGCCCGGCGTATTCCGGGTGGTCGCCCCTCCGGGCGGCTTCGCGCAGCGCCGGTATCAATCCCTCGCCTGCTTCCAGGAAGGTGAGCAGGTAACCTTGCGCCTCGGCCAGGTCGAATGCTTCGGCCAGGTAACCGGCGGCTTCTTCCACCGTTTGGGCAGCCAGCGCCCGCAAGGCCAGGGCGGCCACCAGTCCATACCCCCAACCGCTCCGGCGGGCAAGCTGACAGCTTTCTGCCAGCAGCCGGTTAGCCTCGGCATAGCGGCGCTGTGCGATCTGCACCCGCGCCTGGGTGAGATCGAGGAATCGATAGAGCGGGTGGGCATCCACACGCGCCGGCATCTGCTCGTTCCAGCGCGCAGCCTGCTCGACGTCGCCCCGCGCCAGGTGAACCAGCGCGTAAAAGGCCGCGCAGCGCGCCCGGGCGCCGGCCGGGTAGGTGCGCACCAGGTCGAAAGCCTGGTCGGCAGCCGCCAACGCCGCCGGGTGCTGCTTGCGCGCCAGGTGCAGCCGGCCCAAAATAAGGTACCCCGAGCTGAGAAATTCCTCGTTGCCCGTCTGCGCGCTGGTGTCGATGCCCTGGCGGAGGAAATGCTCCGCCTCCTCGAGCTGGTGCCACTCGATCAGCAGCGTGGCAAGGTCAAAGAGCGGCAGTGCGGCCAGCGGGGTGCGCTCGCTCTCAAGCGCCAACTGCCGGAAGCGCGGCTCGGCCTGCTTCAACAGCCCGCGCGAAGCCAGCGATCGGGCGGTGAAAAAGCGAGCGGTCAGCGCCGCGTAGAGGTTGCCGGTCGCCGCGGCGACCTGCTCCACCTCGCCCATGGTTTTTTCCGTCTCGTCCAGCCGCCCGCTGTGCCAGTAGGCGATGCCCAGGTTCACAGCCAGCGTCCCGACCACCGCCGGGTTGGAGGGAGCCAACAGCGCCAGCGCCTTTTCGGATGCAGCGATCACCGCGTTGTGATCGCCCCGACTACGAGCCAGGAAAGCGCGCGCCGCGAACAGGTTACCCTGGTCTGGCGAGCCTTCCGCCACTCCAGGCTCCACCGCCGATAGCAGCGCATCGGCCTGATCGAGCTGGCTGGTCAGCAAGAGCGGCCAGGCGTATCCCAAGGCGAGCGCCGGACTGGCCCGCACCAGTTCATCCGGCAACCTGCGGTACCAGCCCAAGAGGGTGGAGACTTCTCCGCGCCGGAGCATGGCATCTTTAGCCCGCTCAATCAAGCTCCCGGCTCGTTGCCAATCCTCAGCCGCCAGGGCATGCCGGATGGCATCCCCCAGGAAACCATGCTCTTCAAACCACCGGCTGGCACGCTGGTGCAATGCTGCCGGCTCGCCCCCCTGCTGGACGCGCAGGCGGTGGCGGAGAAACTCGCCAAACAGGTGGTGATAGCGGTACCATTCACCCGCCTGATCCAACGGCACGATGAACAGGTTAGCCTGCTCCAACTGCTCGAGCAGCGCCTGTCCGCCGGTCAGACCGGCGACCCGGTCGCACAACGACCCGCACATGCGCTCGAGAACGGCGGTCTTGAGCAGAAACTCCTGGACGCCGGCCGGCTGAAGCTGAAAAACCTCGGCGATCAGGTATTCCATCATATACCTGCTGGAGCCGGCAAAAGCCCGGATGAATTCGCCGAACCCGGCGCCGCGCTGGCTGGACAACCCCTGCATGGCCAGCGCGGCCAGTTGCAGGCCGGCGATCCAGCCTTCGGTGCGTTGTTCCAACAGGCGCACCTCCTCATCCGACAGGTCGAGGGCCATCACACCGCGCAGGAATTGATCACTCTCCGGCGGCGCAAAGCGCAGCGCATCCTGGCGAACCTCCAGCGATTGCCCGCGGGCGCGCAAGCGTGGAACCGGCAGCAAGGGGTCTTCCCTGGTCACCACCACCAGGTGGGCATGGGTGGGCAGGTGATCGAGTAAAAACGCGACCATCTGGTGTATTTGCGGGGTGTGGATCGCGTGGTAGTCGTCCAGCACCAGGGTAAGCGCCTGGGAACCGGCGGATAACTCATTCAGCAAGATCGACACGACGGCCTGTGCGGGCGGGGGTTGAGGCGATTGCAGCGCCTGGCGGGCGGCATTGCCCACGCCCAGCGAGTTGAGCGCAGCGACCAGGTAAGCCAGGAAGCGCGCCGGGTCGTTATCGGCTTCTTCGAGTGACAACCAGGCAGATGGGCGTCCCGCAGCGCGCAACCAACCGGCAACCAGCGTGGTTTTGCCATACCCGGCGGGAGCCGCCACCAGCGTCAGCTTGCGTTGAAATTCCCCTGCACGCAGCAGACCATCTTCCAGGCGGTGGACCAGATGCAGTCGCGCCACCAACCGCTCGCGTAAAACAGGCGCCACCAGCTTGGTTTGCAAGATTTGATCCATCGCTTCACCCGTCCTAACGACCGTGGGATGGTGTTCAGTTGCCCGCGCCCATCCGCCCACTGCGCTGCAACGCCTTTAAGGCGCGCAAGGTCACCCATTTGCTGGGCTTGCCCTTCTCCTCGATATCGGCCCAGGTCTTGCCGTTGAGGGTGTTCTCCAGACTCCAGCGACCGCCATCGTCCTGCTTCCCCAGGATGAGCCGGAAGGCAGGATCGAGGCGGGCATCTGCGCCATGACCCAGGTCGACCAGCACCGACACCGCCTCCAACACGTCGCTCCAGTAGCTGAGGGGAAAGCCGAATTTGAACCAGGTGGAGCTGACCCGTTCGGTGAAGGGATAGTCGGCGACCGCCGGGTCGCGGCTGAAGAGGAAATCGACGCCTACCTCCACGGCGCGTCGAACCGTCGGGCTGCGCAGGTCCGCCGGGACGGCACTCAGCGCCTTCAGCGCTTTGACCGCCCCCCAGCCGCAGGGCTTGCCCAGGTTGGCGCCGCAAGCAAAGCCTGGGCCTGGCGTGCCCGATCTGTTATAACGGAAATCGCCTTCACCGGTGATCGCGCGCGCCTGCCAGTCCAGAGCCGCCTGAACGCGCGGGTCCTGGCCGTAGCCCAGGCGAATCAGCGCGTGGGTGAGATTGCCGTTCAAGCAGTGCACCGAACTGGCCGGCACTGGCGGCTGTCCGGCTGAAAATGCGCCGTTCACCGCCCGGCCGTGCGACAGGAGATACTCGCACCCACGCCGGACGCGCTCGTCACCCGGGTCGGCCCCCAGCTCAGCCAGCAGAATCACCTGCCAGACGGTTCCCTGGTATTTCGGCCCGTAGCCCGATCCGGCCTTCACCCAGTAGCCTTCTGGGTGTTGCGCCGCCAGGATGGCCGGCACCGGCCCGCTCGCCATAATGTCGCGCCTGGATCGCTGCACCTCAGGGTCGTCGACGCCAAGCCCTTCAAGGTCTTGCAGCGCGAAGAAACGCACCCCCGGATTGGCAGGATCCGGCTCGAGCAGCCAGGTCAACGGATCGCCCCGTAATCTATCCATCCCCACCTCCCAGCATGCCGACCGGATCAAGCAGAGCGCACGCCCTCTTCATAGGAGGGGGCGTCCCACGAGCGCGAATTCTGGATTCCGGCAACCGTCCTCACGATCATTATACGGCATCCCCTCGCCGCTCATGCAGGTGGAATCTCGCGTCCCGCTTGACAGGTGGGCGAATCGGCATATAATATGACCGGTCGGTCATATGACTGACCGGTCATATACGCAGGTGAGGTGTTGCATGCCATTGCCAACCTTTTTCAACTTGCCCGAGGAAAAGCGCCAGGGCATTCTGAATTGCGCCATCGATGAATTCGCGCAGCACGATTACCAGAGCGCGTCCATTACGAAAATCGCCGCGCGCGCCGGAATCGCAAAGGGCAGCTTCTACCAATACTTCGCCGACAAGAGCGACCTGTACCACTATTTGCTCGAATATGCCGCGCAAAAAAAAGCGGACCTGCTGGCAAGCAGCGCCCCTCGCGCCAGCGAGCTGGGGTTATATGACTCCTTGCGCTGGTTGTTCCATGAAATGGCGAAGTACCAGTTAGTGTACCCAAAACTGGCGCAAATCGGTCTGCGCGCCGCGTACGGCAGGTCTCCTCTGCCGGAAGAGCTCGTCAGCCAGGCGGCGCGCTCTACCCGCGAGTATTTTTACCGCCTGATCGAAGCCGGAAAGCCTCGCGGCGAAGTGCGCCCAGAGATCGATTCAGAGCTCGCGGCGTTCATTTTCACCGCGGCTTTAACCGAACTCCCCCGTTTCCTTTCTCCCCAGGCCGGGGCAGAAGCCCCGCCCACGCCGGTCGCCGAAGCGGAAATCGCCGCAAGGTACGACCAGATTATCAACATCCTGCGCTCCGGGATCGCAACGCAACCCCCTATTCAAACCAAGGAATGAACAGCATGACCTACCACCTCGACCAGAAAACCATCATCGTGACCGGAGCCAATTCCGGCATCGGCAAAGCGGCAGCCATCCAGCTCGCCGGGCTTGGCGCAAACGTGATCCTGGCCTGCCGCTCTGCGGAGCGAGGCGCCAGGGCGCTGGAGGAAGTGCGGCTCTCCGCCCGTGGCGGGCAGGTCGAGCTGATGCGCGTGGACCTGTCGTCCATGGCGTCGATCCGCCAGTTCGTGCAGGAATTTCAAGAGCGCCACGCGCGCCTGGACGTGCTCATCCACAACGCGGCCAACTTTGACCACACGCTCAAGAAACCCCTCCTGACGGGAGACGGGATCGAAACGATTTTTGCCACCAACCATGTCGGCCCCTTCTTGATGACCAACCTGCTGCTTGACACGCTCAAAGCCAGCGCCCCCAGTCGCATCATCACGGTGGCGTCCAAAGGTCTGATGACCTACCCTTTCCTGGACATTGAGTTCGACAACCTCAACGGCGAGCGGAGCTTCAGCACTCAGCACGCGTACTACCACTCGAAACTGGCCCAGGTGATGTTCACCTACGATCTCGCCGAACGGCTGAAAGGCACGGGGGTCAGCGTGCACTGCGTCCGTGTGACCAACGTCGCCATCCCCGATGAGCGCCTGGAACACCTGCCCGGCTGGTTGCGTAGTATCTACCAGCTCAAGCGCAGCATGGCAATCACCCCCGAGCGGCAGGCCGAGACCTACGTTTACCTCGCGGCCGATCCCGAGGCGAGCCAGACCACGGGCGGTTATTGGGATGAAAACAACCGTCAAGTGCGCTCGAACCGGAATTCTTACAACCGTGAGACCTGGAAAAAGCTTTGGGAGGTCAGCGCCAGGATGAGCGGGTTGAGCGCTCCCGGCGAAGCCGGCCGGCAGTAACGAGCAACCGGCAGCCCTGAACAACTCGACGGGGCGCGAGCGTCGCCAGATCGACCGGCGCTAGCCGCGCTGAGTCACCTTCAGAGCAATCGCCAGCTCTTCGTCGTCGCGCAGCAGATACTCCGACCCGCGCACGGTAACCGTCAAGGGCTCCGCCAGGCGCCCGGCGGGTGCGATCGCCACGCTCTCTGCGGTGAGGGTGATGCGCAGGCTGCAACCGCGCACAACAAAAGGCAGCGAGACCATTCGCCAGTGGGCGGGCAGGTGCGGGTCGACCGAGAGCGCCTCTCCCGTCCAGCGGATGCCGCACAGCCCAAAAACTGCCGACATCCACGCCCCCCCACAAGCGGCGGCATGCGTGCCACCGATGTACAGCGTGCCAACGTATTGCTTGCCTTCACCGGTCAGGTCGATGGTGGCGGTCTTGAGGAAATAACGGTAAGCCCATTCCACCTTGCCAACCTGGGCCGCGATCAGTGAATACGAGCAGGCGCTCAGGCTGGAGCCGTGCTCGGTGCGCGGCTCGTAATATTCCCAGTTGGCCTTTTTGGTCTCGAGCGGGTAACGCTCGCCAAACAGGTAAAGCATCAGCACCACGTCGGCTTGCTTGATGATCTGCGTCGTCGTCGCCAGCCCGCATCCCCCACCCAGGTACTCGTGCGGGTGGAGCTTGCGCGCCAGCAAAGCCTTCAGGGGCACATCCTCCAGCCCGAAGTAGCCGTCGAATTGTGGGATGACCTCGCCCGGCGCGACCTCGTCCGGCAGGAACAGGCCGCGCGCCACCTCGCCGATGGAATCCAGGTCGCGCGCGAAATCCAGCCGGCGCACCAGCCCGGCATAGAAATCGGGCTCATTGCGCTGCATCAGCTCCGCCACCTTCAGGCAGACCTCCAGGGTGTGCGCCGCCAGGCGGTTGGTGAAAGCGTTGTTGTGGACGCGCTCGTGGTATTCGTCCGGGCCGGTCACATCCAGGAGTTCGTAGCGTTTCCGGTCCGGGTGGTAATACACGCAGGACAGAAAAAAGCGGGCGCACTCGAACACCACCTCCGCGCCGCCGTCGCGCCAGATTGAGGCGTCGCCGGTGCCGAGGTAATAGGCCCAGAAGGCGTAGGCGATGTCGGCGGAAATGTGCACCTGCTTGTCTCGGAAGTAGGTGCGCATGGGGCGGTTGGTAAACACGTCGGTGACGTTGAACAGGGTGCAGGCGTCGTCGCCGGTGTCCTGGCTTTCCCAGGCGTAAAAAGCGCCGCGGTAGCCATATTCGGCGGCTTTTCGGCGCGCGCCATCCAGGGTGTGATAGCGGTAGAGCAGCAGGTTGCGCGAGTACGCGGGAAAGGCGTGGTTAAAAAACGGCAGGATGAAGATCTCGGTGTCCCAAAAAATGGCCCCTTTGTACATCTGCCCGGAAATACCGCGGGCGGGGATGGACGCCCGGCTGGTGTGGGTGGGGACCATCGAGAGCAACTGGTAGAGGCTGAAGCGCAAGGCCAGTTGCGCCTCGGGGTCACCCTCGATCTGGACGTCGCAGGCCTGCCAGCGCTTGCGCCAGAGCGCAGTATGCTCGCCGAGCAGCGCCTGGAAACCCAGACCGGCGACCTGCCGGCAGATCGCGCGGCTGGCTTCGAGGGGCGCGGGGTCGTCCACGCCGGTGACGTGGGCGACGAACTTATAAAAGGTGAAGCCGTTTCGATCCACCGCCGCGCGTATGTCGCGGTAAATGGACGCGGGACGCCCTTCCTGACCGCCCTCCACCACGATGCTCACCGACGCCGGTTGCCCGGCAGGGTAGGTCACGCACTCGGACACCGCGACCGGCAGCGACCTTTCGTGGGTGAGGGCGCTCACCGAGAGGACGCCTCCCTCCTCGCCAGCATGCATCTGGCGCAAGTGCGGTCCATTGATGTCCCACACATCGCCGTCGATGCCGGTGCGAATCGTGACCTCGCATGGGCGGTCGGAGCTGACGCAGTATTCCAGACCGATCACCTGGCGGCGCGCCAGGCTGGTAAAGCGCCGCGCGCGCACGATGATGCGCGTCCCGTCGTCACAGGCAAAGGTCGTCCAGCGTTCGTGGACGCCGCCGTATAGATACAGGGTCTGGGAGTGGGCGACCACCTGGCTCGCCAGGGCGTGCAGCCCCGCACCGTTGTGGATCACCCGGGTGAAACACCCGTTTGGCAGGTTGACCGGCTCGCGCCATTGATCGCCGACCTGGTCGTACAACCCGGCGACGATCGTGGCGGTCTTTTGCTCTTTGGTGTATTCTTCCAGTGTGCCGCGGTAGCCGAGATAACCGTTGCCAATCAGCAGCTTGATTCCCTGCCGGTCGACATCTTGGGAGGTGAGTTGATCTGCTTCGGTAATGGCCCAGTTCATTTTCGACCTCAAAAAAGGAGCGGAATACTCGGTTGCTACAGGCATTCCATCGCCAGGGTGATCCCTTCGTGGCCCACCTGGCATCCCTGCCCGCGCACTTTCAGCCAAACCGGCTCGCCCTCGACTACCCGGATGACCGCCCTTCCCGGTTCCACTTCCACGCGGATCACCGAGCCGCGGTACACCACCTGGAAGCTGTAGCCCTTCCAGTGCGCCGGGATGGAAGGATTGAACGCCAGCGCGTCGCCATCCGAGCGCATCCCGCCGAACCCGTAGACGATGTTCATCCAGGCCGCCGCGATCGAGGTGGTGTGGATACCCTCACCGGTGTTGCGGTTGTAGTTGTCCAGGTCGATGCGCGTGGCAAAGCGGAAGAAGTCAAACGCCTCCTGGTGGCGCCCGAGCTCGGCGGCGAAGATCGAGTGCACCGAGGGCGAGAGGGACGACTCGTGGATGCAGCGCGGCTCGTAGTACTCGTAGTTGGCGCGCTTCTCTTCCAGGGTGAAGGATTGGTTGTAGAGAAACATGAACATCAGCACGTCCGGCTGCTTGATCATGTCGTTGCGATAGATGCGGTCGTAGGACCAGTGGTGGTAGAGCGGGAATTCCTCCACCGGGATGGCGTCCACGTCGATGTGCGGCAGGTTGAAGAAGCCCTCGTGCTGCTCGTACAGGCCGGTCTGCGCATCGTAGGGGATGAACATCTCCTCGGCCATGCGCCGCCATTCAGCCAGCTCCGCCGGCGAGCTGCCCAGCGCGGCGAGGTCGGCCTCTGCCAGCACCTCCAGGGCGAACTCGAAGGTGCGCTTGGCCATGTAGTTGGTGTAGGCGTTGTTGTTGACCATCATCTGGAACTCATCCGGCCCCATCACGGCGTAATAGCCGAACTTACCCTTCGCCGACCACTGCCCGCGGCTGGCTAAAAAGCGGCAGATCTGCAGCAACATCTCCGCCCCTTCGGCGCGCAGCAGGGCGGTATCGCCGGTCACCTTCACATAGTGCCAGATCGCATACGCCACCGCGGTGGTCGGCTGGAATTGCAGGCTGGCGTGCTGCCAAAGCGTGCAGCTTTCCGTGCCGTCCGAGGTCGCCACCGGGTAGCACGCCCCGGCGCAGTCCAGGTCTTTGGCGCGCGCCATCGCCTGGGGCAGGGTCTTGTAGCGAAAGTCGATCAGGTTCTTCGCCGCCTGCGGGTTGCTGAACAGGTAAAAGGGCAGGCAGTAGGTTTCGGTGTCCCAGAAGGCGTTGCCGTTGTAAGCCTCGCCGGTCAGCCCCTTGGCGCCGATGTTGGCGCCTTCCACCACGCCGCGGTAGGTTTGCTGCATCTGAAAGATGCAAAAACGGATGCCCTGCTGCGTTTCGTCGTCGCCCTGGATGGTGATGTCCGAGCGCGCCCAGAAAGCGTCCCAATAGGCGCGGTTCTCGGCGAGGATCTCGGCATATTCCTTGACCGCGCTGTCCAGCAGCGCCATGCCGCGCCGCCAGGCTTCTTCCAGCGGCTGCTGCGGGTCGCGGTCCGAGTGCAGGATGACGGCTTTTTCGATGACAGCTTCCTCACCCTGGCGCAGCTCGAGCGAGACGCGCAGGCCGGTGAATTTCCCCGCCCGGAGCGGCGTTTGCGCGCCTGCCGCCCGCAGCTTCATCCCGGCGAACACGCGCTGGTGAATCGACCGGCTCACCCCGAGCAGTGCTCCGGCCTCATGGCGCGGGCAATCCCAGAAGTTGTCGCCAAACATGCGGTGCGGGACGCTGAAATCCAGGCCGAGCTCCAAATCGAGCGGACCGGAAAAGTTGAGCGGCAGCAGGCGCACCTGCTGGCAGGCCAGTTCCTTGGTTTGCATGCTCAGCAGGCGCAAAAAGGTCACCCTCAGCCGCTTGCCGGATCGCGTCTCCCAAACCAGTTCGCGGCGCAGCTCGCCGGTGCGGAAATCCAGCTCGCGGCGGAATTGCGACACGCGGCAGGCAGCCAGGTCGAGCCGCTCGTCATCCAGCTCGAGGCGGGTGTGCAGCCAGTTGACCGTGTTTACCATGAAGGCCAGCCGGTTGGAGATGCCCTTGTAAGCCATCCCCTCGGTGAAGCGCTCCTCGTAGATGCCGTTGAGGTAGGCGCCGATCAGGCTGTTGCCGGAATATCCCTCGTCGAAAAAGCCGCGCACGCCCATGTGCTCGTTGGCCAGTGAAAACAACGACTCTGAGACTTCGCTGCGATCGGGGTGAAAGCCCTCCTCGACGATCTTCCAGGGGTGAACCAGCAGATATTGGTCGGCCACTTTTGCCATGCAACTCTCCTGCAAAAAATTCCAGCCCGTTGGCGATCGAGCGGCTGGCTTGACGGCAGCTCAGGCTCGCAATCTCAGGCGCTTTCGCGCACCACCAGGCTGACCGGCAGCACCTGGCGGCTGCCCACGGAGCTTTCTTTCTTGATGATGTTCAACAGCGTGGTCATCGCCGTCGCGCCCTTTTCAAAGATGCGCTGGTCGATGGTGGTCAGCTCAGGGTAAAGCTGGCGCCCGATATGAATGTTGTCGAAGCCGACCAGCCCGAAATCTCGGCCGACATGCACGCCCCGCTTCAGCATACCGTGCAGCACGCCTGCCGCGACCATGTCCTCGGTGCAAAAGGCGGCATCGAAGCCCCGCTCAAGCAACAACCCGGCAAACTGCAGCCCGGCTTCGAAGGGTGTGCCCCGCTGGTCGAAGCGGTACGCCTCGCGCCCGCATTCGCGCATGGCTCGCTGGTAGCCCAAGAACCTGCGGTTCATCAACGGGCCATCCAACTCGAGCCCGCACAGGGCGATCTTGTGGTAGCCGCGCTCGACGAGGTGGCGCGCCGCCAGGTAGCCGCCCGTTTCGTCGTCCGAGGTCACGCCAGAAAAATTGGCGTAATCGCCACGGGCATAATTGTCGATCAGCATCACCGGGATGCCCTTGGCGCTCAACTGTTCCAGGAAGTCGGGGTCGTACTCGCCCACCGCCAGGATGCCGTCGACATTGCGGGCGTCGATCCACTGGCTGACCTGGACCAGCTTCTCTTTGAAGGGCACCGAGAAGATAATCAGGTCGTAATAAGCCTCCTCGCGCAACACCGAATAGACGCTGTCGATGGTGATGTTGTAAAAGGGGCTGTTGCTGAGCGTGTTGGAATCGACGTAAGAGGGCAGGATCATGCCGATCAGGCGCGATTGGTTGGTGATCAGCGAGCGCGCCGCCAGGTTGGGCTGGTAGCCGAGGCGCTCCGCTGCCGCCAGCACCGCCGCGCGCGTCTCCGTGGAGCACTTGGCGCGCCCGGCGAACACGTTGGAGACAGTGGTGCGCGATACCCCCGCCTCCCTGGCGACGTCGATGATGGTGATGCGCATGGGAATCCTTTTTGTTGAACGTTCAACAAAATTATCGGTGAAAAATGGTTGTGTGTCAAGAACCTTAAGAAGCAGAAATTGATCTTTGCCGGATGGGCAGTTTACATCTGTTTACGACCGCTTATTCACCCAGAATAGCCTGTAACCGCTCAATTAATAAGGGTAAATCCCGGTCTATGATGACCAAGAGGATATCAAAATCGATACTGTCGTAACCATGGATCAGGCGATTACGCACTCCAACCATTTGCAACCAGGGTAGATCGGGATATTTTTCGCGCAACGATTCCGGAACGCGGTTGGCAGCCTCCCCAATAATCTCGATCAAACGGGTAATCGCAAGATTTAACAGCCGGTCTGAGTCTAGATCCGCGCGATCCTTTCCCTTAAAAAGATCAACAGCCTCCCGGGCATGGGAAAGGATTTGCCGTAATGCGACTTCTGGATCACGCCTGCTCATAAGCCGGAACCGCCTCAGACAATACGGTATCGCGAATTTCTGGACTGAGGAAATGGAGGGTCTGTAAATCGACCCGGCGCCTCAAAAGCTGAGATAATTCCGCCTCGATCAGGAAGAAATCGAGACCCGGGGTGTGGCCTGGCTCAAATTCAACCAGCACATCGATATCACTTTCAGAGCCAAAGTCATTGCGCACCACCGACCCAAAATACGATAATCGTCGGATGTGGTGCTTCCGGCAAAATTCTTTCAACTGATCAGCGGGTAAGAGCGAGTGGTACTCCATAAAAAGATTATAACATGCAGCTTAAAGCATCACTCTCCTGAAAAGAGCGCCTCATCCGCTTGAAAATCAAAAAAACACGCTACACAGCCAGAGGTTTACGAGACCCGAACCTCCCCTCTACCCTCTGAGCAGTTTCAAAATCGTATTGAATTCGCGGATCACTTTTTCCTCTTCACTTACTCTTAACCCAAGCCAAGGAATTCACGCATCTGCCGCATCGCGCCCGGCCAGTCCAGGTGGGGGTCGCGGAGCTGCAGGCGCGGGAACGGCAGCCGCCGGTAGAGGCGCTGCGCCACGCCCGCCCATTCTTCGAGGAATGCCACCAATCCTGCCTCCCCCGACAGCCCGCGAGCGGTGAACCACGGCTGCGGATCCAGGGCGGCGTAGACGTGCTGCGCCCAACTGCCCGGCAGAGCCGACTGCCGCCATTCCGTTTCCTTGATTTCGATCGTGCGGCGCAGGAACCCCGCCAGGTCGCGAATGGTGAAAAGGATCAGCACCGGCCGCAACGGCTGGATGGCTTCGATCACCCGCTGGTTACTCTCCGCCACGCGCTCGAACGACTCGCCAGCCGCATAGAGCAACATCGCCCCGGTCTGCCAGAAACGGCTCTCCAGCACGGTCACGCCTCGAGCCGCCTGCGCCGACAGGGCAAAGCGCCGCCACTGATCGAGCACCTCCCCTTCGCGCGCCCTGGCTTCAGCGATCACCTCACCCAGGTGGAGGTCGTCGCCGATCGAGATCGGGTGGTCGGCGCTCCACTCGTAGTAACAGCGGCAGTCCACGCCGGTTTGGGCGATCTCCCCCGCCAGCAGTCGGGCGGTGGTCGACTTCCCCGAGCCGGGCGGGCCTTCCAGGAGCACCAGCCGGGTCGCGATCATCGGCCTGGAGCCCCGTAGCGGATCGCCTGGCGAACGCCGATGGTTGCCGCCACGGGTTGGCGCCGTCCATGCCTCACCCGCGAGTGAGTGACCAGTTTTCTGCAATGTGTGGGCTTTGTCCCACACGTTGCAGAAAATATAAATCTGAACCTCACCCGCCCCCCGGGGTGATCGAGCCGATCGCCAGGAAGGCAAAGATCAGCACGTCCTGCAGGAAGTGTAAGAACCAGGCCCAGAACAGCCCGCGCGTCTCCAGCATCGATTTTCCCAACAGCCAGCCGAGGAAACCGGCCATCAGCACGCCGACCACGCCGTACGGCACGCCGTAAAAGTGCCAGATGCCAAAGTAGGCCGCCATCAGCAAGAGGGACTGCGACTTGCCCACCACCCCCTCCAGCACAGACAGGAAGGAAGCCTTGTAAGTGATCTCTTCGTAAAAAGCGTTGGACGCGGCGGCGAGGAGCACGGCGGGTAAAAAGGGCAGCGCCCGCACGACGATATCCAGCGGGGGCCGCCCGGCGATGATCAGGAAAGCCAGCGTGCCGAGGCTGAGGATGACGGCGAGGTTGCGCCCAAAGGTGCTCCAACGCTCTCCTTCCTTCACTCCCAACCAGCGCACCGGCTCCGCCGGCGCCGCGATATCGCCCCTGGCGAGGAAGAAAGCCTCGCGCCGCTTGAGCACGATCCATAGAAAGGCGATCACGACCAGCGCGATGCCCAGCTTTAAGGACTGCTCGGCCAGCATCCAGACGCTGAAGGAAGGGTGGTTCAACCAGGCCTTGTAAGCGGGCAGCCGGTCGATCTGGGTGAAGACCAGCCACTGCACCCCCGTCGTGACAGCAAACAGCCCAAACAGCAGGCGCAGCGGGCGGATGGCCCCCCAGAGAAACGTGAGGGCAAAGCCCACGATCACCACACCGGCGGAAATCAGCGCCTGGAGGTCTTCGGAAACGGGGACGTGGAAGATTTCTTGCAAAGCGATCTTGTACAGCGACATGGCGAGGATCACCACCCAGGCCACGACCAGAACGGGCTTTCGCGTTGCGGCAGCTTTCATCGCACAACCCTCCTTAACCATCAACCTAACAGGATTATAGCTGGATACCCTGCGAGGTTCGGTGCATTACATGGCACCCATCAAGGCAGTGAACGTGGATCTGTCAAACCTTGTGCATCCTCAACCAGGTCTCGAGATTCTCCAGGTGCTCCTGGTGATGGTCGTAAGATGCGATCAGGTAAACTGCCAGCGAATAACCTTCCATCCAGGGATAGCGACCCAAATCGAGCATGTCCCGCTCCAGTACTCCGCCCGCGGAATCCAGCAGGCATTGGAATCCTTCCTTCCAGGCCAGGTGAATTTCGCCCCACGGTTTGTCGCGGTGAGCCGCATAGATCCAGGCATTGACCGGGTCGGTGTCCGCAACCTCCTCGGGAGCCACGCCGGGCAGCCACTCCGGGAAATCAGGCAGTCGGTCGAGCCGGGCCGCCTCACTGCGCGCGAGCGAGCGTTGCTGCCAGGCGTAAAGGTGAGCGACGACGTCTTTGATCGACCGTCGCCATGCTGCAATACACCGACCGGCGAACGCGATCCATGAATTCTGCTTCAATCTCTGCAAAGGTAGTCGTTTCCATACCGGTCAGTCTAAGGATTGAACCATGCTTTGTAGCTGTTCAGCCCCGGATGGGACTTCTACTTCAACTGTCTGAGCAGTACCATTCTTTTAAGATCAAGGAATTATACAATCCATCCCATCCAGCCACAGCGACCCTGGGGCGACCATTGCGGCTTTCTCAAAGTAAGAAAAGAGACCTCACACTGTCAAAGCTCAGTGCTTCCCTGCCCACTCCCGCGGGAGAGGGTCCCGAATCGGCTCCCTCACCAACCTAACCGAAAGATTGCCCGAGCACGTTCATCGCCACGTGCGCCACAGACGGCGCGACCAGGTTGCGGGTGCGCCGGAAGATAATCCCAAAAGCCAGGCCCGTCACCGCCTGGGAGACGATGCAGATCGCCAGCCCCGCCAGGAGGTTCCCGCCCATTGATTGCATGTTGGCGCGCAGGTGCCACAGCCCGAAGAGCACCGCCTGCAGCAAGAGCATCCACGGCGAGGCGCGCAGGCGGTACAGGCGGGTCTGCAGCGCGCCGCGGAAGAGGAATTCCTCGAAGAAGCCGTTCTGGAAGGTGTTGCCGAGGATGCGCCGGGCGAGAGTTTGAGCCGCCAGCGCGCCGCTCGCCAGCAGCCCGACCCAGGTCAATAGGGGCAGCGCCAGCCAGATCAAGCAAACCCGCCAGACCCGATGCCCCCGGGTAAAACCGAGCTCGGCGGGTCGCGCGCCAAGGGCCAGCAGCAGGAGCAAGGGGACGACCAGGTATTGCACGGGGTTGGCGACGGCGTTGCCCGGCCCGCCGAACCATTCCACCGGCAACACGGACTCGCCCACTCCCCGCAGCCAGGCCACCATGCCGGTCCAGAGGGGGAGGCGATCCGAATTCAACCCGGTCAGCACCAGGATCGCCGCCAGCACGCCAAGCTGCGCCCACAGCGCCGGCGTACGCCGCACCGGCGCCGCCTCTGTTTCGGGCAGCGGGCGGGTCGCGCGCAGGGTCAGCCACACCAGCAAGGCCAGGTAAGCGACGGTCGCCATTCGCAACAAGGTGGCGGTGACCTCACCCAGGTATACCAGGTAGGCGTTGGCAACGAGGTAGATGGGCAGCGCAAAGGTCAGCATCCTGCGCCAGGTGGCTTTCTCACTCGGTATGTCGCTCATTCACCGTCCTCCTTCTACAGGCTTCCCCTGAGAATCCATGCCGGCATGCCGGGCGGCGGCAAGGTGACCGGAACATAGCCAGCCGCCGGTTAAAGCAGGCGCTCGATGAGCTGAACCGCGTTCTCTACGCCGCGCTCCTGGCGGATTTTCGCGCCCAGGTCGGCCGCCCGTTGCCGGTAAACCGGGTTATCCAGCGCTTCGCGCAAGAGGACTGCCAGCCGGTCACGCTCCGCCGGGTGATCGCGGCTCAACTGGCGGGCGGCCGGAACAGCCGGGCCAAGCCCCAGGCGGCGGATGCGCCGCGCCCAGAACTCCTGGTCAGCCGAGAAAGGGGTGGCCGAGTTGGGCACACCCGCCGCCGCAGCCGCGCCGGCTGTGCCTGCACCCCCATGATGGAGGATGAAGCCCATCTGCGGAAAAAGCCAGCCGTGCGGGATTCCCCCGGCGGCGAACACATCCGCGCCCTGCAGGTCGTTCGGAAGCGCATGCGGCGCCACGCCCAGCACCGTGCGCCGCCCGCAGGCCCGCGCCGCAGCGACCACCGTGCGCAGCAGGTTGTGCAGTTGCGCCGTGCGAATGCTGCCCGGTCCAAAATACACCGGCGGCGGGCTGCACTCGATGAAACGGCTGAGCTCGCCGGGCGGCGCCCAACCGGGCTCGAGCGGGAGTTTCCAGTATCCGGTGACGTGCGCGTAAGCCGGCCAATCGGCCGGGGGCGGCAAAACGTGGGGGCTGTACGCGAACAGGAGCGGCGTCTTGCCTCCATGCGCGCCGTCGAAAGGCCAGGGCGCCAGCCGGGGAAGCTGCGGCATTTTTGCGCGCATCAGGCGATAGAGGACCCTGGCGCCGTAACGAAACATGGCGGTGTTGAACAGGTGAGTGCCCCGCCGGTACAACCCGCCCAGCGGCAGGTCAGGCAGCGCCACGGCAGAGAACGCCGCGGTGGGCATGAAAACCGGGAAGAACTGCGCCGAAACGTCGGGGATGCCCCGCAGGCTCGCCAGGGTGTGCCCGGCGTCGGTCATCAGGAAAGTATGCACGACGAGGTCAGCATCTCGGGTGGCCTGCTCCACGGATGCCAAAGCTGATCTGGCCAGCGGGAAAACGTGCCGCACCATGCTGGCCACCATGCGCGGCCAGCTCAACCCGGCCCGGTCGGCAAAAGCCTGTGCCAGCTCGTCCGGGTCGCCCTGGATGGGGGTGAACGCCAGACCGCGCCCCTCGGCAAACGCGGCAAACGTCGCCGGCGCGGCCAGCCGCACCGCATGCCCCGCCTCCCGCAGCCCCATTCCCAGCGCCACAAACGGCTCGACGTCTCCGCGGGAGCCGTAGGTGAGCAGGGTGATGCGTTTTGCCGTTCCAGTGTCGCTCGGCATCCTGCAATTATGCCATGGTATTCGGCATTATATGATCGCGAGCAAGGCAGCGCCTGAATAAGCGGCGCATGCGCGCGAAAAACTTGCTACTATACCCTCGAAATCTCGGCAAACTTTATACAAAGATCGCGCAAACGTTGAGTATCCCCCAGATTATTTATACAATGTCTTCGATCCTCGGAGGGATACGATGCGGCAGATACAGGCACCAAGAAAAGTGATCATTATCGGTTCGGGTATGGGCGGCCTGGCGACCGCTTTGCGCCTGGCCCACCAGGGTTTCCAGGTGACGGTGCTCGAAAAGCAACCCCGCCTGGGCGGGCGCAGCAACCGGATCGAAGAAAACGGATTTCGCGTCGACACCGGGCCAACGATCCTGGTGATGAAAGAGACCCTCGAAGATACCTACCGCGCCGTTGGGCAAGACCTCCACCAGCGCATTGCCATCCAACAGATCGACCCCAATTACCGCATCTACTATCACGACAACACGCACATCGACCTGTACGCCAACATGGCCGAACTGGCTCAGGAAGTCGAGCGGGTCGCGCCGGGCTCGACCGAGCGCCTTTTCCGCTTCATCGGCGAAGGCGCGAAGAAGTTCGAGCTGGGCATGGATTTCGTCAACCGCAACTTCGACCGCATCACCGACCTGGCCAATCCGCAGGCGTTGGTGCGCCTGCTCTCGACCGGCGCGCACCAGAACCTCTACCGCCAGGTGGCGGATTTTTTCAACGGCAATGACAAGCTCACCAAGGCTTTTTCCTTTCACTCCATGTTCCTCGGCCTATCGCCCTTCGACGCGCTGGCCATGTACAGCCTGATCACCTACGCCGACCTGGCTCTCGGCATGTGGTATCCCAAAGGCGGCATCTACCGCATCGTCGAAGACATGGTCGAGCTGGCTCAAGGGATGGGGGTGACCTTCCGCACCAACGCCCCCGTGGAGGAGATCGTCATCTCCCACCGGCGCGCCAGCGGCGTGCGCTTGAAAGGCGGCGAGAGGATCGCCGGCGACCTGGTGATCTCGAACGCCGACTTACCCTACACCTACCAGGAGCTCATCCCGGCCAGCCAGCGCCAGGCTTTCAGCGACCGGCGCATCCGGAACATGGAATACGCCTGCTCGGGCTACCTGCTTTACCTGGGGGTGAACAAGGTCTACGACAACGTCCGCCACCAGGCGCTGTACTTCTCTGAGGATTACCGCGGCACCCTGGACGCGATCTTCAAAGAGAAGCGCCGCCCCGCCGACCCTTCCTTTCACCTCAATATCCCCACCGTCACCGACCCCAGCCTGGCCCCGGCAGGTCACAGCCTGCTCTATGTGCTCGCGCCGATGCCCAACCTGACCGCCGGGCTCGATTGGGATACCGAAGCGCCCGCGCTGCGCGAACAACTGCTGGATAAGATTGCGGCGCTGATCGACCCCGACCTGCGCAAACACATCGTTTGGGAACGCGAATACCGCCCCGATGCGTTCGCCAGCGATTACAACGCCTACCATGGCACGGCGTTCGGCTCGCTCGCGCATGGCTTTTTCCAGTCCTCCTACTTCCGCCCGCACAACAAGGCGCGCGGCATCGAAGGGCTCTATTTCGTCGGGCAGGGCACCTACCCGGGCATCGGCATGCCCATGGTGCATCTCTCGGCAAAACTTGTCACAGAAAGGATCACCAAAGAATGGCAATAGACCGCGCCTACCCAGGGGTTAAGCGCAGCTCCTGTGCAAAAGTCCACCTTGCCACTCCAGAAGATTACCAGTTTTGCCGGGAAATCATGCGCCGCGCCAGCAAGAATTACTCCTTCGCCAGCAATTTCCTCCCCAAAGAACAGTTGAGGCACGTCGAAGCCCTCTACGCCTTTCTGCGCGTCGGGGATGACCGGGTGGACGTCTCTCACTCAGGATTTTCGTCACCCTTGGAGGCGATCGAAGATTGGGAGAGCGCCTACTGGCGCGCCTTCCAGAACTGCGACAGCCACGACCCCGTCCTGCGGGCTTACCTGAGCACCGCCGAAGAGCGCCAGATCCCCCCCGAATTGATGATCGCCTATTTCCGCGCGATGAAAGCCGACCTGACCGTCACGCGCTTTGAAACCTTTGCCGATTTGATGCATTACGTCGAGGGCAGCGCCATGATCGTCGGGCGGGCGATGACCTACATCCTGGGCATCCGGGCGGGTCTCACCTACGCGGAAGTGATGCCCTACGCCGACGCGCTCTCGATCGCCATGCAGCTCAGCAATTTCTGGCGCGACATCGCTTACGACTGGAGCATCGGGCGGGTTTACATCCCCCAGGAAGACCTGCGCCGCTTCGGCGTCAGCGAAGCCGACCTGGCAGCCCGGCGGGTGACACCCCAATGGATCGAGCTGATGGAGTTCGAGATCCAGCGCACCGAAAGCTACTACCAGCGCGCCCGCCTGGGCATCCCCATGCTTGCTTCCGGGCGGTGGGGGGTGATGAGCGGGTTGGAAGTGTACCGCGCCATCCTGACCGGCATCCGCCGCAATCGCTACGATGTTTTCCAGCATCGCGCCGGAGCCGGCACGCCGCGCAAGCTGGCCCTGGTCGCCCGCGCCTGGTGGAGCACGCGCAAGCCATGACCTACTTCGGCGTTTTGCTCACCTTTATCGTGCCGCCGCTTCTCGCGCTCGCCGTGTGGGTGCCGCGGGACCTGTGGCGCTGGCTGCTCAAAAAAGGGCCGCGCGGGAATTGGTTCCCCTACCAGTCGATCTTGCTCCACGTGCTCATCGCCCTGGTTTATACCACCCCCTGGGACAACTACCTGGTCGCCACCGGCGTGTGGTGGTATGACCCGGCGCTTGTGACGGGAATCACGCTGGGGTGGGTCCCGATCGAGGAATACACCTTTTTTATCGTGCAAACCCTGCTGACCGGCCTGTGGACGGTGTGGATGTTGCGCCGTTTTCCGGCCGCGCCGCTGCGCCCCAACACCCGCCTGCGCGTGGTTGCCAGCCTGGTGGTCACCGCGCTGTGGGTGCTGTCGCTCGCCCTGTGGCTGAGCGGCTGGCAGCCCGGCGTGTACCTGTCGCTGATCCTGGTCTGGGCGCTGCTGCCAATCCTGCTCCAGGTCGCTTTCGGCAGCGACATCTTGCTGGCGCGAGGCCGGGCTGTGCTGATGGCAGCCGGCGTGCCCACACTTTACCTGTGGGCGGTCGATGCGCTGGCGATCACCAGCGGCACGTGGACGATCGACCCACAGCAAACCACCGGGATCAAGCTTTACACGCTGCCGGTCGAGGAGATGCTTTTCTTCGCGGTCACCAACATCATCATCGCCTGCGGAATCACCCTGATGCTGCACGCCGAAAGCCTCCAGCGCGCGAAGACCGTCTTTTTGCGGATCAAAACAGCATGGCAATAACCGCCCCCGCCTCTTTCTCCGGTCCTACCCCGCTGGAGTTGCTGCGCAGCCTGCCCGGCATCCAGGCCAACCCGCTGGAATACCTCCAGCAGGTCACCCGGCGATACGGCGACTTCGTCCGCTTCAAGGCCGGCTCGGTCACCGCAATTTTGCTGAACGACCCGCAAGCCGTCAAGCACGTGCTGCAGGATAACCACCGCAATTACTCCAAAGACACCATCCAATACAACGCGCTGTCCGCCGTCACCGGGCGGGGGTTGCTGACCAGCGATGGCGATTTCTGGTTCCGCCAGCGACGCCTGTTGCAGCCTTATTTCACCCGCCAGCAGATGCACAACTTCGGACCGGCGATCCGCATCGCCATCTCCAACATGGTCGAGCGCTGGAAACCCCTGGCAGACAGGGGCGACACCCTCGACGTGGATGCTGAAATGATGCGCGTCACGCTGGAGATCGTCGGGCGGGCGCTGTTCAGCCTGGACTTAAGCCGGGAAGCCCAGGCGTTGACCGGCGCGGTCATCACCTGTCTCGATCACATCATGCACGGCGCCCGGCACGTGAGCTTGCCCGCATCCATTCCCACCCCGCGCAACGTGCGTTTCAGGCGGGCGCTCGCCTCGCTGGACCGCGCCGTGCACGAGATCATCCAGCAGCGCCGTGACGGCACCCCCCACAACGACCTGCTGGATTGGATGCTGCAGCACCTGGATGAATCCGGCGAGAGCGGCATGACCCTCCCCCAACTGCGCGACGAGATCATCACCCTGCTCATCGCCGGGCACGAGACCGTGGCGAGCGCGCTCACCTGGAGCTGCTACCTGCTGGCTCAAAATCCATCCGCGCTCGCACGGCTGCGCGGCGAGCTGGACGCGGCGATGGGAGGACGCGCCCCCGACATGGCAGACCTGCCCAACCTGCCCTACACCCGCATGGCGTTTGATGAGACCCTGCGCCTCTACCCCCCGGCCTGGTTGATCACCCGCAAGGCCATTGCGGCAGACGAGATCGCCGGTAACACCATCCCGGCCGGAACGCTGGTCATCATCGGCACGTCGGCCATGCACCATCACCCGCGGTACTGGCCCGACCCAGATCAGTTCGACCCGGAGCGCTTCACCCCGGAACGCTCCGCCGGGCGACCGCGCTTCGCTTACCTGCCCTTCGGCGGCGGGCCGCGGCTGTGCATCGGCAACCATTTTGCGCTGGTCGAAGCCCCTTTGATCCTGGCGGCCATTTACCAGCAATTCCACCTCGAACTGCTCCCTGGTCATCGCGTCGAGGCGGACCCACTGGTCACCATTCGCCCGCGCCACGGGCTGCCGATGAAACTTGAGCGTGTTTAGATGTAACTACTCAGCCGTGGGAGGATAGGACCTCTTTCCCCATTGACATGAGCAGCCACGTTTAATCCGGCCAGGGCGCACCGGTCTGCAATGCGTCGGCGTACTCCTGCAGTCGAGTGTCATCATGCCCGCGAACCTGGCTCAAATACGGGAAATCTTCCGGCGCGATAGCCAGGCGGGCCAGCGGTCTCACGCCGGTGAAGCTGGCTAACTGGGCGATGTGAACCTCATTTTCCCCAAGCTGCATCGGCGGCTGAGCGATGAACGTCTCTCGCGGCAGCAGGTAAACGCTCCCCTCCCTCCACGGCCGCTGAGCAAGCGCCGCGCGGCTCACCGAGAAGAAGTAAAACGGCCCGGCGACCTGCCCGCCGGCGTCTTTGATCCGGATGCAGGCGTTGGTGATGGATGCCACGCGCTCGCGGTCGACGATGGCAAAGAACATCGCCCAGATTCCATCCGACGCCGCGTACACCGCCTGCTGGTTGCCAAATTCGTTCAGATCGTTCGACTGGCGCGGCTCGAAGTGGGCGATCGCGGGGTTGTTCGATCCGTGCAGAGCAAGGGGATAGTGCTCGGCCGCATAGCACAGGAATTGCCATTTCGGAGCCTTCAGGCTGTACTCGAGGACGGTTGGGTCGTTTGCCGATAAGATCGTTTCCAGCAAGCGATCAAAATTCGCTTTCATCGCGCGCGAGAGCTTGAGGGACGGTCGTTCCAGCCAGTAATCTGGAAGCACATTCATTGCCTGCCTCCCTGAAAAAGATCGAGTTCTTGCGCCGGACGACGCAGTTCGCCACACAGGCGACGCATTCGACAGCTATTGTGTCAACTGGATTTTTTAATCCGGCTGACCACTCCATTATAAAGGCCAGAAGAATAAGATCAATGGGATCGCAACGGCAGCCACGATCACTTCGAGCAACAGCCCCATGCGCCAGTAATCGCCAAATTTGTAGCCCGCGGGACCCATCACCAGGGTATTGGATTGGTGCCCGATAGGCGTCAAAAAAGCGCATGAAGCGCCGATGGCGACGGCCATGATAAACGGGTCGACAGAAGCGCCCAATCCGTTGGCGATCCCGATGGCGACCGGCGCCATCAAGACCACGGCGGCGGCATTGTTCACCACGTCGGAGAGAAACATGGTGGCTACCAGCACCAGGATCAAAGCCACTGAGCCCGGCAGCGCGCTCCCGTTTTGGAGCAGCAGGTTGGCCAGCAACTGAGCGGCCCCGGTGGATTCGAGCGCCCCGCCCACCGGGATCATCGCGCCCAGCAGGATGATGATGGGCCAATCGATCGCCTGGTAAGCATCTTTGAGGGTCAAGAGCCTGGTCACGACCATCGCCACCGCAGCCGCCACGAACGCGATCTGCGCCGGAAACACCCCCAGGGCAGAAAGGCTCAACGCTGCAAGGAAGATGACCAAGGAAAGAAAGATCGGGCGCGTCGCGCTGAAGCGAATATCCCTTTCAGCCAGCGGCAAGCAGCCGAGGGCGGCCAGCACTTCCTTTAAAGTCTCCACGTGGGATTGCAATAACAACACATCGCCGGTGCGAAAGCGAATTTTATCCAGCCGGGTCCACAGGTAAGTGCCCTGGCGAGCGATGGCCAGCAGGTTCACCCCATATTGCGCGCGAAGGTCCAGGCTGCGCGCCGTGCCGCCGACCATTATCGAGTTCGGCGCGATGACGGTTTCCACCAGCCGGACCTCCTCAGACTCCAGGTCGGAGCGGGCGATTTCCTTGCTGCCAACCAGTTCCACCCCGGCTTTGGCGAGCAGGTTTTTGAGATTGTTGGCGTCCGCTGAAACGATCAGGATATCGTCCGCGCGCACTTTGGTCATCGAGGACGGTTCCAGGCGGCGCTCCGTCCCCCTGACCAACCCGATGATGTTGATCTGGGTCTTCAGAAGCGGGTTGATCTCGCGCAGGCGCCGGTCAACAATGCTCGATTCGCCCGGAACGCGCACCTCGGTGACATATTTTTCGATCTCGAAAGGCTGCTCGCCAGATGTCTTGTTGCGCCGGAGGGGGATCAAACGCCAACCCACCAAGGCAATGTACAAAATTCCCACAACCGCCACCCCGACGCCGACCAGGGAGAAATCAAACATCAAGAAGGGGCTCCCACTGCTCTGCTCGCGAAATGACGAGGCGATGATGTTGGGCGGGGTTCCGATCAGCGTGGTCATCCCTCCCAACAACGAGGCAAACGCCAATGGCATGAGCATCGACGAGGCGGGGATGTTCTTCCTGGCCGAGATTTGCAGCGCCACCGGGAGCAACAGGGCGAGCGCGCCCACGTTGTTCATAAAGGCCGACAACACCGCCACAATCGCCGTGAGGGCGAGCAACTGGACGGTAACGCCGCCCTGGATGCGCACCAGCGCCTGGCCGATCACCTCCACCAGGCCAGAGTTTTGCAGCCCTTTGCTGAGGACGAGAACCGCAGCGACCGTGATGACCGCGGGATTGCTAAAACCCGAAAAAGCCTGTTCGACCGGCACCAAACCGGTGATGACGACGGTCAACAATGCCAGCAACGCGACGACGTCGTAGCGCAAGCGCCCCGTGACGAACAGGATCAGGGTCAACAACAATGTTCCGAAGATGATCCACTGTTGAACGGTCATCGCCAACTCCTGCGGCGCGGATTTTGATGATCCTTCCTCTTGGTTTCTCTGCGTGCCGGACTTTGCGCTTCGTGCCCAATCGAGGGCACCCTGGCTCTCTATTCAGGTCGCGACTCCAACACCAGCACCCAATCGGCGACGGTGGGCGGGATGAACAGCGACGATTTCCAGGGCGCAATCTCCAGGTCGGGCGCCGGTTGATACACGCCGCTGCGCGGGTCATACCAGCGCACGGTGAGCTGCCTGCCTTTGAGCAGGTAGGTGCGCAGCGAGACGGCCTTTCCCGAAGGGAGATAGGCCAGGGCGTAGCGGGCGTCGGGGGCGCGGCAGGCAGCCACGTAATCGGGGCCGGTGACGTTGGGCGGCTCCACCAGCGAGAGATCGGGCATGCGATCGAAATAGGGGCCCGCTTCGATCAACGCCCGGGCGTGCTGCATCTGCCCGGAGCCGGGCAGGTGAATGGCCTCGTCCCAGGGCAGGCAGGCGGAGATGACCGGCGGGTCGCCGCGCTTCCACATCTGCCAGATATCGTTGCAGCCGTAGGTGTGCCCCAGCGCGCCGCTGAAGAGTGACCAATAGCAAAAGCGCCGGGTGTGAATCGCCTCCAGCCGGGGATTGGCGCCGTCGAAGGCGTGGGGGATATTTTCGTAGCCCGGCTCGCCATCCACCACCGGCTTGACCGGCGTGCGGCTGTATTCGGCCAGCACCGAAGTGTAATTGTCGCGGTCGCGCGTGTGCCCGGTCTGGATCATGTTGAAATCCAGCCAGGGCTCCTGGTGGAAGTAAATGGCGGACGAGTATTGCCCGGTGGGGTGGAAGGTGATCAAGTGGCGACCCTCGTCGCCTTCGCGCAGGCCCAGCGCCATCGCCTCCAGCGTGCGCCACTCGGCTTCGTCGCCGACAAATTTGTCGCCGCCGAGAATCCAGACGATTCCCGCGTCGCGATAGCGCCGGCCCAGAAAGCGCCCGTAGGTGCGCGCATTTTCTGGGTTGAACACCAGCGGGCCGATGCCGCCGTCCTTGTGCCACTTGTCGCCCCAGGTGGGCAGCATGCCAACGTACAGGCCCAGCTCGTTGGCGCGCCCGACCACCCAATCGACGTCCTCAAAATAAGCCTCGTTTGGGCGGGTCGGGTCGTTCTCTTGCAGCGGGCGATGACCGGCCGGGTTCGGCGAGTTCAACCCGTCCAGCTCAGCCAACACCACCGCCTGGATCACCGTGAAGCGCTTGGCGGCGCGGTCCTGCAAATACCGGTCGGCCTCCGCGCGGCTCAAGCGGTGGAACAGCTCCCAGGCGGTGTCCGCCAGCCAGAAAAAGGGCCGGTCGTCCTCGGTGATCAGGTAGCGACCGGACGGGTGAACAAGAAGACGGGGAAGGTTCATGGCAGGGTATCCTCACATGTGAATGGGGTGGGAGACTGTCCCGACAACCGGATGCCAGGAACAGCCACCGAGCAGCGCCAGCCTCATATAAATTATACCGGGGGAGACGCGGGATCCGATGGTTTTATGATATCTGCCGCATCCGCCGGAGGTCGCCACCACGGCTTTGTCACCAGCAGGTCGCTGCCAGCAGCCCTGGCTTTGGGCATTCTTGCAACCGCCAGGGACCAGAATGGCACGGCCACAGGCGACTCGCCCGACCAGAAAATGAGCCGCTGCAGCCGTATCAGCACCGTAGACGCACTCGCCGGCTGTCGCGCTCCATGCACGCTACCACCTTATGTAGCGCTCACCTTCCTTACCAAACCGCGGCGCGATCGTCTGCCGGATATAATCGTCCAGCGCAGCCTGCGAGAAATGCACCTCGCTCTCGACGATCTCCAGGTGGCAGTGGGGCAGCAAGCGGGCGGTCATCTCGGCGGCAACCAGCGGCACGGATGGATCGTAGCGGCTGTGGCGCATCCACACCGGCGCCGGCACATCCGACAGGCGAAAGCCCCAATCGTTGCAGCGCAATTTGAGATCCAGCGCGATGCCGAAGCAGTCGTTGCGCAGCGAATCGCGGATCTCCGGGCGAGACAGTTCGCCCGCGGGCAAGTCGGCGAAGAACAGCTCGCGCGCCACCCTCTTCAACTCGGCCAGGCCGGCGGTCTGATCGACCGGGTATGGCCAGGCCGCGCGCACCTCAGCGGCGTATAAGGCGGGCGTCCCGCTGAAAACGAAAATATTGCGCACGCGCCCCGGCAAGCGGTGCCCGATGGCGTAACTGTACGGCGCTCCCGACGACATGCCCAGCACGTCAAAATGGGTCAGGGCCAGCTCATCCGCCAGCACGGCCACCAGGTCGCCCCACTCGCCGATCGCCGCCATTTCGTAGGGCGACGACTCGCCGTATCCGGGGCGGGCGATGCACACCAGCCGCGTCCCCGTGGCGATCAGGCGCGCGAACAAACCGGCGTCTTCGATGCTGGCGATCATGCCGTGCTGGACGAGGACGGGGAATCCGTTCGGATCGCCAGATATTGAGTAAGCGAGCGATTGTCCTTCTCGATAACGCACCGTTTGGACCACGAAACCTCCCGGCAACTCAGACAGGCCCCTATCCAGCGGTTTCGCCTGGCAGCCAAATCCTTTTCCTGTACGGCCCAAGATATAATATCATTGATCGTATCGAGGCAGCCACCAGTGATAGAAACTTAAATTTTTGAGGTAGTTGCGGGTGAGAAGCACCCGCGATCACCTCAAATTAAGGATTTTCCTGACGTCCAACCCATGCGACAGCCATCGACCTCCTGCGCGCGCGCAATAACCGGCCTTTCTATGCTCAGGGTGTATCGAGATCGCCGAGCGGTGTCTGGTGAGAGGCAGGCGATCTCGGTTAAACAGGAGCGTTGAGAACCGATGAAAAAGTGGTTGGTGAGGATCTTGCTGGGCATCGCAGGGCTGGTGGTCGCCTTCGCCCTGTTCGTGCTCATCGCTTTCGAGCTGGCCAACCGCACCAATGGCACGCTGGTTTCCTCTGGTGAAAAACGCGCCTACCTGCTGTATGTGCCGGAGAGCTACGACCCGTCCACCCCGACGCCGCTGGTGATCAGCTTCCACGGCTTTGCGGAATGGCCCGCCCACCAGATGCAGGTCAGCCGCTGGAACGACCTGGCAGACCAGGAAGGCTTCCTCGTCGTGTACCCCTCCGGCACCGGTTTTCCACTGCGCTGGCGCATCACGACCGACCCCGACAGCGCGACCGGCTCCTTGCAGGACGTCACCTTTATCTCCGAGTTAATCGATCACCTGCAAAGCCAGTACAACATCGATCCCCAGCGCATCTATGCCAATGGGCTGTCGAACGGCGCAGTGATGACGTTCGTTTTGTCCTGCCACCTTGCGGAGCGGATTGCCGCCGTCGGCATGGTGGCAGGGGCCTACCTCTACCCCTGGGAGGCGTGCAACCCTTCCAGGCCGGTGCCCGCCATCGTTTTTCACGGCACAGCAGACCCGATCGTCCCCTACCTGGGCGGCCCGTCCAGGACCTTTCACCGTCCCTTTCCAGCCGTCGAAGATTGGGTCGATACGCTCGCCCGCCGCCGGGAATGCGCCGGTCAGCCGCTGGAAATTCCACCCTCGGGCGATGTGAGCGGTATCCGCTATGGCGATTGCGCTGCGGATGTGGTCTTCTATTCCATCCGCGGCGGCGGTCACGCCTGGCCCGGCGGGGAGCCGTTACCCGAGTGGATCACCGGTCCCACCACGCAGGACATCGACGCCACGCGCGTCATGTGGGAATTTTTCAAATTGCGGAGCCTTCGATGAGCTGGGTGCTGTTCTTGCTCCTCGCCTTCCTGTGCGGCTCGATCCCTTTTTCGGTCTGGCTTGGCAGGCTCTTCTTGGGGGTCGATGTGCGCCGGTTCGGCGACGGAAACCCGGGCGCGGCCAACGCATTCAGGGCTGGGAGCAAAGCGATCGGCGTGTTGGCCCTCTTGCTGGACGTGGCCAAGGCTGCGGCGCCTGTCGGGTTGGCCTATCACAACCTGGGTTTTCGGGGCGTCCCCATGCTGTTGATCGCCATTGCGCCCGTGCTCGGGCACGCTTTCAGCCCGTTTCTCGGCTTTCGGGGCGGCAAAGCGATCGCGGCGTCGCTGGGGGTGTGGATCGGCCTGACGATCTGGAAAGCGTCGCTGGCGGGGGTGATCGCCACGCTGATCGGGATCGCACTCATCAGCGTGCCCGGCTGGGCGGTGATGCTCGGAATGGCAGGCATCCTCGGCACGCTCCTCGCCTGGCTGCCGGATGGGCTGTTCCTGTCGACCTGGCTGTGCGTCACCCTCTTGCTGGCCTGGACTCACCGCGCCGACCTGCGCCGGTCACCTCGCCTGCGCCCGTGGTTGGCGAGGCTCTTCTTCCCCGCCGGGCGGTGATTTCCATGCTCGCCTATCTCACCCGCGACCTGATCGTCCATCTCATCTTTTTCCAGTCGCTGCTGCTGGCGGTTCTGTTGAGCAACCTCTGGCTGCTGCACCGCGCGCGCAGGCACCCCCAATCCGGCGTGTATCCGCCGGTCTCGATCCTCGTCCCGGCGCGCAACGAGGAGAAGAACATCCGCAATTGCATCGACTCGCTGTTGGCGCAGGATTACCCCGCGTTTGAGATCATCGCCCTGGACGACCAGTCGAGCGATAACACGCTCGCTATCTTGCAGGAACTGGCACGGGGGCAATCCCGCTTGCGGGTGCTGGCCGGCTGCCCTTCGCCAACGGAGCACACGGGCAAGAACTGGGCCTGCAGCCAACTGGCCCAACAGGCGCGCGGCGAATTCCTCCTCTTCACCGATGCCGACACGGTCCACCGCCCCCAGACGCTGCGCGCGCTCGTCGACGCCTGCGCCGGCGAGCAAGCCGCCTTCCTGACCGGCTTTCCCCGCCAGCGTGTAAACAGTTGGGGAGAGCGGCTGCTCGTCCCGTTCTTCGCCTGGGCCGCGCTGTGCTTCATCCCCCTCTGGTTGGCGTACCGTTTGCGCTGGCCGGCGCTCTCGGTCGCGGTGGGACAGGTGATGTTCTTTCGGCGCGAGGCTTACCAGGCGATTGGCGGTCACGCGTCGCTGGGGCCGGCGATCGTCGAAGATTTCGCCTTTGCCCGCAAGGTCAACGCCGCCGGCCTGCGCTGGCGCGTGGTCAGCCTGGCCGACCTCATCTCCTGCCGGATGTACCACAACACCCGCGAAGCTGTGGAAGGCTTCACCAAGAACCTCTTCGCGGCTTTCGATTTCCGCCTGCTGGTTTTCCTCTTCGTGTTCTTCTGGCTGGCGGCCCTCTTCTGGACGCCCCCGCTCGTCCTGGCGGCTCGCGTTCTGGGGCAGGCCCCCCTGGCCAGCCTCCTCACCCTGGCGACCTGCCTGGCGCTTGCGCTGCCTCTGTGGCTGCTGCCTTACCTGGAGATCGGCCTGCCACCCGCCCTGGCGCTGCTCTACCCGTTGACCGTCCTGGCGAACGAAGCGGTCGCCCTGCGCTCGCTCGTGTTCAGCCTGACCGGACGGTTGAGCTGGAAAGGCCGCGCGCTGGCCCGGCCCCGCTGGCGCTGGTTCTAAGTACTCTGTCAAAATCAGTCTGGCTGACTGCTAAGGGATTACCGGTTCATTCCTTTCCAATCTCCAGGACCTCGACCGGATTGCCGGCGCCGTCGGTGACGTTTTCCAGGCGCAGAAGGGCATTCCGATAGACTACCCCAATCCCCTCGCGCGGGATGGCGTAATTCTCCGGCCCCGGGGCTAGGTCGATCACGTTGCCTTTGAGGCTGGGGCGGTCTTCCGGGACGAGGTCGATGGTGACATCTTGCAGCGTCACCTGCCGGATGAATGGCTCGCTGGCGACGATCCCAATCGGCCGCTCCGCCCGACAGGTGAGATGGGTGAAGGAAACATTCCTGATCCCGGCGCTCGCCCTGGGCGCGGGAAGCGGATCGCGGTAGCTCGGAATGTGATGGGGAGTCACCATGATCACGATCGCCTCGCCGTTCCCCCACCAGTTGCCGCCGTAGCTGCGGCCTTCGAAGATGCAGTTGGTCACGCGCACGTTCTCGACCAGGCCGGTATGCGGGTGGCACATGGCGACAAACGCGCGGTTGCTCTTCTTGACGATCACGTTCTCGATCAGCACGTTGCGCACGATGCTGTGCATGTACCCGATCGAGATGGCCTTCGAGGCGGATTGAAAGATGCAACCGGTCATGGTGACATTTTCGCACGGCGCGCTCCAATCGGTGATCGACGTCAACGCGACGCAATCGTCTCCGGCGGTGATGTGGCAGCCGCTGATGAGGATGTCGCTAGAGCCGGTAAAGTGCATCCCGTCGCAGTTGGGGATGATCAGGCTGTTCTCAATGGTCAGGTTCATCACCTTGACCACCCGGCACAAGTTGAAGCTCAACGTCCAGCAGGGGGCGTTGGTGATGGTCAGCCCCTCCAGGCGCAGGTGGCGGCAGCGGTGAAAGAAGACCGGCTGGTTGACCCGCCAGTCGTAGGTTCGCGGGGCTTCGGCCAGGTATTCAGGGGTGATGGGCGGGCCGGCGCTGACCACGCGCGAGGGCGTGTCCATGTGGTAGAACGCCTCACCGCTCAAGTCGATCACCCCCTCGCCCTGGAGGGTGATGTTCGCCTGGTCGAAGGCGTAGAGCGCCGAGTACACCTCGCCCATCTCGTTGTGGTGGTAGCCGATGGGGAAATAATCCTCTTTGCGAGGGGAGGCAACCAGCTTCGCCCCGGCGCTGAGATGCAGGCAGATGTTGGATTTCAGCTCCACCGGACGGAAAGTGTACTCCCCCGGTGGGATGCGAATTTCTCCGCCGCCTGCGGCAGCCAGGCGGTCGATCTCGGCTTGCAGCTCCTGAGTGATATCGGTTCCAGTTTTGAACATAGGCCTCCAGCGGCGATCTCTTCTCCCATTCAACGTTAGTGTATCACAGGGCCGGCGCGCCGATTGAGGCATGCCTCCCATTCCAGCCCGCCCCATCACTGCACCGATCAGAATGCTACAAACCTTGTACAATGCGCTCCATTTGTAGAATGTTCAGGCGAAATCCAGGATAATGGGGTTGCAAAGAGATTGAGAGGTCAGGCATGAGATACCAGCACCGCTTCCGGGTGCGCGCCCCCCTGGCGCGCGTAGCCGATTTTCACAGCCGTGCCGCCAGCATGGCCGCCATCACACCCCCACCCATCGTCGTGCGCATACACGCCGCACCGGCGGTGCTGGGAGCGGGCGACGGGATGGATTTCACCCTGTGGATCGGCCCGTTGCCGCTGCGGTGGGTGGCGCAGATCGAGGACGTTTCTGCCGCAGGTTTCACCGACCGCCAGCAGCGCGGCCCATTCGCCGAATGGGTCCACCGCCACCAATTCCACGCCGTGGACGAGGAGACGACCGAGGTGGTCGATGAGATCTCCCTGCGCCTGCGCCGGCACCCGCTCTGGTGGCTGGTCGGTTTGGGCATGCGGGCCGGTCTCCCGCTCCTCTTTGCCTACCGGGCATGGAAGACCATGAAATTATTAGCATGAAGCAAATTGACGCCGGAAGCGGAGGTAACGGCAAACCGGAGCCAAGCCAGGTGACGCGGGTGGTGGTGATCGGAGCCGGGGTTGGCGGGTTGGCGGCAGCCGCGGTGCTCGCCCGCGCCGGGCTGGAGGTCACCGTCCTCGAAGCCCAGGTGGTTCCGGGCGGCTGCGCCGGCACCTTCTTCCACCAGGGCTACCGCTTCGACGCGGGCGCCACGTTAGCGGCAGGTTTCTACCCCGGCGGGCCGATGGACAGGCTGGCCCATGCCGCCGGGATCGATTCCTGGCCGGCGCAGGCCGCCTCGACGGCGATGGTCGTCCACCTGCCGGGTGGCGCGCAGGTGGCGCGGCACGCCGGCGACTCGCGTTGGGCCGAATACCGCCGGGCCTTTGGCGATCCGGCAGTGGGTTTCTTCCGCTGGCAGGAGGACACCGCCGACGCCCTGTGGGACCTGGCCTTGCGCCAGCCGCCCTGGCCTCCCCAATCCTTGGGAGACGCGGGCGAGGCGGTCGCTGCGGGCCTGCCCTGGCTGCTCCGTGGCCGCTCGCCCTGGCTGGCAGTCGACGCTTTCCGACCCGTCGCCGCTCGCCTGCCGCAGGACGCAGAGGCTCTGCGGCTTTTCGTCGACGGGCAACTGCTCATCTCGGCGCAAGCCGAGAGCCGGCAGGCCAACGCTCTGTACGGCGCGGCTGCCCTGGACCTGCCTCGGCGGGGCGTCGCTCACCTCGCCGGTGGGATGGGCGCGATCGCCGAAACGCTGGTCGAAGCGGTGCGCCGCAACGGCGGGCGCGTCCTTTACCGCCAGGAGGCCACCCGCATTCGCCGCGAGGGCGGCCTGCCGGTCGGGGTGGAAACCAGGCGCGGCGGATCGTTCCCCGCCGACCTCGTCATCGCCAATCTGACCCCCTGGAACGTCGCCGGGCTGATTGACGACGACCTGCCCGCCGGGCTGCGCCGCCTGCCGCCGCGACCGACCGGCCTGTGGGGCGCGTTCGTAGTGTACGTGGGCATCGACGGCGCCTCCATCCCACCCGATTTTCCCCTCCACCACCAGGTGCTCCTGGGCAGGCCGCTCGGCGAAGGCAACAGCGTCTTCCTATCCCTCAGCCCGGAATGGGACGCTACGCGCGCCCCAGCCGGTCAGCGAGCGCTCACCCTCAGCACCCACACCGCCCTCGACGGCTGGTGGAGGCTATACGAGCACGACCGACCGGCCTACGAGGCGCGTAAAAACGAGTATGAGCAAAAAACGCTGGCGGCCGCCGAGGTGGCCTTGCCCGGACTGCGCGAAAGGGCCAGGCTGGTGCTGCCCGGCACGCCGGTCACCTTCCAGCGTTTTACCCGCCGCGAGTGGGGCTGGGTGGGCGGCTTTCCTCAGACCAGCCTGCTGCGCGCCACCGGCCCGCGGCTCGCAGCAGGCCTGTGGATGGTCGGCGATTCCATCTTCCCCGGCCAGTCCACGGCGGCTGTGGCGTTGGGCGGGCTGAGAGTGGCGAACATGGTGCTGCAGGCGCTGGGCGCCAGGAAGGCCGCCTCGGGCGCGCAAGCGAAGAAGTATGACCCCGCATTTTAAGGCGGCAAAGCGGAAACAGGCCAGGCGTTCTTGGCATTGATAAGGTCATGGCTGGAAACGGTTCGGGTTTCTGCAAGTGCTCCTGGGATTGCTGCACACATCCAGAGCAATCGTAAGTGACGAAATTCGCATGAATCGCCGGAACTCGGTGAAAAAGAGCGGAGTATAATAGATGTAATAGGCGATTGTATAGACAGCAATCACTCGACCTGGATTTTCGGTATACCGAATCATATGAATAGTGGCGAATCTCCGAGATTGCCCCGTGGATCGTTCGGGTAACGCAGGATTTTCCGGAGGCTGCCATGAAGCTCCCCTTGAACGTATGGATCATTTTTGTTCTTCTGCTGTCCGGCTGTGCTCCCGGGCTGCGATCCGGGCCAGTGCCTACCCCCACCCTCACCCAGACAGCCCTTCCAACCGCCTCTCCGACCTTCACCCCCAGGCCTACAGACATCCCCACCCCTACGTCCAGTCCAACACCGGCGCTACCGGTTTTCAGCGGTCGCATTTTTGCCATCCTGGAGAACGAACTGGTGGAAGTGTCAGCCGAGGGAACCCCGGGCGAGATCCTCTCCCGCTCGATCGCTGCCCATGTGATCAACGCAGCCATCTCGCCTGATGGACGCTACCTGGTCTACTCCACCTTCTCGGCAGATTTGGCCGGACGTACCACCCACCTGTATGACCTGGGGAACGACTCTGACGAACTCATCTTGCCTTACGATGCAGACCGCCTGCTGTGGTCGCCCGACGGGCAATTGATCAGCTACACGGCATTCGGCATTCCGAATACCGACGATGGCCTGTACCTGTATGACCTCGAAACCAGGACCTCTCGACTGGTGTACGAGCCGCCCTGCGCCGCGTACAGCATGTTCAGCACGCGGAGTGTCTGCGGCGCGCTGGACGAGATGGCCTGGGCGGGGCCCAATGTGTTGGTCTTCCAGCGCTATAAAGGTGAAATGCCGTTGCAGATCCCTGGCACCCTATATGCGATCCCCGCCAACACCACCACGCTGCTGACCATCGCTGGCGGCAGCCAGGCGCTGGTCGATTCTCCCCGGCGCTGGCTCGTCCAGGACCAGTGCGATGGCAGGGTCTTGCTGCGTGAAAATGAGGAGGGGATCGCCAGCCATTTCTACCTGGCCGATACGGGCCAATTCATCGCCTCGCCTGGTGCGGTTGACGTGATCCCGCTCATGACCTGCCCCGAAGGCGGGTCGGACTGCGTCTCGCTTTCTGCGGACTGGACCACTGCCTCCGCTTACCATCCCTACATCGGTTTCCTGCCCAATTCCTGCAGTGTGTTCTATTTCTCCGGGGACAAATCGGCTCCCCTGTTCCACATCCTCTCACCTGAGGGGGTGGAGGAACGGTCCATACCCTTCCCGGCGCGCCTGGGATATCTTGCATTCCGGAGCGATGTGACACTGACCCCGGGCTGGCTGGACAGCCGGGATGCGCAGGTGGCCTTGATGCCTGATTTTTACAGCATCGACATCGAGATAGTCAGCCTGCAGACAGGAGAGGTGCTCAAAGTGGTGGATGGCAGCCACATGTACGAGTTTGCCCTGCTTGGCTGGCTGGCCCCCTGATAGGAACAATACAAGGAACGCCGGTTCCGTTGAACGCCACAGCCTGCGGAGTTAGGGGGAGAGTTCCGTGTCTCCAGGGATACTGAAAGCGACCTGAAACGGACCGTTTTCTATTCACCGGGAAACGATCGGACAGGCATGTTATACTCACCGGGTAATATCCGGTAGTTGGATATCCTGGATGTAGAGATGAACCGGTTTCCGACCGGTGCGCCGGGAAAATAGCCACGAAGGGAGCGCGAGATGTACCAGACCGACCAGTACGAAGGGATCATCGCTGAAACCGTCACCTTGAACGGATATCAAGGCGACGTGATCAACGCCTATTTTGCCCGCCCGTTGGGGGCGGGGCCGTTCCCCGGCATGGTGCTGGTGCACCACCTGCCCGGCTGGGACGAGTGGTACCGCGAGGCCGCGCTGCGCTTTGCGCGCCACGGTTACCTTGCGCTGAGCCCCAACCTGTACTTCCGCGTTGGGCACGGCACGCCCGAAGATGTGGCAGCCAAAGCGCGCGCCGCCGGGGGCGTTCCCGACGACCAGGCGGTCGGCGACCTGGAAGGCGCGGCGAATTCCCTGCGCTCGCTGCCCATATGCAGTGGAAAAGTAGGCGTCTTCGGGACCTGCTCTGGAGGGCGGCACGCCTACCTGGCAGCCTGCCGCACCGCTGCGTTTGACGCCGTGGTCGACTGCTGGGGAGGTCGGGTGGTGATGAGCGAAGACGAGCTGACCCCCAACCAGCCGGTGCCGCCCATCGACTACACCCCCGACCTCTCGGCACCGCTGCTGGGCCTGTTCGGCGAGGAAGACCACGGCCCTACCCCGGAACAGGTGAAGCTCCACGAGGAAGCGCTGCAGAAATTCGGCAAGCGCTACGAGTTCCACATGTACCCCAACGCGGGTCACGGCTTCTTCTATACCCACCGCCCGGCATACCGCCCCGAGCAGGCGACCGACGGTTGGAATAAAATCTGGGCGTTCCTCGCCAGGCATTTAGCGTGATGCCTTGTCCGGATTGCATGATTCATTTTCTGTAAAATGTGGGGCAAAATCCACATTTGACAGAAAAAATGAAACGCAATCTTTACTCGCCTGGTTGCTCAGGCTCGAATGGGGAGACACCCCGGCATCGAAAAAGGAGTCCCGGATGTGCACGATGATTGCGCAGCAAATCAAGATTGAAGGCAATGGCAAGGGCGCGGCAGGCTGGTTTGTGCTGAAAGAAGCCGACGTTACCTATGACCACCCGTTCGAAGCGCCTTTTGAACATGCCCTGAACATTGACTTTGTCAACGAGGCGCTGGGACCCGGCGCGCGGGTGGCGGTGGAGTTGAGCGTGGAATCGGCCCGCGCCCTGGTGGAAACCATCCAGGCGGTGTTGGCGCAGGCCGAGAAGGGCGGGTACCTCGCATAGAGCCGGGCACCAGCCTAGCGTTAAGCCAGAGGTGGATCGGCGCCAGGCCGTCAACCCGCGGCTGCCAGGCCGGTCAACAGGTTCTGAATATTCGCAGTGAGAATCCCACGGTTTTTCCCGTCTTGCATAAACACATTCAGCAGGAGAATGGTCTGCTCGCGTGTCTTGGTGTAATGAAATTTAAGGTACTTCTCCAGATCGAAAGGAAAAAGAAGAGGCAGGAGGAAAGCCGCCAGGAAGAAGGAGGCGGAGAGAAGGGGAACGCTCAACAACGCCCTTGTGAATGCACCCGCCTGGGGCAACTGGCCCATGACTGCCTCCCGGCATGCGCCGGCTGCTTGCCTGAGCCAAGGGCTGTTGCGGTAGGCTCGCAGCGACCAACCAGACAGCTCGAGGCCAGCCACGAAAGCTGTCATCGCCGCGGTCACAGAGGCCTGCGAATGCGCGCCGGGTTTTCCGACCATCACCCGAAAGCCAGCCCGCTTCAAGAGTAGGGCCACGTCATGGCAGGCATCTTGAGATCCCGTTAATGGAATGCTCAAGGGGGGACGCCAAAAATTGACCCCCCCTGGCCTTCCCCCACCGCCTCCCAGGTCGCCCTGCCATGCCATGAATGTCGTCCCCCCAAAAACGATCCGGCCGTTCAACTCCGCCGTAAGGAACTCGGGGCGGTCACCTTCCGGGGAAAAACACACCACCCTCTTGGATGGCACCTGTCGCAGAAATTCGTGAAACCAGTCCGAATAAAACACCTGGGAGGGAGTCGTGAACCAGATTTGATCAGGCCCAAAATTCCGGCTCGCGATGAAATCGGTGATCACCTGGTAATCCTTGAGCCGATAGGGAATGGGATCCTTCCGGTGCTGATGCGAGACCTGAAAAAGAGGCAATCCGCCCTGGTCGCGCGCCAGGTTCAATTGGGTCGCGGCAGCGGGCTTGTCGAGCAAGCCCAGCGTCACGCCCGCTTGCTGAAGTGCGAGTCCAAAAACCTGCCCCACGGCTCCGCAACCCACAATTAACACCTTCATCGCCACCTCGTCAGGATGGGTAAGTTGGGGAAACTGGATCCATGCTCCGGTCGTAAATGAGTTTCATCAATCGGATGGCAAGGGGGAAAGGAAGGAATTTTCCCATCAGCACGGCCAAACGGTTGATCACCCCCGGAACGATGACCCGCTTCCCCTTGAGTATCGCAGGATAGGCCCTCTCAGCCACTTGCTCCGGTGTCATCATAGACTTCTGGGCGAACTTCTTGATCTGCTGCCCGGCAAGACCGGGAAATTCTGTCAGGGTTCCCCCGGGATAGAGCGCGCTGACCATGATGTTGGTTCCCCGGCACTCGTAGTTTAACGAGTTGGTAAATGCGCGGATGTAGTGCTTGCTGCCGGTATAAACGGAAAACCTGGGCAGCGGCGCATAACCCGCCACAGAACTCACGTTCACCAAATGGCTGGGCTCTCCATGTTCCAACATGTGAGGCATAAAAAGGTAACACAATTCTGTGACTGCGCGGATATTCAGAGCCAGGATCTGGCAGAGATGGTTGTAACTCAATTCGCGGAATTCCTGGTAAGGGCTCATTCCGGCGTTATTGACGAGCACATGGACTTTCCCGAAGACCCGCACAGCTTCTTGAAAAAGGGCCTGAGGGGCACCCGGAGCGGTGATATCCAGCCCCAGGCAATGGACGGAAGCACCGAATTCTGACATCAAATCCTGGCAGAGCGCATGCAGTCGATCTTCTCGCCTGGCGACGACGAGTACGGCGTGCCCGTTCCTGGCGAAGGTGACCGCCAGAGCTCTCCCGATCCCTGAAGAAGCTCCTGTGATGGTGACGTTCATCCCTCCGCGGGATTCAGTATGCATGCGGAGACCTCGAAATGACCCTGATACGAGCTGAAAATTTCGGCATGGGTGGTTCAACGGGAGTTGAAGAGAAACCCTGTGTGTCTAAACTATTGTATAACAAGAAACCCTATCTGCTCGGCTGCTGGAGGATCAATCTCGAATCTGGTCCAGTGCCTGATCAGTTAAAACTTTTCTTGGCTTGAGCGACAAACTGGTATATTATGGCAGGAAGCACGAATGCCCAGAGGATGAGGCATGTTCTCATTGACCTCTGGCTGAGTAGCGCCCCATAAACCTCGCTGAGAGCGCACATGGCAGACACAAAGGCACCACCTCATCACGAACCGGTGTACCGGCGGAATTTCTTCTTCTTTTTAACCGATAACATCCTCTTTACCCTGGCGATGAGTATCCTTGGGCCGACCACGGTCATCCCCGATTTCATCCGCCAACTGACTCGCTCGGAAATTTTGATCGGTTTTTCCTCCAGCCTGTTCGAGGTGGGCTGGACGATGCCCCAGTTGTTCATCGCCCGCTTTATCGGGCGATTCGAGCGCAAGAAGTGGTGGTTCATCGGCCCCAACATCCCCGTGCGCTTTGTCATGCTCGGATTCGCTTTCCTCACCGCGATGCTTGGCAAAGATCGCCCCGAAGCGATCCTGGTCGCATTTCTAATCTGTTATGGGATTGCCGCAGTAGGGGATGGGATTGTGGGCGTGCCCTGGATGGTCTTGGCCGGCACCAGCCTCGACGTCCGCTGGCGCGCGCGCATGCTCGGGCTGACCTCCGCCATCACGGGGGTCATCATGCTGGGCGTGGCGCCGTTGATCGGCGTCGCCTTGGGCGGGGCAGGCCTCGCATTTCCCAATAATTACGCTCTGATCTTCGGCGCGTCAGGCGTGTTGTTCGTCATTTCCATCGTGCCGATGATCTTCATTCGCGAGCTCCCCGGCGGTGAAGTGACCGAGCGAGTCCCATCGATGGCAGAATTTCTGCCCGGCCTCGTTCGCGTGCTGCGCACCGACGCCCCCTTCCGCTCGATGATCATCGCACGCATGTTGATCAGCATGTTCACCATGGCCAGCCCGTTCTACATCGGATTTGCCACCGTGAAGCTTGGCCTGTCGAGCACGGTTGCCGTGCCGACCTTGCTGGCAATGCAGACCATTGGCAGCGTGAGCGGCGCTTTGATCTACACCTGGTTGGGGGCGCGCAGCAACCTGCTCTACATCCGGTTGGCGTTGGGGATTGCCTCCCTTTTGCCGATCAGCGCGCTGCTTTCCACCGTCGTGGGACCGCTGCCCCTGTACTTTGGCTTTCTCATCGCCGGTTTGACGGTGAGCAACCTCTGGGTGGGTTATTTGAATTGGGTCATCACCTACAGCACCCCGGACCAGCGCCCGATCTACTCGGGCCTCTTCAACACGATCTCCGCGGTCACCTCGCTGATTTCCCCCTTCATTGCTGGCTCCATCGCGCAAGGAATCGGGTATGAGGCGCTGTTCACCGTGGCGCTGGTGATGGTGTTATGCGCCTTGTTTGTCACCCTGCGCTACATCCGGGAACCCCGCCTCGAAAAATTATTGAGTGGTCAGTCAGACTGATTTGGATGGGTTATTTTGGGGGCTTTGCCCCACAATTACGAATTGCCTATTGACAGGCGAGAAAAATCTTGCTAAGATGGTCTTGGGAGCGCTCCCAACCTCTGGGAGAGCTTCCAACAGACCTAAGACCGTTGCCAAAACGGCTTTTTCTTTCGTTCTCATTGAGAGCGCTCCCAGGGAATGACCAATGACGCTGACACTCGAAGACATCGCTGAGATGTGTGGCGTTTCCCGCTCCACCGTATCGCGGGTCATCAACGATGACCTGAATGTGAGCGAGCGGACCCGCCAGAAAGTGCTTGACGTCATCCACAAGTACAATTTTCAGCCCAACCTGGCCGCCCGCGGGCTGGCGAAAGGACACACGGGGGTCTTGGGGCTGGTCATTCCAAAGGGTGTCCAGGCCATCTTCGAAGAGCCCTTCTTTGCCATGCTCATCCGCGGGGTTTCTACCCGCTGCAACGCGCTGGATTACTCGGTGATGCTGTGGCTGGCCGAGCCCGACTATGAACGGCGCATGATCACCAAGATCCTGTATAACGGCCTGGTCGATGGGGTGATCGTGGCGTCCATGCTGATGGACGACACCATCATCGACAGCCTGCACCAGAGCAAGCTGCCTTTCATGTTGATTGGCCGTCACCCGGTGCACAACGAGCTCTCCTACCTGGATGTCGACAACCGGGGCGGCGCCTTTCAGGCTGTCATGCACCTGCTGCATTCTGGCCGGCGGCGGGTAGCCACCATCACCGGACCCCAAAATATGATCGCCGGCATTCACCGTTACCAGGGGTACCAGGACGCGCTTCACGATCGTGACGTTCCGGTCGACCCGGAGCTGGTTGTGGAAGGCGACTTCTCGGATGCCGGCGGGTATGCCTGCATGCATCGCCTGTTACCCCATAAACCCGATGCTGTGTTCGTCGCGAGCGACACCATGGCCCTGGCCGCCATCCAGGCCATCAAAGAGCATGGCCTGCGCATCCCGGACGACATCGCGGTGATTGGGTTTGACGATATACCGCAGGCCAGCCGGAGCACGCCTGCCCTCTCCACCGTGCGCCAACCCATCACCCGGATTGGTGCGGTGGTCGCCGAAACGCTGATCGACATGATCGAGACCGGCTCCCCTTTACCGCGTCAAATTGTGTTTCCCGCCGAGCTGGTTATACGCGAGTCTTGTGGCGCTAAAATTTAATGAAGCAGTCTTGTGCCTTTTAGAAACAGAACGGGAGACCACAAAATGCAAGCCGAAATCACAGCCTTAGAGGAACAGATCGTCATCAAGAAGAAGCGACGGATCACCGACAAGCTTTACAGCAACCTGTCTTATCTGACCATGGTCTTGCCGGGCGCTATCTGGCTGTTCTTGTTTGCCTACCTCCCCATGCCCGGCATCATCATGGCGTTCAAGACGTATCGCTTCGCCAGACCCCCCGATGACTTTTGGATTCAGAACAGGTTCATCTACAGCCTGATCACCAGTCCCTGGGTAGGCCTCAAGAATTTCCAATACCTCACCCTTCCCTCGAATGTCAACAACACCTTGACCTACATCCGTAACACGGTTTTATACAACCTGCTCTTCATGGTGGTCGGTTTGGTGCTTTCCGTGCTATTGGCTGTCATCATCTACGAGCTGACCAACCGGTTTTGGGCAAAACTGTATCACTCCGTTCTGTTCCTGCCGTATTTCATCTCTTGGATTGTCGTCGCGTATGTCGTGTATGCCCTGGGAAGCTCGAACGGCATCGTCAACAGCATCTTGAACACGTTTGGATTAGACCCGATCGAGGTGTATAAGACCAAAGCTGCCTGGCCGGTGATTTTCCTGGTGGCCAACATCTGGAAATACACCGGCAACGGCTCCATCATCTACCTGGCCACCATCACCAGCATCGACCGCGAGCTTTTTGAGGCTGCGGCGATCGACGGCGCCACGAAGTGGAAGCAGTTTGTGCACATCACCCTCCCGCAGTTGATCCCGGTGATCGTCCTGCTCCAGATCCTGGCGGTCGGGCGCATCTTCGGCTCCGACTTCGACATGTTCTATACCCTCCCGAACGGAGCCGCGGTCGTCAAAGATGTCACGTATACCCTGGACGTGTTTGTCTACAACATGCTGAGGAGCGGCTCGCCACTCGGCTACCCGGCTGCTGCTGCGTTCCTGCAGTCGGTCGTTGGCTTCATTCTCATTCTGGTCACCAACTACATCGTGCGCAAGACCAGACCAGAACTGGCATTATTCTGAAAGCATGCAAGACGAATAGAGGTGATGAACCATGGCGAACAGTATCGAGGCTGGAAACCAACCGACGCGGGATGTCATCCTGCTGAATTCCTTCTCGAGCAACCGGAAGGGCAAGGACATGCTCGCCCTTTCACCGGTGGCCAATGCCCTCTTGAACGTGTTAATGGTGATCGTCTGTATCCTGGCGTTGATCCCCATTTACGTGATTGTGATCTCCTCGGTCACTTCCGAAGCGGCGTTGACTTCCAACGGTTACCGCTTATGGCCCGCAGAATTTGCGACCGTGGCCTATACGTTCTTGTTCAGCAAGGGATCGATCATCATCACCGCCTATGTCAACACGATCATCGCCACCCTTGCGGGCACGCTGATCTCGGTGGTGATGGTGGGATTATACGCCTACGCCATTTCACGGGACAATTTCAAGTTTAAAACTTTCTTTACCTTTTATGCTTTCTTCACCATGCTGTTTGGCGGCGGGCTGGTCGCCTATTACATGGTGACGCGGCAGATCCTGCAAATCCACAATTCGTTATGGGCGCTCTTCCTCCCCTCCGTTTTCAGCCCGTTCTGGGTGATCGTCATGCGCACCTTCTATAAGGCGAATGTGCCCAACGAGCTGATCGAAGCGGCGCGCATGGATTGCGCCAGCGAGTGGCGCACCCTGGTCCAGGTGGTGCTGCCCCTCTCCGTCCCGGGGCTGGCGACGGTCGCCTTGTTCAGCGCGATCGGCATCTGGAACAACTTCTTCAACTGCCTGCTGCTGGTCGACGAGGCCAAGTATTACAGCCTGCAATTCACCATTTACACGACGCTGAACAACATCCGCTTCTTACTGGAAAACGCGGACAAGATGCAGGGGTTGGTCAACATCTCCACCCTTCCCTCGCAGACGTTCCGCATGGCGATGGCGGTGGTGACCGTGGGTCCCATCATTTTTGCGTATCCGTTCTTCCAGCGGTACTTTATTCGTGGCTTAACGATTGGTGCGATCAAGGGATAAGAGAGTACCTACCGGTAGGTTTTCATGTCCAACAGCGTGGATGGGTCACAGAAAGTGTTCAATAAAGAGAGGAGAAAAAATGGCTAAGAAGATTTTTGCGATCCTTGCGGTTGTTTTCTTGCTGATCTCGGCGTTCGGTTGTGCGCCGACCCAGCAGGCAACCCAAGAGGCGCAGCCGACGACCGCTGCTGCCGAACCGACAAAAGCGGCTGAACCGACCAAAGCTGCCGAACCGACACAGGCTCCGCCTCCGGCTGAGGTTGTCACCCTCGACTACTACATCGTTGGCGCCGGAGATACCGACCAGCGCCCATTGGTCGAAGATGCGATCAACGCCTACATCGAGCCGCTCATCGGCGCGAAGGTCGTTTTCCACATCATTCCGTGGGCCGACTGGGCCTCTAAAGCCGTGACCGGCCTTCAGGCCGGCGAGAAGATGGACATCTTCTTCACCGCGGATTGGTACTACTACATGCAACTGGCCAGCGAAGGCCTGCTCACCCCATTGAACGACGACAACGGCCCGAACGGCAACCTGCTCGAGCAATACGGCCAGGGCATCCTCGAAACGCTGAACCCGGCCTTCATCACCGGCACGCAGATCGATGGCGTGAACTACGCGGTCCCCACCAACAAAGAGCTGTCCGTACCGGAAGGCTTCGTTTACAACGTCGCATGGGCTGATGAAATCGGTTTCACCGACGAAGAAGCCGCCAAGGTGAAGACATTGAAGGACCTGGAGCCCTGGTTGGAAAAGGCCAAAGCCGCCCATCCGGACGAATATCCTTACCTCACCGATGGCCGCATCGGCTTCATGCAATGGGTCCACGGCTTCGCATCCAACATCTCCGATTACGTGATCAACATGAAGAACGCTCCGGATGCGAATGGCGTTTGGGATGAGACCATCGTCGTTCCGATGGAAACGGAATGGATGAAAGAATACCTGACGACGATGCACGAGTGGTACCAGAAGGGCTACATTCACCCGGATGCCAGCCTGAGCACGTTTGACACCAGCCAATACATGAATGCGGGCAAATTCTTCATCGAACCCATGCCGCTCAAGGGCTCCAACATCAAGGCGCAGGAGCTGGTCATCGCCTCCGGCAACCCCGACCTGCAACTGAAAGAGATCTACGGCATGCCCAAGATCGTCGTTTCCAACGACACCGGCGGCTCGATGCTCGCCATCCCCACCGTGTCAGACCACCCGGTCGAAGCGATGAAGCTGATCAACCTGATGCACACCGACTCCACGCTGATCAACATGATGCTCTACGGCGTCGAAGGCGTTCACTGGGAACTCGAGCCTGATGGCCGCGTGAACATCCTCAACAGCGGCTGGATTGGCGCGCATCCTGGCGCCTGGGTCTGGGCTGATGTTACCATCCAGAAGGTGACCAACAAGGAAGATCCTGAAAAGAACCAGATGCTGATCGATTACTCTAAGGACGCGCTCGCCCATCCTTCGTTGGGCTTCCGCTTCCGCACAGAGCCCGTGGCCGCCGAGCTGACCGCTATCCAGGCCGTGGTCGATGGCATGCAGCGGGCGCTGCTGACCGGTTACGTTGATCCCGCAGTTGAGCTGCCCAAATTCCTCCAGGCGTTGAAGGACGCCGGCCTCGACACGGTTAAGGCCGAGGTCGAGAAACAGTACGCCGAATGGAAGGCGAAAGCGGGCCAGTAGTACCTCGATCGATTTGATACCCATCCATGAAACCAATCCCCGCAGGCAAAACCTGCGGGGATTTTTTATTTTGCCGATCTATAAGAGCGCATACCATCAATCGGGCTGGTATTCGGCCTTAGTTCAGACTCCACTGACGATCCCACCTCCCGATATTAACAACCATGCCCTGGCGGCGAAGAACTACTCCTCGCCTCAGGGTTGAGCAGTGGCTTATCTGAGTCATAGGAGACTGCGAAAATTGCTAGACCTGAACTTAAGCCTGGGTGTACGATTCAGTCTGTGACGGCTTATTATGTTTGTTCGTGTGAAATTTACCCATTAGCAATTCTGCCGGAATGCCCAACCCGCTGTGCAGCCTTCGGATCATCTCCAATGATAGACCCCGCTTTCGGTTAAAAAACTCCGAAACACGTTCCTTGCTCCCCAGGTAGGGAACCAAATCAGCGCGAACCAATCCGCGGCTTTCCATGTAATATTGCAGCACCTGCACCGGGTCATCTGGCTCAGGGATGGGAAAATATTTGGCTTCATATGCCTCTACCAGGGTCACCAACACATCCATACGGTCGCCGTCTGGTGTCCCAGGTTGAGAGTCAACCAGTTTCTCGATTTCCTTCAATGCTACTTGATAATCGGCTTCACTGCGAATGGGTCTTATATCCATTTCAACCTCCTTAGATCGTGGCCGCATCGATCCCGTCGTATTCATCGTGGGTTCCCACAAACCGAATGTACACTACGCCATGGTGATAAATCACTACAACCACTATCCGGTAGTGATTGCCTTTTATATTAAATATTACCCGGTTGTGAGCGATAAAACTGGCGTTCTGATAAACCGCCTTGATATCTGCCGGGCTGGTCCAACTGGCGCGTGACACATCGTGGAACCAGGTTTGTAGAGCAACTGCGGAATCCGGATGCTTTTCCCAGAATTCACGTAGAATACGCCGGCTGATGATCCGCATACGTTATTATATCACGATGTTACCAAAATGGTAACATCTATCTAGGGACTAGCCTGGATAAATGTTGAATCGCCAACGCCACGACCCACAGCAGGCAACCTAGAACCATAGTCCGCTCCTGGATGCCGACCGTCGGCGCCGGCAACCCAGTGGTCGTTGGGGGTGGAAACACGAACCGGGCAACGGTAAACCCAAGGAACACCAGCAAGGTCCCAAAGGAGTAGAAGCGGAACCAGTTCCGGTAAGCAGCGCCGCCGAACCCGATCGCGAATAAAAAGCAAAACAAGCCGATTGCCATGAGGATGACGTGAATTGGGCTGGCCGAAGCCTCCCCATCCTGCCCGATGCGCATGGGCAAGAACAGGCTCACCCCAACGCTGATGACGGCGTTGGCAGCGACCAGCACTGCCCCAACCCGCATGAGGGTGTTCTGCCCGGCAACCCGCCATATCCCGAAGCTGAACGCGACCATCAGCGCCGCATAGACGAGGTCGAGCGTGAGGACGAGTGACCGGGTCGGAGCGCCATGTGCGCTCAACTCGCTGATAGAACGAACCACAAAGCTGTAACCCTTCCACCTCGTCACCGCCAGAACGTCTGTCCCCACCTTGAGCAGCGAGGCAAGGATGCCAAAACTGAGCAAGACCCGCTGCGCCATACTGGAAAGCCCCATCGATGTTTCCATTCGTACCTCCAAGCGGCGCTACGCTTTTAGACTTCCCCCCACCCAGAGATGTCGCCCCGCTCGTAAAATACTGGACCGATCTTAAAAACAAAGGTTTTTGTTGTGTGTGTGCGGCGGCTGTGCCGCCGCACACACAACGAAAATCCCTTTTTGAGATGAGTTGTAACAAAACTTCACCAACAGTGTATATCCATCCTCATGGTTAATGCAATAAGCATCTCAAGGGCAACTGCCAGGCTGACGGAGCTGGCTGTAAAGAATGATGGGTTCGTTGAAACCCCATGAGAGTTTCAACGAACCCACAACCTCTATCTCGGTCAAAAAAGGGGTTGTCCAGGCTTTCTTTTTGGACAACCCCTGACCAGGCCAGGACCAGGCTGCTATTTCCCTGTCGGATCCTCAGCCTTCAGAACAGTCTCCCCACGATCAGGCGAGGTCGAAGCGGTCCAGGTTCATCACCTTGTTCCACGCCGCGACAAAGTCGTGCAGGAACTTCTCCTGCGAGTCTGCACAGCCATAGACTTCGGCCAGGGCGCGAAGCTGGGAGTTGGAGCCGAAGACGAGGTCGACGCGGGTTCCGGTCCACTTGAGCTCACCCGTCGCGCGATCGCGACCTTCGAAGACATTCTCGTCTTCCGAGGTAGCCTTCCACATCGTGCCCATGTCGAGCAGGTTGACGAAGAAGTCATTGGTGAGCGTCCCCGGTCGCTTGGTGAAGACGCCGTGCTGGGACTGCCCGAAATTGGCGTTCAAAACGCGCATCCCGCCGATCAGAACCGTCATTTCAGGAGCGGTCAGGGTCAGCAGTTGGGCGCGATCCACCAGCAGCTCCTCTGCCGTCACGCTGAATTTTGCCTTCAGGTAGTTGCGGAACCCGTCGGCAGCCGGTTCGAGCACGGCGAATGACGCCACGTCGGTCTGCTCCTGCGACGCATCAGTGCGCCCCGGTGTAAAGGGCACGGTGACAGCATGACCGGCATTCTTCGCAGCCTGCTCGACCCCAGCGCAACCACCCAGCACGATCAGGTCAGCCAGCGAGACTTTCTTCCCGCCGGACTGCGCGCCGTTGAACTCCTTTTGCACGCCCTCAAGGACTTTGAGCACCTTGGCCAGTTGGGCCGGCTGGTTGACTTCCCAATCCTTCTGCGGCGCAAGGCGAATGCGCGCACCGTTTGCACCGCCGCGCTTGTCAGAGCCGCGGAAGGTGGAGGCCGATGCCCAGGCGGTCGAGACCAGCTCCGAGACCGTCAGGCCGGAGGCAAGGATTTTTGCCTTGAGCGCGGCCACATCGGCTGCGTCGACCAGCTCATGGTCGACCGCGGGCACCGGGTCTTGCCAGATCAGCTCTTCTGCTGGCACTTCCGGGCCGAGATAGCGCGAGCGCGGACCCATGTCGCGATGAGTCAGCTTGAACCATGCCCGGGCGAACGCGTCGGCGAACTGGTCCGGGTTCTCGTAGAAGCGCCGCGAAATCTTTTCATACTCGGGGTCGAAACGCAGGGCGAGGTCGGTGGTCAACATGGCGGGCGCGTGGCGCTTCGACGGGTCGTGGGCGTCCGGCACCGAATTGGCGCCTGCTCCACCCTTAGGAACCCACTGGTAGGCACCGGCCGGGCTCTTGGTCAGCTCCCATTCGTAGCCGAACAGGTTCCAGAAGAAGTTGCTGCTCCACCGGGTTGGCGTGGAGGTCCAGGTGACCTCCAGGCCGCTGGTGATCGTATCGCCGCCTTTGCCGCTGCCAAAGCTGCTCTTCCAGCCGAGGCCTTGCTCCTCGATGCCGGCTGCTTCGGGCTCAGGTCCCACATGAGTGGCGGGCCCGGCGCCGTGGGTCTTGCCGAAAGTGTGCCCGCCGGCGATCAGCGCAACCGTCTCTTCGTCGTTCATCGCCATGCGCGCGAATGTCTCGCGAATGTCTCTGGCGGCGGCGACCGGATCCGGCTTGCCGTTCGGCCCCTCGGGATTGACGTAGATCAGGCCCATCTGCACGGCGGCGAGAGGATTCTCAAGCTCCCGGTCGCCGGAGTAGCGCTTGTCGCCAAGCCACTCGCTCTCGGCCCCCCAGTAAATGTCCTCTTCGGGCTCCCACACGTCCTCGCGCCCGCCGCCAAAGCCAAAGGTCTTGAAGCCCATCGACTCGAGCGCGCAATTGCCGGCGAGGATCATCAGGTCGGCCCAGGAGATCTTGCGGCCGTATTTCTGCTTGATCGGCCAGAGCAGCCGGCGCGCCTTGTCGAGGTTCGCGTTGTCGGGCCAACTGTTGAGAGGCGCAAAGCGTTGGGTGCCCGATCCCGCCCCGCCACGGCCATCGCCGATGCGGTACGTGCCCGCGCTGTGCCACGCCATGCGGATGAACAGCGGTCCGTAATGACCGAAATCGGCCGGCCACCAATCCTGCGAGTCTTTCATCAGCGCATAGAGATCCTTCTTCACGGCCTCCAGGTCGAGTTTTTTAAATTCCTCAGCGTAGTCAAACTCTTCGCCCATCGGATTGATCTTGGGACAGTTCTGGTGGAGAACCTTCAGGTTCAACTGGTTCGGCCACCAGTCTCGGTTCGACGTGCCCCTCCCTGGCACCCCCCCTGTTACCATGCGCTTGCTGTCGTCAGTCATTGCGTTACCTCCTGTATTCTGTCGCTGGTCTGTTGGAGACAATCTGGGCAGAGCCCTTTAAAGTAAACATTCTTTTGGGTGATTTCAAACTGACTCAGTCCCTCGATGAGGACTTGATCGATATCCATTTGGAAGTTGTAGATTGTGCCGCAGGCATCGCATTGAAAATGACCATGGTTGGTCAGGAGAATATCGTAGCGCTTTTCCGTGCCATCGATTTCCACAACCCGAAGCAGCCCGGCCTCTACAAACGTGTGCAGGGTATTGTAAATGGTGACTTTCGAGAGGGATGGAATGCTGGCTGACAGCGCGCGGAAAATCTCATCTGCGGTTGGGTGACCTCCTTTCTGGTGCATGTATTCATAGACTTTGATCCGCTGGTAAGAAGGGCGGATCCCTTTATTTTTAAGGTGTTCGGTCAGCGATTCGATGGACATCTTGATAGACTTATTTAATTCATTTTAATTTTGTATTGAATTAAACTTAATTATAAAAATAATCAAGCCGTTGTCAAGTCGTTTCATGTCAACCGGCATGGATTTCTCAAAGTCAGAAAGGAGACCTCACGCTGTCAAAGCTCAGTGCTTCCCTGCCCTCTCCCGCGGAAGAGTGCCGCGAACCGGCTCCCTTCGCCCTGTGAGACATTGTGCCCGCAGGGTGAAGGGTAGGGATGAGGGCGATCGCAGGTCAAAAAAAGTCTAACGACTTTGAGAAGACCCTGTGTCAACCAGGCCAGGGAATGTTCGGGTTTACAAGGAAAATGCTGGTGGCATCCAACCCGGGCGCAACCATGTTCAGCCAGGATGGTTAACAGCCCCGGACTTAATCCGAGGCTGAAAGCGGCCATCAAAACTAACCTGGAAGCCCACCCGTTGATCGAGGCAAGCGGATCAGGATGGGATTTGCCTCAAAAAAGCTTGTAAGGCATCGAGGAAAGCGGGGTAATTGTCAAACCGGATGAGGTGACCCACGTTGGGAATGTGGACGACGGTCACGTTGGGATTCAATTCGCGGGCTTTCGCAGCCGCCGCAGGGGTTACGATCGCACCAAGATCCGGATTGGCGGTGAAGACCAAGATGGGTTGAGAGATGCTGCCAAGGGTCGTCAGCCACGTGGTTCGCTCGATATTGACCCTGCCCGCCATCGTGTCTACGATCGTCGGATCGAGCTGTTTTTTAGACTCGCACATTGCAACGATTAACTCTTCCGTCCAGTTGGGATGCTCCTTACGGTATTGCACCAGCAGATCCTCTAGGGTCTGGTTGCGTAAGCCTTTCGCCCATTGAACGATGGGGCTGTCTGTGGACTGGACCGAGGGCGCGTCCGGCACCGGATGGGACAGCCACCACGGCGGGTCTTCCAAAATCAATGCACTGGCCAGCTCAGGGAAACGCACCCCAATCTTGAAAGTGACCATCGCCCCCATCGAATGCCCTCCGACGATCGGGCGTTTCAGCCCCAACAGGCGGATTAATTCTGCCAGGTCAGCGGCCATGTCCACCTTTTCATCCGGCTTCACCCGCGCCGAAAGGCCGTGACCGCGCATATCCGGCATGATCACGTCATATTCGCTTTCAAGGTCTCTCGCCGTAGGCGACCAACACAGGCCGTTGTCTGAAAAGCCGTGAACCAGCACCAGCGGGCGTTTATCTCCATGACCGGTGCGGTAATAATGCAGGTTTACGCCGTTGACCAGCAGATCAGCTTGAGTCCAGTGAGGGAGCATCGGGTTCCTTCCTTCAGCGAGGCGTCTTCCGCCGTTCGAGAACGTTCATCAACTGAATCCTATTCTACCAACGATTTGCCCACAGCAAGGCACTGACCACCCACCCAAAAAGGTACAAACCAACCCCAAACGCAGCATGGTTCAACAAACTTCGCACTCTTGCGCGCCCAGGATCTGGCGCCTTCGATGCTGCAAAACCCAATCCAAAGGAAGGTTGCATGATCAGGAATGGCGCGAGGACTGTGACAACCCCAAAAAGGATGGCTGGAACCGGCGTCGGCCGCTGAAGCCAGCTATAACCGCTCAACAAGATGAAAGCGACCGCGAACGTGATGCCAATCAGGTAGTGGGCGATCCATCCTACCACGCATTCGGCGCTCTTCTGCGGCGAAGAGGCGATATTCGAATGGGTAAAAATCCCTTCCGACATGGACCGCAGCCAGCGCCCAACCAAACAGATGTTGGACGGCGCAATTTTGAAGGCCCGCTTGAGAAACAACGCCCAAAGGTCAAAAGTGAGGGTTGCGCCAAGGCCGATGAGCGCTGCGCTTACCAGGGAGAGCGCCAGGTTATTCATGAGTCACCTTTCACGGGGCCACCAGACCGGTCGATCTCTGGACCGCCTTGCGGGCCGGCCCCATCCGAATGAACCGAAAGCAGCGGCATTCCCAGGTCGCGTATCTTTTTCAAAATTCCATGGAGCCCCGCCTGGTCAACGACCGGACCGGTGAGGAGCGTATTGCCGGTGTCTTCCTGGGTGATGCTCAGCCCCTCAAACCGGTCCGCCCACTGGCGACCCAGATGACCCTTGATCCGAATTTGATAGATCGTTGGTTGTGATGCCTGACCATCTGGTCCGCTTGTGTTCGCCATTTTGCACTTCTCCTGCCGGTTAATCAGATCACTTGAATGACCACGTTGCCCGTTTTGCGCCCCGATTCGACATAGCGATACGCCTCAACGATCATTTCCAGCGGGTAACAGCGGTCAATCACGGGTTTCAGGTGACCCTGTTCAGCCAATGCTTTGAGCGATTCATGCGCTTCCTGACTGGCAGGGGCGGTCCCACCAACGATATGCTTGCCGGTCGTCAGCGCAACCCACGGCGCTTGTATCGGAGCGCCCGGCAGAATGGTGTGGAGGTAATAGCCATTGCGTTTCAGCGCATTCTGGCATTGCGAAAAAGTGGTCTTGCCGGCCGCGTCGAATATCACGTCGTAGGTCTCGCCTGTTTGGTTGAAATCTTCCTGGGTGTAGTCGATGACATGCGCAGCGCCCAACGACCGCACCAGTTCCATGCTGCGGGTATGGCTTACCCCAGTGACTTCTGCGCCAAAGGATTTTGCCAGTTGCACTGCAAACGTCCCGACCGTGCCGGAAGCGCCGTTGATCAGCACCTTTTGCCCGGGCTGGATGTTGGCCGCTTTGAGGAAGTACAGCGCGGCATTCGCCCCGATGGACAGGGTGGCGGCTTCCTCAAAGCTCAGGTTACCCGGCATGATGGCCACCGCCCCATCTTCGGGCAGGCATTTGTATTCGGCGTGAGCGCCAAAATTCTCCTGGAGGGTCGACGCAAACACCCTGTCACCCACCTTGAACCGGGTCACATCTTTGCCGACGGCCTCTACTTCGCCGGCCAGTTCCATGCCGAAAATGGGCTGCTTGGGCCGGTTGAAGCCCAACGAGAGTTTGGTGGGTAACCGGAGCAGGGGGGGTACGTCCAGGCTTCGCATTCGATAATCGCCGATATTGACGGTGGTTGCATGCACTCGCACCAGCAACTCGTTGTCTTTGGGGGTCGGTTTTTCGACCTCCTGGAGCTGGAGCACTTCCGGTGGACCGTATTTGCTCGCTACAATTGCTTTCATCTTGATCTCTCCTTATCGATAATGACTCTCCGGATGGCGAAAGGGCCGAATGCCCTCTCGCATCCAGGTTTAGATTGAGCTCAACTCGTTCGCCGTTCTTGTTGCCGACTCTGAAAAGATTGCAGATGCTCCGAATCCCTTGGCGACGAGCCAGACGCCCAGCGAAAACTCCCATGTCGCGATCGGTAGAACACTTAGCATGGTCAGTGTCATGGCGGGGCCGGTGATACCGAACATTAAGAGGATGGTGTTGGCGATCAGCAAAGGCGCTCCGACAAAGCCCAGCACAGGGAGCATGCGCGGCACCAGGCGTGACTGGTAGAGGAGGGATCCCAGCAACAGGGCATTCACGGCCGGCATTAAGTTCTGCCCAAGCCGAAACCAGTTGTGCATGGCAACCAGCGCCCGACCGGTCACCAACCCGTCCGCTCCGGCGCCGCCCTTCCGCAAGGTCACGACCGCCAGCAAGCAGACGACGCCAGCGAAAATCGTCCCGGCTTCGAGGATGCGCGCGCCGACAAAGCCCAGCGCGACTGCTTCGTTCTGCCTCTTCACCACCGGATACAGGGCAACAGCGGTGCCGATGCAGGCCAGGGCGACAATGATTTCCAGGATGCCGCCGAGGATGACGGGCGTGTCTGGGCCTGGACTGACCATGTAATTCGGATCGTGCACCGGCGCGTATAGGGCAAAGATCGGTATCGAGACAAAGGTGAGCAGGTAGAGCACGCCGGCAGCGATGGCGGTTTTCCGTGCAAAGGGCATCGACCTGTGGGGGAGTTGATCGGTTTTCATGGTGTTGTTTCCTTTCTTGTTTTCACCCTGCCGGCCTGTCAAATGGCCTTACCCGGTTCCGGCATGGTTGACCGCTGGTCGAGCAAAGATTCTGACGACTTCACCCGGCGCTCTGAGAAGAGCGCGTAACCCAGCCAGGCCAATCCAAGCCCCACCGGGATCATGATCAGAAACTCGTACTCGGCAGGCACCACCGCGCCGACGGGAGTCAACAGAGATCCAAAGGCCAGCAGACCAGCCGCCCAGCGCGACAGGACACCGGCGCGGAAGGTGGCGATGGCAAACATCAAGGGACCGAAGATATAGAGAGGGCCTGAGATCACCCACAGGGCTGGGAGGACTCCCAGGTTCATTTCGCTGGCCACGCCGGTGATCATCCCCAGAAAACCTGCCACAAATGACGGCGACGCAGTTGCCAGCCGCGGCAAGATAAAAGCTTCCACGAAGGACATCCCCGTCATCAACACCAGCCAGAGGCTGAAGACGAGGAAGCCAGCCAAACCAAGCCAGCCGGCCTTTTCCACCTGCCTGGCATACAGCCCCGTCATGCCAAACAATCCAAAAAAGCCTAAGGCGACCGCAAAAATATGGACGTTTGCCCAGGCGGCGCTGGTGACCGACGCAGGAACGTTCGCCGGGTGGAACAGCCCAATGACGAGGAAACACAGCCCGGCGACCATGGCAGATAGACCTGCCAGACGGAAGAGCGTAGATGCCATCACTCTCCCTTTTCTTTCCTTGATCGGTATGTTTGCTTTGGTATTCATTCGATTTTCTCCTTGATTGAACCGGTAAGATCAGTGTCTGAGCTTGACACCCGGCCGAATTGCCTGTTAGGGTTCAACGTGACCACAATATACCGATCAGAAGGGGGAGACGTCCTCCCCAGATGTGGGGATTGTTGTGGGGAGATTGGATGCCGCAAACAGAAAAACCCGGCGGGATCATCCGGCCGGGCTGGAGAAGGTGTGCGCGAGAAGGGTTTACGCGGCTAGATCAGCTTCAATTCGATGGCTCGCCGGACGGCCGCCCGGCGGCTGTTTACGGCGAGTTTGCTGTAAATGCTCTTGGTGTGCGTGCGAACCGTGCTCAATGCGACCACCAGCTCCCGGGCGATCTCCGGACCGGAAAGCTCTGTTCGGAATAAGCGCAGCACTTCCAGCTCGCGCTGGCTTAAAGGCTCGACCAAGCCGGAGCCGGTGGTCTGGTCCCCGGCCTGCGCAAGTGCCTGGGGAACGGGAGCAGTGGGACGAGAGAATTCATCCCCACCCAACCTGTGTTGTTCCGCTTCGAAGGCTGCCAATAGCTTATGGGTATAGGCCGGGCTGATCTTGCATGCCAAGGCCTCGCGCAGCAACCCCTTCATCGGCGGGCCTTCATCCGCAAAGAGGCGGACGTAGCCTTCTGGTTCGGCCATCGCCAGACCCTCTTGCAGCGGCGCGAGGGCGGCCTGGATTTTGCCTTCCGCCTGAAATATTAGCGCCTGCAATATCCGGATTTCGATGGCGCTTCTCACCCTGCCGCCGTTTTCGGCTGCCATTAAGAGGCGTTCCAGCAGTCCAGCCGCCTCCTGGATGACCCGCTCCTCATGGTCGCGGCGGTAACAGGCCAGCAGGACCCTGACCAGGGTGATGTGCTCATACTCGCGCAGATAGCTGAGATCATCCTCGGCGGAAAGGTTTCGCTCGCGCGCCCAGTCGAGTGCTTCCATCACCCTGCCTTGTGTAGCCCACAAGCGCGCCTTCATCGCCGCGATGGGTCTCACGTTGGGAGAAAAATCGCCCATGTACAGGCGCTCCGCCTCATCGAGCAGCAAAAGCGCCCTGTCCAGGTTTCCCTCGGCCACTCGGATGAGCGCCATTGCCACGCGCCAGCGATACCGGCTCTGTGGCAACCCGGTGTGCTCGCCCTGCTCTTTGCTTTTCGCCAGGAACTGAGCGGCGGCTTGCAAATCGTTTTGCTCTCGGAATAACTCGGCCTTGCCCACCAGCATATCCGCGGTTCCCCGCAGCGCCGGCATTCCTTCATCGACCGCAAGCTGCAGCGCGTGGTCGTAGGTGCGCATGGCATCGCGGAGCAGGCCCTGGGCAAGTTGAATATCCGCCAGGGCGAGGGCACAGCCCATGTAATCGGACAGGTGTCCGGAGCGCCGCAGACCCACCATGCCTTTGGCATACATCGCTTTGGCCGCTTCAAGGTCGCCGCTTGTCCAGGATGTCAGCCCCAGCAGCACCGCAGCCCCACCTCGCCGGAGATCGTCATCTTCCAGGGCGAGGTCGAGCGCCCTCCAGGCATGCCGGACCGTTTCTGCCACCTTGCCAAGCATTAATGCCTGGCCGGCCCGGTGCAAAGCGACCGCAGCCGGCAGGCGCCGAAATTCTTCCTCGTTCACCACCACCATTTCTGTAGAAGCGTCCCCCGCCTGTTCGTTGCCCGCGGTCGCAGGCTCCAGCCACCGCTCAGCAGCCTGCAGCCATGCCTCCACGTCATCCAGAACACCGGTTTGAAGCAGTGCCCCGGCAAACAGATTGCAGAGCACCGGTCGTTGGCGGAGAAGATTTTCTGGCAGCGCCCTTAGCCAGGCGAGAAGGACGACTTCCTGCCTGCTCCGGCTATAGGCAGGAAAGGCCCGTTCGACCAGGCCGGCCGCGCGCGCATAGTCCGCTGCGGCCAACGAGTGGTGGATGGCATTTTCTATCGCGCCGTTCTGCTCAAACCACGCACTTGCGCGGCGGTGCAGCGCACAAACCTGGTCGGGCTGCTCCGCCGCCAGGTAAGCGCGCAGAACCTCGGCAAAGAGATGGTGATAGCGATACCATTGGCGCCTGTCATCCAGCGGAATGAGAAAGAAGTTGCCGCGCAGCAAGGTCTCTAACCGATCCGTTCCGCCCGGTTGACCGGTGACCGCTTCACAAAGCGGTCCACTCAAGCGGTCGAGGATGGAGGTCTGGAGCAAGAAGCCACGCATAGGTTCAGGTTGCCGCCGGAGAACCTCTTCGACCAGATAGTCCATGATATAGCGATGGTCTCCGGCAAATTCCTGGATGAAACCGGTGACGTCTTCGAGACCCTGCATGGATAGGGCGGCCAATTTCAACCCGGCGATCCAACCTTCGGTGCGGGTTTCCAGGGCAGCGACCTCGTCAGCGACGAGGTTGAGCCCCATGACCTGGTTAAAAAAGGCGGCGGCTTCAGATGGTGTAAAGCGCAAATCCGCAGCCCGCAGCTCGGTCAATTGGTCTCGAACGCGCAGGCGAGGAATTGGCAGACCCGGATCCTCGCGGGTGGTGATCACCAGGTGCATCTGCGGGGGCAGATGTTCGATCAAGAAGGTGAGAGCCTCGTCGACCGACCTGGCATCGATTTCATGGTAATCATCCAGAACCAGGATGAAATCGCCCAGATTAACTGAGATTTCGTCCAGCAAGGCTGTCAGAATCGATTCGACGGATGACAACCCGGACGTTTCAAGGACATCCAGAAGCCCTGCCCCCAGGGTAGGCGATATTTTTTGCAGGGCATGGATCAGATATACCAGGAAACGAGCGAGGTCGTTGTCGTTCGCATCCAGCGAGAGCCACGCGGCCGGTTGCTCGGAAGCGGCAATCCATTCACTGACCAGGGTGCTCTTCCCAAACCCTGCCGGGGCTGAGATCAGGGTCAATTTATGCCGTGTTGTTAGACCTTCGTTCAGCCGCTCGATCAAACGAGGACGGGCTACCACTTTCGTGAAAGGTGGGGGGATGTAAAACTTCGCCGCGAGAACGGGAATGGTCACAATTGAATTATAGTAACATCTACCCGAATTTGAAAGAATTCCTCGTGACCCGTCCCTATGGTTTTCTCTAAGAATTGTCTGACAGCCCCTCCCCCTGATCATTAACGGAGTTTTGAGGGTGTTTTCGCCGCCGAATAGCGGCGAAAACACCTTCAATCTTCCATCTTCGCTCCCTTCCCTGCCCAACCTCAAGATTGGGTAGAGGAAACGGTGTTTTAACTTCATCGGGCTGTGTCTCGGAACGGTCAGATCTGCTCGATTTCACAGATGGCGCAGTCCTAAGCTCTTGCATACCAGTCCAGCACGCGCAAGGCGCGCAGCGTGATCCACCGGCTGGGCTGCCCCTCAACCTCATCCAGCTCGACCGGCATCACGCCGGGGTAACGAACCTCCAGCGGCCACAAGCCGTCGTCGCCGCGCTTCTCCGCGACCAGCCGGATCGCTTCGGCCACACGCCCGTCGGGCGCGACACCGGCCCGGCGCAGGTATTCGAGTCCGCGCAGCACGTCGTAGTGCCACCAGGTTGGGAAAGCGAAGCGGGTCCACGCGCCGCCGCCCTTGCGATCGCGCTCGATCGCCTCGCCGGTCGACCGCCGGCGGAAGAGGTGGCGCTCGAGGAGGTACTCCTGCCCGCGCAGGCGCGCCGCGGTCACCTCTGGGCTGTTCCCGGCGCACAGCTCGTGCTCGAGCAAGGCTTCCAACACGCAGATGGTGGTGTTGAACGACGAGCGGGTCGAGCCGTTCTCAGCCTCGCAGTTCCAGCCGCCATCGGGCAACTGCTCGGCGAGCAAGCGGTCGACGATGCCCCCCACGTCCTGACCAAAATAAGCCCCGACCGCCGCGACCTGCCCGTTGATGCAGGGCTCCAGCTCGCCGGCAAAGAAGGGATGGTTGTCGCACTGCGGCGGACCGCAACCCTTCCAGGTTACGCGGTCGCGGACGCGCCCCACCGCGCGGCGTGCCGCTTCGCCCGCGGGGTCGAGGCCGAAGTCGCGCAGCAGCATCAGCACGTGCATGGTGGAGTCCCAGCCACGGTTCCACGCCGCGCCGCCCCAGCGCCCGTCCTCCCCCTGGAGGGCCAGCAGACTGGCCCCCCAGCCCACTTCCGCGACCCGGGCGCGCTCGTCAGCCACTTCCTCCGCCGGCGCGCCGGCCAGGTCCCGCATCACCTGCCAGCGGATTGCCGGGTCGGAATCGAGCAGCCAGGCGATAACCGCTCTGCCTGGCGGCGGCACGCTCCGTTTGGGTGAATGAATCGCCATCTGCTCCTCCTCCTCACTGGGAAGCGCTTTTGAGTGGAGCGCCCGTGAGCACATTGCCGAATTGACTATAACATGAGTTTATGTATAATAACAGTCAATAATTGGCCTGCTGCCTGTCCCCGTGGCGTCCATGGCACGCCGGCCGGGGCCGCAAACGGGGAGTTGAATATGCGCTTGCTCAAGATTGGCCTGGTCGTCCTGATGCTCGTTCAGTCCGGGTGCAGCAGCCTGTCCGCGCCCGCCTCTCCAGTGCCCGCAGAAGTCACTCTCACCCCGTCGCCAACGGCGACAACATTGGCGCCCACCCCCACCACGACGACCACCCCGCCTCCCCCCACGCCAACGCACACGGTCGTTCCTTCGCCCACCCCGGAAGAGACCGTGCTGGACCTGGAGATTGTCGAGTGGGCCGAGTATCCATACGCCAACCTGGCCGATCCTGCGAACACCGACACGCACGTAGAAGTGCTGTTCCGTAACCCCAACCCATTTCCGGTTCGTTTGATCAGGGACGGGATCGAGCTCAAATTTCTCAACGCCGCTGGAGATGTGGTGTATCGCAACACCGCTCCTTTCTTTTACATCTGGGAGGGCTCCTGGGTCATGGCCGGCGAAACCGCCGCGCTTTCGGCCTGCGTGTGTTTTTGGACCGCCGGGCTGGAAAAGCAAGCCTGGGAGTCGCTGGAACTGGTGGCTCCGGTCGAACCGTTTAAGGACGTGGCGTACACAACCGAGGTGAACGCGACGCTGGGCGAGTTTTTCTCGCTCGAAGAAGCGCATCTTGGCGGCGACATGCCGGCCGCAGAGCTCACCCTGGCGAACACCAGCGGGCAGGAGCTGCAATCTTTCGAGGTGCGCGTGATCGCCCGAGATGCCGGCGGCAGGTACGTGGGAGTGGCGATCAGCGGCGCCTTCGTCGACCGGGATGACAGCAGCGGTTATTTGGCGATCAAGCCCGGCGCATCAGCCGGCGGCATCGTCCCCTCGGAGATCGATTATGCGGAGGATCCGTACGCGCTGGTGTATGAAGTCATGGCGATTGGAATCCCGGCTAATTAGGCAAACCCAGCCGTATGAATGCCTGTTCGAGATGCAGCACTGCCTGTTCTTCCACCATCCGCGCCTTTCTTGCAAAGGGGGCGATCTCCTCTCGGAACTTGCCATCAGCCAGTTTGAGGTGGTCAGGCTCAGGCGCGTAAGAAAGTGGCATGATATTCGTGGCTTGCTGTAGCACCTGTGCTTCTTGCTGGTAGAGATTGGCGGCTTGCAGCAGTTCCTCTCCGCCAGGGAGTTTGAGATCAGCCATCTCATTAAAGAAGCGTGACGCGCATCGACGTTTCATCTCTAGCCATGGGATGCCATCGTTGGTGAGCACCTGGGCCCGGAATCTGCCGCATGCTCCCGGTCGATGGAAAGAGCATGGTATCCCAGTGCCTCGAATGCCCGATGCACCGGTTCATCACCGATCACCAGCATGTCTGTATTGGCTGGCGACCAGGGAATTCCCCACAGCGTCTTGAATGCGCCCCCGATACACCCGTCACAAAATCATCGCTGACCTCCTGACCCAGGTAGCGCATCACCGCCGCCAGGGCCGGTGTCAGGCAGCTTATCGTTTCTTAAGGTAACCCTTTTTCTGCGCTTCCCAAACGAGATCTTCGTCTCGGTTGACTTGAAATGTGTGAAACAATTTTGTGCGGATCGATTTCACCCTGCTCAAAGACTGGCCTGATTCCTGCGCGATTTCTTCATCAGACATCCCACCAGCGAGCAGGGCGAGGAAGTGCGTTTCATCGCTCGCAAGAGGCGGACCCACCACGGCTTCGGCGTCGTCTTCGATTTTGGAAACCGCCTGATCAACAGCGTTTGCCTGCCCACGCTTCACGAGCGAAGACACCAGAATCCATATTCCGACCAGCAAAATGACGGGTGAGACGAGGGGAAAATATGAGGTGACATCAGCGGTCACCTCGAATTTTCCAGTGAGAAGTTGGAAAATCCCGATCAGGCTAACTGCAATGAGGATGATTGCGAATCCGATATTTTGTTTAATATTTTCCCTTTGGTTTGATCGCATAGCTACACTCCATCTCCGGCTGAAGCCACATCTACAAACTGTCGGCCACCCCTCCGCTTGCGTTTGGGGAACATGTCAGCTTGGCAGGCGAGGAAAATGGCCTGGTGGAGGTCTATCGCGGCGAGGTCAATCACATCCACTTTTTCACACCCCACACTTAATGATTATACAAAGTTGTGATTGCCAAGCATAAGCAAAACGCCTCCCGAATCTGGAAGGCGTTGCCTTTTTCGATGCCGTGCTCCTCTTGCCAGATTGGTGGCCGCCATTTTCGCCGTGTCGGGCGGCACCCCCAGGAACGCCTGGAGAAGGAGAGGTGTAATGAACTCGTTCTTTACTCAACCCATCGCAGGAGATGGAGCTAGCGCCAGGTTGCGCTGTAACCACGATTTAACGGTTGTCAGCTTGACTTTGATCTCACGCGGCCAACCCGTCATTGCGGCTTCAGATTGAGCTGCCAGGACACCCCGAAGCGATCCTGCACCCATCCAAATCTTGGGCTGAACCCGTAATTATCTAAAGGCATAAAAACCACCCCCCTGCTCGAAAGAACCTCAAACGCGTGGTCAAGGTAGGCAGTGTCGTCGAAATCGACAAACAGTGACATGGCCGGCGTGAATGTAAAATCATGCACGGGCGGGCTATCGATAATGATCAAATCCTGATCCGCGAATTTCACCTTCGCAATTTTAATTTTCCCGGCCATTTCTCCATCAGAATCCCCATACGGAAGGATTTCCTGGATCATAAATTCATCGAATAAGGATTGATACAGCTCCATGGCCTCGCTCGCAGCGCCATAGAACATCAAATGTGTCGAAACGGAAAGGGTCATCTTGCCTCCTGCGCCCCGATCAGGGCGAATAATCGCGTGACTGGTGAGGTGATCTTCATGACAAAACAGTATCGCCTGCTGACTGGCGGCATGCGTTACCGCTGGTAGGCATGGATGTCTTTTAAATGCCACCTGCCATGAGTATGGTTATATTTTACTATTCTTTATCTCATTTGTCCTATTCGCCGGCAAAAAAAACGCCCTCCACCTGGAGAGCGCCGTTTCTTTTCTTTCGCTTAATGTAACTGCTCAGCCAGAGGTAAAAGAAGCCCGTAATTGAGGTGCCGGTTCGTTTCAAGCAGATCAGGCAACCTATTCCAGAAACCGCCGGCGAACGGCTGACAATTCATCCGGACTCACCCCTCCCTTAAGAAGATAGCCGTCAAAGTCAAAACCAGCCATGGTGTTAGAGATGGCATCTCGAACAGATGAATTCTCGCGCGCAAGAATCTCCTCCCTATAAGGATCGGCGCTCAACGCATAGTCTGCAACGATATCGTCCAGCACAACGCCCACAAATCCGAGCAATAACAGCGCAATAATGCCCGTCCGGTCGTGCCCGCGGATGCAGTGAAAAAGAACGCCGCCTGGGGCTTGCGCAACAGCAGAAAAGACGGCTGCGTGTCGCTCCGGCCAACGCTGCAGCGTGTCGCGAAAATAGAGAGGCGTGCCCCAAAAATTGGTGTTCACCCATTTTTGGACAAATTCCTCGTCCGTAATATCCTCTATTTCTGCCTGGATGTTGACGATATCAGCATACGGCAAGGTGAAGTCGAGTTCGTTTTCTGTCATTCCATGCGTGCGCAAGGTGATGATGGTGCGGATACCGTAGGCATATAGCGCTGACCACCCCGCTGCTGTGAGCCTGGCAGGGGTATCCGAACGAACGATCACCCCAAAACGGGTCGTACGGCCATCACCAGTCCTTAGGCCGCCCAGATCACGAACATTCTTACAGCCGTCCCAAGCGAGAATTCGCTCATTCATCCGTAAAACCTCCCCACCAAAAAGAGGATAGCATTCAGCCCAACGGTTTTACGTTCCCTTTGCGAAGCGGCGGTCCACATTGTCCGCTGCGCGCTGTGTTGGGCGGTGGTTGATCGATACCAGTACAATGCCAATCAAGTTATCATGGATTTTGCATGTTCTGCCACTCTGAAAGAAGGAGCCCATACCAAAGCATATCTACCAGTGTGCCATCTTTTTTTCGATGATGCTGACGAAAACTTCCTTCTAAAGTGAAGCCGCAACGTTTTGCCACTCGAATACTGGCGGTGTTGTCTGCGGCGCAGCGCAGATCAACCCGCAAGACCCGCAGTTGTTCAAAGGCGTACCGTATTGCGGCGTTTGCAGCCTCGGTCGCATAACCTTTTCCGGTAGATTCTCTGACAAGGAAGTAGCCCACTTCAATCCGAGGCACATCCCAATCGGGATTTGCAAGATAACTCTCGCCAACATAGACACCGGTTGCCATATCCCAGGCCCCGAATATGAAAAGATTACGAGCGTCCCATTCTGCGTCCTGCTTATCAAACCACGATTGGACCTCTTTTTCATCCCGCACATTTACCAAAAAGGGCGGCATGAATTCATAAAGGTGCTCAGAGTTCTTGGACAGCATGTGAAAATACTTGGCGCTGTCTCCAGGGCGATAGCGCCGCAAACGCAGGCGCTCGGTAGTGAATTCGGTTGGCAAATCATGGAGATGGGTATTCATGGACGATCGTGTAAGACCACCTGGCAGATTGTAGCCCAATGATGCTCGGGTTCAGCCGCGATGCGGAGCAATGTCAGTTGAACCCGTGTTGGGCGGCTCGGTGAATGTAAAGGCCTTTGCTCCGCCCACCCTGGCACGTCCTCGGTCCGCTAATTGAGCAAGCGCCGGGTGCTACGCCACCGCTCGGACGTTGCTCTGGCACCCTGCGGATAGGTCAACCAGACAGTATCTGGCCACCAAACGCGACACGCCCCACACCTTCAGGTAAGTAGATAATATGAATGTTCTCTATCGGGCGCCCGCACACCTGCGCAATCGTCGCGGTCAACTGGGTGACTTCGGCTTGCAGCGAATGAGGAGGCGGCAGTTTTGCCTTGAGAACGGATACGAAGACCGGGCTGCTATCCTGGGGCAAGCTGCTGTTCTCCGCGTAATGCTGTCTGGCAATGAGGTGTACTTTGACCCAGGTTCCGCCCGGTGCGGATCCAAAGATCTCGCCGGTGAGCCTGGCTAGCTCAGTGGCAAGGTCCGGGCTAAGGTGCTCGTCTGGATGCACGACAATCTCGATATTCAGGATGGGCATGATTCAGTCTGTCCTCTGCAGCAGGTCTGAAGCCCGCCCAACGGCAAGCGTTACTTGCGGGTGGGCGGGGACGGCGAAACCGTCCAACCAGAAAAAGGCCAAGGATAGGAAAATGCCTGTTAGTCGGGACGAATCCCACCAGTCGGTTGCACGCTTTGTTAGCTGGCCTTCGGCAGTATCACTGCCTCTCACTCGACCATACATCCACGACGTATTGATCGAAATCCAGTTCGCCAGGCGATTTCCCGTACCCTGTCAACATCGCCGCCGCCTCGCTTCGATGGTGTGTCAGGTCATTTACCACGTGTAGGATCGTCTGCCAACGAGTTCTTTTGCTTTCCCCTTGCGACCACCAAATCGCATTCAACTCGTCGTCTGTCAGTTTTGAGACGAATTCCATCCACGCCTGCCTTTCGCCTTCCCATCGCTCCTTTAGGCTTGTCGCATTCGCGAAGTTGCTCTCGTCGATCACGCCTGTGTCTTCCTGTTCTTGCAGCGCCATCCGCCAACCATATGCAGTGTCCAGGGCATGGACCAGCGTTCCACGCAAACTGTGCCATCCTGGATCGGGTGAAGCTACACGGACAAAGTCCTCCGCCGACACTTTCTCACAAGCGCTCAAGACGCGCATATCTGCCCAAAATGTGTAGGAAACCAATATCACAATATCTAATTTGTGCATGATTTGAGTATACCATTCAAATCTTCGCCGCACACTGCGACGGCCGATGGGAGCACTGCAAGCCACCTAACGGTTTGCGTTTCCCGATCTCTCGCCCCCAAAATCAATGATTAAAAATTCTGTATCCACACAAAACAAAGAGCGACCTCCAAATATGGAAGTCGCTTGATTGTGTTTAGAACACAAATCTACCCGCGGACCGGCCATCTCCGGTCAGAACAACCGCTAAAGGCGCACGCTCGTGTACCCGTATCTTCGACCCGGCCCCCTGGCCTGGCCGGAAATAGGCCAACGCCTGATATTGGCGATCCAAATTCCGGTACTCTGCCGGAATTATTCTAATTTACTGATTTGAAGCAAATCGCTCCCAACGAAACAAAATCGAACAAACGAGCCCCCTATAACGTAGTATTCCTAATGACACCTGTAAACATTACGTTTCCATAATTTTCGGAGAGTACGTCATGTTCAAAAACTTTTGCATCTTACTGGCGATTTTCGCAGCCCTGATTTCGGCTTGCTCCCCCACGCCAGCCCCCATCCAAGTGCCAGCGCCATCGAATTGGCCCACTCAGGGCTGGCAGATGGCTAACCCTGAAGACCAGGGCTTTGATTCCGCGAAACTGGCAGAGGCCCTACAGTCAATGCGTGCCAACGGAATCAATGTTCACAGCATCACCGTTATTCGAAACGATGAGATGATCCTGGACGCCTATCTTTACCCTTACAATGACCAGACGTACCACGAAATCGCATCGGTAACGAAGAGCATCATGACGACCCTGATCGGTATTGCAGCCGATCAAGGCATGTTGGACCTGGATGACCGCATCCTATCGTTCTTCCCAGATCGCAAAATTGCGAATCGCGGTTTTTGGAAAAATCGCATCACGGTCAGGCAGTTAGCGGGAATGACCTCTGGGTTAGCGTGTATCTCATCCAATGACGAGCAGACCCTAACTGAAATGGGCAGCGCTCCGGATTGGGTGCAGTTTACCCTCGATCTCAAGGTCTCTCATATCCCTGGCACCCATTTTGAATACTGCAGCCCCGGCATGCATGTTCTGTCTGCAATCCTCCAGCAGGCAACCGGAATGCAAACCGCCGAGTTCGCCCGCCTCTACCTCTTTGAGCCGCTTGGCATAACCGATTTCCTTTGGGAGGCAGACCCGGATGGGTACAGCGACGGGTGGGCAGGCTTATACCTGCATCCGCGCGATCTTGCGAAGATCGGTTACCTTATGCTGCACCAAGGCCAGTGGGAAGATCAGCAGATTGTTTCGCCAGAATGGGTGAGGGATGCGACCCGCTTGCAGAAGAAAACTGGCCAGGGCGACAACTACGGCTATGGCTGGTGGGTACCCCCGGCTGAGCCGTTTGTGGAGTTCGCGGCCGAGGGGCGCGGCGGGCAATATATCCGAGTGATCCCCCAATTAAATATGGTCATCGTCACCACCGGCGGCGGCTTTGAATGGAACGAGATCACCCCACTGCTTATCCCCGCCATGATCAACATGGCAGAGCCCATACCCGCCAATCCAGCGGCGGTGGAGCAGTTGCACACCGCATTGGCGTCGATCCAACAACCTCCATCCCCGCAGGCAGTTCCGCCTTTGCCCGAAACGGCATACGAGATTTCTGGTAAAACCTACGCGTTTGAGTTCAGCCCCCTTGATTTGAAAACAATCCGCTGGGAGTTTACCGGGGCGCAGGAAGCGACATTGTTTGCCACCTTTTACAATCAGCCCGATCGCGAGCTGTTCATCGGTATGGATGGAGTCTATCGGATGTATCCAATCGGCGAGCATGAGCTCCCGATGGGGCTGCGCTGCAACTGGACCGGTTCACAGACTCTTCGGTTTGAGTACGACACGATCGCCAATCACGATGCGTACACCCTGGAATTGAATTTTCAGGGAGACATCGTGACAATCCAGGCCAAAGAGCGCACCCATACGGGTGAATTCACGATCGAAGGCAAGCGAATGAAATAATGGCGGATATCATTCCACCGCTCCAGATTGCTGAAATAATCCACTGGCCTGCATGGGTACAAGCATAAGTAGAAAGCATTGACAGGAAAGGTGAAAAACCAAAACTTTACCCCGCACATCCGACTCGGTCTGCGGTCGCTGGGTAAGAGTGGCGATATAAACTGCGCTTGCTTATCACCACACTGCGCCCGCTTCAGCCAGGCATGACAGCGGCACTGTCCTGATGTCCTCGGCCAACGCATAGGGTTTCGATCCAGGGTAGATCACCAACAAGGTGGATAACTCCAAATCTTCCATCGCCGCCCGCATCGAGGGCGTCAGACGAGGAGCATCGACGCGTTTGCACTCCACGCCAATTTTCTTGCCATCTTTCATCATGAGTAAGTCCAGTTCAGCCCCGGAGTGGGTGCCCCAAAAATAGACTTCCTCTGGAGCAGTCGCCTTGATCGTCTCTTCGATCACGAACCCCTCCCAAGATGCGCTGCTGCGCGGGTGCAAAAGCAGTTCCTGTTCGGTACGGATTCCCAGGAGAGCGTGGAGCAGCCCTGTGTCACGAATATATACTTTTGGAGACTTCACCTGCCGTTTTCTAAGATTGGCGTACCAGGGCTGCAGCAGCCTGACCTTAAACAGGTCCTGAAGCAGATCGATATACGCCAAGACGATACCACTCGAGTTTGGCCAGGATGATATCTTCAGGGCTGCTAAATTTTGCGCTAACCTCTTCTTCAAAGACAAAGGTCTGCTGTTGGACACGGGCCAGTTGAGATTGTAAAAATGGACGTGGGCGAGGGATAAAAACATCTACCTTGAACATGCTTTCGCGATGAATGATGTTTAAAACAGGAGTGACCCCGGATAGATTCGGCGATCATCTCGTAGTCTACGTAGAAATCATCTTGCAGGGCCGAAACAAACGGCTTGAGATGCTCCATCGCATTTCAGCCACGATGTCTGCGTCCTGGGGGGCACGTACCATACCATAGAGAGCGCTGGCAAGCGAACCGCCAATGAGATAAGGAATACTCAGCTTTTCGAGAACCTGGGTGACTCGGACGGTGACCTCAATTGGTTCATTTTGCACCGGCCAGTTCCCTATAAACCTTGCGTGCAATGTCTTCCCCAAGCAGCAGGCCTGCCAGTCTGCGGCGCAATTCAGCTTCACCAGCATGGGGAAATTGCGAGCGCAAACCAGCCAAAGCCAACCAACGGGCCGATTGGTTGAGCTGCGCCAGAATGTGCATTTTTCGCGTAGGGCTGGCCATTCGCCACAGTTCAATTTGCAGGGCTTCCATTTTGGGATGGGTATCGGGGTACAAGGCGGTCATTGGAGCGCTGTCCTTTTCCTGGCGATCCTTCTTTCCATGCAAATAATGTAAACCAGAAAAACAAAAATCTCCCTCCTTTTCAGGAGAGCGCTCTCGATTTCTGAAAACCTCAATGGCTTAAGAACCGCCTAAATTTATACCGACAGTTTTGATTTCACGAATTTCCTGCTCATCATCGTGATTTAATCCTATTGCCGTGTGCGCGAAATATGCCGAATAACTGCTTAATTCCAGTCGGTTCAGTCCATCTCTCTCTGTCAAACAAGCCAATGACAAAACAAACCGATATCTAGTAGTCCTTATACCATCCCAATTGGTATTCCAGTCTCATGCCAATGGGACTGGTTTCTGTTTAAAGTGAGTTTGCTGAATGTGATCTTATTTCAGAAAGAATGGGGAATAAACACGATGAAAGGAGTGATTTTTATATATGAGAACGGATCGAGTATCTGAAAAGTATGGCTCGAAGCAACCAGTGACCCGCTCCGACATTCTCAGTTCATACCGTGTCGCCGAGTTCGCTACCCTTGCCCACGACGGTTCTCCAGTTTGCTGGCCGCTTGCGCCCGATTTCGAAAGGGGACGCCTACTCTTCAGCACTGGATATGTGTACCCGACCAAGGCTCGCAATGCCCGGCGAAATCCAAACGTGGCAGTTCTGTTTTCTGATCCCACCGCCAGCGGGCGTTCTGACAACGATCCTTTGGTGCTGGTGCAGGGATTGGCAGAAGTTTTCGATCAAGATTTGCAGCGGAATACCGAGCGATATGTCGACCAACTCTTGCGAAAGGGGCCGTTGACATTTCGTTTGATGCTGCGTACCCCAGGACTGCGCCAAATTATGGTTGGTTACCTGGCACGCATCTGGATTGAGGTGACACCCCGGCAAGAAACGATTTGGTTGCGCGGACAACCACCCGCAGAACAGGTGCGAATAGGCAGCCGCCCGGCTACCTTTACGCCTGGGCCGGGAGTTCAACTCCCACAGGAGATATTCGAGTGGCTGTCACGTTATCCTCGTCCACCCGTGCTGGCCTACATCGATGAGACTGGTTGGCCGGCTATGACACGAGTCCAGGCGACGATGAAAAGAGGTTATATTGTGTTAGAGAGCGCGATTGAGACAAGCGAAGGGGCACCCGCCTGTCTGACGTATCACCGGCTCGTTGGCAATTATCTGGCGAATGATGCCTTCCTCATCCGCGGACACTTCGACTCAGCGGGAAATTTGGTTCCAGAGAAGCTTGTTGGTTACGGCGGAACGCATGACGATCGCGGCCTGGGATCCTTGAAGCTGATACGCATGTTGTTAGATTTTCGCAAGCAGCTTTCGCTGCAGATGGGGAAGGAAGCTCGCCCCCTTCCAGTTGTCCGCCCCACCCCGAGAATGTGAACAGCTTTAGCGGTGGCCATTAGAGCAATAGCCGATCCAGTTGAAAGAGGAAGGATGAGTACAGATGTCTGAGTATGCTTTTCGTTGGAGTGGAATCTTATTGGTAGCAGGCGCAGCCCTGCTCGGGATCGCAATTGTCCTGGTTTCCTTAAAACCGGTAATAAACGAGGTTTTCTCTCCAGGGGTTGCCCGACTGTTCCTGCTCTCATCGATATTTCTGCTTTTGTCCTTGCCTGCCATGTATATGAGGCAGTCGAAGGCAGCCGGTTGGCTCGGGTTGGCCGGTCACGCACTGCTTCAAACCGGAATTCTCCTGCTGGTACTCCTGGCTGCGACCCCGATCCTCTATCCCGCGCTCCAGACCCCTTCCGGTGAAAATCTGGTCGCTTTTTTGCTTGGAATTGCCCTCACGTTGGGTTTACTCCTGACCGGGATCGCAACCATTCGAGCGGGAGTCTTTCCCCGCTGGGCTGGAATCCTGCTGCTCGCAGCCACGGCCGGCTTTTTCTTCGATTTCTTCGTCGCAGAATTTTTGCCGCCCCTGGCAGGACAGCTTGGCAGCGCCATCTTCGGCGTCTTACTCGCAATATCTTTGGCTGGGATTGGTATTTCCCTCTGGATCGGCAAAGTGGGTCCGGTATTGGTCACCTAAAAGCAGACGACTATGTTGGGGGTAACGCAAAAGGTGCAATTGATGTGAGTGCCCGCGTCTGCTGCGCGCTGTGTATGATGGCGACTTAATTAGACTACGTTATCCATACACAGTTAATGGATCTTCTTCATACTTGTTGCCATTTTATATGCCATTGCAGCATCGGGTAGCGGTGTTAAGGTATCTAATAAATAATTGTAAGTCCCCTTTTCAGACAATTCGTCAGCCACCTTCTTTATTAATGCCAAAGTAGCTTTCATCAAACTCGAACCGAGACTTACACGGGCAACACCCAAATCCTGCAGTTCATTTACAGACAAGGGTAATCCTGCGCCCATCGTAGGGTTTAATAGAATATTAATCGGGGCATCAATTTCCTTAACCAACGTTGAAATCATTTCTTTTTCCCATACAGGTTGCACAAATATACAGTCTGCTCCGGCTTCCCGGTATTTATTGCCACGCTTAATGGACTCCCTTAATTTTTCTATTGTCGAACCTGACGAAACATAAAATGAATCGGTTCTTGCATTAATCACCAAATGAAAGCCCAGCGAATCTGATAATGCACGAATAGCTGATAATCTTTCACAAAATTCAATTTCGTCAATTAATGTTGGATTCAAGTCGATACTGTCCTCTATGTTTACTCCAACAACCCCTGTTGCAATAAACTTTTTAACCGATTCAATGATTTCATATAAATTTTTTCCATATCCGGCTTCTATGTCCACAGTTACCGGAACTTGCACTCCTTTGACGATTCCCGTTATCGTCTTAATCGCTTCTGATCTTTGGATTACCTGGTTATCAGGATAACCTAAGGATGCGGCTATTCCCATACTTGTTGTCGCGATTGCTTTGTAGCCACACGCTTCTACTAATTTTGAACTGCCAACGTCCCACGAGTTTACCAGAACCAGTATTTCTTGATCATGATGATATTTCAAGAATTTTTCGGCTTTATCTTTCTGAGTAAACGAAACCATACTATGATCCTTCCAATAGATTTGTTGCGCTAGTCTTGCCTGACAATATCGACCGAGATCTCCACCGCCGGAATCGTTCCCCTATTCTCGAGCCAGTGTGTTGTGTTTCTATCCTCAGGCCAGCCCACTCCCGGCCCGTAGTCCGTAGCGACACCATTCCGATGATCGGTGATCGTTCCTTGTAATATGTACACGATACCCGGTCTATCTTTATGGTCGTGAACCGGGCCAAAGACACCTCCAGCCTCAATGGTCACCATTCGCATTCGAAGTTTTCGCCCTACCATACCCACGATCTCTGGGCCAAGGTCAACCATTTCGAGCAGCTTTACCGTAACCCCTTTCGTTTCAGGGGCCATAATTTCATTGTTCATCGTACTCACCTCTATTTAGTTCTAAGTCTTATCTATATTCTAGACACCTACCTGAAATCTTGATTAAGAAATCTTTACACTTGTTTTGTATGCATATACGATCAATATTTCTGCATGATATCTCGTTATAGAAATAGATGAACGACAAGATCTGGAACCAACTCCATACCCCTCATACTGGAGAAAAAAACCCGCTGCTCTTTGATAACGGATCTGGCAGTGCGTTTTTGCGACCTCTTTTTCTTAGGTCCTAAAAAACCCGTTCATTCGTTCTGGTTTTTCGACCCCCCCATAGGTTATGGCAAGGTCGCATCAATAGAAGAACAATGGAAAATGCCTTAATGCCTAAGAGATGGTGAGGATTAGTGTCGAATGAACCGCATGATCATCTTTCAGCAATCGAGGAAGTGTGTATCCCCGTCAAATTCAGAAACCTGCTCCCCAAATTTGCCATGAAATCCATGGGGTACGCGCGCCCTATGGCATTGCGAAAACCTGGATTCACTGGGTGAGGTTATTCGTCCTGCCGGGCTGTTACCCTGTCCAGGGCCATGACCATAGATTAAAGGGCTTACACCATCTTTTGGATTGATCAGCCTTTATCTTAAATCAAAAAAGCAGCTATCCAGGCGAACGCTGCTTTTTTTTGTATTTACTTCAGGCTAGCCATCACAGGTCGGAACTTATACCCGTACATCCGACTTGGTCCGCGCAAAGATAGTTATTGTGTCTCTCTGATCTTTTATACAACTTATTAAGAAACATTCTATTGGAAAAGAACTTTGCGTTAATTCTGGAGCCAGAGGTCGCTTGTCGAATAAGCCGTCAATCCGGAATGCGATCCAAATCCCGCCAACTGATCAAGGCTCCAACGCTCGTCTGCATCGATTGGTCACCACCGTAAACGACATATCCTTGATCGTCCGGCAGAGCTGCCAGAGATCGCCAGTACTTTAGGTTATCAAAATAGCTGGTAGATACCGTTTTCCCCGATTTGACCTCAATCGGCGTGATTCTTTCGTTATCTACCAACAGGCAATCAATTTCCTTCCCGTGATTGTCCTGCCAGAAAAAGGGCTGACGATTCTCTCCGCGGTTGAAATTGCGCTTGATAAACTCGTTGATAATCAGATTTTCAAAAAGTGAACCTTTCATGTAATGCAGGCGGACTTGATCTTCTTCGCGAATGCCAAGCAGTGAGCAAGCGACCCCCGTGTCGTAGAAATAGAGCTTGGGCGATTTCACCAGGCGCTTGTTGAAATTACGATAATAAGGTTGAAGGCGATAGACGATATAGGAACTTTCTAGAATAGACAACCACGCCTTGGCGGTGTTGGGACTGATTCCGGCATCGTTTGCCAGACCGGTGTAGTTGAGCAGCTGCCCGATCCGTCCAGCGCACAAGCGTGTGAATTGGATAAAAGTGTTGATATCCCCAATATTTTTCATCAGGCGGACATCCCTTTCTACATAGGTTTGGATGTAGGACGGGTAAAAATCGGTGGGAGCAATTTCGCGATCGTAAATCCGCGGGTATTGACCTTTGAAAATCAGGCTTTCGTACTGCTCTGCCAGCGGTTCCAGTTCTTGAAAGGAAAAGGGCAGCAAATGCAAGACCGCGGTACGACCTGCCAGAGTCTGGCTGATTTTTTCCATTAGCAAGAAGTTCGATGAACCCGTCAGGATGAATTGAACCTGGCGGTTGTTGTCTACAATCCCTTGGATGTAGGAAAACAGCTCTGGGGTATTTTGGATTTCATCCAGGATCGCGCCGGCGGGGTAATTGGAAAGGAAACCGCGCGGATCAGTCAAGGCAAATTGACGAATATCTGGTTCCTCAAGGGAGATATAGGGAAAGTCCGGAAATGCGGTTCTGACGAGCGTAGTTTTTCCTGACTGGCGCGGCCCAGTGAGGGTGATCACCTGGAATTTCTGTGCCAGGGAGATCATTTTGGCAGCCAAAGTTCGCTCGATCATGAAAAGTAGTCCCTTTAAGAGAAGCAAACTGGAAAGTTGATACGATAATCATACCATTATTTGTACAAAACCGCAATCCAATTAATAATTTGTACAAAATGGACGGGGCGGTTTAAATGTAAAGCTCCCCGTTATCAGGTACAGGGAGCGTGGCATACTTATTCATGGGAATGGATATCAGTCAATCACCCCAATATATGGGAGGAAACCATAGTTTTCATTCATGATTCCAAGACCTATGAACGGTTTCGAGCTGTCCGAGAGCGAAACGTTACGCATCCCATGTTCAACTATCGCCATGACTACCTTGTCAGTGGGTTATTGAAATGCGCCTGTGGGCGTAAATGGGCCGGCAGAACTCAATCTTCTACCACACGAAAGAATCGTAAGGGAGAGATCGTGCCACGTAAAACTATGTCCAGCACTTATTGCTGCACCCAACACCACAAGGAACTTATACATGCAGACTGCCCCCGCAGTATTGGGCATTTGAAAGCAGATGACTATGTTTGGGGAAAGGTAAAAAAAGCAATTGAGAATCCTGAAATTCTCATCGCGAGGGCAAGGAATTATGTGGATGATCTTCGAACGAAGGCTAGATCCGCAAATGAAGACAATGAAAGGATCCAACGAGAGCTGGGCGACCTGGTTTTGGAACGAAAGTGGGTAATTACCCAGGCGCGTAAAGGAAGTATTTCAGAGCAAGATATGGAAGAACAATTAGCAGACCTCACTGCTCAGGAATTGGCTCTAAAGCAAGAAATGGAAACAGTAACAGATCAATCTTTACTAAACGCCTTGAACAAATGGGAAGAACATGCACGTGAATATTTTGCTGACATGAAGGTTGGATTGCTGGAATTAAATACCGTTCCCCAAACTGAAGAGGAACGGCTTGAACAATTTGAATTGAAACGAAAGATTGTAAATACGCTGGTTGAAAAGGTCTATATTCACCAAGACCGTTCTTTGGAGGTCACGATCCGCTTAAACCTCCTCCAAATCATTCAGCAGCGGTCTAATGCGGACCAAGTCCCGCAGGTCGGAACTTATACCCGTAAACGATCATCCCGCGCTCGTCGCCGTCGTCGCGCAGCTTGCGCGTGACCATCTCCACCGGCATGCCAATCTCCACTGGCTGCTCGCCCAGGTCGGTGAGCTGCGCGGTGACCACCGGACCTTCGACGAGTTTGACCAGCGCCACGGTGTAGGGCGTGTTGTGCTCATAGCCCGCCGGCGCGTCGTGCATCACCGTGTACGAGAACACCTCGCCGCGCCCGCTGAAATCGAAACGGGTCTTGGCCTCGCCGCCGCATTCCGGGCACACGTCGCGCGGCGGGAATATTTTGGCTTCGCAGTGGGGGCACACCTCACCCACCAGGGCGTAGCGTTGTTTGCGTAATCTCCAATGGCGTGGTACTTCCATGTCAGTCTCCTTGTCGGCTAACGGTAATCAAACCGGGATCAACGAATCTTTTGCGAATAAAATCACAAGCACCATAGACTCTAGCGGGGCGCGACTCTCAAAAGCTATCAGATCGCCTAAGAAAGCTCTCATCCGTGCCCGTTCACCCGCTCGAGCACGTGGGTGACCGCCGTGGAAGCCGGCCCGCCCAGGTTTTGCACCAGCGCGCGCCGCGCGCGTTCCAACTGGCACGCCCCGGCCTCACCGCGCAACTGCAGCGCCGCCTCGACGATCTGGTACATCCCCGCCGCCCCCAGCGGGTTGCCGCGCGCCTTGAAACCGCCCATGGTCAGGATAGGCAGCCTGCCCCCCCGGCGCAGCGAGCCGTCCTGGCCCAGCTTCCAGCCCTCGCCACAGGGCGCGAACCCGGCCGCTTCCAGAACAAGGGGAACGTAGATCGAATAGGCATCCGAGAGCTCGAAGAAGTCCACCTCCCCCGGCAGGACGCCCGCCTGGCGGCAGGCGCGCTGCACCGAGATGCGCGCCGCATCGAAGGCCAGCGGGTCGTCGCGATCGTGCAGCGCCAGCGTGTCGATCGAGATGGATGAACCCGCCACGCGCACCAGCGGGTGCGCCAGCCCATCGGGGACCAGCTCGGCGCGGGTGAGGATGGCCGCCGCCGCGCCGTCGGCGTAGGGGGCCACGTCCATCAGGCCCAGCGGGTCGCTGATCATGCCGGCGCTCTCGTAAATCTTGCGGCTGATCGGCTTGCGGTACATCGCGTTGGGGTTCCCGGCGGCGTTCTCGTGCGCCAGGATCGGAAATTCGGCGAAGACCTCGCGCGGCACGCCGTAGCGATGCAGGTAGCGCTGCATCACCAGCGCCGCCTGCGCGGTGGGGGTTAAACCTTGCGACAGCTCGTAGTCGTAATCGGTGCTCTCGGCGATAGCCCGCTCCAGGCCGGCACCCACCTTGTCGGTGACCTTTTCGACGCCCACAACAGCCGCGACGTCGACAAAGCCCGAGGCGACCGCCAGATACGCCAGGTGGAAAGCGCCCGCCCCCGACGCGCCCGCCGCCTCGACTGAGATGCCCTCGATGCCCCAAAGACCGCTCCAATCTGAGAGCAGCGATCCCAGGTTGGACTGGTGGGTCACGGTCGAGCCGAGGAAGTTGCCGATGTAAAGCGCCTGCGGCTTGAGCCCGCCGGCGTCTTTGCGCGCCGCGAGCAACGCCTGGGTGGCCTGGGAGCGCAGCGACAACTCCCAATGCTCCCCGACGGGGATTTGACCAATTCCAGCGATGATGACTTCGGGCATGAAACCTCCAAAAAGCTGTCAGCGATCAGCGTTCTGCTCTCAGCTTATGCGGAAAACCGGTGATCATTTGTTTTACTTCCTGAACATGCTTCTCGATCATCTCATGGTCAGGTCCGTGCAGGTAGCCTAGGTCGCGAGCCAGCAGTAACTCGTATTCCAGTTCGCTCGCTGAGCCCATAGCAATCTGGAAAAAACGTGCGAAATCTGCATCCGATCCACGCCCACAGCCTTCAGCAATATTGGCAGGGATCGAAACTGCCGCGCGGCGAATCTGATCGATCAGCCCAAAACGCTCTTCTTTGGGGAACGCCGAAGTCAACCGGTAGACGTTTAAAAACCAGTTGGTGAGCTTTTTCCCAAACTTTGAGCTTGCGAAAATCCTTCATCACCCTTCACTCTTAAGCTGACCGCTGTCCGCGATCAGCGAACCACGCTCTTTGCCGACCGCTATTGCTCGATCTTCCCACGGTACCGCGCGTAGGTCGCGTAATCGATCTCGGTGCGGCGGGCAATGTAATCGGCGGTCTTGGTCGCCCGGTCGCGCCGCTCGGTGATGGCCTCGGTGACCAGCAGGTCAAAAGCGTCGGAGCCGGCTCCGGAGCCATAAGAGATCATCAGCACGCGGTCGCCCGGCTGCGCCAAGTCCAGCACCGCCGTCAGCCCGATCAGCGCCGCCCCGGCGTAGGTGTTGCCGATCACCGGCGCGAGCAACCCCGGCTTGACCTGCTCGTCGTTGAAGCCAAGCAACTGCCCGGCGCGCTGAGGGAAGCGCGTGTTCGGCTGGTGGAAAACGGCGAAGCGATAATCGGCGGGCGTGGAGCCCATCTCGTCCATCAAGAACTTGCCCGCCTCGGTGATGTGCTTGAAATAAGCCGGCTCGCCGGTGAAGCGCTGCCCGTGCTCGGGGTAGCGCTGGTCGGCGCGCCGCCAGAAATCCGGTGTGTCGGTGACATACGAGTAAGAGCCCTGGATCACCGCCAGCGACCGCTCGGCCGGTCCGAGGATGTAAGCCGCTCCGCCGGATGCCGCGGTGTACTCCAGTTGGTCGGCGGGCTTGCCCTGCGCGGTGTCCATCCCGATCGCCATGGCGTACTCGGCCATCCCTGAGCCAACCAGCGCCATCGCCGCCACCATCGCCTCGCTGCCGGCTTTGCAGGCGAACTCCCAATCGCCCGCCTGGATCGCCGGACCCGCGCCGATCGCCTCGGCCACGATCGTCGAGGATGGCTTGACCGCGTAGGGGTGCGACTCCGAGCCAATCCACACCGCGCGCAGCTCCGCCGGGTCGATCTGAGCCCGCGCCAGCGCGTTGCGCGCCGCCTCGATCGACATGGTGATCACGTCCTCGTCCAGACCGGCCACGGCTTTTTCTTTCACCGGCCCGCCGCTCTCCGTGCCTTCCCAGACTTTCGAGACCTGCGAGCCCGGCAGGCGGTAGCGCGGCACATAAGCCCCGTAACCGATGATCCCGACTGCGCGATTGGGTTTCAACACTCGATTCGCCATTGATTCAACTCCACTCTCTCAAGATTTCCTGCGCCCGGTCGATGCGCACGACCTTTTCTTCCACCAGGCGGCGGGCCAACTTCTCCACCAGCTCGCCGGTCGCCCCGGCGGCAATCGCCACCTGGCGGGCGTGCAACCCCATGTGCCCGCGCTGGATGCCCTCGGTCGAGAGCGCGCGCAGCGCCGCCAGGTTTTGCGCCAGGCCCACCGAGACGATCACCTGCGCCAGCTCCGCCGCGGACTGCACGCCCAGCAGCTTGAGCGCCGCTCGCGCTGCGGGGTGCACGCGCGTGGCCCCGCCCACAATGCCCACGGCCATCGGCATCTCCAGGCTGCCGACCAGGTTGCCGGCCTGGTCTTTGCCCCACGCGCTGAGCGAGGTGTAGCTGCCCGAACGCGCCGCGTAGGCGTGCGCCCCCGCCTCGATGGCGCGCCAGTCGTTCCCGGTGGCGATCACCACCGCGTCCACCCCGTTCATGATGCCCTTGTTGTGCGTGGCCGCCCGGTAGGGGTCCGAGGCGGCAAACGCCCAGGCGGCGATGATGCCGTCGCGCACCTGCTCTCCGCTGTACTGGTCGAAAGCCAGCGCCTCCACCGTCAGGGTGCAGCGCGCCCGCGCCAGCCGCCGTTCGGCCAGGTTGGTCAGGATGCGCAGGTGCACCCGCCCTCCGGTGATCTCCTCCACGCGCGGGGCCAGGCGCTCCATCGCGGTGTTGACCGCGTTGGCGCCCATCGCGTCGCGCACATCGTATACCAGGTGCAGCACCAGATAAGGCCCGATGGCGGGGTGTTCCAGCAGCCGCACCTGCAGGTCGCGCGCCCCGCCGCCCAGCTTGAGCAGCACCGGGTCGACCGCGCTGGCGGCTTCCAGAAGCTCGTCGCGGTGCTCGTACAACTTAAGGCGCGCCGAGGGGGCGTCGTCCAGGTCGAGCACCTGCATCTGCCCGATCATCTCCGGCGCGCTGGCGGTCGCCGTGAACCCGCCGCCGGAGAGCGCCAGGCGCGCCATGTACGAGGCGCTGGCGACCACCGAGGGTTCCTCGAGCGCCATCGGCACCAGCAGGTCGCGCCCGTTGACGCGGAAATGGCGCGCGATGCCCAGGGGGACGCCAAACACCCCGATCACATTCTCGATCATGTGGTCGGCCTGTTCAGCGCTCAGGCCGTCGATCCCGCTGAGCACGTCGACGTCCTCGCGGGCGATTCCCGCCTGCTCCGCGACCCACGCGCGACGCTCCTCCAGGCCCAGTTGGTAGAACTTAACCGCTTGATCCGGCATGTCCGCTCCTAACCCTACAATCTTTGTACAAACAATATACCGCCGTTGAACGCGCAATGACAGCCTTTCACGCTCGATATATAACCTTTTGTGCCCATCAAAAGCTATCAGAATGAGATTGTCCAGAGGCTTCCGACCACCAATGAAACAGATTTCAGGCGCCTGGAGATTTAACCGTGAATTACGCGAAAAGACGCGAATGAAGGCCAATCCAATTTTCTGTAAACGGTGGGGCAAAGCCCACATTATCAGAAAACAATTGACACGATCCAACCGGCGGTGGCGTTAACCCGCAAATCTGCCAAAATACGGGTGGTAATTTGGTAAAATTAGCCCCATGTCAATACTGGTTTCTTTAATCAAGCGCAGCTTACCCTTTGCCCTGGTGCTGGCAGCCTTCGTGCTCATCGCCAGCGCCGCGCCTGCCCAGGCGCAGGATGCCGAGCCCTACACCGGCAAGCCGCTCTGCCTGCCCGATGCTTACCCCGCCTCCGATTGCCTCGCCTACGGGCCCTCGGCTCAACTGAACGAGTGGGCGAAGACCGGCCTGGCTTACCCGCCGCGCCCGCTGCCGGCGCGCAAGCCCGCCGCCGACCTGACCAGCAGCCCGGTGTTTATCGCCAAGATCAACCTGCCCTCCGAAGAGCCTGCCCCGCTATACGCCACCTTCGAAGACGCCGTCGCCGGCAACAACCCTTCGCGTTACATCGCTCCCGGCAATGGGTTGCGGTATGTCTCCTACATCAATGTACAGGATGTCAACGGCAAAGCCTACGTGCAGCTCAAATCGGGGGAGTGGATGCGCGCCTCGCCGGCGGCCTACTCTTACTTCCAGGGTTTGACCTTCACCCGCAACCCCTCCAACTCATTCGGCTGGCTGGTCGACCACACCCGGGCGCGCAGCGCCCCGGGCTACGCCAACCCCGAGGTAGGCGACACGCTCTACCGCGAATCGGTGGTGCAAATCTACCAGCGCATCAGCATGGACGGCACCGACTGGTACCAGGTCGGTTTCGACCGCTGGATCGAGCGCCGCTACATCCGCCAGGTGACGGTGAGACCCACGCCTCCGCCCGGCGTCGACAACAACCGCTGGATCGAGGTCAACCTCTACGAGCAGACCCTCACCGTGTATGAGAACGGCAGGCTGCTCTTTGCCACCCTGGTCGCCAGCGGCGGCGAGCCTTTCTACACCCGCCCCGGCCTGTTCCAGATCTACCAGAAAAAGCCCCTCGAAACGATGCAGGGCGCGTTTGAGGCCGACCGATCGGATTTTTATTACCTTGAGGACGTGCCCTGGACAATGTACTTCGACCAGGCCCGCGCGCTGCACGGCGCCTACTGGCGCGCCTGGTATGGCTTCGCCGGCACGCACGGCTGCGTGAACCTCTCCATCGGCGACTCGAACTGGCTCTTCCAATGGGCCAAAGAAGGCGACTGGGTGTACGTTTGGGATCCCTCCGGGCAGACCCCCACCGATCCTTCTCTTTACACCGCCGGCGGGGCCTAGCGCCACCTTTCTTTAATCTTTACGCATCGCCCACAGCGCCAGCCCCGAGCCGGGCAGCGCGATTTTCTGCGCCACCTCAAAGCCGTGGCGGCGGTAAAAAGCCACGTTGCGCTCGGTCATCGTCTCCAGGTAGCAGGCCTGCCCGTTGAGCGCGGCTCTTTCCAGCACCGGCGCGATCAGCCGCCCGCCGATCCCTTGCCCTTGCGCTTCCGGCGCCACGCCCAACACCATCAGGTACCAGTGCTCCTCAGGGGCGCATGCCCGGTGCAGGCGTTCCACGCACGGCTCGATCTCGCGCATGCGGCGGTATGCCAGCCAGGCGAAGCGCAGCTTCAGCACGCCCAGGCTGGCGAGCGCCAGGCCAAAGAAATCGTAGCCATTGCGCCCTGGCGGCAGCCAGAGCGCCGCGCCTTCGATCGCCGGCGTGGTGTACACCTCCCCCAGGCGCAGGCAGTACTTCAAAGACACCCCCAGCACGCCCGGTAAGAGCTCGGAACGATCTGCCGCTTTAGGGAGGTAATAGCGCATCAACGGGTCGTCGAAAAAGGCGCGCGCCAGCATGCGCGCTGCAGACCCAAACTGGCCGCCAGGCAGTAGGATCACGCCCGAATCCACGCTCATACCCCGACTCTATGCCCATCCCGCCGGCCTGTCAAGCGACCCGGCAGGGCAAACCCATTCAATGTTATTTGCGAAAACGGATAGGAATACGGTAAGATTAAGCCCACAACCAACACACGGAGGAACCCATGGATTACAGCAGGCTTGGCAATTCGGGATTAAAGGTAGCCCGCATCTGCCTGGGCACAATGCAGTTCGGTTGGACGGCCGACGAGCGCGCCTCTTTCGAGGTTATGGATGCGTATGCCGAGGCGGGCGGCAACTTCATCGACACCGCCGACATTTACTCGGCCTGGGCCGAAGGCAACCCCGGTGGGGTGAGCGAGGAGATCATCGGCAGGTGGCTCAAGGCGCGCGGCAACCGACACCTGATGGTCGTGGCGACCAAGTTCAACGGCAGGCTGTGGCCCGGTCCCAACGGCGACGGACTCAGCCGGGGTCACGTGATGAAGGCCGTCGAAGACAGCCTGCGCCGCTTGCAGACCGATTACATCGACCTCTACCAGACCCACTGGCCGCACGCCGACACCCCGCAAGAAGAAACGCTGCGCGCCCTCGACGACCTGGTCAAAGCCGGGAAAGTTCGCTACCTGGGCTGCTCAAACGAGCCGGCCTGGCGGCTGATGAAAGCCATGTGGATCAGCGACAAGTACAACCTCAACCGCTTCATCAGCCTGCAACCCCCTTACAGCCTGGTGCGCCGCGCCGATTTCGAGCGCGAGCTGGAAGCGGTCTGCCTCGACCAGGGCGTCGGCGTGATTCCCTACAGCCCGCTGCAGGGCGGCTTCCTGACCGGCAAGTATCGCCGGGGCCAGGTGCCCGACAGCGCGCGGGCAGAGGGTCTCAAGCGCTACTTCACCGAGAAGAATTACGATTTGATCGACCTGCTCGAGCAATTTGGCCGGCAGCGCGGCGCGACCGTAACCCAAATGGCGCTGGCCTGGATGCTGCAGCGCCCCGCGATCACCTCGCCGATCATCGGCGCGAACTCGGTCGCGCAACTGCACGATATTCTCGGCAGCCTGGAGGTTAAGCTGTCCGCGGACGAAGTCAAAGCCATCGACGACGCCAGCAACTGGCGAGAGTAAAAAACTTAAAAAAAACCGGCGGTGCCGCCGGTTTTTTATTTAAGCAACCTTCAAGACTTGCTTCAGACGCTCCACGTCAAAATCCACGATCACTGTGCCGTCGATTTCAAAGGTCGGCGTGACCTGGTTGCCCCCCGCCCAGGCGCGCACCTGCTCGGCGGCGGTGCGATTGCGGCTGATATCCAACTCGGTGAACTTGAAACCGCGCTGCATCAGCCAGGTGCGCGCCTGTTTGCAGTCGCTGCACCACGGCGTGCAGTACATCACGATCCCCCCGTGGGGCAAAGGCGCGTCTTCCACCACCTCACGGGTGGCTTCGCTTGCGGCGGCCTCAGGGTCGATGCCCCGGATCACCGCTCGCAGCGCTTCGTTATCCGGCTGGCTGTCGATGTCGTGGATGTCGATGTAACGGATGATCCCATCGCGGTCGATGACGAATAAAGCCCGTTCGGAATATCCCTCGCTGCGCAGCACGCCATAACAGCGCGCCAGCTCGCCGTGCGGCCAGAAATCCGACAGCAGCGGGTAACCAATGCCACCCAGGTGGTCTGCCCAGGCCTGCAAGCAGGGCACGTGATCGACGCTGATACCCAGAACCTGGGTATTTAATCCCGCGAACGAGGCTGATTCCGCCTCATACGCCGGGATCTGGCTCGTTCATATCGGCGTCCAGGCCAGCGGGAAGAAGGCGAGCACCACGTTTCGACCGCGCAGGTCGCTTAAGCGGACGTCTTTTCCAAGATGCGAGGGTAGTTGAAAATCGGGAGCGGGTTGGCCCGGGCTGAGTCGCATAGTTCACCTCTTAAATAAAGTCCATTGTACAACATCTCTGCTTTTCCGTGCCCAGGCTGCGGGTCGACCCAACCGGCGGCGATATCCGGCGCGGAATCTGGGTTATACTTGGGGTGATTCATCCGCCCGCGAGTGCGACCTTGCCCAATTCAAACCGCTCGTCCGAGCCGCTTTCCGTCGGCATCGTCATCCCCGTTTACAATGAAGAGGAGGCGCTGCCCATTTTTCACCGCCTGCTTTGCGAGCAGATCGACGCCCTCCCGCACCGCTTCAGCCTGTACTACGTCAACGATGGCTCCACCGATGCGACCGCGGAGACTTTGCGCTCGATCCAGGACGCCGACCCGCGCGTGCGCGTGCTCGAGCTCAGCCGCAATTTCGGGCACCAGGCCGCCCTCAGCGCCGGGCTGGACGCCGCCGAAGGCGATTATGTGATCAGCATGGACGGCGACGGGCAACATCCGCCGTCGCTCATCCCGGAGATGCTGCATCTCGCCCAGGCCGGTTACGAGGTCGTCCTCACCCAGCGCGCCGCCGAAGAGACGGGCTTCAAGAGCTGGTCGTCCAACCTTTTCTACCGCCTGATCAACCGCATCGGTGAGACGCAAGTGCTGCCGGGCGGGGCGGATTTCCGCCTGCTGGCTCGCCCCGCGCTGGACGCGCTGCGCGGCATGCGCGAGTACCACCGCTTCCTGCGCGGCATGGTCTCCTGGATCGGCTTCCGCACCGTGGTCCTGCCTTACGCGTCGCCGGAACGCCTCGGCGGAAAGTCGAAGTACACCCTGCGCAAAATGATCCGCCTGGCGCGCGACGCGGTGTTTTCCTTCTCGCTGGTGCCCCTCTACATCGGTCTCTCACTGGGCGGGTTGATGCTCCTTCTGGCCCTCGCCGAGATGATCTACGTCCTCAGCCTGTGGTTCACCGGGCAGCGCGCCCAGCTCGAGCCCGGCTGGAGCTCGCTGATGTTCGTCATCCTGGTGGTCAGCGGCATCCTGATGATCTTGCTTGGTTTCATCGGCGTGTACATCGGATACATCTTCCAGGAAGTCAAGGGGCGACCGATCTACATCTTGCGCCCGACCCGCGCTCCTGCCGCTTCCGCGGCAAAGCCCGACCCAACCACCCCAGACGAGGAAAAACCGGGGGAATGAAACGATTCCAGCCTTTCCTCGTCCCCGCCTTCCTGCTCGGGTTGTGCGTGCTGGCTTACGGCCTGTGGGTGCCGCGCATGGGCTGGTATTGGGACGATTTCCCCATCGGCTGGATCGCGCGCACCTACGGCGACGCCGGCCTGGAGCGCTATTTCTCGACCAACCGCCCGTTTTGGGGACTGCTCTACCGCCTGACCACGCCCCTGCTCGGCGCGCACCCGCTGGCCTGGCAGGTTTTCGCCATTTTTTGGCGCTGGATCAGCGGGTTGGCGCTGTGGTGGCTGATCAGGCTGGCCTGGCCGCGGCGCAGCGACTTTGCCGCCTGGGCGGCGGCCCTCTTCCTGGTGTATCCGGGCTTCAGCCAGCAGTTCATCGCGCTGGTTTACAGCCATTTCTTCATCATCCTTTCGGCTTTCGTCGGGTCGCTCGCCCTCACCGCCTACGCCCTGCGCAACCCGAGCCGCTTTTGGGCCGCCTCGGCGCTGGCCTGGTTCCTGGGGCTGGTCAACCTGCTGTGCATGGAATACTGGTTCTTCCTCGAGCTGCTCCGCCCGCTGCTGATCTACCTCATCTTGCGCGACGGCGGCAGCCTGCCCTTGCGCCGGGCGCCGCGCCCCACCACGCCGACGGGCGATGCCACCCCTGCCGAAGCGCAACTGCGCCGGCACCTGCTGGATGCTGAACAGCGCCAGGCGCCGCTCCGTGTTTGGGGCGTTGCGCTGCTGGCCTGGCTGCCGTACCTGGTCAACCTGGCAGGGGTGATCGTCTGGCGCACCTTCTTTTTCAAGCCCGCCACCTACGAGACGGTCTTCGGTAGCCTGCTGCGTGCCGACCCGGCGGGCACAGTGCTCCGCCTGCTGGGGCGCATTGCGCGCGACATCTGGTTCACCAGCGGGCTGGTCTGGAAAAACGCCTTCCGCCTGCCCACCCACGAAGAATTGACCCCCAACCTGATGCTCATTTTCTGGGGCGTGGTGGCCGCCGGAGCCATATTTTGCCTGGCGTTCGCCTGGATGACGCGCGATAGGGTGCGCGAGAGCGATGAATCGCGCCGGTGGTTCACCGCCCCGCTGCTGGTGGGGCTGGTCGCGCTGGTGGTCGGCGGCGTGCCCTACTGGATGATCAACCTGCCGCTGGAGCTCACCTTCCATTTCGACCGCTTCAACCTCTCCTACATGCCGGGCGCGGCGCTGGTGGTCGTGGGGCTGCTCCACCTGGCCCCGCTGCCGCGCTGGCTGCGCGTGCTGCCGCTGGCGGTGGCGCTGGGCTTTTGCGCCGGGTACCAGTACCAGCGCGCCATCGTCTACGTGCGCGACTGGAACGTCCAGCAGCGCATGTTCTGGCAACTGGCGTGGCGCATGCCCGCGCTGGAGCCGGGAACGGTGCTGCTCTCCAACGAGTTGCCCATGCGCCACTATTCCGACAACTCGCTCACCGCCCCGCTCAACTGGGTCTTTGCGCCAGACAACCGCAGCCTGCAGATGAGCTACGCCCTGTATTACCCGACCATCCGCGTTGGCACCAACATCCCCGCCTTGCAGCCCGGCATCGAGCTCCGTTGGGATTACCTCGCCGCTGAATATCAGGGCAACACTTCGCTGGCGGTCGCGTTCTATTACAACCCACCGGGCTGCGTGCGCGTGCTCGATCCGCAGATCGAAGCCGGCAACTACACCCTGCCCCGCTACCTGCGCGAAGCCATGGTGCTTTCGAGCACCGCGCCCATCCTGCCTGAGGGTGAACCCTCCCTGCCGGCGGCGCTGTTCGGCGTGCAGAGCGAGAGCAGTTGGTGCTATTATTTCGAGAAAGCTGACCTGGCTCGCCAGCTCGGGGATTGGCAGCGGGTCGTCGAGCTGGGTGAAGCCGGCTTCGCCAGTGGGGATTACCCCAACGACCCCACCGAGCGCTTTCCCTTCATCGAAGCCTACGCCTACACCGGCGACTGGCAGCGCGCGTTGGAGCAGACCCGCCTCGCCGCGAGCATCGCCCCGGTCTATGAGCTCTCCGTCTGCCGGTTATGGGAACGGATCGAAAAACAAACCAGACCCGGCGCAGAGCGAAATGCCGCGGTACAATCGGTGTTGGACGGATACCGCTGTGACGAGCCCCGGCAGGAACCCGTACAAGAACAACCACAGGAGGCAAAACCATGAAAGTCTTGGTCACCGGCGGAGCCGGATACATCGGCAGCACGATCTGCTCGGCGCTGGAAGACAGCGGCCATACCCCCATCATCCTCGATAACCTGGTCAAAGGGCGCATCGAGTTCACCCGTGGGCGCATCTTTTACCACGACGATATCGCCAACGTGGCGGTGCTCGAGCAAATCTTCCGCGAACATCCTGAAATCACCGCCACCATCCACTGCGCCGCGCTGATCATCGTGCCGGAGTCGGTGGACATGCCCTACGAATACTACACCGAGAACGTGGCCAAGTCCTTGGTCCTCTTTCACAACCTCAACCGGCTCGGCTGCAAGCAGGTGGTGTTCAGCTCGTCTGCCTCGGTCTACGACACCGTTCCCGGTTTCATGGTCACCGAAAACGCGCCGCTCCGCCCCGGCAGCCCTTACGCGCGCACCAAGTACATGATGGAAATGATCCTGCAGGATTTCTGCCACACCTACGACATGAAAGCCATCGCACTGCGCTACTTCAACCCGATCGGCGCGGACCCCAAGATGCGCTCCGGCCTGCAGGTGAAGAATCCCTCGCTCGTCCTCGGTCGCATGGTCAACACGGCGCGCGGCACGCAAGCCGAGTTCGAGATCACCGGCACCAACTGGCCAACCCGCGACGGCACGGGCATCCGCGACTACATCCACGTCTGGGACCTGGCGCAGGCACACGTGATGGCCGTCGAGCAGTTTCCGCAGGTCTTTGAGCGCCTCGGCACCGGGGAGCGCTACGTGGTCATCAACCTGGGCACCGGGCGCGGCGTGACCGTCCGCGAGCTGGTCACCGCCTTCGAGAAAGTTTACGGCCAACCGATCAACAAAGTGGAAAAACCGCCCCGCCCCGGCGACGTGGCCGGCGCGTATGCCAACGCCGACACCGCCTTGCGCCTGTTGGGCTGGGAGGCGAAACTGCCCATCGAGCAAGCCATCGCCGACGCGCTCAAATGGGCCGAAGTGCGTGATCAAATGTTGAAGTACGATTGATATAATCATGGGGAAGTCGCCCCCTGAAGTATCGATGCGCCATCGATTTGTCCACCCAACGAACGCCCAGTGGATCTTTCAGAGCAGTGTGGAGGATCCGCGGATGATGATGCATGAGTAGACGATCAGGCGGGCAGTGCGTTCCGAAACAACCCCTCCCGGCAGTCACGCTGCGGTGGCGGGCGGGCATTCTCGTTTTAACGGCTTGCCTGCTGCTTTTCGCCGCCCAGCCGGTCCGCTCGCAATCCCAGGCGCGCCTGGTGGCTTACGGGCTGAGCACGCTCGCCTTCCCTACCCTGCAATTGTCGTTCGAGGCTTACGACAGCCAGGGCAATTTTATCGAAGACCTCGCCGCCGGGGATGTGATCGTGGAGGAAGACGGGCAGGCGGTGGGCAACCTGACCCTGGCTGAGGTGGAGCCGGGACTGCAATTCACCATCGCCCTCACCCCCGGAACCCAACTGAACACCCGCTTTGGCGACCGCACGCAACTGGACTTTATCCGCACCGCCCTGGAAGAATGGGCCATGCGCCAGCCCGAGTCTGGAAAAGACAGGTACAGTTTCTCCACCAACACCGGCTTGCAGGTCATTCTCAGCAACAACCCGCTCGAGCTGGCAACAGCGCTGGCGGGTTACCAACCCAACATGCAAACCGAGGTGAATATTTTCAGCTTGACCACCGCTGTCGACCTGGTCGCCGACCAGACGGCGGAACCGCGCGTCAAGCGCGCCATCTTATGGATCACCCCGCCGGTCGCGCCGTCGCTGGCTCCCAGCCTGCAAGATTTGGCCAGCCGCGCCCAACAGGCCGGGGTGCGCATTTTCGCCTGGGTGGCCGTCAACAGCCTGGACAACGCCGTTCCCGATACCAGCGCGCTGCAAAACCTGACCGACACGACCGGCGGGCGCCTGACCCTCATCGCGGGGCGCGAGACGTTGCCCGATCTGGAAAGCTGGGTCGCTCCGTTGCGCAAAACCTACACCCTGAATTTCGTCTCCACCGTCCGGCAGAGCGGCGCTCACATTATCACCATCGGCCTGGCGCGCGAAGGGTTTGCCGGCATCTCTCAGCGGCTCGATTACACCCTCGAGATCAAGCCGCCGAACCCCATCTTCCTCTCACCGCCCACCCGCCTCGAGCGCATGTGGAGCGACCCTGCCGACGGCGAGGAGTCGGTCCTCTTACCGGATTCACACCCCCTGCAGGTTCTGATCGAATTTCCCGACGGTTATCCACGCGCTTTGCAAACCGCCAGGCTGTACCAGGATGGCGCGCTGGTGGTGGAGAGAAGCGCGCCGCCCTTCGATGTTCTCGAGTGGGATCTCAGCGGCCTGACCGAGAGCGGCGTGCACACGATGCGCATCGAGGTGGTCGATTCACTGGGTCTCTCGGCTTCGAGCATCGACACCCCGATCGAGATCATCGTGGCCAACCCGCCGGTCACCAACCTGTTGCAGCGTGTCTCCAGCCGGGGGTTGGTCGCGGTCGCCGCGGTGCTGGTGGCCGGGTTGGTGCTGGGGTTGATCGTGTTCGGGGAAAACCGGCTGCGCGGCAGGCGCAGGCAGGCGGAGAAGCGCCGCCGCGAGGACCCGGTCACCCAGCCGGTTTCGATCGCCCAGGACGTGCCGCGCAACCGGCGCGCCGCCAGCGAGCGGGGCAGCCTGCCTAAAACCGCCACCTCACCCGGCATCCCGGCCCGTTTGATCCGCGTCACCGATGACGAGCAACCCGTCCCGGGCAGCCTGATCCCGCTCAACCGGAGCGAGCTGACCCTGGGCAGCGACGCCCGACAGGCGATGGTGCTGGTGGAAGATGCCTCGGTTAACAAGGTGCACGCGCGCCTGGTGCGCAACGGAGAAAGCGGTTTCACCCTGCTGGATGAAGGCTCGGTTGCGGGCACCTGGGTCAATTTCACCCCCCTGCCTCCCGAGGGCAAGCAGCTTGCCCACGATGACCTGATTCATATTGGAAGAGTCACCTTCCGCTTTGAATTGACCAAGCCGCCCGCCCTGCGCCAGCCGGTGGTCGAATCCCTCGAACAGGCGGACGAGAGCGCATGAACCGCCTGGAGCACACCACCGTCCCGGTCGTTGCCATCAGCCACCCGGGAGTCAAACGCAAGGAGAACGAAGATCGCTACGGCGTGTCGGCCTTCACCTTCGGACCACAGGGGCCTAACCCCGTGCTGCTCGCGGTGCTATCCGACGGCATTGGGGGGCACCGTGCCGGCGAAGTCGCCGCCGAGCTGGCAGTCGATGTGATCAGCCACACGGTTGCCAAAAGCAACGCTCAACACCCGACCGGGATTTTAATCGACGCGGTGCAGTCTGCCTCCGACGCCATCCGCGACCAGGCGCTGATGAATCCCGACCAGGCCGGCATGGGCGCGACCTGCGCCTGCGCCTGGGTGATCGGCAACCGCCTGTACACCGCCACGGTGGGCGACTCGCGCATCTACCTGATCCGCAGCGGGATGATCCACCGCTTAAGCACCGACCACACCTGGATCCAGGAAGCGATTGAGCGCGGGATATTGGGACCTGGAGAGGTGAACAACCACCCCAATGCCCACGTCATTCGCCGCTACCTGGGCTCGCCGGTGCCGCCGGAGGTGGATGTGCGAATGCGCATCGCCGAAGGGGAGAGCAACGCCCAGGCGCAGGCCAACCAGGGCTACCCGTTGCTGCCCGGCGACCGCGTGTTACTCACCAGCGACGGGCTGACCGACCTGATCAGCGATGCTGAAATTCTCGCCGCTTACCAGAAAATGCCGGCGGAAGCCGCCTCGCAGAGCCTGGTCGACCTGGCCATCCAACGCGGCGGGCACGATAACATCACCCTGGTCACCTTCCAGATGCCCGAAGAGATCCAGGCAGCCCGGCCCGCAGCGCGCAGGGCGAGCAGCCCATGGCGCTGGTTTGGCGCCGGGTGCATGGGCGTGGTGGGCCTGGCGCTGGTGGTTGGGCTGGGCATCGGCGCCTGGCTGTGGTCCCGCGACCGGTTGGTGCTGCCCAATCCATTCACCACCCCCACCCCAACCATGACGATCACCCTCCCGGCGGTCCAGGCGCCGACCGCGACGGTCGAAGCTCAGGCTGCGACAACCTCACCCAGCCAAACCCGATTCGCGCCCAGCAGCACCCCCAGCCAGACTCCTTCGCCATCTTTTTCGTTGGAAGACGGCGGCGCGACGCTGACCCCCTGGCCGACCAACACGCTGCGCCCCAATCCATAGACAAGCGGCAAAGAAAGTATCTAGTAGTCAGTCAGACTGATTTTAATGGGTTATTTTGGGGGCTTTGCCCTCAAAATAACCCATTAAATTACATTTGACAGAGGACCAGGTTCGATGACCCCAATTCAGATCTCACCTCGCCGCGATTCTATGCCGTTTACCGGCGAGCCTCGTAAATTCCTAACACCTTGTCGGCGTAGTAATAGCCCATGTTCGACGGGCCGTAAGCGAACAATCCCTCGCGGATCGAGCCGCGCTTTTGAATCAAGCCCGCCAGCATGCGGGTGCCGTAGGCCACGTTAAAATCGGGATCGTAGAGCTCGCTCATGCTGGGGCGCGATGCGAAGCAGGGACCGTTGACGCATTGAAAACCCGCTGCGATCCCATCGCGCGGCATCACCTGCATCAGCCCCACCGCCCCGCTGGACGAGTAGGCGTCTGGATTGCCGTTGCTCTCCTGTAAAATCACCGCCGCCACCAGATCGGGGTCCAATCCGTGGTCCGCCGCGTGCCGGTCGATCAGGTCGCACCAGCGCAGCACCGAGTCGGGGAAGTTGCTGCTCACCGAGCACCCTTCGCGAGAATCCGCATCGCGTTCTTCCTCCTGGGCAGGTTCAGCCTTGCTAACCTCAACGACCGGCTCCTCAACCTCGCTGTAAAAGATCACCGGCAGCGAGTTGGTCCATTCTTTCTGTTCTTCGATCCAGGCCTGGATTGCCGGGGCTTCTTCGGTAGAAGCCTGCGCGGTCTCGGTCAGCCCAAGCAACCGGGTCAGGCTGACCAACACCAACATTCCAATCATCATACCGGGTAAAATTGCCTTCTGTGCGCCATTCATCGGTTATCTCTCAATCTAAGGTTCAGCCGCCGGGGAAAAAGGTCTGAATTTGGGTTTCGGGCAGCAATCCGGTCGAGCTGAGCTGTCACAACCTGATTATAGCACGAATGTTCTAAAATAGAATTAAAGTTCTATCAAATTACCTTAAAATTTTCCCCGCCATGGCGCAGACCGGTGACGCATCCGAATGGACTCCGTACCCACTCTCGCACGCGGGTGTATAGCGAAAAAGGGAAAATTAGGGTATGCTTAAGTCATGTTTCACCCGGATTTGAATTGCCAGCCCTTTTCCGCATCGACTCCGCACCGCTTGAGGAGGTCAAAGTGATTAAGGAAACCATCAAAGAAGCAGAAACCAGAATGAAGGGCTCCATTCAATCGCTCGAAGAAGATCTGGCCGGGATTCGCACCGGCCGGGCCAGCCCTGCCCTCGTCGAACGGCTCCAGGTGGAGTACTACGGCATGCCCACCCCCATGATCCAGCTTGCGTCGATCAGCGTGCCCGAAGCGCGGGTTTTACTGATCCGCCCCTTTGACGCGGCCAGCCTGAAGAGCATCGAACGAGCCATCCTGGCCTCCGAGTTAGGCCTAACCCCCAACAACGACGGCAAGGTCATCCGGCTCAACATACCCCCATTAACCGAAGAGCGCCGCCGCGAGCTGGTCAAGGTGGTGCACAACCGGCTGGAAGAAGCGCGCGTGGCTGTGCGCAACGTCCGCCGCGACCTGATCAAGGATTTGCGCGAGTTCGAGAAAGAGAAACTGATTTCGGAAGACGATCTCGAAAACGCCGAAGAGGAATTGCAGAAGGCCACCGATCGCTTCATCCAGGAGATCGACGAGGTCGGCGCCCGAAAAGAGAAAGAGATCATGGAGGTTTAACCCTCCGCGGACTGATCCATGCCACTTAAAGAGCAGACTGAAACGATTACCAAAGTACCCCAACACGTCGCGATCATCATGGATGGAAACGGGCGCTGGGCCGCGAAACGCGGCTTGCCGCGCCTGGCCGGCCACCGCGCCGGGACCGAGAACCTGCGCCGCATCATCCGCGCCAGCGTGGAATTTGGCGTGAAATACCTGACCATTTATGCTTTTTCAACCGAAAATTGGAGCCGCCCGCAGGACGAGATCTCCGGGCTGCTGTCCATCCTCGAGGATGTGATCGACCGCGAGCTGAAGGAGTTGCACCAGGAAGGCGTCCAGTTGCGCCACATTGGTCACCTCGATCGCCTGCCACCCTCGCTGCAAGAGAAAGTGCTCGACGCAGTCGAGCTGACCCGCAACAACGACCGCCTGGTGTTGAATGTCGCCTTCAACTACGGCGGAAAGGATGAAATCATCTGCGCGATTAAAGACATCATCCGCGAGGGGGTTAAAGCGGAAGAGGTGACCCCCGAGCTGGTCAGCCAGCATCTTTTCACCAGCGGCCTGCCCGATCCCGACATGGTCATCCGCACCTCGGGGGAGTTGAGGGTGAGCAATTTCCTCATCTGGCAAAGCGCCTATTCTGAATGGTATTTCACCCCGACGTACTGGCCGGACTTTGACCGCGAGGAGTACCGCAAAGCCCTGGTTGAATACGGCCACCGGGACCGCCGCTATGGCCGTATCTCATCCACTAACAGCGCATGTGAGTAAATTGAGCTCGCTTTCGCAACGAATCCTCGTCGCGATCGTGCTCGTGCCGCTCGGCGTGTGGTTGATCATGCTGGGCGGCTGGCCGTTCACCCTCTTCATCACGCTCATCATCGGCACCGCCGCCTGGGAATACTGGCGGCTCTTCACTGCCGGCGGCTACCACCCTTCGCTGCTCCTGCTGGCCGGCGGCGCGGTGACACTGGTCATCGGGCAGTTCCTGTGGGGTCCGCCGGTCATCGCGCCTCTGCTGGTCACCGGGGTGCTGCTGGCCATGGCGCTGCAATTATTCGAATTCAGCAAACACCAGAAATCGGCCGCGGTGGATTTCAACATCAACCTGGGTGGGCTGGTTTACCTGGGTTGGCTCGGCTCGTACCTGATCGCCCTCCGCGCCCTGCCGGATGGCGAATGGTGGTTCCTGGTTGTCATGCCGGCCATCTGGCTGTGCGATGCCGGGGCTTACCTGGTGGGCAGCCGGATTGGGCGCCATAAAATGGCCCCGCTGATCAGTCCAAAGAAGAGCTGGGAGGGCTACCTGTCGGGAATCATCCTCGGCGTGCTGGGCACCCTCGGGTTGGCCGCGCTTTGGCACCTTCGCGCGCCGGCGGTGACCCTGGACAATGCGCTCATCGTGGCGGTCGTCGTCGCGGTGCTCTCCCCCATCGGCGACCTGGGCGAAAGCATGCTCAAGCGGGGCTTCGGCGTCAAAGACACCAGCCAGATTTTGCCGGGGCACGGCGGTGTTCTCGACCGCATCGATTCCTGGTTGTGGGCCGCCCCGCTCGGTTTTTACCTGATCACCTGGCTCACCTGACATGATCCAGCCGTCTTTCTATCCCCAACGATCGTATCCCCGCAAGGGCACAGCCATTCAAGCCGTGCCCTTGCAGCTTAATCCAGGAGGTGCACGATGATCTCACGCAGCCCGACCCGCAACCTGGCTCTTGACCTGGTGCGCGTCACCGAAGCCGCCGCGCTGGCTGCGGGGCGGCACATGGGGCGTGGGGACAAAATTGCTGCCGACCGGGCCGCGGTGGAAGCCATGCGCCTGGTGCTCAATACCATCGAGATGGATGCCGTGGTGGTGATCGGCGAGGGGGAAAAAGACGAAGCGCCCATGCTCTACAATGGCGAGCACCTCGGCAGCGGCTCGGCGCCGCTGCTCGACCTGGCGGTCGATCCCATCGACGGGACGCGCCCGCTGGCGATGGGCCTGTGGAACGCGGTCTGCACCGTGGCGCTGGCGCCGCGCGGCACCATGCTCGATCCGGGTCCGGCTTTCTACATGCAAAAAATCGCCGTTGGACCTGAGGCGCGGGATGTGATCGATCTGGAGGCGCCCGTGCGCGACAACCTGCAAAAGATTGCTCGCGCCAAAGGCGAGCAGGTCGAAGACCTGACCGTCGTCATCTTGGACCGTCCACGCCACACCCAATTAATCGACGAGGTGCGCGCCTGCGGCGCGCGCATCCGCCTGATTCCAGACGGGGATGTCGCCGGGGCGCTGATGACCGGCATGCCCGACTCGGGTATCGACGTTTTGCTCGGTATCGGCGGCAGCCCCGAAGGGGTCATCGCCGCATGCGCGCTGCGCTGCCTGGGCGGGAACATCCAGGGCAGGCTGGCCCCGCGCAACGAGGAGGAAGCCGCCAGGGCGCGCGCATTGGGCTACGACCCGCAGCGCGTGCTCACCCTCGACGACCTGGTCGCCTCCAACGATGTGTTCTTCGCCGTGACCGGCATCACCAGCGGCGACCTGCTCAAGGGGGTCGACTATTTCGCCCGCGGCGCAACCACCGACAGCCTGGTGATGCGCAGCCTCACCGGCACGGTGCGGCGCATCCAGGCCACCCACCGCCTGGATAAGCTCGGCCGCATCAGCGCAATTGAGTATTGAGGGGCATCCAATTTCGTGACGATGTTGGGCGCGTCCGCGCCCAACATCATTTTAATTTAACCGGCTCACATGCCGGCGAGGAATTGGAAGATGAGGTCGTTCACCCCCGGCAGGCCTTCGTGCCCAAAATCGGGGTAGACCACCATCGACTTGGGCGCGGCGATCTTGTTGTACGCCGCAAACTGGCTGGAAGGCGGGCAAATGGTGTCCATCAGGCCGATCGGCCAGAGGATCTCGCCGCGGATGCGCTGCGCCAGGTGCTGAATGTCGATGTAACCCAGGTTGGTGAAGACGGCTTGCTCCCGCTCGTGGCGCGGGTCGAAGTGGCGGAAGAATTCCCTCAACTCGGCGTACGCGTCTTTGGCCTGGTCCATCTCCCACACGCGCTGGTAATCGCTGAGGAAGGGGAAAACCGGCGCAGCCCGCCGGATGCGCGGCTCGAGCGACGCACAGGCCACCGTCAGCGCCCCGCCCTGGCTGCCCCCCGTCGCCCCGACCCGCGCCGGGTCGACCTCAGGCATCTCCATGACGATTTTCGCCAGTTGCGCCGTGTCGAGGAAGATCTGGCGGTAGAGCAGCGCCTCGGGCCGACCATTCAAGGCATCGTCCAGACCGCGGATGATGTGCCCGTGCTGCGTGTTGCCGCTCACGCCGCCGCTGTCTTCTGAAAGACCGCCCTGCCCGCGGCAGTCCAGCGCCGCAACGGTGAATCCCGACCCCACGTAACCCAGTTTGTCCGACCAATCGCCCGAGTCGCCGGTGTAACCGTGGAACATCACCACCGCGGGGTGCGGCGCAGAGGCATTCTTGGGGCGCAGCAGCTTGGCGTGCACCCTTGCTCCGCCCACCCCGGTGAAGTAAAGGTGAAAGCAGTCGGCGATCGGCGCCTGGAAATCGGCTGGCACCAGCTCGACCTGGGCATCCACGGCGCGCATTTCGGCCAGCGCCCTGTCCCAATACGCTTCGAAATCGGCCGGCTTGGGGTTGATACCCCGGTAAGTTTTGAGTTGCTCGAGTGGAAAATCAAAGGTCAGCGGCATCCAAAGCCTCCATCCTCAAGACTACAGGCGGTTGACGAAACGCTCGATCCGGCGCAGGGCCTCTTCGATGCGGTCGTAAGCGGTGGCATACGAGCAGCGCAGGTGCCCCGCCCCACCCGCGCCAAACCCAGACCCCGGAATGGCTGCCACCTGCTCTTCCTGCAGCAGGCGATTGGCAAACGTCTCGTCATCCAAACCGGTGCCAGACACCTTCGGGAAGGCGTAGAACGCGCCGCGCGGCTCAAAGGTCGGCAATCCAATCTGGTTGAAGCCGTCCACGATCAACCGCCGGCGCCGGTCGTATTCCGCCACCATGCGCTGCACATGCTCTTCGCCGTGCAACAACCCTTGCGTCGCCGCCACCTGGGCGGTCGTCGAGGCGCACATCACCGTGTACTGGTGCACGCGCAACAGTCCCTTGATCAGGTCGGCGGGCGCGGCGGCGTACCCGATGCGCCAGCCGGTCATGGCATAGTCCTTGGAGAATCCGCCCAGCAGGATGGTGCGCTTCCACATTCCGGGCAGCGCCGGGAAGCACACGTGCTGGACGCCGTACACCAGCCGGTCGTAGATCTCGTCGGAGAAAACGACCAGGTTGTGTTTTTCAGCCAGCCGGGCAATCTCCATCAAGGTCTCCATGCGTGCCACCGCGCCGGTTGGGTTAGAGGGATAACCGAGCAAAATCGCTTTGGTGCGCGGGGTGATCACCGCCTCCACATCGCGCGGGTCCACCTCGAAGTTGTTCTCCATTCGGCTGGGGACTTCTACCGGCACCCCGCCCGCCAGGTGAACCTGCGCCTGGTAAGACACAAAGCAGGGCGTGGGAATGATCACCTCGTCGCCGGGGTTGACGAAAGCCGTCGCCGCCAGGTAGAGCGCTTCGGAGCCGCCCACGGTGATGACAATCTCACCCGGGTCGTAGCGCACCTGGTAGAGCCGGGCGAGGTGCGCGGCAAGCGCCTGGCGCAGCTCGAGCATCCCCACGTTGGAGGTGTAATGCGTCTCACCGGCCAGCAAGGAGCGCACCCCGGCCTGGACGATCGGCTCGGGAGTGTCGAAATCCGGCTCGCCGATCCCCAGTGAGATCACGTCTTTCATCGTGGCGACGATGTCGAAAAATTTGCGGATCGCGGACGGCTTCAAGCCTTCCATCCGCCTGGCGAAATAGAGATCGCTCATGCGTTCACCCTTCGTAACGATGGGGTTAGTGTAACCGCAGGCGATGGTTCCTCGCCTGCGGAGTGCAGATCATCTCAATGGACCACGTCCGGCCCCCAGCGAGCACGGGACGGACGGCTTGCGAACGCTTTCTATTATATACGATCCTTGAAAATACCCCCACCCGGCGGGCCCCAAACCGCCCCCAGGGAGCGGAATTTATTCGTCGGCAAACCAGCTTTCCCCATCCTCGTCATAGATCAGGGTCATCCAGGTCCCGCCGGCGCAGCGCACCCGAAAGGATTTCCCGCCTGGGGTGCGCCATTCAGCTTCCACCGCTTCCACCGCCAGGCGCTCGCCATTCAACCACACCGCCACCGGTCGCTGGGCGTACTCGTACTCAGAGCGACACACGACGCGCGCGGCTTTCACGGCTCAACGCACCGCCCAGGATTGGTCACCCAGGTTGAGGTGCAGCGGCTGACCGGTCAGGCTGACCTGCCTTCCGAGCAGCGACTCATCGACGGCGATGTCTTGGATCTCGGAGCCCTCATCGATAATCGTGTTGCTGACGATGGCGCGCTTTAACGTGCAACCGGCGCCGATTGACACATGGGGGCCAATCACCGAGGCTTCCACTTTGGCAGTCGGGTGAATAAAGACAGGGGGAATGATGGTGACTCCGGGGCGCTGCGCCTGAGCGGTGTTGTCGCGCCCGTGGTCCAGCAGGTAGCGATTGGTCTCCAGCAGCGTCTCGGGGGTGCCCGCGTCCAACCACACTTCGACCGGTTTTACGCCCATGCGCAAACCGCGCTCGAGCAGGATGTTGACCGCATCCGCCAGGAAAAATTCGTTTTTCAACAGCACTTTGCGCGACATTTGCTCTTCGATCGCCGAGATCAGCGCGCAACCGTCGTGAAAATAGTAACAACCGACCACCACCAGGTTGTTGCTCATATCGGTTGGCTTCTCGATCAGCCGCCGGACAAAGCCGTCTTTCCCCAATTCGGTCACGCCAAACCGGCGCGGGTCAGGCACCGCTTTGACCCAGGCAGCCGCTTGGGGCGGGCTGTCTTTGAGGAAAGAGAAATCCGTTTCGATCAACGTATCGGAAAAAGCCATGATCATCGGGCCGTCCAGGTGCTCGCGCGCCAGGTAGAGCGCGTCCGACTGGCCGCGCATTTCGGCCTGCACGACGAAATGCACTTTCTTGGCCGGGTGGAATTCCTCCATGTGCTCACGCACCTGGTCTCCCTGCGATGGGCCGATGATAAATACGTATTTGACGTCGAAATCGGGGGGGATGGTGTCAAATTGATCCAGCACGAAATCGAGCACGGTGCGCCCGGCCAGCGAGATGAGCGGTTTGGGTTTGCTCCAGGTATGCGGTCGCATGCGCGTCCCCAGCCCGGCCATGGGCACGGCGATGGTCAGTTTTCGATCAGGCATTTTGTTCTCCCCTGTCGCTTTTTTTCGATTCTATCACGAGTGCTGCGAATGCGCCGAACGCCCTTAAAGCCCAAATATAGGCCGGAGCGGTGCGCGCTCCAGCAAGGGAACCCAGGCTACGACCCGCCCCAGAGGGAGCCTGCTTCGCTCCGAGACGGGTTAGCCACAACGCCGCGCCATGTCGCTGCGAGGAGCCTCCCGCGGCGACTCGGCAGCCTCTCTGGCACCGAGAATGAGAGGCCGCTTCGCCCGAGTCGGACTCGCCACAACGCTGCGGCATGTCGCTGCGAGGAGCCGCCTGCGGCGACGCGGCAGCCTCTCTGGCACCGAGAATGAGAGGCCGCTTCGCCCGAGACGGGCGCGCTCTTCTCCATAATTCCTCCGATTTCTCTTCACAATTGCTCCACAATCGGCCGGTATGATCCAACCAGAGTTGCACATCGAAAGGAGAAATGCCATGAAAGGTCAGATCATATTTCGCATCTTGTTCGGAATCCTGCTCATCGCGGGCGTGGTGGCGCTTGGGGTGTACGTCTACAACGCCGGCGTGGCCCAGGGATTGCTCGTCAGCAGTCAACTGTCGCCGCCCGAAGCCGGCTTGCAGGCGGCCCCGTATGTTTACCCGCACTTCTACTACCACCCCTGGGGCTGGGGAATGGGCTTTTTAGCCGTCCTGCTGGGAATCTTCCTGGTCGGGGGGCTGGTGCGCATGCTGTTCTTCCGCCCCTGGTTCCACCCCGGAATGCGGCACTGGGGCATGAAACACACCGGCCCGTACGGCTTCGATGCGGACAAAGTGCCGCCTATGGTGGCCGAATGGCACCGCAAGCTGCACGAAACGCCGCCTGAGCACACCGACAAACCTGCCGGGTAACCGGAAACCCTCCAGAGGCGGCTCGATGGCGAGCCGCCTCTCCCGCGTCATGCTATACTCAAATCGAATGAAAACCATCCTGGTCGTCGACGATGAAGCCAAGATCACCCGCCTGGTGCAGGATTACCTCGAGCATGCCGGCTTCCGCGTGCTGACCGCCGCGGACGGCGCGGCTGCGCTCACGGCTTTCCGCGCCCAACGCCCCGACCTGGTGGTGCTGGACCTGGGCTTGCCGCACATCGACGGGCTGGACGTGACCCGCACGCTGCGCAAGGAATCGGACATCCCCATCATCATGCTCACCGCCCGTTCCGATGAATCAGACACGCTGGTTGGCCTGGAACTGGGCGCCGACGACTACATCAGCAAGCCGTTCAGCCCCAAAGAGCTGGTGGCGCGGGTGCGCACCGTGCTGCGCCGCGCGGAGAAAAGCGCCGCGCCGGCGGAGGTGATCCGCGTCGCTAACCTGACCCTCGACCTGGGGCGGATGCAGTTGACCGTCGATGGGCGCGAAGTGGCGCTGACCCCCACCGAGTTTCAATTGCTGGCGACGCTGGCCGGGCAGCCCGGGCGCGTCTTTACCCGCGCGCAACTGCTCGAAGCCGTGCAGGGCGTGGCCATCGAATCCTACGAGCGCGCCATCGACGCGCACATCAAGAACATCCGCCGCAAAATCGAGCCGAACCCGCGCGAGCCGCGTTCCATCCTGATGGTATACGGGGTCGGATACAAGTTTGCCGATCGATAAACCATGCAGCCGCATCATTTTCCAAACACGCCGCCGAAATGGTGGCCGAAAGGGGAAGCCTGGCCTCCCGGACCGCGCCACACGCCCAACTGGCGCAACCTGCGCGGGCGCTTCATGCGCCGCGTCGGCTGCGGGCTGCTGCTGCTGGTGACGCTGGCGGCGATCGGGTTGGCGGCGATCGCCTGGCTGGTCTTTTCCTGGCTGACCGGCGGCGAGCTGGCCGGCAGGCTCGGTTTACCGGCCCTGATCGGCGCGGGGACGGCCTTGCTGGTGGTCGTGGTGGTCGTGGGATGGGTGGTGCGCAGCCTGGGCTGGACGGCGCTGCCGATTGGCGACCTGCTGGACGCCGCCGGGCGTGTGGCGGAAGGCGATTACACCCCCCAGGTGCGCGAGCGCGGCACGCGCGAGATACGCTCGCTCGCCAGGGCGTTCAACGAGATGACCGCCCGCCTGCGCGCCAACGACGCGCAGCGCCGTAACCTGCTCGCCGACGTGACCCACGAGCTGCGCACGCCGCTGACGGTGATCCAGGGCAACCTGGAGGGCATGCTCGACGGCATTTATCCGGCAGACAGCCGGCGCCTCAACGATCTGCTGGAGGAGACTCGCCTGCTCTCGCGCGTGATCGACGATTTGCGCACGCTCTCTCTGGCCGAAAGCGGCGCGCTGAAATTGGAGTTGCAACCCGTCTCGTTGGCCGACCTGATCGAGCAGGCCGCTGCCGGTTTCGAGGCGCAGGCGAGCCGGGCTGGCGTAGCAATCCAGGTAGCGGTCCAACCCGGACTGCCGCTCGTGGAGGTCGACCCCGAGCGCATCCGCGAGGTGCTGGCCAACCTGCTCAACAACGCTTTGCGCTACACGCCCGCCGGAGGGACGATCCACCTGCGCGGCTGGATCGAGCCGGGAGACGAGTTGCGCGCGCGCGTGGCAGTGCAAGACAACGGCGTTGGCATTGCCGCGCAGGACCTGCCGCACATCTTCGACCGCTTTTATAAGTCCGCCGATTCGCGCGGCAGCGGCCTGGGACTGGCGATCTGCAAGAGCCTGGTCGGCGCCCACGGCGGTGAAATTTTCGCCGAAAGCCGGCCGGGAAGCGGCACGACCCTCTGGTTCACCCTGCCGCTGACGGGCGGATCGCACAACCTGTGACGTGTGAGGATTGTGCAATTTATTTTCTGTAAAATGTGGGCTTTGCCCCACATTTTACAGAAAAATCAAAACACGATCTGTGTGAGGGGCCGAGTCTCGCGGTTATTTACCCTTAGCAAACAAACCGGATGAACCGTAGGGGCGGTTCGCGAACCGCCCCTACAGAGATATCCTCCGAGCGCCAGGGTTTCTGCCATGCGACGCCGATCAAATCCCCCTTTCAGTATGTGCGGACCTGCGAGTCCGCACTCTTTTGCAGGGCTCCCCTGCCCGGCGCCTTATTCCAGGCGGCCGATCTCTATTCCGGCCTCAACCCGCGACCCATCCCGGCATGCGCAAGTGCCAGCCGGTCGCCTGCTGGTAAGCGTGCGCGGCGCGCAGCAGCACATCTTCCTTAAAATGCGCCCCCATCAGTTGCATCCCCACCGGCAGGCCGTTGCCATCGAAGCCGACCGGGAAGGCCACGCCCGGGACCCCCGCCAGGTTAGCCGGCAGGGTGAAAACATCCTCCAGGTACATCGCCAGCGGGTCGTCGCTGTGCTCGCCGATCTTGAAAGCGGTTGTCGGCGCCACCGGGCAGGCGACCACGTCCACCTGCTCGAAGGCGCGCTCGAAGTCTTGCTTGATCAGCGTGCGCACCTTCTGCGCCTGGCCGTAATAAGCCTCGTAATAACCGGCGGAGAGCGCATAGGTGCCGAGCATGATGCGCCGCTTGACCTCCGCCCCAAAGCCTTTGCCGCGCGACCGGTAGAAAAGATCCCACATCTGCTCGGCCGGCTCGCGCAGTCCGAAGCGCACCCCGTCGTAGCGCGCCAGGTTGGCCGAAGCCTCCGCCGGGGCGATCAGGTAATACACCGGCAGCGCGTAAGCGGTGTGCGGCAGGCTGACCGGTTGGATCATCGCCCCCAGCGCCTCCATCTGAGCGATCGCCGCGCGCACTGCGCTCTCGACCTCCGCCTGGATGCCCTGGATGAAGTATTCCTCCGGCACGCCCACCCGCAGCCCTATCAGACCGCCGGACCCCAGGCTCAGCTCCGGCACCGGGCGGTCGGCGCTGGTCGAGTCGAGCGGGTCGTGCCCGGCCATGGCTTTCAGCAGCAGTGCCGCCTCGGCGGCGCTGCGCGCGAATGCCCCGACCGAGTCGAGCGAGGAGCCGTAGGCCACCAGCCCGTAACGCGAGACGCGCCCGTAGGTGGGCTTGATCCCGGTCACGCCGCAGTAAGCCGCCGGCTGGCGGATGCTGCCGCCGGTGTCGCTGCCGGTCGCCGCGGGCACCAGGCGAGCCGCCACCGCGCTGGCGCTCCCGCCGCTCGAGCCGCCGGGCACCCGCGACAGGTCCCACGGGTTGCGCGTCGGGCCGTAGGCCGAGTTTTCGGTCGAGGAGCCCATCGCGAATTCGTCGGTGTTGCTCTTGCCCACCACCACCATCCCGGCGTCCAGCAGGCGCTGCACCGCCGTGGCGGTGTAGGGTGGGACGAAGTTTTCCAGGATGCGCGAGCCGCAGGTGCAGCGCACGTCTTTCAAGCAGAGCACATCCTTGACCAGCAGGGGGATGCCCAACAGCGGCGGCAGGTTCCACGCAGCCGAAGGGTCTTCGCGGCGCCATTCGGTGTAACGCCGGTCGGCCGCCTCGGCCATGCGCAGCGCCAGCTCAGGGGTGAAGGTGATCAACGTGTGCAGTTGAGACTCGAATCGCTCGAAGCGCGCCAGCGTGGCACGCGCCAGCTCCACGGCGGAGAAATCGCCGCGGCGCAAACCGGCGAGCATATCCAGGAGGGTGAGCGTTTCGGGAGCCGGCATCGCGTTACTCCAGAGTGTGTTTCAATTTTTCTGTAAAATGTGGGGCAAAGCCCACATTTTACAGAAAATAAAATTCACGATCCTACTCCAGCACCGGCGGGACGCGGAACTGGTTATCCTCGACCTGCGGCGCGTTGCCCAGCACGTCTTCCAGGCCCAACCCGGCGGCAGGTTCGTCGTCGCGCAGCGCCAGCCCGGCGGAGAACACGCTGGCGGTCGGGGGGATGTGGCTGGTGTCCAGCTCGCGCAGGCGCGCGGCGTAGTCCAGGATGGCGGAGAGCTGCTCGCGGTAGCGCTCCAGCTCCTCCTCGCTCAGCTCCAGCCGCGCCAGGCGGGCAATGTGTTCGACTTCGGCTCGGGTCAGGCTCACGGCAACCTTCTCGGGTAGGGATTGGCTTTCGTTGCGGAAATTATACCCTCCCGCGCATCCTCACATGAATCTCTTAGCATTATTGGGTTATTGGCTCTCCCCAGCCAGGAATCCCGCGGCGTACCAGCGCAGGTAGTCCGCGAGGTGCGCGGACCAGTAAGCCTCGTCGTGGTACCCGTCCTGGAGGGTGTACTCGTGCGGCACTGCTTGCTGGGTGAGCAGCTCCTCGTACACCTTGAGGTCCGGCAGGTAGATATCGGATTTGCCCATGTCCATCCACAGGCGCGGGAACTGGTCGGCAGGTGTGGAGCGCAGTTGGTTGGGCAGGCGCACCTGCATCCCGCCGAACGGCACCATGCTGTGCCCACCCGCCGCGCCAAACAGCCCGGGGTTGTCGAGTGCCAGCAGGTAAGCCCACGCTCCGCCGCGCGAGAGCCCGCCAATCGCCCGGCAGGCTTGCGCGGGGCAGGTCGGGTAGAAGGCGTCCACCCACGGGATGAGGGTCTCGACCAGCGCCGGTCCGTAGCCATCGGCGTACGGGTCGGCAAAGGTGTCGACCTCGTAAGGCAGCACGATCAGGAACGGGGGAACTTCGCCCGTATTGATCAAGGCGTCCGCCGCCTCGCCGATGCCCAGGCGCGCCCACTGGTCGTCGTTGTAGGTCTGCCCGTGCAGCATGTAGAGCACCGGGTAGCGCGTCTCCCCCGAGTCGTCGTAGCAGGGCGGGTAATAAACCCGGTAATTGAGCTCCCCCTTCAAATAAGGCGAGAGCAAGCCGTAGCGCTCGAAGGAGCCCGCCGTTTCGCGGCAGACCTGCGGCGTGGGGCTGGCAGGCATGGTCGGGGCGGCGGTGGGCGCGAGATCAGCGGTCGGTTCGGGCTGGAGAGCAACTGTCGCCTCGGCTGCCGGCGTCACCTCGGCTGCCGGCGTCGCCTCCAGGAGCGGCATATCTTCCGGCGGGCTGAAACCAGGCACTTCGGCCACGGCGCAGGCCGCCAGTCCGAGGAGAATGAACAGGCCAAGCGCGAGGGGAATCCTGAAAAGCGGAGGGCGTTTGCGCTGAGAGGGACAGGGTTCTGGCATCGACGAGAGCGGTTGACTTATCCGTTGCGTTCCATCAGGTAGAGGGTGCGCTGCGAGCCTTCGACCGGGCGTTTCTCACGGATGGCAAAATACTGCCCAAAGGCGGTCTCGAAGCCCGCCTCGTTGTAATTCGGGAAGATGTCCTCGCGCGAGGCGAGCAGGCGCTGCACCTGCGAATCGCTCTTGGGCACAAATTCGATCACCAGCCATCGGCTCAAGCGGCTGAAAAAGGCGGCCACCTCCTCCAACGGGACGTTGTTGGCGATCGCCAGGTGGTGGATCAGCGCCAGCGCCAGCAGCAGTCCAGCCGGGCCGCGCGCCGCCAGCGTGTCGCGCTCGGCGTTGTTCCAGCCGATCGCCGGGCTGGGGTTGGTCAGGTCGATCACCAGCGGCAGGAGGTTGGTCTCTTTATCGCGGCGCACCTGTCGATAATTCTTCTCCACCGCCGCCGGGTCGATATCCCAGGCCACAGCCATCCCGCCGGCCTGCGCCGCCGCGCGGCTGAACACGCCGGTGTTGGCGCCCAGGTCCCAGACCGTCTCCGGGTGAATGCGCGCGCTCCACCCGGCGACCACGTTGACTTTATCGTCGAAAGCGGCGCGCGTATAGTTGGTGGAATCGTAATAATCGCCCCACTCGGTGCCCTCCGGCTGCCACTTGAGCCCGCGCACGGTGGATTGCAAGCTCTCGATCAAGCCCACCAACGAAAGCTTGCTCATCGTGCGCTGCCCGGCGGAGCGGGCGACCGACTCGCCTGCGTAGCGCTTCTGCGCCGACGCGTGCAGGTGGAGGTGCGCGGCGATCCCGGCGTTCAGGCGCGTCCGCCAGGGCAGCAACGCGCTGGCTAAATCGAGCGGCACACCGTCGATGTAGACGCGCAGCAACTGAGAAAGGCGCACGTCGCGGTGGGCCATCAACGCCAGCGGGGCGAGGAAGTGCTGGCAGAACTGCCGGTAAGCCACCCAGGGGCTGCCCTCGCGGTAGGCCTCGAACGAGAGGGTATCGATCAACACCGGGCGGCCCTGGTGAAACTGGATGTTGTACGCGCTGGCGTCTTTGAGCGCCATCCCGGCGTCCAACGCTTTCTTCGCGATGGACAGGGTGGTCAGCGCAGCGTCCTTGAGCTGTCCAAAGGACCATTCGTACGGATAGGAGATGAACGCCACTCGTTCCGGCTCGATCACCCGGTAAGCCGGCGCAGGCTGCTGAGGGGGAACATCCACCTCGCGGTGGGCGATCAACTGCCCGGCCTTGACCAGCCGCTCGTAGAGGCCCGAGCCCATCAATAAATCGTAATGGGCGCGGTAAGCCTGGTTCACCTGCCGGTAGAGCGTGCCATCCCGGGTGAAGAGAAATCCGCTCGGGTCGCGGAAAGAGGCGTGCAAGCGTTGGCTTGCGTTACTCATCCGCCTCCTGGTCTTCGTCCTGCTCGGCTTCCGGTTGTTTACCGGTGAAAAGCGCCTTAATGCGCTTCCAGAAAATGCGAACCGCCACCCCCGCGCCGAGCACCGCCGCGAGGATGAGCTGGATCAAGAGGCTACCGGAGCCAGGATCGAGATAGAAAAATAGATGCATCGTTTTCTCCATAAACCGCCCGCGCTGCGACCGGGCGGAAATTCGCTTCAGCGGCTGGCGCAGCTTCCCGGCACTTCTTCGAACTGGTAGGGTCTGCCCAAAGGTGAGTGGAAGCTGCGGTCGGGCAAGAAGCCGTTCGCTTGCCCAAAGTAATAATCCAGCACCAGCCGGAATGTGTTCACCGGCGTCATCCCCTGGTAGGCCAGGTCCGCGCCGCCCTCCGGCAGGTAGAGGGCATTGAGTATTTTAACACGTTCGGCGGTCGTGGCGTAATTATGGTCACCCTGGAGGATGATGACCGGCGGGACAGTAGATCTTTCGAGGATTGTGTCGACCATTTCGAGCACGCGCCGATTGGTATATGCAAAGGTGGCAGCGTAATCCTCCAGGGTCTCGGTGCCAGTCGCGCGAAATGAGCCATCCGGGTTGTAGACAAAGGGCAAATGATTGGGAAACAGGTGGGCGTAAACGAATTTTTGCCCGGGCATACCGGCTATGGTCAGGAAGGTATCGAAGGCGTACTCATTTTGCAGGTACTGGCGGTACTCGCGCGACCGGAACAGGTCATTCTCCGGATTAACCAGTTGGACGAAAAAAGAGGGCAGTTGCCGGACGCGCTCTGTATTTTGAACCAGGGCATCGGTCAGCGGCCGCAACACTGTCGTCTGGAAAAACAGATACTGGAAAGCAAAGGATTCCTGGCGATTGATCGAGGCGGTGGAGGCTTCGGCGTCAAAGTAGATGTCGCTGTCGGCAATATCCAGCCAGGGGTACTGGGTTTTGAAGGTGATGAACTGGTACCCCAGCGCCTCGAATTCGCTGCGGATGCGGCTGTTTTTAATCCACGGCGCCATCTCGCCGAAGGCTTCTTCGGTCGCCTCCGGGTGGAACGGCACCCCCAGCTCTTCGAGATAACCCAGATTAAGAGACGAGACCAAGGAAAAAGGGGTCTGGTCGTAATTGACTTGCGCACAGGGGTCAACGATGAACCCGCGTTTTTCCAGCGCCCGGATGAAGTCGCTGTTATCCACACCCGCCGCGCTGGCGAGGTAATCTGCCCGGGCGTAGGTATCGAGCAGGATGTAATACACGTCCCGGCCATCGCCCGGGGTCATTTCTGGCGCAGGCGCCGCCACCTGAGGCGGATTCGCGTTCACGGCGGGCTGGCGAAGCAAAGCGAACACAATTTGCCCGCCGGCAAGAACCACCAGAAACAGGCTGATGCTGTTAAGCAGCGTGTTCACCGCGCGAGATGGCCGGCGGGCGCGCAAGGTGAGAAACCAAATCGCGGCCAGCGCAGCAAACCACAGCGGAAAGAGGTAGCGATGGCGTCCAATGATGAAGCCACCGGCGGAGAGATTGGCAATCCCATTGAAGACATGCCCGTAGAGCAGCAGAAAAAGCAGGGTGACACTCGCCAGGAAAGAAGCCCTGATCCAGCTTCGTGCGATCAAGCGGCAGGCGGCGTACACCCCCGCCGCCAGGCCAAGGCTGATGACCAGTGGCCGGATGGCGGCAAAAGCCGGGATTTGCTGGATATTTGCCAGCCAGAGAGCCAGTGCAGGGTAGATTCCGAATAAAAAGGGGTGGAGTGGGGCCGTCTCCAGGAAGTTTCGCGATTTGGATCTCAACATCCGGCATCCATATTCACCGCTCGAATTGGGCCCAAAGGTCCGTGATGAACGCCCGGAGTATATCACGAAAAAAAATCCCCCGCTCCTTGTGGAACGGGGGATCTATTGGATCAACTTGCTTTATTTCACGACCACCGTGATCGGCAGGCTGCACAGGGTGGTGCTCCCCTGGACAATCGCCCAGGTCGTGCTGTAGGTGCCGGCTTTGTCGGGGGCGAGCATATCCACCACGATCGAGACCGTCTCACCCGATTTTACGGTTTGCTTGAAGTCGAACGTCTTGCCGTACTTCTGCATTTCGGTGCCGCTGACGAACTTGTAGTCAACCGACTGCATCTCCCAGGTCTTGCCGCTGGTGTTCTTCACCGTCCAGACCGCGTCGAAATCCTCGCGGGGTTTGAGCGTCTTGCTCGGGCTGGTCGAGACGATCGAGCAGACTGCGCTCGGCTGCTGCGGCGGGTCGGTGACCACCACGGTACCACCGCTGACATTCTTGAAGGCGTTGAAGGCGTAGGCCCCTTGCGCGCTGTCGAGGCGGATGGTGATCATCTCGACATCTTTGACCGATTCGGGCAGGGCGATCGAGAACTTGAACGAGCCGCCGTTTCCAGAGTTAACCGTGCCCGCTGAGACGTACTTCTTGAAGAAGTCCTTGAAGGGCCCAATCCGCACGTTGAAGGTTTGCCCGGCAGGGAAGCGGTTGGCTTGCACCGTAACGGTCTTGTTCTTTTCCACACCGATGATGTCGATGTAGGGCTTGCCGCCGCCGACCGGCTCGACTGGGGTGACCACTGCGCCGCTGGTGTTGTTGGTGAACCAGTTGTAGCTGTACCAGCCTGAGGCGCTGTCCATGCGGATCGCCAGGGTGCGCTCGCTCTTCAGCCCGCTGGGGATGGAGAAGGTGACATCGAACGAGCCGCTGCCAGAGTTGATCGTGCCGACGTTGGTGCCGTTGAGGGCCAGGTTGCCGAACACGTCCATGCGGGTGGTGAACTCGGTGTTCTTCGGGAAATTCTCCCCGCGCACCGTGACGCTCTCACCGGCTTTGACCGATAGGATGGTGAGGGTCGGCACCGATGCGGCAAACACTGCCTGCGGTAAAGATGCGGCAATCACTGCTACCGCGACGACTGCGGCAAAAAACCGCGAGATACGTGAGAATAAGTTGAGTTTCATGATCTACCTCCTGATCCTGCGCCGGGGAGCTTGCCCCGGAAGTTGATGATTTCGATTTCACACAACAAGACGCAGCCGGTTCCGAAAAGTTCCCGGAAATAAAACACAGTTGCTCAAAAGATGGAAAAGTCTCCGCATTTGGCTAAGATGTTGCCCAAAAATCAAAAACAAACCTTCCCTTGACATTCAAACCTCCCCCCTGCTATACTGCATGTGAAGAAAAGTACATACCTTCGGGGCAGGGTGAAATTCCCGACCGGTGGTGAGAACCCACGAGCAGCCGCCTACGGCGGGGCATGACCCGGCGCAATTCCGGGGTCGACGGTACAGTCCGGATGAAAGAAGGTATTCTCCAGGTGGATTCCGCCTGGAGGCAGCCGGCCCCGGAACGCATGCGTTTCGGGTCTTTTATTTCCTGGCTGCGCGCCTGCCCCGATGGTCGATCGGGGCTTTTTTTGTGGAAAAGGAACGAACCGCACCCAACTCTCTCTTGCCCCGCGCGGCGCGCGCCTTGAAACGCGGCAGGCGCTGGTTTGTCCCGCTCTCTCTGCTCGCCGGGCTGGCGGCCTGGCAGGCGCTGTCTGCATTGCCGCGCATGACCGATTATCTGCTGCCCAGCCCATTGGTCGTCGCCCAGCGCTTCTGGCAGGCGCTCATCGACGGGATGCTGCTGCGCCACACCGCCGCTACCCTGCTCGAAGTGCTGCTCGGTTTGATGGCCGGCAGCCTGCTCGCCACGGTCAGCGGCTACTGGATTGCCCGCTCGCCGACCCTCGAGCGCATGCTCGCTCCCTACCTGGTCGCCAGCCAGGCGGTGCCGATCGTCGCCATCGCCCCGCTGCTGGTGATCTGGTTCGGCCCGGGGCTGCCCGCCAAGGTGCTGATCTGCGCCCTGATCGTCTTCTTTCCCGTCCTGGTCAACACGGTGGTCGGGCTGCGCGCGGTGCCGCAGAACCTGCGCGACCTGATGCGCTCCCTGCGCGCCACCCGCCTGCAAATGCTGCGCTACCTCGAAGTCCCCGCCGCCATGCCGGTCTTCCTGGGTGGGCTGCGCATAGGCGCCACCCTCTCGGTGATCGGCGCGGTGGTCGGCGAGTTCATCGGCGCAGACCGCGGCCTGGGTTTCCTGGTCAACGTCGCCCGCGGGCAGTACGATACCCCACTGGTCTTTGCCACCGTGCTGACGCTGATCGGCATGGCATTAACGCTCTACGGGCTGGTTATGCTGGCTGAGCGGCGGCTGCTGGCCTGGCAAGCACATCCCGAACAACAAGGGTAGTTGTATGAAACGACTCGTCACTTCCTTCCTGTCTTTGCTCCTTGTGTACCTGACCGCCTGCGCACCGGCTCGGACGCAACCGAACGTCTCCGTCCGCTTGCCGGTGGGGTTCATCCCCAACGTCCAGTTCGCCCCGCTCTACGTGGCCCTCGACAAGGGCTACTACGCCGCCGAAGGGATCGATGTCACCATCGATTACAGCATGGAGAGCGACAACGTCGCCCTGGTGGGCGCAAACACGCTGCAATTCGCCATCGTCTCAGGCGAGCAGGTGCTGCTCGGTCGCGCCAAAGGGCTGCCGGTGGTATTCGTGATGGCCTGGTACCAGGAGTACCCGGTCGGCATCGCAGCCCGGGTGGAAGAAAAGATCAACACGCCAGCCGACCTGAAAGGCAAGCGCATCGGCATCCCCGGGCTGTACGGAGCCAGCTACATCGGTGCGCGGGCGCTGCTGGCTGCCGGCGGGTTGACTGAAACCGACGTCACCTTCGACGCGATCGGCTTCAACCAGGTTGAGGGCATTGCCTCCGGTCGCGAACAGGCCGCCGTGGTCTACGTGGCCAACGAGCCAATCCAACTGGAAGCGCTCGGTTTCCCGGTGACGGTTCTGCGCACCTCCGATTACCTCGAGCTGGTCTCCAACGGCTTGATCACCAACGAGAAGACCCTGCGAGAGAACCCCGACCTGGTGCGAAAGATGGTCCTCGCCACCTTAAAGGGCGTTCAAGAAGCCGCTTCCGACCCAGACGCGGCCTACGAGATCAGTAAAAAATACGTCGAAAACCTGGCCCAGGCCAACGAGGAGGTGCAGAAAAAGGTTCTGACCACCTCCATCGACCTGTGGGGCGCAGAGGAGAACGGCCGCACCCATCCCCAGGCCTGGGAGAACATGCAGCAGGTGCTGCTCGACATGGGCTTGCTGGCACAGCCCCTCGACCTCAGCCAGGCGTACACCAATGACTACCTACCCTGAGCGAGCCACCGGGCTGGAGAGCACCTCTCCGCCCGCGGGAACAGGTAAGGCCTTCCTCGAAGTGCGCCGCCTGGGCATGCTGCACGCCAACGGCAACGGCGGGGTGGAAGCGCTGCGCGGGGTAGATTTCATGCTCTACCCGCGCGAGTTTGTCAGCCTGCTGGGGCCATCTGGGAGCGGTAAGAGCACGCTGCTGCGCATCCTCGCTGGCCTGCTGCGCCCCACCAGCGGAGAGGTCTGCTTTCATTGCGCCGGCGAGGATGCCCAAGGGCCACAGGTCGACCCGAAGATCAGCCTGGTTTTTCAAGACGCCAACCTGATGCCCTGGCGCTCGGTGATCCAGAACATCGCCCTGCCTTTGATCCTGGCCGGCGAGCCGGAGGAGCAGGCGCTGGAAAGGGCGCAGCGCTGGATCGACCTGGTCGGCCTGGCGGGCTTCGAGCGCACCTGGCCGCGCGACCTCTCCGGCGGGATGGCCCAACGGGTGGCGATCGCCCGCGCGTTGATCCAGGAGCCTGACCTGCTGCTGTTGGATGAGCCTTTCGGCGCGCTGGACGCGCTGACTCGCGAGAAAATGGCCGCCGAGTTGCTGCGCCTTTGGCAGCAGCAGCGCACCACCGTGCTAATGGTCACCCACTCGATCAGCGAGGCGCTGCTGCTCTCGGACCGGGTGCTGGTTTTCTCGCCCCGCCCGGGGCGGGTGGTGCTCGACCAGCCCGTCCCGCTGGCCCGCCCGCGTGAAGAAGGCGTGCGCTACACGCCCGAGTTCGGCGCGCTCGCCCGCGCGCTGCGCCGCGCCATCGGCTGACGATGCCCGCCAATGATCGTGTAATTTATTTTCTGTAAAATGTGGGGCAAAGCCCGCATTTTACAGAAAAATTGAAACACAATCCCGCCAATCCAGGCGGCAACTGCCTGGAACCCGAACCCTCCGCTGGCGTCTTTTAATAGCAAAGGCGACTGCCCAGACGCCGGGAAAAAACCGAGCAGCTCTGGCTCGGTCGCCGCAAGCAAGGGAAACGGAGGGCAAAATGGTCAACATGGAACTGGTCTGGCACGCGCTTCTTTTCGGCGCACTGCTGAGCGCATTGTTGGGAGCGTTGATCCTCGGCAGCATGGCCTACAACGCCGAGCTGTGGCTCAACGATTACCCGCCGCAGGTTCGCGAAAGATACGGCCCGGCGAGCGAGCGCACCCGCCGCCAGCGCAAGTGGGTCGGCATTCCGTTCTTCGTCATCCTGCTCGCCGTGTCGATCGCCGCCGGGGTGACTCTCGAAAGCCGCACGGCCATCCAGCCGACTTTTATAGCGCTGTTCCTTACCTTTTACCTGGTTTTCCTCACTTTTAACCTGTTCGACCTGCTGGTGATCGACCTGCTGATCGGGATGGTTCTCCAGCCCGCCTTCATGGTGCTCCCCGGCACGCAGGGCATGCCCGCCTATCGCGATGTGGGCTTTCACCTGGTCGCCTTCCTCAAAGGCGCCCTCGGCGGGCTGCTGGTCGCAGCTATCCCTGCGGGGGTGTTGAGTTTGCTCCTGTAAAATGGAAGTGGATTTCAACTTGTAGGGGAGCCCAGTGCGCTCCCCTACTTTTAAATTACAGCAGTTTGGTGATGTGCGCGATGTGGTCCAGCTCGTGCCACAGCGAGCGGCGCAACAGCTTGCGCGGGCTCCAGAACTCGCCATCCACCCCGACCACCTGCTTCGAGCCGGCCAGGCGCGGCAGCACCTCCTCCAGCCGGCCGCGCGTCACCGCCAGTCGCGCGAAGGCGTCTTTGGGCAGCTCGCTGCGCTCCATCGCCAGCCCCAGCCGGTCGAGGTACCACCATTCCGCGCCGCCGATGTGCATCAGCACGCCGCGGATGCTCCAGCGCTCGCCCGGGTACTCGGCGTCCAGTTTCTCCTGCGGCAGCTCCCCGGCAACCGCCAACAGGTCGGCGCGGCTCCAGCGCAGCAATTCCAACCCGCGCTCGATCTCGCCCTCGCTCAACGGGCGCCAATCGTCGCGGAACCAGGCGTTCACTTCGTACCCTTCCTCAGCCGGCTCCATCTGGCGGTTGATCGTGTAGACCTGCCAGGTTTCCTCCAGGCGCAGGTCGAAATCGCCCAGCGCCACCCACTCCCGACCGGCATGCCGGTTGGCCCAGGTCTGGTACTGCAGCAGGCCGCGCGGCAGGTTGAGAATGGCCTCGCTGCCGTCCGCCCCGTAGGCAAACGCGCCCGGGAAATCCAGCGCCCAGGCCAGCGAGCGCCCCTGGTAGTTGTTCTCCAACCCAATGCGAATGCGCATCCGCCCTCCAAAGCCGATGTTACCCGACCGGGTTAATCCACCCTTGCCTGGAACTTTTTCCCGTCCGCCTTGCAGATAGCCTGGAGCACCTCGCGCGCCGTCATCACCCCGCTGGGCAGGCCGCCCCCCGGCTGCACCCACTGCCCGACCATGTAGAAATTTGCCAGCCCGGGGAGGGTCTTCTTCATGCGTGCCATCGCGTTCTGCGGGGTCATCATCCAACCCTCAAAGCTGCCCTGCCAGTTGCCGGTGTAGCGCTCGAAGGTCAGCGGCGTCGACACGTCGATCATCTCCACCTGCCGGCTGATGCCCGGCCAGCGCTGCTCCAGGCAGCCGATCAAGGTTTCGCCGATGGCGCTTTTTTCCGCCTCGTAGGCGCCCGGGATTTGCTGAAGCTTTTTCCAATAATCGTAGCGGCTCTCGAACATGAGCACCATCACCGTTTTCCCCGGCGGGGCAAAAGACGGGTCGAAGTTGAACACGTGCGCCCCAATCTTGTTGCGTTCCATGCCCCCGATCATCACCGGCTCTTTGAGCATGTAGGTGATCCCCGACACCAAGGGGGGTTCCTCTTCGAAGGTGCGGTTGAGACCCAGCCCGACGAAGATCAGCGGCTGGAAGATCGGCCACTTCTCGTAGGTGTCGCGGATGGATTGGTCGATATAACGACCTTCGAGCATGTCGAAAATGGTCGCGTGACCGTCGGCCGCCGAAATGACCAGGTCGGCGCGCTGCTCCGTGCCGTCGGTCAGGCGCACGCCCACCGCTTTGCCACCCTCGACGAGGATTTTCTCGACCCGCGCGCCGTACTGCGTCTCGCCGCCCAGGGCGTGAAAGCGCGCTTCGACCGCCTTGATCATCGGCAGAGAGCCCCCGATCGGGTATCCGGCGTCTTTGCGGTGCAGGTAGGCCAGCGTGGCGTACATGAAGAAGATGCTGAACTCCTCCATCCACATCTCCTTGATGCCGGTGCGCAGCAAGGGATCGGTGAAACGGTTGGCGATGTCGAGCGTGCGCGTCTTCATCAGCTTTTGAATTTTGGGCATCTTCGGCAGCATCGAGAGCATGAAGCCCACCCTCTGCAGCAAGCCGGCCAGCCCTGCCTGGTCTCCTGCGGGAGGGCTGAAATTCGCCGCAAAGCGGATGCCCTCCACGAATTCATGGATAACCTCGCGGTCCTGCGGGGCAAGCTCCAGCATGTGCTGCTCGAGGCGGTCCGGGTCGGCGTAGAGGGTGAAGCGCCGCCCTTGGGCATCTTCGAACACCTGGTAAATCTCGTGGTTGATGAAGGTCCGGTTTTGCACCAGCCCGACCTCCTGCCAGGATCGGTATAAGCCGCTGGAAGGCGAGGAGCCGACCAGCCAGTGAATGCAGCCGTCGATGGTGTACCCGCGGCGCTGCCAGGCGGTGACCAACCCGCCGGCCTGCGTGTGCATCTCGAGGATCTTGCATCGATAGCCGTTCATGCGCGCGTACACCCCCGCGCACAACCCGGCGATCCCCGCCCCGATGATAAGAATCGATTTTTCTGGCATTGCCTTTCTCCCTGAAAACGAACTGCAATTATTGTAGCAAACACAGGCTGAATTTGCGCTTGATTTTCCTTGCCGCATGCATCGGCTATACTTCTTGATTATGCTTCAATTTTTCTGAAAAAATGTGGGCTTTGCCCTACATACCAGAAAATAAATGACACAACCTGCTTCTTTACGCACGCGCATGCCCCAAAGATCGGGGGAAAATCCAACCTCCATCCCGACGTGCAGCATCGGGCGAAACCACATTTCCCCAACCAACCAACTTCAGGTAAAATACTTTTGATCGAAGCGGTACACGATTCGTGTTGGGAACCAAACGCCTTGATAGAGCGTCTATGACTTGATGTCTTAATCGACGGAATTCAACGAGGTTTGATCCATGGCCAATATCGAAGAAATCGAGGTACTCGAAAAACCGAAAGCCAGGCTGCGCTTTGACTGGGTTCTTCCGGTGTTGTTCCGGCCCGCCCGGGCGATGCGTGAGATTGCGCAATCGGAAGTATCGAGCTGGTTCACCCCGCTCTTGCTGCTCAGCGTGTTGGTCCTCATTTCCGCGGTCATCGCCGGCCCAATCCGCACCCAAATTGCCCTGAGCACCCCGCCCACCCTGCCGCAGGACTTCGAGTTCTGGAGCCCCGAGATGCAACAGGATTATTTCGAGGCCAACCAACCCAATACCAGCCCCTTGTTCATGTACGTCTTCCCCGCCCTGGGCGGGCTGGCGGCGGTCTGGCTTGGCTGGTTCTTGCTGGCTGCCATCCTGCACGTGATCCTCACCCTGAGCGGTAGCCGCGGCTCGCGCCAGGCCGACTTCAATCTGACCGGTTGGAGCATGTTGCCCTACGCCATCCGCACGCTGGTGCAGATCGTGTACATGCTCGTCACCCGCCAACTGATCACACGCCCCGGCGTCTCCGGCTTCATCGCCGCCGACGTGACCGGCGGCATGGCTTATCTGGCCGCGCTGCTCGCGCTGGTTGACCTGTACCTGGTCTGGCAATTTGTGCTGCTGATCATCGGAGCGCGCAACACTTCCGGGTTGAAAAGCGGCAAAGTGACCGGGGCCGTTCTGGTGTCCGTTCTCGTGTTGATCGCCTTGCGCGCGGTGCCGGGTTTTATCAGCGCCCAGCTCAGCGCCTTAACGGTTGACCGGCCGTTTTTCTTCTTCTAACCGACCGGCTTATGACGGCTTCCGCGACCTTTCTTTCGACCCGCGATTTGCGCAAGGCATTTGTCATGGGACGCACGCGCGTCCATGCGCTGGCGGGCGTGGATATCGAGGTGCTTGAAAACACTTTTACCGTGGTGATGGGCCCTTCGGGCTCCGGGAAAAGCACCCTGCTCTACCTGCTCGGCGGCCTGGACCGGCCGACCGGTGGCTCTATCCAGGTCAAGGGCTACGATTTAAACGCACTGGACGAGAACGCCCTGGCGGTTTACCGTCGCAGCACGGTCGGCTTTGTTTTCCAGCAGTTCAACCTCATCGCCAGCATGACCGCGCTCGAAAACACTGCCTTCCCCATGCGCTTTGCCGGAATCAACACCGCGTCGCGCTCGAAGCGAGCCAAAGAGCTGCTCGAAATGGTCGGACTGGAGACTCACATTCGCCATCGCCCGGCAGAGATGTCCGGCGGACAGCAACAGCGCGTGGCCATCGCCCGCGCGCTGGTCAACGACCCCAGCCTGATCCTGGCGGACGAGCCGACCGGCAACCTGGACACAGTCACCGGCTACAGCATCATGCAACTGCTCAGCGATCTGCATCGCGGCGGACGCACCGTGGTAGTGGTCACCCACGACCCACGCATGCTGCGTTTCGCCACCAACACGCTCTACCTGCTGGACGGCAAATGCGTCTCACGCGAGCAATACGAAGAAGCCAGCCAGGTGCCCGAAGCCAACCCTGAAACGTAGCCCAGTTATTTGGAGGGAAATTCAATGTCGAAATCCTCAATCCTTCGCTCGCTCACCATCCTGGCGCTGATCGCCGGGGTCATCCTGTTTTCGTGGCCCGGCGGGGTGCAGGCCGCCGAGTTGCAGCAGGCCAGCACCCTGGCGGTGACCGTGGATGCCGCGGCAAAGTCGGGGCTTCCGGGCAGCTCGGTGGTTTACAACTTCGCGGTCACCAACAACGGCGCGGCTGATGAAACGGTCGCCGTCCAGACCACCTCCAGCGGATTGGGGATCATTTCCGCCCCGAGCAGCGTTTTCGTCGCCGCCGGCGCCACCCAGCCCGTTCAGGTCGCGCTGAACATCTCGCCTTCGGCCGTTCCCGGCAGCTCGGAAGGCATCACCGTTTCGTTCACCCCCGGAACCGGCACGGGCGTCTCGCTGCTTGTCACCACCACCGTCAGCACACCGCCGACGCAGCAGCCCACCACGCCGCCCGGCGCAGCGCGCCCGCTGGTGGTGATCACCGGCTATTACCTCGACAAAGACACCATCGCGGTGGGCGATTCGTTCAAGCTGTTCCTCAGCCTGCGCAACGACGGCACCATGGACGCCAACAACCTGATCCTCTCCTTCCTCAACGAGAGCTTCCTGCCCCAGGACACCGGCGGCGTCGTGGCGCTTGGCACGCTCGCGCGTGGGAGCAGTCGCGACATCTCGCAGCGCTTCCTCGTGTCCGCCGCGCTCGCCGGGCAGCCGATCGGCAGCGTGCCAGTCAAGCTGACCTACAGCGACGCCAACGGCGCTACCTACAACGAAGCCTTCTCGATCACCCTGCAACTGCGCGTCTACTCCGGCGCGGCGGCCCCCACCGCCACCCCGACCCAGGCCCAGGTTTTCCGCCCGCAACTGGTCATCTCCGCCTACCAGACCGACGTGGACACGCTCCAGCCCGGCAGCCAGTTCTCCCTTGACCTGGATGTCACCAACCTCGGCAACGCCGATGCGCGCGCGGTCACGCTGGTGCTGGGTGGCGGGGTCACCCCGGACGTGAACGGCACCCCGACGCCGGGGGGCGTATCCGCCGGCAGCAGCGACCTGACCACCTTCGCCCCGGTCGGCTCTTCGAACCTGATCTATCTCGGCGATCTTCCGGCCAACGGGGTGGTCAGCACCACCACCCGCCTGATCGTCAACGTTTCGGCCAACCCCGGCGCCTACACGCTGAAGATTTCCTTCGTCTACACCGACCCGAAAGGCAACCGCATGGTCGACGACCAGGTCATCACCATGCTGATCTACCAGCTACCCGCCGTCGAGGTCAACTTCTACCGCGACCCGGGGCAGTTTTTCTCCGGGCAGATGATGACCCTGCCGCTCCAGGTGGTCAACCTGGGCCGGAAAACGGCCGTTTTGGGCAACATGACCGTCAGCGCCCCCGGGGCGGAAGTGCAGAACAACACCACCCTGGTCGGCTCGCTCGACCCTGGCGGCTTTTTCACCCTGGACGCGATGCTCATGCCACCCGTGGCAGGCCCACTCGACCTGAACGTGGTGATCAACTACACCGACGATTTCAACCAGCCGCGCCAGATCACCCAGACCATCTCGATCGAGGTACTGGAAGGCGCCCCGATCATCCCCGAAGGACCGGGCGGTGAGATCCCCGGCGATGGATCGGGCGTTCCCCCCGTGATGGAGGAGACTTTCTGGCAAAAAGTGCTGCGCTTCTTGAAGGGTCTGGTCGGGCTTGACAGCGCCCAGCCCCAGCCATCCCTGAACGCGGGCGATGGGCTCAACGGGCCGTTTGAATCGCCGGTCATCGAAGAAGGCGTACCGGTCCGGCCAGAGAAAGGACCCTGAGGGTAAGAGATGCGGTTTTTCGACCTGATCGGGTTAATTTTCTATAACCTCAGCCGGCGCAAAGGGCGCGTGGCTTTGACTGCGGTGGGGGTGGTGATCGGCACCGCGGCGGTCGTGCTGCTGGTAGCCCTGGCGACCGGTCTGCAGCGCAACGCGACCTCCAATTTCGCCGGGATCGCCGACCTGACCATGATCGCCGTGTTTCCCAAGTACGGCGAGGGGCCGATTGCCGTACAAGCGGTCCCCGTTGGTGGAGGAGGCGGCGGTTCGGGAGGCTCGCAAACCAAGCTGCTCACCAACCAGGCCATCGAGGAGATTAAGAGCCTGGAAGGCGTGCAGACGGTCATCCCGCGCGATTCGTTGAAATGGCCGGGAAGAGTCAAGGTGGGACGGCTCGAAACCTACCCTTACGTCTTCTCTGTGGACGTCTCCGACCTTTCGATCATGGGTTACGAGCTGCTCGAAGGCACGCTACAGCTCGAACGAGGCACGGCCGTGATCGGCGAATCGATCGCCAAGAACTTCAACGACCCAAACTGGCGCCCCGGCCAACCCATGCCGGAGCAGCCGGAGATTCTCAACCAGCAGGTGCGCTTCATCCTCACCCGTTGGGCGCAGGACGGCACCACCGTGGAGAAGACCGTGGCGCTGCGCATTGTCGGCATTCTCAAGGAAAAACGCAGCGAAACAGACTACGCCATGGTGGTGCGCATGGACGACCTGACCGCCTGGAACGAATGGGGCAATGGCAAGCGGATCAACCGCAACCAGGAAGGGTACGAAATGCTGCAGGTCAAAGCCGTCGACTCGCGCAACGTTACCTCCCTGGCCGACACGATCACCAACCTGGGCTACCAGGCTTCGACCCCGCTGGATTACGTCGAAGGGGTCAACAACTTTTACACCATCATCCAGATCGTCTTCGGCGGCATCGGCGCGATTGCGCTGCTGGTCGCGGCGATCGGCATCGCCAACACGATGACCATGGCTATCCTCGAGCGCACCCGTGAGATCGGCCTGATGAAGGCGATCGGGGCAACCAACCGCAACGTGATGAGCATTTTCCTCGGCGAGGCGGCCGGCATCGGCCTGATCGGTGGGGCGGGCGGCGTGCTGCTGGCCTGGGTGCTGGCGCAGGTGCTCAACGTGCTGGCAGCCGGGTACCTGGCCAGCCAGGCGGCCATGTACGGCAGCCAGGATGCCGGGCAGGCGGCTTATATTGCGCCGTGGCTGCCCATTTTCGCCCTGGTCTTCTCGACGCTGGTCGGGTTGCTTTCCGGCCTGTACCCGGCGCTGCGCGCCGCCACGATGATCCCGGTCATCGCGCTCAAATACGAATAGACCGGCACGATCGACCTAACAAAGCCATTACAGCCTGCGTTCCTGCCCTACCTACCCACCGGCGGATGCTATAATAATCCGCAGAGGTCACGGTGTCCATCGTCACGATCATCCTGTGCGGCGCACTGGTCATTCACGGATTGGCCCATCTTTCTGGGGTGATGGCTGCCTGGGATTCGCGCGGGACGGGCTTCAAAGACCGCCCGTGGCTCTTCTCTGACGCGGTGACCCTGCACGACCCGGTCGGGCGCCTGTTCGGCGTCGCCTGGTTGTTCGCCACCCTGGCGTTCGTCGCCGGCGGGTTCGACCCGGTCTACCAATTCGGACTGTGGCCCTGGCTGCCCATCGCCGGGGCGGTAGCCTCGCTGATCGCTGTCGTTCCCTGGTGGCGCGCCGTTCCCCTCGGCGCGAAAGCCGGCGCCGTTTTCGACCTGCTCATCCTTGTCCTGCTGTTGCCCCCCTGGCGCGATCGCATCCTCAGCCTGCTGTTTAATTGAGCCGCGCACCTCGCGCCCAACTCCCAGGAGGATGTCAAATGCTCGAAATTCTCTTCACCAACCGGTGGCGAGAGACCTTCCCAGGCGCGATGATCGGCCTGCTGGCCGTGGAAAACGTGGACAACTCCGCCCCCGCCGCCCCGCTGGAATTGCACAAGCGGGCGCTCACCGCCCGCCTGCGCCGGCGTTACGCCGGATTCGACCGCGCCGCCCTCAACGAGCTACCCGTGCTTGCCGCTTATAAAAGGTATTACCGGCGGCTGGACAGCACTTACCACGTGCTGCTGCAGCTCGAATCGATCCTGTTCAAAGGCCGGGAGCTCCCGAAAGTCAGCCCGCTGGTGGACGCCGCATTTGCCGCTGAGCTCGAGACGCTGATCCTGACCGCCAGCCACGACCTGGACCGCCTGGACGGGCCGATCACCTTCGATGCCTCCAGCGGCAGCGAGCTCTTCTCGCCAATGAACGGCTCCGACCGCACGCTCAAGGCCAACGACATGGTCATGCGCGACCGCAGCGGCGTGGTTTGCACGGTCATCTACGGGCAAGACCGGCATTCGCCAGTCACCCCGGCCACGCGCCGCGCGCTGTACGTCTGCTATGTCCCCGCCGGGATCGAAGCCGCCATCGTCGAGCAGCACCTCGAGACGATTCAAGGCAACATCCGGCTCTTCGCGCCGGACGCAATATTCCCCCATCACAAGGTGCACAACGGGTGATCAGGCTAAACATGAATCATCCCGAATTTAATGTTCACGGTGATTCATGTCGAAGAACCCCATCCCCCGTCCCCTTCCCCGAACGTTGAAGGGAGAGAAGATGGTGAAAACAGGCAAGTGGGACGCGTCCGCGTCCCACTGCCTGTTTTCACAAAGTTTCCCCCGCCTTGGGGCGGGGGATTACAGGAGGTGGGGTTCTTCGGCTCAACGCGCTTATGAAAGACCAAATTCGGGGCGAGTCATGTTTGGGTCTTGCTATCCTCTCAATTTCGCGCCGAGCTCTTGCTCCAGCCGTTTGAGGATGCGCTGGCGCACCTGCAACGCGTCTTGATCGGTCAGGGTGCGGTCGAGAGCCTGGTAGGTCAGGTTGTAAGCCAGGCTCTTCTTTCCCTCGCCGATCTGACCGCCGCGGAAGATGTCGAACAGGCGCACCTCGGCGAGCAGCTTGCCGCCTGCTTGCCGGATCACCTCGGCTACGCGCACGGCGGGAATGGCTTCATCCACCACCACCGCGAGGTCTTCCAGCACCGGCGGGTAAGGTGAGACGGGGCTGGCCTCGTAACGCTCCGGGATCGCCGCCAGCAGCGCGCGCAGGTCAAGGTCCGCACCCAGCACCGCCGCCGGTCCGAACTCGTAGCGCGCCGCCACCAGCGGGTGCAACTCGCCGAAAACGCCCAGCACCTGCTCTCCTACCCGCACCTGGGCGCATTTACCCGGGTGAAAAGTGTGCGACTCGACTGGCTCGTAGGTCGCCCCGGCGACATGCACGCCATCCAGCAAGCCTTCGAGGATACCTTTCAAATCGTAGAAATCCAGGTTGCTTTTGTCGCTTTGATCCCAGGCGGGTGCGCCTCGCCGACCGCTGATCGCAATCGCCACGCGCGGCGCCTCATCGGGCAGTAGCTGGCCCTCGACCGGCCAAAATGCCGGGCCAATCTCGAAGAAAGCCAGGCGGTCACGCAGGCGGCTGTTGCGCTCCAGCACCTCCAGCAGAGATGCCAGCAGGCTGCGCCGCATGGCGCTGCGCTCCACCGAAAGGGGATTGGCCAGCCGGACGTAGGGCGCGCCGTCTTCGGGCGAACCCGGCAGCCACAGGCGTTTTTCGCGCTCGGGCAGGGTCATGCGGTAGGTGGTCACCTCGGTGAGCCCCAGCCCCACCAGCAGATCGCGGATGCGCTCTTCGACCCACAGCGTCGGGTCTTCCTCTGCTGGCGGCAGCGGGTCGGCCAGGCGGGTGGCGGGCAGGTTGTCGTAGCCGTACATCCGGGCGACCTCTTCGACCAGGTCGGCTTTGCCGACCAGGCCCTCGCCAATATCCAGGCGGTGCGGCGGGGTCTGCGCCAGCAGCGTCTCGCCCTCGATGCGGCAGGCGAACCCGAGCCGCCCGAGCAGGTCGCCGATTTGCTCCAGGCTGAGCTGGATACCCAGACCGCGCCGGACGTCATCGGCGGTCAGGCTGACCAGCGGGTCGGTCAACGGCGCCGGGTAGTTATCCACCAGCCCGGCGGCAATCTGACCGCCGCTCCACAACGCCATGCGCTCCAGGCCGAGTTGCACACCCAGCAGCGCCAACGCCGGGTGCACCCCGCGCGAGAAGCGGTACGCGGCTTCGGACATCAGTTTTTGCGCGGCGGCCGTCTGGCGAATGTTGATGAAATTCCAGGTAGCGCCTTCCAGCAGCACGTCTTGCGTTTCCTCGGTGACTTCGCTCTCCTGACCGCCCATCACCCCTGCGATGGAAAGAGCGCCCGCCGTATCGCAGACCAGCTCGGTTAAGCCGTCCAGGGTGCGCTCGACATCATCGAGGGTGATCAGTTTTTCGCCCGGCTGCGCCCGCCTGGTGATGATCGTAGGCGATTTCCCCGCGGCGCGGCGCTGGAGCACCGCGAAATCGAAGGCGTGCAGGGGCTGGCAGACTTCGAGCATCACGTAGTTGGTCGCGTCCACCACGCTGTTGATCGGGCGCATCCCCGCCAGGCGCAGGCGCCGCTGCACCCAATACGGGCTGGGCTGCGCCTTGATCCCGCGGATCAGGCCGACCACGAAGCGCGGGTTATACTCCGCCTCGGTGATCTCGATGGCCACCTGTCCGGCGATGGAAGGCCCACTTGCCGGCACGCTCAACACGGGCATGCGCACCTGCTGGCCGGTGAGCGCCGCCACCTCATACGCCACGCCCACCACGCAGGCATTGCGCGCCATGTTGGGCAGGATGGAGATATCCAGCACGGCGTCGCCCATGTAATCGACCAGCGGCATGCCGGTGGGTGCATCGGCGTCGAGGATGATCACGCCCTCATGTTCGTCCGAGATGCCGAGCTCTTTTTCGGAGCAGATCATCGAGTACGAATCGACGCCGCGGATTTTGGCGCGCTTGAGGGTGGTCAGCACCTCGCCGGGCTGGTGCCCGTCGTAGATGCGCGCGCCTTCCTTGGCATATGCCACCTTGAGCGGCCTGGGTAGCGGTCCAATGCCTTTGTACTCGAACAGGTTCGGCGCGCCGGTCAGCACGATGTGCTCCTGGCGCCCGTCCTGCAGGCGGCACAATACCAGCCGGTCCGCGTTGGGGTGCGGCAGCACCTCGTCGACCTGGGCCACCACGATCTTGTCGGCGTCCCACGACAGGCCGGAGTAGCTGAACTCGTGGCTCAGCCCCTGCGGGTTTCCCGGCGGCATGGGCAGACCCACCAGCCGGATGCCTTCCACCTCCAGCCCGGCCATGGTCAATTTCTTCGCCAACTCTTCCAGCGAAATGTCGATGGTGAGGTAATCCTTCAACCACGATAGGGGTACTTTCATCGTTTCCTCTCTTTGAACCCATGATGACCGTCGATGATGGGTAATCAGTTATGGGTTATCGGGGAATACATCTATGGTGTACTCCTCGCTGTCTTCACGGATAGATGCACTCAACTCGGTCCCTCCTCGTTTGCTCTGTTTCAAGTAGGCGATATAACCGTTAAGCATACGGCGCAGTTCGAGAGTGACCTGATCCAACTCGTTATGTAAATTTTCAGAAATGTATTCCAGGCGCCTTGCCAGGATAAGGAAGGTGCGGGTTTCTTCGAGGGAACCGCGAGCAATGTAACAAAAGCGGACGCTTTCTTGATAGTAAAAACGGCCGTGACCTTCGGCGATATTTGCTGGTATGCTATATACAGAGCGGCGGAGTTGATTTACCAACACATATTTTTCTTCAGGGGGAAATTGGGGAATCACCTGTCGGACCACGAATTCCGCCAGGTCAATTGCCTTTTGCCATACGGTAAGGTTCTCAACCCCTTGATTTATCTGACCAGCCTTCGAATAACTCATCACTCATCCCTCATAACTCATCCCTCATCCCTCATCCCTCATCACTCATCACTCATCCCTCATAACTCATGGTTAGAATTGCTCCAAGAAGCGCACGTCGTTGGTGTACAACGAGCGGATGTCGGCGATGGCGTGGCGCAGCATCGAGATGCGCCCGGGACCCATGCCGGCGGCGAAGCCGGTGAACTTGCGCGGGTCGTAACCGCCGTTTTCCAGCACCACCGGATGCACCATCCCACAGCCCATGATCTCCAGCCAGCCGGAACCCTTGCACACCCCGCAGCCTTTGCCGTGGCAGATCACGCACTCCACGTCCATCTCTGCGCTGGGCTCGGTGAAAGGGAAGTATGAAGGACGCAGCCGCGTGCGCAGCCCGGCGCCGAAGATGCGCTGGGCGAAATCTTGCAGCGTGCCCTTGAGGTCGGCGAAGGTGATGTTATAGCCCACCGCCAGCAGCTCGACCTGGGTGAACTGGATATCCTTGCGCGCGCTGGCCTGCTCGTAGCGGTAACACATCCCGGGCAGCGCCACGCGAATTGGCTCCGGCGCGAACTGGCGCATGGCGCGGATTTGCCCCGGCGAGGTGTGCGTGCGCAGCAAGACGCCCGGCGTGGTGGTGTAGAAGGTGTCCCACATGTCGCGCGCGGGGTGGTGCGGGGGGATGTTGAGGGCGGTGAAGTTGTTCTCGTCCGTGTCGACGTCGGGCGCGCGGTAGACCTGGAAGCCCATCTCGCCGAAGATGCGGTACAGCTCGCGCATGGTCTGTGTCTCCACGTGCAGGCGGCCCGCCAGAGGGCGGCGCCCCGGGAGGGTCACATCCAGCCGCTGTGAGGTCAGCGAGCGCTCCAGGGCGGCCTTTTTCAAGGCTTCGCCGCGCTCGGTCAGCGCCGCTTCGAGCGCCAGCTTCACCTGGTTGGCCGCCTGGCCAATCTGCGGGCGCAGCTCTTTCGGCGCCTGGCCCAGCCGCGCGAATACCTGCATCACCGGCGCGCTGCGCCCCAGGTGAGCCACCCGCCAGCTTTCCAGCGCCGCCTCGTCGCCCACGCCCTGCAGGGCAGCCAGCCCGGCGCTGCGAATACGCTCCAGCTCGTGCAATTCATCCATCGTTCCTCCTCCATGACCTGTACGGTTGGCCGATAGCCCATCCGCTTAACAAAAAACCTCCCGCCCAGATTGGGACGGGAGGAAAAACCCGTGGTACCACCCACATTGACCAGGCGGAATCCTGGCCCGCTCGACCCAACGGCCCCTCGACGAGGCGATTGGTTGCCCACTAACGCCGGGCGCTCGCGGTGCAGACTACTGGCCCGTTCGGGCGTTCCCCTGCACGGCTCGGGAGGGAACTTCGGCCGGGTTTCTCCCGGGCGAGAGTTTCAGCCTGAGCTCTCGCTTCTCTGGCGGCATCCGCCCGCCTACTTTCCTCCGTCACAGCCTGTCAAAGATCTCAGTTACCCTTATTATCGGCGAAAAAGCCGGCTTGTCAAGAGTTGGTTGGGAGAGTGGTATGGTTTTCTCAAAATATTGTCTGACAGCCCCTCCCCAGTCTTGTATAGACTGGGGAGGGGAAAATGGAGTTTCGAGGGTGTTTTCGCCGCCGGATAGCGGC
>JARKOV010000077.1 GCA_029975965.1 Anaerolinea sp. | reverse complement strand
CTCGATCGCGATCATGCGCTCTTGAGGATTATGTTTCAATTGTTCTGGACAATGCGGGGCAAAGCCCGCATTGTCCAGAAAACAAATCACATAATCTTCTTGAGCAGGCTCTGAAAGACGACTGTCAAGCAATTGTAAGCCCTGGCGCTTGTTAGCCGCCGGTATTTATGCTAGACTTTTTACGGGAACCGGAGTTCGTGTAGAGGGGATTGGTATGGCAGAGAAAATATTGATCGTCGACGATGATGTGCAGACCCTCCGCCTGGTGGGCTTGATGCTGGAACGCCAGGGATATAAAATCCTGGCCGCCTCCAACGGCACTCAGGCGATCGGCATGGCGCGCAGCGAAAATCCTGACCTGATCCTCCTGGACGTGATGATGCCAGACGTCGACGGCTTTTCGGTGGCGCGCACGCTGCGCAAAGAACCCGAAACCACCGGCATCCCGATCCTGATGTTCACTGCCCGCGCCCAGGTGGAAGACAAGATCGCCGGCTACGAGTCAGGCGCAGACGATTACCTCACCAAGCCGATCCATCCCGCGGAACTGACCGCGCACATGCGCGCGATCTTATCGCGCAACAAGGGCCGCGAAGGCACCCCGTTAGAGCGCGGCTACACCATCGGCGTCATGGCCGCCAAAGGCGGCCTGGGAGTCTCCTCCCTGGTGCTGAACCTGGGGATCAACTATTACCAGAACACCAAACAAGACGTCATTGCGGCTGAGTTGCGTCCCGGGCAAGGAAGTTGGGGCACCGAGCTCGGATTGGCAGGCCAGGAAGGCCTCAACAACCTGTTGCGAATGAACCCCAACGATATCAGCACTTCGACGATCGAGAATGAGCTGATGCGTGTGCCCTACGGCATTCGCCTCTTGCTGGCTTCCCCTTATTCACGCGATGTTGCGCTGATCAAAAACATCGCCAACATCGAGGCGGTGGTTGACCATCTATCTTTGATGGCGCGCCTCACCCTCCTGGACATCGGGCTGAACACGCACCTGGCTTACGAAGAGATTTTAAACCTGTGCAAAGAAATGATCGTAGTGACCGAACCCTTCCCTGGCACGATCAACCGCACCCGGCTCTTGATCGACGATTTAAAGCAGCGCGGGTTTGGAAACACCAAGCCTATCACGCTGGTCAGCGTGAATCGCATCCGCGCCGACGTGCAGATGTCGGTCACCCAGATTCAAGAAGCCCTCGGCATGCCGGTATCGCAGGTCATTCCACCGGCTCCTGAGGTCGCCTTCCAGGCGGCGACGCGAAACCTGCCCATGATCCAGGTGCAGATTGGCGGTATGCTGAGCCTGCAATACAGCCGGCTGGCAGAGGCCATCGCGGAACGCGTTTCGGTATGATCCCGACCGACCTGCAGCAGAAGATCGACCACGCCCGCAACCTGATCCAACACGCTACCGCTCTGGTTGCTTTCACCGGGGCGGGAATCTCGACTCCTTCTGGAATCCCGGACTTCCGCTCAAAAGGCTCCGGTCTCTGGGAGCAGTACGACCCAATGGAAGTCGCCTCCCTCACCACCTTTCGCCACCATCCCGAGCGATTCTGGGAATGGAAACGCCCGTTGATGTGCCAGATTTGGAAATCGAGCCCCAATCCGGCGCATCGGGCGCTGGCGCAACTCGAGTCCAATGGTCAATTAAAGGCAATTATCACCCAAAACATCGACGGCCTTCACCAGCGAGCAGGATCGCGAAAAGTGTTCGAGCTGCACGGGACGATCGAATCGATGACCTGCACCGCCTGCCAGAAGCAATATGCCTCGCTAGATTTTAGATCCCAACTGGAAGATGGCCTTATTCCGCACTGCCCAACGTGCGCAGCGATCTTGAAGCCAGATGTTGTGCTTTTCGAGGAAATGCTGCCACAGCAGGTATGGCGCGCCGCCGAAAGATACTGCCTGCGAGCTGATGTGATGCTCGTTGTGGGTTCTTCGCTGGAGGTGTGGCCCGCCGCCAACCTGCCTGAAATGGCAGCTTCGAATGGCGCAAATGTCATCGTGGTCAACCTCTCCTCCACCTTTCTGGATGCTCGAGCAGAAGTTGTATTGCCGATGGACGTGGCAGTAGCGTTGCCGATGCTGGCGGGCATGTAGTTGCGGCCAGAAATCTCCCTCGATAACTCTATTGACAAATCATAGAAACATGCGTATCATCTTGTAATATTTAATACCCATACGCCGAAAACAAGATTTTCCAATCCAAATACGCAACGCCATAAGCATCGTGAGGTAATTTTTCGTAGAGCCCGCGGGTTACTCGGGGCAAGCGACAGCCCAAAATTACCCGTTAACTGAAATATTAACTTTAGCTGCGCTTCGAAAGGAGGTGACGCCGGATAACAGAGATAACGTTTCTCTTGTTATCGCTTTCATCAAATGTTATGTCGCAACCGGTTTTTTGCAGTAGCAGTAAGTTTGGTTCATCATCCAAAGGAGGAATTTCTGTTATGAAGACCCGTGTCGCTGTATTTGCTCTATTGATCGTAGCCATGCTGGTAACTGCATGCCAGCCCGGCGCGACCGGCGGTGGAACGATCAAAATCGCCATTCTGGCCCCATTGAGCGGTCCAGTGCCGACCTTCGGCGTGTCGACCCGCGATGGCGCCCTGCTGGCGATCGAAGAAGCCAATGCCAAAGGTGGCGTGCTCGGTAAGCAGATCGAGGCCGTAGTAGCCGACAGCCAGTGCACCCCTGATCCGGCTGTCAATGCGGCGAATAAAGTGATCGAGCAGGATAAAGTCCACTACATTGTTGGCGAAGTTTGCTCCAGCGCTTCCATTCCGATCTCCGAAATCGCCGAAAAGAACCAGGTCGTTCAGATCAGCCCCACCTCGACCAATCCCACGGTCACGCTGAACGGCGATGGCACGACCAAGAAGTACGTCTTCCGCGCCTGCTTCATCGACCCCTTCCAGGGCACCGTGATGGCGAAATTTGCCCTTTCCAAGGGCTTCAAGACCGCTTTCATCATGTTCGACCAGGGCAATGACTACGTCCGCGGCCTGGCCGAATTCTTCGAGAAAGCCTTCACCGAAGCCGGTGGAACGGTCGTCGGGAAAGAATCTTACACCAAGACCGACACCGACTTTTCCGCCATCCTGACCAAGGTTGCCGAATCGAACGCCGAAGTACTCTTCGTCCCCGATTACTACAACATCATTAACCTGGTCGGCGCTCAGGCCAAGGAAAAGGGCGTGACCGCGGTGATGATGGGCGGTGACGGATGGGATTCCGCCGACCTCGACCTTTCCGCTGCCGACGGTGGGTTCTACTCGAACCACTACTCTCCGGAAGACACCCGCCCGATCGTGCAGCAGTGGGTTGCCAATTACCAGAAGAAGTACAACTCGGTGCCCGACGCCCTCGCCACGCTGGGTTACGACGCCACCAACCTGCTGATCGCAGCGATCGCGAAAGCCGGTGTGGATGATCCGACCAAAGTTGCCGAAGCGATGGCTGGTCTCGAGTTCGAAGCCGTTTCCGGTAAAGTGACCTTTGACGCTCAGCACAACCCGGTCAAGAGCGCAGTCGTGCTTTCCGTAGCAGACGACAAAATCTCGTTCGCTGCCTCGGTCGCTCCATAAGCGCCAGTATGCTCGTTTAGAGGGGCGGGTTCTTCCCGCCCCTCTTGTAGAAAAAACATTGATCGAGTCAACGCAATTCCTTCGTAACTGTCTCCCGAAATTGATGTGCTTGCAGGTGCGGGCACCCGCAAGCACATCAATTTCGGGGTTTTTAATATCGCAACTAGTCTGGGGTTATGCATGAATTCACCTAACTCGGTTTCTTCAACCCCTTCCATCCTCGACTACCTGGTGCGCAGGAAAATTCTCAGCATCCTGTTGCTCGTGCTGTTGGTCGGTCTGGTGGTCTGGCGCATCGGCGCCGCCTTGCTGACCAACCCGACTCTCTTCCTGCAGCAAGTCATCAATGGGTTACAGCTCGGATTTGTGTACGCCTTGATCGCCCTGGGCTACACGATGGTCTACGGAATCGTCCGTTTGATCAACTTCGCGCACGGGGATGTGTTCATGGTGGGCGCTTTTATGAGCTTTTACGCCATCTCCCGGGTCGAATTGCACACCTGGCCGTCGCGGGTCTTTCCCAACCTTTCGCCGGGGCTATCCATTGGTATCGGTTCGATCACCGTCATCATTTTGTCGATGGCCATTTGCGCGCTGGTCGCGATCACCATTGAGCGGGTGGCCTATAAACCTCTTCGGAACGCACCGCGGATTTCGGCTCTGATCACGGCCATCGGTGTATCCTTCTTCCTGGAATATTTTGGCGCATTGAATTTTGTGTTCACGCCAAACTTCATCACCTACAAACGCCCATTCGAGGTAACTACCTGGGTGGTCAATGGTCAGGGTATTAATGCCCTCCAGGGCGGCCAGGGGATTCCCGAAAACAGCGTCATTTTCTCGAACATCATGGCAATTATTATTATTGTCTCGATCTCCTTGCTCATTCTCCTGCAGTACATTGTGCGTAACACGAAGATTGGCAAAGCCATGCGTGCCGTTGCCTACGACAAGCAGACCGCCCGATTAATGGGCATCAATGTCGATCTCATCATCTCGATCACATTTGCGCTGGGCGCCGCGCTGGCGGGTGCCGCCGGGATGCTCTATGCGATCGCCTTCCCGCAGGTTTTCTTCTGGATGGGCATCATTCCGGGCCTCAAAGCGTTCGTCGCGGCCGTTCTGGGCGGGATTGGCAGCATCCCAGGCGCTCTGGTCGGCGCATTGATCATGGGCCAGGCCGAGGTGCTCAGCGCCGCTTACATCTCCACGCCCATGCGCGATGCTATCGCCTTCACCATCCTCATTGTCGTGCTACTCGTCCGTCCAACCGGTATTTTTGGCGAGGCGCAGCGGGAGAAAGCGTAACCTATGTTTAAGAAACTCGACCGCAACTCCCTCTATTTCATCGCCGGCGCCATCGCATTTTTTGCCGTGGTGCAGGTGTTGATCAGCCTGAATGTGCTCACCTCGTTCTGGAATACGATCCTGCGCATCGGCGGGGTCATGGCGATCGTCAGCCTGGGGCTGAACCTGATCTACGGCTTCAACGGACAATTCTCCCTCGGTCAATGGGGATTTTACGCCATCGGCGCCTACGCCGCTGCCGATATCACCTACCGCTGGACGAACGAGAACAGCACGGCCGGCCTGACCGTTCTGCTTTTCACGGTGGTCCTCGTCGGCGGCGCGATTCTGCTTCTCTACCGCGCCCTGAGCCGGATCCGCGGGTTGGACACGCTCTCGGCTTTTGCGGTTTACCTGATCGCCACCGTCGGCCTGACCATTGCTGCGGTGCAACTGGGTCGCGTCGTCGCCGGTCCGCTGAACGGCCTTTTCAACGCCCTGCCTGCGTCGATTTCGTCCACGATCATTTTCATCCTGGCCGTGCTGATCGGCGGGTTGCTGGCAGCCGAGGTGAGCTTTCTCTTCGGCCTGCCGATCCTCACCCTTGGCTCCGATTACTTCGGCATCGCCACCCTCGGCTTCACCATCATCATCAAGGTGCTCCTGGACAATTCCGACACGCTGCTCGGTTTTGAAGAGATGAAAGGCGCGCGCGGGATGATCGGCATTCCCAAGGTGACCAGTTGGTTCTGGGTGATGTTCTTCTTGATCCTGGTGGTCATCGTGACACGCAACCTGTTGCAGTCCAGCACCGGGCGGGCGATTGTCTCCATTCGCGAAGATGAAATTGCCGCAAAGGCCATGGGCATCGACGTGAGTCACTACAAGACCCTCACCTTCGTCCTTGGCTCGCTCTTCGCGGGCCTGGCTGGCGGCTTGTATGCCCATATCAACGGCTTCCTCCACCCAGACACGTTCAACTTTATCAAATCTTTCGACCCGATGATCATCGTCGTCTTCGGCGGATTGGGCAGCGTGACCGGCACGGTATTCGCTTCATTTGCCTGGGCGCTGGTTTTGGAGGGCTTCTTGCGGCTCATCTTGCCGCAAGGTTTCGAAACCTGGCGCTTCGTCGTCTACCCGCTTCTGCTCTTGATCATGATGCTGTTAAAACCCAATGGCCTGTTTGGCAATTTTGAGATACCCTTCCTGCGCCAGATCCTTCCGCCGCTGCGCACAAAAGCCCAACCCAGGCCCTCGGAATCATCTGTTGCCGTTGAGGAGGTTGGATCATGAGCGATAAACCGCTTTCCACCTCCAGGGAGGGTTGCGAGGAAATTCTCCGCATAGATGGGTTGAGCAAATTGTTTGGCGGCCTGCGCGCGGTGAACAACTTCTCTCTGACCCTGCAACGCGGTGACCTGAACGGGTTGATCGGACCGAACGGCGCAGGTAGAACCACCGTGTTCAACATGATCACCGGCGTGTACGTGCCCACCACCGGCAATATCACTTTTTGCGACCAGGAAATATCCGGGTTAGAGCCCTTCAAGATCAACCAGATGGGCATCGCGCGCACCTTCCAAAACATCCGCCTGTTCCCCAACCTGACCGTGTTGGACAACGTGCGCATCGCCTATCACCCGCATGCGGGTTACAGCCTGATGGATGGGGTCCTCCACAATGCACGTTTCAAGGAAAAGGAACGGGAATTGACCGAGCGCGCGCAGGATTTCCTGGCTGTGTTCAGCCTGGAAGACCGCCAGGGCGAGATCGCCAGCAACCTGCCTTACGGTGAGCAGCGCCGCCTGGAGATCGCCCGCGCGCTGGCGGCCAACCCGCAGCTCCTGCTCCTCGACGAACCCGCCGCAGGCATGAACCCGGCTGAGACGGTCTCCTTGATGGACCTGATCCACTTCATCCGCGAGCGCTTCAACCTGACCATCCTGTTAATCGAGCACCAGATGCGCGTGGTGATGGGAATCTGCGAATACATCACCGTCATGGACTTTGGTGAGGTTATCGCCCGAGGAACCCCTGCTGAGATCCAGGCCAATCCGCGCGTCGTCGAGGCTTATCTTGGGCCCGGTGCGGCGGCCTTGTCTGAAAAATTCAAACGGAAGAAAACCGAATGATGCTCGAAGTGAAGGACCTCAACGTATTCTATGGCGCGATCCATGCCTTGAAGGGGATCAACTTTCACCTCGAAAAAGGCGAGATCGTCACCCTGATTGGCGCCAACGGAGCCGGTAAATCAACCACGCTGAACACCATCTCCGGCCTGCTGCGCGCTCGTTCAGGTCAGGTGTTTTTCAAGGACGAAGACATTACCCTGATCGAACCGCAAGACATCGTCCGCAAGGGCATCGTGCAGGTCCCCGAAGGCCGTAAGATCTTCGCGACGCTCTCGGTCATTGAGAACTTAGAGATGGGCGCCTACCTGCACAATGACAAGGCGCAACTCGAGAGCGACCTGGAATCCGTCTTGAAGCGCTTCCCGCGCCTGCGCGAGCGGCGCAAGCAATTTGGCGGCACCCTCTCCGGCGGCGAACAGCAAATGCTCGCCATCGCCCGCGGCTTGATGTCGCGCCCCGATTTGCTCTTGCTCGACGAGCCTTCGATGGGGTTGTCGCCGATTCTGGTCGAGCAAATCTTCGAGATCATCCGCGATATCAATTCGCAGGGGACGAGTATCTTGCTGGTCGAGCAGAATGCCCAGATGGCCCTGTCGATTGCCGACCGTGGCTACGTGCTCGAGACCGGGAAAGTCGTTTTGGAAGGCCCGGCGCAAGAATTGTTGCACGATCCTATGGTCATCGAGGCTTACCTCGGCGGTCACGGGTAGAAGGGGAGAGATCACATGTCGACGCTTCAACGGGTTCTTTTCTTCTTCGTTCTACCGATTGTCGCCGTGCTGCTGTACCCCCCTGCCACGCTCCTGACGGGGATTGGCGCGCTGGTGGTTGTCGCCGGCTTGTTTATCGCCCTGGGGGTGTGGATCCTGCGCGGGTATTCGCTGGCGCTCACCTTCAGCATTTTCTTGCAAGGTCTGAACGTCATCGTTCGCATCATGATGTTCTGGAGTAATGGGTTTTCTCGCAGTGGCGTCCCGGATTTTGCCTTCATCATAACCAGCCTGGCCGGGATTATCCTGTCCTTCTGGCTGCTCGTTCGCCTCGACCGGCAAGATGTCCGGTCGAGGATGGTTCGTTAATCCTTAATAACCCAAAAGAGGCGCAGGCTCAAGCTGCGCCTCTTTTGGGTTAATCAACTCAGTCTTCTTCGCCGTAATCGAGGATCTCTCGCACCTGGGTGGTGGCCTGTGCTGGTCCAACAATTCCCGCATCCTCCATCGCGTCGATCAATCGAGCCGCGCGGGTATAACCGATGCGCAGCTTGCGCTGGAGCATCGATATGGATGCCCTACCCTCCTGCCGCACCAGGTCAACCGCGTCCCCCATCAGGGGATCGCCGCTCTTGCCCCCCAGCTCTTCGTCGAATAGCGGCGCCTGGGTCAGCGGGGTGCTGAGTGGCAGGTCCATATTGACCGCCTCGGCTGTGCCGTCCACTGTTTGCGCCTGGCGCGCCAGGCGAAGGTTGTAGTCCTGAATTTTCCAATAATCGACCAGGCGCTGGATCTCGGTGTCTGAGACGTGCACACCCTGCAGGCGCACCGGCGCAGCCGAATCTGGCGCCTGGAAAAGCATGTCGCCGCGCCCCAGCAGCCGCTCAGCCCCCGGTTGGTCCAGGATGACCCGGCTGTCGACTCCAGATGCGACCGCGAACGCCACCCGCGCCGGGAAATTGGCCTTGATCAACCCTGTCACCACGTCAACCGAGGGGCGCTGGGTGGCCAGCACGAGGTGAATTCCGGTGGCTCGCGCGAGCTGTGCCAGGCGGGTCAGCGCCCGCTCGGTCTCGTCGGGCGCTAACATCATCAAGTCGGCCAGCTCATCCACCAGGACGAGCAAATAAGGCAAGGTGGGCGAATTTTTCTTGTTGTATTCGGCGATATTCCTGGCCCCCACCTGGGAGAAACGGTGGTAACGGGCATCCATCTCGCGTTGCACCCACTGCAGCGCGCCGACCACTCGCTCTGCTTCCACCACCACCGGCGCTAACAGATGCGGAATGCCATTGTAGCCGGTCAATTCCACCCGTTTGGGGTCCACCAGGATCATGCGCAGATCGTTGGGCGTGTTGTGCATCAACATACAGGTTAACAGCGAGTTGACGCACACCGATTTTCCCGAGCCGGTCGTTCCGGCGATGAGCAGGTGAGGCATCGCGGTCAAATCATAAGATACCGATTTACCCGCCACATCTTTCCCAATCGCAATCCGCAAGGGTGAGCGCAGTTTCTGGAATTGCTCGCTCTCCATCACCTCGCGCAATTTCACCCGGCTGATTTCGACGTTGGGCACCTCGATGCCCACATAACTGCGCCCGGGCACCGGCGCCTGGATGCGGATTCGCGGTGCTGCCAGCGCCAGGGCCAGGTCATCGGCCAATGACACGATCTTGCTCACCCGCACCCGCATCCGCCCGGAGCGCGACTCGATAAAATCAGGCTCCACTCCAAATTGGGTGACGGTTGGACCCCGCGAGATATCCACCACGTGGGCCGGCGCGCCAAAAGAAGCCAGCGTCTCCTCGATCAAATGGGCGCGCTCCTGTTCCACGTTGGTCTTCACAGCTTCCTCGGTGGGAGGATCGAGCATTTCATCCACCCTGGGCAACACCCAGGCAGGACCCATGGCAACGGGAGGGTGCTGTTCGACCGGAGTCGACGGGTGAGCCTGCCGCGCGGCGTGGCGTCCCTCGGCTGGAGAGCGATCGGCACTACCCCGCAACGGATCGGTGCTCCGGCGAGGAGCATTTCGTGTTCCAGGCTGCTTTTCTTGCTGGAAGGGGATGAAATCCGCAGGGAGCTCTTGCGGCTCGGCGTCCACGTCAGGGTCGTCCCGGATCACCCGCACGGCAGGCGGTGGGATGCGCCGGCTGTCGACCAATTCTCGTTCGGCCTGCGCGCGGTCGCGGATGGCCATGACCAACCCGCCGGCGGCTTTAATCAGGTCGTTGAAGGAGATATCCAACGAGAGAATGATGGCAATCAACAACCAGGCAGCGATAACCACCCATGCGCCGCCGACGCCCAGACCAGATACCAGCAAGCGCTCAAAAAATGCGCCTACGTGCCCTCCGCCTTCACCGGCCACCGCCCGTTCCCAGCCACCCCCCGCGATCAGGTGGATGCCGGTCAGAATGTTGGTATAAAGCAAGAGCAAACCGGCAATCCGTTCTCCAGACGGCGCGGGAATGCGCTCGATCTTCCTCAGCACAAGCCAGACGCCCAATCCCAATAAAACCGCCGGCAGGATCCAGGCTCCGTCCCCACCTGCCAGGCGCATCGCAGTCACCCACCAGCGGGTGAGCAGGCCATTTTCTTTCGACAAGAGGCTGAGAATGGAAAGAAAACCGACCAACGCCAGGAACACGCCGAGGATATCCAGCTTGCGTTCGCCTGATAATCGGCTCCACCACACCGCCAATGAAGGCGCCGCAGGGTCGGAACCGCCTGCCCGGCTGGTCGAGTGGCTTCGCCCTGTCGAGGAGCGCCCTCTCGAGGCGGGCTTGCGAGATGCTGCGCCACCGCGCGAGCTTTTTCGGGCGGAGGGTGACGCCTGCCTCAAAACGGGACGTTTCGGTTTGGCCAATCGGTTTTCTCCTACGTTATTATAGCACAGGCATTCTAACCAGGTTTATCCCTAAAATGAGTAGGGGCGGTACGCGAACCGCCCCTACTGATCTTCCCGTAATGTAACGTCAAAAGCCTCTCTGCGTTCTACAACTACCACCAGATGCGGAAATAGGTGGTCGTCGTCGCCTGACCACCGTTCTGGACCTCCACCGATACGTCGATGGTGATCATCTGGCCCGGCTTGTAAGGCCCGACCGCCAGGGCGGTCTGAGAAAGACCTTGCGAGTTGGTCTCGGGCAGGCGGTGGCTGATGTTTTGACCGTCCGGCGTGTGGACGACCAGCTTGACCAGGGCTCCCTCCAGGGCGTCACCGTTCTGATTGTTGACGATGACGCTGATGGTCTGCTGGCTGTTCGCAGACACAAATGGCCGGGCAGGGAAGGCGTGCAGAACCACCTTGAACGGCTTCGGGCCGGTCGTGGGTGGATCGGTTGGGGATTGCCGCACCTTGCCTTGATAGATATAGCCGAGATTGGTCAGCACCACCCGCGCATTGAGGGGGTTTTCAGGCCACCATTCCAGGCGCGCTCGCTCGAAATATTGCACCAGGCGACCGGTCGATAATTTTTCAAGCGACGAGATCGGATCGCCAAAGTAAAATTCGCCATCGTATTGGTCGTAAAATCGCAAAAATTCATAGCAGACAGCGATGTTCTGACTGCCCATCACCCGGCATACCCCGGGGGAATAGGCTAAATCCACCGGTTCTCCGCGCGTGGTTTCGTCATACAGCAGCTTACCCAGGTTGGTCAGCGAGACTCGCTCACCTTCCGGTTGATCTGGATCCAGCTCCATCCGTGCGCGCAGGAAGTATTGCAGTTTTATTCCCGGTCGGATGGGGTCTTCGATCACATCAGAGATAGGATCGCCAAACAAGACCTCAGGATTTTCTGCCTGTTCGTAGAACTCGAGGAATTCGCCGGTGACAGACTGCCCGGTCCGCTCGGAGATGATTCCACCCCCACCGGTCGATTGCGGTGCCGGCCGGGCAGAGACGCTGACCAGCATCCATGCCACCGCGAGGATTATCGTGAAGCGCAACCGGCTGCTCATTTGCTTATTATGTCACAACCTCGCTCGGATGACAAGAACGTTTGATACACGAATTGGCGGAAATTGGTCGAATTTTTTAAGATTTCAACCATTGCAATGAAACTGCAACTATGTTATAGTATGCATGTCTCTCCTGCCGGTAGCCCCCCTCTACTGGCTGGGGAGATCTTTTTATGGTCTTCCCACCTTACGTGGTGACGCGCCTCGTTTTTTGCTCTTGCTGTCGTTCCCACTCCGCCACTGCGCGGCGCAAAAGCTTTTTGACCTCCCCCTCCGGAACCGCTCCGACGCCTTCATAAATCTGGTTGCCCACCCTGACGATCACTCCCCGTTTAGGGTCCTCGGCAATATAAACCTTCTGGTCCTCGTAGGGTGTGCCGACCAGCAACCCCTGGAAGATGACATCGATCTGCTCGACGATGCTCTTCGGCGCTTCTTTTTTCACCGTCGGCTGGAGTGCATCGGCGAGGGCGTTGGTCATGCCTGAGATTACAACCGCCGGACCAGGCGATTCAGCACTGACAACCGGGATGGGGGCCGCGTCGCGCGAAAGGTGCACTTCGGCAACAGGAGCAGGTTCGCCCAGGTGATAAGCCAATCCCATCCAATCGGCAGTCGCCCGCAAAGCGCTCTCGATTTCTTGCCGGTCTTCCAGCGATAGCTCCGATGGCGATTGATACGCCTTTCCTCTCGCCTCAACGACCAGGCTATCTGGAGCAGAGGTGCGGGTCAGCCTTAACCACGCCGTCCGGTCGGCGACAATTTTTTCCACGACAGGCTCTGGCTGAACAACAGCCGGCTCAGCAGGTGCCGCGGTCGGCTCATCAGATGCTTCTTTCTTTTCCTGCCGGGCGCGTTGAGAGGATGAGATGACCCAGCCAAAAACGTAGCCGATGGTCAGGCAAACGATCGCGATGATCACCAGAAGCGAAGCGGAAGGCGCAGCAGTTGCGGTCATATCGTCACCCCTCAAGTCCCCGATTTCCTGAACTATAAAAATGATTATAGCACAACGCGCAACCGGATAACTGAAATATTACTCAGGGCAACAGCGAAACTACCCTCGCTGAGCAGGAACCGATAGAATACACAATCCTTAGAATGACCTCAGGCGGCGTGGTTAACACCAAGGGGCTGGCAGCGCGGGCAGATGTGCGTTCCCCGCTGCCCAATGATCAGTCGCTCAACCGCCGTCCCGCAAACCGGGCATGGCAGACCGGTTCGCTGGTAAACTCTGAATTCATTCTGGAACTCGCCGCCGCGGTACACCCAATCGATGCTCGCGCCGTTGCGCCGAATGCCTTCCAGCAGCACCGCCCGGATAGCCACCCACAGGCGCTCAGCCTGGTATTTTGAGAGCGAATCAGACCGGACCAGCGGGTGAATGCCCGCCAGGTGCAAGGCTTCGTCCGTGTAGATATTTCCCATCCCAGCAAGGAAGGTTTGGTCGAGAAGCAGCGGCTTGATCTGGCGTTTGGTCGTTTGAAGCCTGGCGTAGAGGTCGTCGGCGGTGAACCGCTCATCCAGCGGCTCGGGGCCCAGGTTGCCCAACACCTCATCGACCCGCTCAACGAGCCAAACCCTCCCGAACTTACGCGGGTCGTTGAAAACAAGGCGCAGGCCATCTTCAAAGACCAGGGCAATGCGATCATGGGTCAACAGGGGGAGCGCATTCATCTCGACACGCAAGTCGCCGCTCATGCGCAGATGCAGTAAAAGGACATCCCGCTCCAGCCGGAGCACGATAAATTTGGCCCGCCGGCTAATTCCTTCGATTGCCTGCCCGGCCATTCGCACTTGAAACTCGGCTAAGGCAGGAATAGCCAGGCTGCGTTCCCACAATACCAGCGCCTGTTGGATGCGCCGGCCGACCACCTCTGCCCCGCCGCGCCCGCCGTCGCGCAATGCGCGAACAATCGTTTCGACCTCGGGAAGCTCAGGCATCGCTACAGCCGTTTAATGGGACAGCCAAGATGCTATTCGTTGAACATCTCGCCGACGCTGCGACCCTGGTTGGCGCGCAGGATCACCTCGCCTAAAAGGGGCGCCACCGAGAGCGTTTTGAGGCGATCCCCAAAAGGAGCGCGCCGTTCCGGGGTGAGGGTGATCGAATCGGTGGTGATGTACTCGGTAACCGGCAGCGCCGACAACCGCGCGACCGCATTGGCCGAAAATACCGGGTGCACGAAAACCATAAAGACGTTTCGCGCGCCGTAGTCCTTGAGCAGGTTCACCGCCTGGACCATCGTCCCACCGGTGTCGATCTCGTCGTCCACCAGCACGCAGTCTCGATCGCGCACATCCCCAATGATGGTCAACGCCTCGGCCTTGGCATCGTTGGCAATGCGGCGCTTTTCAATGAAAGCCATCGGCGCGTTGATGCCCGCCGCGAAGTTGCGCCCCTTCTTGGCAAAGCCCAGGTCGGCTGTCACCACCACAGGCGAATGCATGCGGTGTTTGATCGAATTCAAGTAGTCCAGCAAGATATGAAACGCAGTCAGCACGTCGCCGGGGATGGTGAAAAAGCCCTGAATTTGCCCGGCGTGCAAATCGAGGGTGATATAGCGATCGGCGCCCGCCACCTCGATCATGTCAGCGATCAAGCGGGCAGTGATCGGCACCCGGGGTTGGTCCTTTTTATCGGAGCGGGCATAGCACAGGTAAGGGATCACCGCGGTGATCCGCGCCGCCGAGTCCAGGCGGAGGGTCTGCAACATGATCAGCAGCTCCATCAGGTTGCGGTGCACCGGCGCGGAGGTGGTCTGGATCACGTAGCAATCTTGCCCGCGGACGCTGCTGTGCAGTTTGACGAAGATGTTTTCGTTGGGGAAGGATACGACATCTCGACCGCAAACGGAAACGCCGAGGTATTCCGCGACTTTCGCGGTGAGCTCTGGCGACGCGGTGCCGGTGTACAACTTGATATCGCCATACATCTTGTCGTGACGCAAATGGTGCATTCGACCCACTCCCATATCGACCCTAAAATTCGCTGTCCTGCCACTCGTCGCGCAAGACCGACATGACCAGCACGTCGTGATAACTGCCCTTCCGGAAGATATCCTGGCGCAGGCGCCCTTCGTGGACAAACCCGGCGCGCTCATACGCGCGGATACCGCGCGCGTTGAAATCGAAAACCCGCAGGTAGATCCGGTTCAGGTTGAGCGTGGTGAAGCCATGGCGCAGCATCAATTTCATCACGTCGGTGCCATAGCCTTTATTCCATTCATCTTTCTCGCCGATGAAAATCCCCACCTCGGCGACGCGATCGATCCAGTTGATATCCATCAGCGAGGTGTTGCCAATCGGTTTCCAGCCCTGCTCCTGGCGAATCTCGATCACCATCACATGCTCTGGGGGCGGGCTCTTTTGCATGCGGTCGAACCACCCTTCCTCATCCGCTTTCGAGAGCGGCAACTGGTGCAAGAGAAACTGGGTGACCTCCGGGTCGTTCAACCAGGCAACGAACATGGGGATATCTTCGCGTTCAGCGGCGCGCAATCGCAGGCGGTTGGAATATATCATCTGAAGACCTCAACGCATCCGTATTATAACCCTTCAAGCTGTGAAAAAGGGAACAGAAGCGCGCCTGATAAAATTGTTAATTACCCCGATGGGCAGTTATGTCTGCCCTCAGCCCTGGCTCTCTCCCGAAGCGGGCGAAGGGAAATATGCCGGAATGGTTAAGGGTTAAGCCGCGTTGGACCGCGGAAAATGAAGACCGTCTCGCGAATGTTGGGGATGTTCAACAGAACCATCAGAAAACGCGACAAGCCAAACCCAAAACCGCCATGCGGCGGGCAGCCGTAACGGAAAAAATCCAGGTAAAACTGGATCGGCTCCAGGCTTAAGCCCTTCTCCTGCGCCTGGCGCGCTAGCACTTCGTAACGATGCTCGCGTTGAGCGCCGGTGGTGATCTCCAGTCCCTTGGCGATCAGGTCAAACGATCTGGTCAGGGCTGGCTGCTGGTCGTGGCGCATGTGATAAAAAGGTCGCACGCTCACCGGCCAATCGGTGAGGAAAACATAATCGTGACCGAAGCGCTCCTTCACCCACCGGCCAATCACCCGCTCCCCACCGGGGTCGATGTCGCCTTTCTTCTCCGGCGGAAGTACGTGACCGGCTTCCTGCAAAATGGCCTGGGCCTGGGCCATGCTGACCCGCGGGAATGGCACGCCCGGCACTTCGACTTCCACGCCGTAGAGCCGCCGGATCTCTTCGCCGTGTTGCGCTTTGACCCGCTCGATGGCATAGGCCAGCCAGCGCTCCTGGAACGCCATCACATCTTCGTGCGTGTCGATGTGCCCCATTTCCATGTCCACGCTGGTGAACTCAGTCATGTGCCGCGAGGTGAAAGACGGGTCGGCGCGAAACACCGGGCCTACCTCGAACACCCCTTCGAAGCCCGAGGCGATCGCCATCTGCTTGTAGAACTGCGGCGACTGCGCCAGGTAAGCCTTACGCTCGAAATAAGGGATTTCGAATAATTCGGCACCGCTTTCGCTGGGCGAGCCCATCAATTTGGGCGAGTGGATTTCGATGAAGTTGTGGCGCACCCAGTATTCGCGCATCGCCATCAACGCCGTGGTTTGCACCTGAAAGAGCAACTGGTTCTCCGGGCGGCGCAGATCGAGGAAGCGCCAATCGAGGCGGTGGTCCAGCGCCGGAAGATCGCTGGCGGTGGGGTCGAGAGGCAGGGGCGACCCAGCAGGCGAATCAACTTGAAACGTCTCGAGCTGCACCTCCAACCCGCCCAGTTTGACCACCGGGTTTTCGATCACCTTGCCGGTCAGGGTCACGACCGATTCCTGGTTGGTCGCCGAAATGCGCTCAGCCAGCGCCGGGTCGGCAGCCTTCTCATGCACGACCTGCACCAGGCCGGTCGCATCGCGCACGATCAGGAACTGCATCTTCTTCTGGTCGCGCAGCGTCTGCAACCAGCCCTGGATTTTAACCGTCTGGCCGGCGGCTTGTTTGAGGTGGGCGATCAAGCTGCGCTGCAAGGTAGCTACCCTTCTTCGGGCAATTCCACGCGCACGTGCAGCTCATCCAGTTGTTTATCACTGGCTGGTGAGGGGGCGTCAGCCATCAGGTCACGCGCGGCCTGGTTCTTGGGGAAGGCAATCACCTCGCGAATATTGGGTTCGTCGGCGAGAAGCATCACCAGCCGGTCGATTCCCGGGGCCATCCCGCCGTGCGGCGGCGCGCCGTATTCAAAAGCCTCCAGCATATGACCGAACTTCTGTTGGATCTCTTCTTCCTTCAGGCCAAGCAACTGGAAGATTTTGAACTGGATGTCGCGCCGGTGAATGCGGATCGAGCCGGATGCCATCTCGTAGCCGTTGCAGACCATGTCGTAAGCATCCGATAGAATCTCACCCGGAGCTGTGTCGAATTTCACCAGATCCTCCAACTGCGGCATGGTGAAGGGATGGTGAGCTGCGTCCCAGCGCTGCTCTTCTTCGCTCCACTCGAACATCGGGAAATCCACGATCCAGGCAAAGGCCATGGTTTCCTTATCGACCAGCTTGAGACGATCGCGGAAAGTCAGGCGCAGCGCGCTGAGTGTCTTGTTAGCGACGGCCTTCTGGTCGGCGACGAAGAGGATCAGGTCGCCTTGCACCGCGCCGGTGCGCGCCTGGAGGGCTGCCACTTCATCTGCGGTGATGAATTTCTGGGCGGTGCCTTTCACTCCTTCGGCCGTCAGGGCTAACGTCGCCAGACCTTTGGCTCCCTGCTCTTTCGCCAGGCTGGTCAGGTCATCCACCTCTTTGCGGGTGTATTCAGCGCAGCCGGGTACCACAATGCACTTGATCACCCCACCGCTCTTGAGCGTGTTCTGAAAAACCAAGAAGCTGCTCGTAGCGAAGAGATCGCTGACCGTGTAGAGCTCCAGGCCAAAGCGTAAGTCGGGCTTGTCGGTGCCAAACCGCTCGACAGCCTCCACATACGACAGCTTCGGCCAGGGTGTCGACAACAACTTTTTGTGCGGCGCAACGGCTGGAATGAGCTCGGTGAACAACCCCTCGACCATTGCCAGCACGTCGTCGCGGTGGACGAACGACATTTCCAGGTCAAGCTGGGTGAATTCGGGCTGGCGATCGCCGCGCAGGTCTTCGTCGCGAAAGCAGCGCGCGATCTGGAAATAGCGGTCCACACCGGCCACCATCAGCAACTGCTTGAGCTGCTGCGGCGATTGCGGCAAAGCGTAGAAATAACCCGGATGAACCCGAGAGGGCACCAGGTAGTCGCGCGCTCCTTCCGGCGTGGTTTTAAACAAGATCGGCGTCTCGACTTCGATGAACCCCTGCCGGTCGAGATAATCGCGCATGAACTTGACCACTTTATGGCGTAACATCAGGTTGCGCTGCAGGCGCTCGCGGCGCAAATCGAGATAACGGTATTTCAAACGCACATTCTCGTCGATGTCTTCATCTTTATTGACCACGAAAGGCAGTGGTTTTGCGGGGTTGAGCACCTCGCACCGCGAAACTTCGACCTCGATCTCACCGGTGGGCAGGTTGGGGTTCTCGGCTCCCGCCGGACGGCGCCGGACCACTCCGGTCACCTGCAACACCCACTCGCTGCGCGCATCCTGGATGAGGGCGGAATCCGGAGCAGAGGGATTGGAAACAATTTGCACCAGCCCAGACCGGTCGCGCAAATCGATGAAGGTCACCCCCCCATGATCGCGCTGCCGGTGAACCCATCCAGCAAGGGTCACCGTCTGGTCAATATGGTCGGGTCGAAGTTCGCCGCAAGAATGAGTTCGATACATACCTGTTCCTTGTCCGTCAGAGTACTGGCGAATTCCGAATTTGAGGTGTTGGCAGGTGCGAACCACCCGCTAACACCTCAAACCCGGATTCCTCCCGCCAGATAGGGCTTATTTTAACACAGCCAAGGGCAAAATTTAAGAAAGCAACCGCTCTACAGCCACCGATGGCGAGATTTCGCGCCGGGCCAGTTGATCGAGGGTCGACTGGTAGCGCTCCTCGCCGACTCGCGCTCGGAATCGCCTCTCCAGTTCTGCCAGGAGCAGCGCCTCGAACTCACCCTGCAGGCGGATTCGCTCGCGACGCTCCCAACCATCGCCGGCTTTTAAAAAGTCGCGGTGAGATCGGATGGCATCGAGAATCGGGTGGATGCCTTCTCCGGTGGTGGCTGCCGCCCGCAACAGGGGCGGCTTCCAGCCAGTTCTTGAGCCTTCGGGATAGGCCATTTCGAGCATCAACTCGAGGGCGCGCAATGTGTTCTCGACCCCAGGCAAGTCGGCCTTATTCACCACCAGGATGTCGGCAATCTCCAGGATCCCCGCTTTGATCGCCTGAATTTCGTCGCCTAGCCCTGGGGCGTCGACCACGATCACAGTGTGAGCCAGGCGGGCAACCTCAACCTCTGACTGACCCGCCCCCACCGTCTCGATGAAGATCAGCCCGTAACCCGCTGCATCCAGGACCTGCGCCATTGCCGCCGTGGTGCGCGCCAGGCCGCCGGCCGCCCCGCGCGAGGCCATCGAGCGGATGAAGACGCCCGGGTCACCGGCAAGATCTTTCATCCGCAACCGGTCGCCCAATAAAGCCCCCCCGGAAAACGGGCTGGTCGGGTCGACCGCCAGGACGGCCACTTTTGGCGAATCCGGCAGCTCACGGCTGGCGCGCGCCAACTGGTTTGCCAGGGAAGATTTCCCCGTGCCAGGCGCGCCGGTGATCCCGACCAGGTGCGCCCGGCCTGAGCGCGGGAATACCTGTTCCAGCGCCGCTCGCCCGGCGGGTGTATCGTTTTCCACCTGGGTCAACAGGCGCGAGAGGGCCAGCCGCTCCCCTGCGAGGGCTCGTTCGACCAGGCTCATCTCACCCGGCGTCCTTGCCTCGTACTGCTTCGCGAATCTGGCTGACCACCTGTTCGGTGAGTGTGCCTGGGCCATAGACCTGAGTCACACCGGCAGAGAGCAATTCCGGGATATCTTCTTCAGGAATGATACCGCCGACAAACACCTTCACGTCTCCCTGACCGTTGGCGCGTAAAAGCTCCATCACGCGCGGGACGAGTGCCAGGTGCGCTCCCGACAGAATCGATAAACCAACCACGTCCACGTCTTCTTGAAGCGCAGCTTCCGCGATCATCTCGGGGCTCTGCCGCAGACCGGTATAGATCACTTCCATCCCCGCGTCGCGCAGGGCCTGGGCGATGATCTTTGCCCCGCGATCATGGCCATCCAGGCCGGGTTTCGCCACCAGAACTCGTATCTTTCGCTCCGTCATTGCTCACTCCTGGTTGTGTTACCGTGGATTATAACCCCTCCGATCCATCTTCTCTACGGTGGTACTCCAAGTGGTCAGTCAGACTGATTTTGATGGGTTATTGGGGCGAAGTCCCCCAATAACCCATCAAATAACATTTAACAGAGGACTGGATTCCGGCAACGATTTTCCTTGTACAAGGATGGAATCCGGCTTGATTTTATGCACCGGATCGCCTACAATCTTACTGCAAATTCTTGCAACAACAGGTTTTCGATGACACGAGATCACTCCCTGGATCACCTGCGCAAGCGTGGATATCGCCTCACCCCGCAACGACTGGCTATTCTGCGCATTTTGAATGAGACCCCTCGCCATCTGAGCGCGGCGGAGATTTTTCAGGAGGCCAGCCGGCGCCTGCCGGGCGTCAATGAGGCCACCGTGTACCGCACGCTGGATTTTCTGGTCGGCCAGGGACTTGCGTTGGCCGCTCACATCGGCAGCGGGCGGATCGTTTACGAGTCGGCCGCCCATGACCACCACCATCTGATCTGCCGGAACTGCAACCAGTCAATCGAAATCCTCCACTCAGAGCTCGAAGGTCTGTTCGAGCACTTCGAGAAATCGACCGGTTTCCGCATCGACTCGAGCCATGTCACCTTCTTTGGTTTGTGCCCGGACTGCCAGGAAACCATCCATTAACCAAGGAGATCTTTATGTTCGCTTCACCTGCTCCCATGCACATCCCGGACGGATTTTTATCCGTCCCGGTCGCGATCGTCCTGTGGGTTTTCTCGATCGGCGTGATTGTGATTGCTTTCCGCCGCTTGAGCCGCGATCTCGGTGAGCGTGAAGTGCCAGTGATGGGCGTGCTGGCCGCCGCCATCTTTGCCGGGCAGATGCTAAACTTCACCGTCGCCGGCGGCACCTCCGGTCACCTGATGGGCGCTGCATTGGCTACCATCTTGCTCGGACCCTGGGCGTCGATCATCATCATGACCTGCGTGGTCGGCATCCAGGCACTGCTTTTCCAGGATGGCGGGCTGGTCGTGTTGGGGGCGAACATCTTCAACATGGGGTTGATCGGCACCGCCGTATCGTACGCGGTGTACAGCCTGTTTCAACGGTTGGCCGGTGGGCGCAAGTGGGGGGTGCTGGCCGGAAGCTTCGCCGCCGGTTGGACATCCATCATCGTCGCAGCGCTAGCCGTCGCCCTGCAACTGGCCTTTTCGGGAACTTCTCGCGCGAACCTCGCCATCCCTGCCATGGGCGGCATCCACGCGCTGATCGGCATCGGCGAAGGGTTGATCACCTTCGGCGCCGTTTCGCTGGTTTTAGCGGCGCGCCCCGACCTGTTGAAAGCCGGGCAAGCTCAACCACGCAGCAGCGCCGCGGTATGGATTGTCGGCGGGTTGGTCACCCTGGCCCTCGCGGTTGTCTCTCCGCTGGCATCCAGCCATCCGGACGGCCTGGAATGGGTCGCCGAGCAAATCGGTTTCCTTGAGACCGCCCAGGATCCCCGCTTCAATATCATCCCAGATTATGTCTTCCCGGGCGTCTCCAATGAGGCTGCCGCCACCATCCTGGCCGGGATCGTCGGTGCGATCGTCGTCCTGGCGATTGCGCTCGTCGTGGCGTATTCTCGACGCAGGAAATCGGCATAGCAAGAGCGAAATAAGGACAACGTGCACGCCAACTTCCTCGATCCCTATCAAGACCGCTCAAGCCCGGTGCACAGCCTCGACGCGCGCATCAAGCTGGTATTGGTCGTGGCGTTCATTTTCACCTCAGCCTTGACCCCCACCGGCGCATGGCCGGTTTACATCTTGCTCCTGGCGATGATCCTCTCAGCCGAGCTCCTCAGCGAACTCGGCATCCCCTTCTACCTTAAGCGCGCCCTGCTGGCCGCTCCATTTGTCCTGGCGGCGGTGCCGGTGATCTTCACCCTGCGCGGAGAGGTGCTCATCACCCTGCCCTTGGGGCTGGCGGTCACCGCTCCCGGCCTGGAACGTTTTATCAGCGTGGCCTTCAAATCCTGGATATCAGTCCAGGCAGCCATCTTGCTGGCTTCGACGACCACCTTTCCAGATATCCTCGTCGCGATGCGTGCCTTGCGTCTGCCGCGCCTGTTGGTGGCGATCATCGGCTTGATGTGGCGCTATATTTTTGTCATCGTCGACGAGGTGATGCGCATGCTTCGCGCTCGTGCGGCCCGCAGCGGCGAGAGCAGTATGGCCGGCTACCGCACGGGCGGCTCGATCTTCTGGCGCTCTCAGGTCACGGGTGGCATGGCCGGCAGCCTGTTTCTACGCTCGCTGGAGCGTTCCGATCGCATCTACAACGCCATGCTGGCTCGCGGATACGACGGCGAAGTGCGCAGCCTGCCACACCCCGGTTTGCGACCGGTCGATTGGGTCGTCTGCGCATTGTTCATTTCACTATTTTTAGCCCTGCTTGCCATGGGCAGGTTGATCTGGGGATGAGCGCGTATGTCTTGCGTTGTCGAAATTCGTAACCTTACTTTCTCGTACCCCGATGGGCACAAAGCGCTCGAGGGAGTCTCGCTTGACCTGGCTCACGGCGAGAAAACCGCCCTCGTCGGGCCAAACGGCGCCGGCAAATCGACCCTGTTGCTTCACCTGAACGGCATCCTGCCCCGCCAATCCGGCGAGATTCGCATCAGTGGTCTGGACGTGGCCGGAAAAAACCTGGGCAAAGTGCGCGCCCTGGTCGGGCTGGTCTTCCAGTCGCCCGACGACCAGCTTTTCTCACCGACCGTCTTCGACGACGTCGCCTACGGGCCGATTTACCAGGGGCTGCCCTCTCACGAGGTGAAAGAACGGGTAGAAGAAGCGCTGGCGCTGGTCAAAATGAGCGACTACTCCGGGCGCGTCTCTCACCACCTCAGCGTGGGCGAAAAGAAACGCATCGCTATTGCCAGCGTGCTCTCGATGAAGCCTGCGGTACTGGTGCTGGACGAACCGACCGCCGGCCTCGATCCGCGCGCCCGCCGCGCGCTGATCGGCCTTTTGCGCGAGCTGCCCCTGACCATGATTGTCGCTTCCCATGACCTGCCGATGGTGCGCGAATTGCTCCCGCGCACGGTCGTGATGGACCACGGCCGGGTCGTCGCCGATGGCCCTACCGCATCTCTGTTGAGCGATCCACAATTGCTGGTCGAGCACGGCCTGGAGATGTGAGATTGGCGCGAATGAGTGCCATTTGCCGCCGGATTCCCTCCATTTGACATATATCTTTGCTCAATTGAATTGTGGTATCATCCTGCCAGGATGATCACCTGGCAGGTTGATCTCCGATCGGGATCAGTAAATGCACAATGGGCAAATCACCCATTCCATTGGATCGGAATGACCGAATTTCGCTTAAAACCACACCGGTGGAGCAACTGAATGGACGAAAAAATAACCATTATCGAAGGGCCGCCACCCAATTTCGAAACCGTGATGGACGGTTGGGCATTGGGGCTCAATGAGAGCTCCTCTCTGTTTGACCTTGCCCTGACCCGGGTGCGCACCTTTAATGGCAACGAGCTGGTTGAGCGCTGTAACCGCACCTGGCGCACGCAGGGCACAATCTTCTTGCATTACCGCAACCCAATGGGGCTTGAAGAACGCGCGCCGATTATGGCGGCGCGCAACGTCGAAACCGAAGAAGGGCACGTCCTGTTGCTTTGGTGCCGCCGCAAGCCCGAGGACGTCGACGAAGAGCTGTATTTTGGAGACCAGGACGACTTTGACGAGGATCAACCGTGACCCTCAATCTTGAGTCAATCCGCTCGCACTTCCCCGCCCTGCAACGTCCGGTGACCTTCCTGGACAACCCCGGCGGAACGCAGATCGCCAAGCACAGCCTGGAGCGCATCCACAGCTACCTGGTCGAGACAAACGCCAACCATGGCGGTGAGTTCGCCACCAGCCAGGAGTCCGACGCCATCGTAGAAGCTGCGCGCTCCGCGGCGGCCGACTTCCTCAACGCGGGCAGCGCTGAAGAAATCGTATTCGGGCCCAACATGACCTCGCTGACCTTCAACATCCGCCGGGCGATGGCTCCCACCTTCCAACCAGGCGACCTGCTGGTGGTCACCCGCCTCGACCACGACGCCAACGTCTCGCCCTGGCTGCGCCTGGCCGAAGACCGCGGCTGCCGCGTCCGGCGGGTCGATTTCAACCCCGACACCGGCACCCTCGACCTGGACGACTACCGCGCGGCGCTGGCGGAAGGCCCAAAGCTGGTCGCATTCGGCTACGCCTCCAACGCGCTGGGCACCATCAACCCGGTCTACGAGATGACCGCGCTGGCCAGGAACGCCGGTGCGCTGGTCTACATCGACGCCGTGCAGTACGCCGCGCACGGGCCGATCGACGTGCAACGGCTGGGCTGCGATTTTCTGGTTTGCTCGGCTTATAAATTCTTCGGTCCCCACGTGGGGGTGCTCTACGGGCGCTACGAGCTGCTCGATGCCTTGCGCGCCTACCGCGTGCGCCCCGCCCCCGCCGAACCGCCGGGTAAATTCGAGACCGGCACCGGCAACTTCGAGGGCTATGCCGGCACGCTGGGGGCATTGGAATATCTCGAATGGGTCGGCAACACCTTCGGTGGCGAGCAGGTCGAGCGCTACGCCGGCGAATACAGCGGGCGCAGGCTGGTTTTCAAAACCGCCATGGCGGCCATCCGCGCCTACGAGTTCGAGCTCTCGCGAGCCATCCTCGAGGCGCTGGAAAGCCTGCCGGGGGTGTGCGTCTACGGACCCAGGGACCTGAGCCAGCTCGACCGGCGCGTGCCCACCGTCTCGATGACCCTGCGCGACTTCACTCCCACCCAGATCGCCCGCCACCTCGACTCACGCGGCATCTACGTGTGGAACGGAAATTTCTACGCGTTGGAAGTCACCACCCGCCTGGGTCTGGAAGAGCACGGCGGGCTGCTGCGCATCGGCGCGGCGCATTACAACACGCGAGACGAGATCGAGCGCCTCGGCGCCGCGCTGCGCGAGCTGTAGGCGTATCGAAGGTTTGGAAATCGAACGTTCGCGACCCGATCACCAGGGTCGCGAACGATTTGTTTTCCGGCACCTGCCAGTTTCATTCCAGCCTGCGTTTCATGAAGAACGCCACTTCGCCGCCATCCATGTCGTGGTTAGAATACAAGGAAAGGTCGATCTCCTCCAACGAAAAGCCCATGCTTCGATAGAAGCGAATCGCCTTGACGTTGGTGTTCTGCGTCTCCAGCACCACGATCCGCAGCTTGCTTTCCAGCGCCCTCTCCACCACGCGGCTCATCAATGCCCGCCCTATGCCCTGACGGCGGTATCCCTCCATTACCTGGAACTCCCAGATGCGCAGCGAGCGGTTCCATACCTCCACCTCGCCGATCGCAAAACCTACCAGCCGCCCGCCATGGTACGCCCCAAATGAATAGCCTTGCGGCAGGTAGGAGAGGAAACGCTGAAACTCCTCTTCTATGAAATCATCCACGAAGGAGGAACGATAAGGCTGGTCCAGGCCTACGAGCTGGACACTGAAAACTGTCCGCTCATCCGATTCGGCTTTCTCGACTGCGTACTTCTCGTCCGACTCGTAGCCGGTGACGATCGGCCAGATTTCATCTTGGGTGAAGGAGGTCAGCGGGAGTATTTCGATTGGTTGGATCATGGGGGAATGAGGAATGCGGATTGTTGATTGACCAATGAACAATGAAGAATGACGATTAAGTTGGTGATCCTATCCGAAATTCGGCGAATGGGCAATAGCCTGCGCGCAATGCAGCGAATGAGCCGATTTAATAGACAAGCGCCAGAGTGAGGGGGGCACCCTGACGTTTGTCGTAGATTATTTTACCCGAACCGATGGAAAATTACAAGGGGAATTATTACAGCAACATAACAATCGTCTAACCAAATATCCATATGTTTGATCAAAATTCTCCAATGCGATGAATTTGCCCCGTACCTCAAAGACTCGAATAACACTCCCTTCCAGGTGCTCTCAACCTACCTTTTATCTTTGAACGCTGAAAGCTGACAGCGGATTGCTGACAGGTTCTTGGTGCCCCAGGAGGGACTCGAATGCAACACCCTTCCGGGTGCTCTCAACCTATTCGGTTCGGCAAATGAAAGTGCCCCAGAAAGGACTCGAATGCCACACCCTTCCGGGTGCTCTCAACCTATTCGGTTTGTCAAATCGAAGTGCCCCAGAAAGGACTCGAATGCCACACCCTTCCGGGTGCTCTCAACCTATTCGGTTTGGTAAATGAAAGTGCCCCAGGAGGGACTCGAACTCTCAACCTAGGCGTTAGGAGTGCCTTGCTCTGTCCTGTTGAGCTACTGGGGCCTGAATTCAATTATACTATAATAGAAACAGCCCAGAAGTTGGGAGGAAGTCCCCACATTTGAGGTATACCTCGAATGTGGATTTCCTTTACCCCAGACTGAGCGGTTGCTTATCTTATTCCTCATCCCTCGCTCCAAAGGAGCTCCCCATGGACGATAAACAGCATAAGCGCGCGATCTGGGCCTGGACGTTCTACGACTGGGCCAACTCAGCTTTTGCCACCACCATCATGGCGGCAGTGCTGCCGGTGTATTACGCTTCGGTGGCGGGCGCCAACCTGCCCGGCAACATGGCGACCGTCTACTGGGCTTACACCACCTCGATCAGCTTGCTGGTGGCTGCCGTGCTCAGCCCGATCCTCGGCGCCGTGGCCGATTTTTCGGGCGCAAAAAAGCGCTTCCTGACCATTTTCATGCTGATCGGCGTGGCGGGAACCGCGCTGCTTTACTTCGTGCGCACTGGCGACTGGCTGATGGCTTCCCTCTTCTTCGTCCTGGGTGAGTTGGGGTTTGCCGGATCGCTGGTTTTCTACGACTCGCTCCTGCCGCACATCGCGCGCAAGGATGAGATCGACCAGGTCTCCTCGCGCGGCTACGCCATCGGCTACCTGGGCGGCGGCATTCTGCTGGCGATCAACCTGGCGATGATCATGCTCGCCCCGGCGGAGTTGACCGGCCTGATGACGCGCCTCTCCTTCCTCACGGTGGCGGTGTGGTGGTTCGTCTTCTCGATCCCCTTGCTGCGCGTGGTGTCCGAGCCTCCGCGGCGCATCCAATCTGGCGAGCAAGGTCGCAGCCCCATCGCGGTCTCCTTCCAGCGCCTCGGGCGCACCTTCCGCGAGATCACCCGCTTCCGCGACCTGTTCATCTTCCTGGTCGCATTCTGGTTCTACAACGACGGCATCGGCACGATCATCAAGATGGCGACGATCTATGGCGCCGAGATCGGCATCGGTCAGACCACCCTGATCGGCACGCTGCTGATGGTGCAGTTCGTCGGCATCCCCTTCGCCTTCCTCTTCGGCTGGCTGGCCAAGAGAATCGGCACCAAAACCTCGATCTACATCAGCCTGCTGGTCTACACCGCCATCGCCATCGCCGGGTATTTCATGTCGCAGGAATGGCACTTCTGGGCGCTGGGTTTCGCCGTCGCCACGGTGCAGGGCGGCAGCCAGGCGCTCAGCCGCTCCTTGTTTGGACGCATGGTGCCCAAGAGCAAGTCGGCAGAGTTCTTCGGCTTCTTCAGCGTGAGCGAGAAATTCGCCGGCATCGCCGGGCCGTTCGTCTTCGGCGTGGTCGGGCAATTGATGGGCAACAGCCGCCTGAGCATCGTCTCGCTGGTCATCTTCTTCATCATCGGCGCCGTGCTTCTCACCCGCGTCAACGAGAAAGAAGGCGTCCGCGTGGCCGATGCCGAAGAAGAAAGCCTGGTCAGCGCGGCGGTCAATTAACCAACGGAGGGCAGCATGGCAAACGAACCGATCCGTGTCGCCATCATCGGCACGGCCAAACGATCCGATTATCTTTACGGTCCGCTGATCGAGGCTCTTCCCGAGCAGGTCCGGCTGGTATCGGTGTGGGGGCGCAGCGAAAGCAGCGCCCGCACCTTGGGAGAATCACTGGGCGTGCCCTGGTACACCGACCTGGACCGGCTGGTGCGCGAAACCAGCCCGGCCATCGGAGTCGTCAGCGTGGCTTACGGCGCCAACGGGCAGGTCGGCTTGATGGCGGTCGAGGCCGGGTTGAACGTGCTGCTCGAGACTCCCATCGCTCATCATCTCAGCGAAGCCGACGCCATCATCGCCGCCGCCAGCCGCCGCGGGCTGAAGATCGAGGTCGCCGAGCAGTTCCACCGCCGCCCGCTCGAGCAAATCAAGCTCAAGCTGATCGCCAGCGGATTGTTTGGGCGCGTGCACACCTCATTCAGCGACTTCGCCGGGCACGGTTACCACGGCGTAAGCGTGATGCGCTCTTATCTCGGCTTCGACGCGCGCCCGCTGCAGGTCAGCGGCTCGGTGCACACCTACCCGCTTGCCGCGCATTGGTCCCGCCTGAGCAACAGCCGCGGCTCGCGCGAAGAGACCCAGGAACACGGCCTGGTCGAGTTCGATGGCGGCCAGCTCGGCGTGTTCCATTGGACCAGCGTGGGATACGACTCGGCGCTGCGCTGGTGGCGCAGCAGCCGCTTCCTGGCGGAGAAGGGCATGGGCATCACCACCGGCGTGGGGCTGGACCTGGATGAGCACCTCACCCTGCTCACCCCCGACGGCGAAGCGCCGCACTTCATCACCCTCGAGCGGCGCTGGGAGCGCGTGGATGGCGGCGCATTGGTCTCCATGGTGGCCCACACCGGCGACCCCGCCCTGCCCACCGTCACCTGGGAGAACCCTGTCCGCCCGGCAAGGCAAGGGCACGGGCGGCAGGGGCACGACGATGAGATCGGCGTCGCTGGCTGCCTGCTGAGCCTGGTCAACGCCGTTCGCACCGGCGGAGAGCCCACCTACGGCCCCCACCAGGCGCGCCTGGATCAAGAGCTGACCCTGGCGTTGCGCAAATCCGCCGCGCAGGGCGGTCAACCGGTGCCTT
>JARKOV010000074.1 GCA_029975965.1 Anaerolinea sp. | reverse complement strand
GCCCGCTCGATAACGCGCTCAATCTCTGCGTCCGCCAGCAGGCCGCGCGCGGGGTTCAACCCGATGCCGTCGTGCGAGGCCAGGAAGTTGAAGAAGGTGGTCTCTGGCGAGGGCAACGATAACGAGCCCGCCCACTCGCTCAACACGCGCCCGTCGCCGGTCTGCAAAGCGTGCAGGGTGAGCGGGGGCAGGGCGAAATTGTAAACCAGTTGCGCCTCATTGGTCCCGTCCCCGAAGTAGGCCACGTTGTCGCGGTGCGGCACGTTGGTCTCGGTGATCAGCACCGTGCCCGGCGCGACCAGCTCCAGCACGGCACGGAAAAGCTGCACCGCGCGGTGAGTCTGCGGCAGGTGGATGCAGGGCGTGCCGACTTCTTTCCACAGGTAGGCGATGGCGTCCAGGCGGATGATCTGCGCGCCGCGGGCGACGTAACCGAGAAGGATATCGATCATCTCCAGCAAGACGGCGGAGTTGGCGTAATTCAGGTCAACCTGGTCGGCACTGAAGGTCGTCCAGACGTGCCGCGTGCCGGCGGCGGTTTCGAAAGGGGTCAGCAGGGGCAGAGCCCGCGGGCGCACCACCTGCGAAAGGTCCAGGGCGGGGTCTGCGGTGACGAAATAATCGCGGTAGGCCGGGTCGCCGGCGAGAAAGCCCTGGAACCAGGCGTTCTTCACCGAGCAATGGTTGAGCACAGCGTCCACCATCAGGCGGAATTGAGCGGCGATGCGCCGGACATCCTCCCAGTCGCCGAGGTTGGGGTCCACCTGGCGGTAATCGACGACCGAGAACCCGTCGTCGGAAGTGTAAGGAAAGAAGGGCAAGATGTGCACGCCGGTGAACACGCCGGTGAGGAATTGGTCACAGAACTCGAACAAGCAACGCAGCGGCGTTTTGCCTGTCTCCTGGAACTGGTCGCCGTAGGTGATCAGCAGCGCGTCGCGCGGGTCGAGGCGGCGCACCGGCGGAACCTGGTGGTCGCGAGCGAAGCGCTCCAGGCGCGCAGCGAGCTGGGCGGCAGCGCCAGCGGCAGTTTCCGAACCGTAAAGCACGGTCAAATTCGCGAGGATATCCTCCCACCTTTTCGAAGCAGGCGAACCGCCGGGTAAAGAGGTCATCGCAAATTTTCCCGATCGGCGCTCACTTCGCCGGGAGAATTTTTCCGACCCTCCGGGTTAAGTTGGACGACCACCTGCTGCGGCGCGGCGTTGTCGGGAATGAAGCGATACGCCTGCGCCAAATCTTCGCCGGCGGCGCGGGTGATCAACGGCGCCAGGGCCACCCCGTGCGAGACGATCACCACCGTCTCTCCCGGGTGGCGCGCGGCGATGGCGTCGGTGGCTTCGCAGACGCGCTCCGCCACCTCGCGCAGCGACTCAGCGCCGGGGGCGCGGAAGTCCAGCGGGTCGCGCCGGCGCGCCTCGATCAGCTCAGGGTGGCGGGCTTTGATATCGGCAAACAGCTCGCCCTCCCATTCGCCCAGGTCGATCTCGCGCAGGCGAGCCTCAACCCGGTAAGGGATGCCGCAGGCGCGGGCGATAGCCGCAGCGGTCTGCTCAGCGCGGCGCAGGTCGCTGGTGTAAATGGCGTCGATCGGCTGACCTGCCAGCAGGGCGGCGGCGCGCTCGGCTTCCGCCAGGCCGGTGGCGTTCAACGGCAGGTCGGTTTGGCCCTGGTAGCGCCCCTCCAGGTTCCAGTCGGTCTGGCCGTGGCGCACCAGCCACAGCGTGACGGTGAATTGTCGATCCGGCGTATCAGGCATGCGCCGGCTCCGCCAGCCCATATTTCTCGCAGTATTCGGGCAACGTGACCATCGGCGGTCGATCCTGTTCGACCAGGTCTTGCACGTCCAGATAATATTCGCCGTGGATGTACTCGATCAGCTTCATCGATTTGTTGATCTCCTCGAGAATGGGCGCCTGGAAACGCTTTTCCAGGCGGGTGAGGACGGTCTGGATGATGACAAAAGACATCTTGCTCAGCGCCTGGAGAGACTGGTTGTGGTGGATGCGCTCGAGCAGGTCGACCTGGGCGATGCTCTTCAGACCGAATTTTTCGTAGGCGTCGATCAGCAGGCTGGTCTCGACCCCGTAGCCGGAGCAAAAGGTCAATTGCTCCAGCGCGGCGCGGCGCCCGCCGTATTCGCCGGAGAGAGGCTGGATCACGCCGGAGAGCTCGGGGTAAAACAGATTGATCAGCGGGCGGGCGGTGAGCTCGGTCACCCGCCCTCCCCCGGTGGATTGCACCTTGCGCCCCGAGCGCAACGGTCGCTGGTAAAAGCCCTTGACAAACTGGATGTCTGGCTCGAGGAGCAAGGGGCCCAACACCCCGTAGACAAAACGCGGGTGGATGTTGACGATGTCGGAGTCGATCCACAGCACGATGTCGCCGCGGGTGACGTACAGGCTTTTCCAGAGCGCCTCACCTTTCCCGGCGCGCGCGCCGTACTGCGGGAGCAGCTCCTGGTGGATGAAGACCGGCACCCCCAGGCTCTCGGCGATCTCGCGGGTGTGGTCGCTGGAATTCGAGTCGATCAACACCACCTCGTCCAGCAGCGGGTATTTATCGACCAGTGTTTTCAGCACCGTGGAAAGCACATGCCCGACGGTCTTTTCTTCGTTCAGCGCGGGCAGCGCCAGGCTGACGGTGACGTTTTGAGCGCGCTTGAGCGCCAGCAGCGCGTTCAGATCGTCAAACTCGCTGGCGTGAAAGGTGTTCTCGGCAAACCACTTGTCCACCAGGATCGAGAGCGCCTGGCTGCCGGAGCGCTCCGCCTCGGGGCCGACAAAGGAGCCCGGCTCGCTGCGCTCGGACTTGACCATCACCAGCGGGCAAGGGCAGGTTTTCACCAGCTCGGAGGCGGTCGTGCTGACCAGCCGCCCGTTGCTGTCGGTGCGCGCCGTGGCCCCAATCACCAGCAGGTCAACGCCGGCCGATAAATCCAGGATCTTTGCGACCGGGTTGCTGGAGGGTAACACCTCATATTTCACCTCGGGCAAGGCCGGCAGGATGCGCTGTAACCCGCGGAACGAGGCCTGCACCGCCCCGGCCGGGTGATTTTCGGGCACCAGGTGCACCGACGAGATCTGGTGGGCAGGCAGAGCCAGCGTCAGGCGCAGTGCCAGTTGGGCGTGCGGACCGCCGCGCAACGGGACCAGCGAGGAGTTGATCTTTCGGGGCAATTGCCCGCACACCACGGCCAGGTTGGCGCCCAGGTTTCCCAGCACCTCGCCGCGGGTATCGCTGTCGCACATTTCGAAGGTTTCCCAATCTAAAATCACCAGGTCGGGCTTGAGTTGCCGGATATCGCCGTGCAGGTCTTGCCAGGGGTCATAGGACACCGAGATATGCAGTCGCTCTTCGATGCCATGCGGCTTGGCCGTCTTGCGCAGCATTTTGCGCATGGCACGGACGGTGAGGTTACCGCTGGAGAGCGGCTCGCCCGGGTTCACCCGCACCAGCCCCAACAGGCGCTTGACGCCTTTGAGCTGGTTGGCAAGGGCAATCGAGTTTTCAAAAGGATATCCCTCGAAGACGGGGATTAAGATGACCGGGAAGGGTCTTGACCAGTGTTTTTCCATCTCAAACCTCCTCACCCGGCAAGCCGTTCACCAGGGGAGCGATGTGGTTGCGGTAAATGGCCTCCCAGGTGTAATGGGAGCGGATGTGAGCGCGCAAGCGATACGCCGCGTCGTTCTCGAGGTGGTGGCGGATGCGCGCACCGATCTCCGCGGGCTGATCTTCCAACCCAAAGTATTCGGCAAATTCGCCGCCCAGCGCGCGCAGCGGTGGTAGATCGGTGACGAAAATTGCCAGGCGCGCCAGTCCCGCCTCGATGACCGGCAGCCCGAAGCCTTCTTCCTGGCTGGTGAGCAGCAGCACGTCGGCCAGGCGGTAAAAGTCGACAATTTGCGCATCGCTCAACCCTTGAGGCTGCCATTCCGCCAGGAAGACGACCGCCTGTTCCAGGTCCAGCTCGCGGCGCAGGTCGACGAGCTGGCGGTAATAAGCCAGGTTTTCGGGATTGTGCGCCCCCAGCGGTCCGGTGATGACCCAGCGCGCGCGAGGCAGGTGCTTAAGAAGCTCAGCCAGGATGTGCAGGCCCAATTCCAGGTTCTTGCGGCGCGTCAGGCGCACCGGCGCGAGCAACAGCGGCTCCGCACGGTCCAGGCGCAGCCGGTCGACCAGCTCGCGCGTTTCGGGCTGCAGGGCAAGGAACTGGTCGGTGTCGACGCCGTTGGGCACCACGCTGATCTGCTCGGCCGGGAGCCGGTAGAGACGGCTCATTTCGGCCTGGCGCGCCTCCGAGATGGTCACCTGCCGCACGTTTTCCCAGGGAGTGCGCAGCAGATCCCAGGGGTAGCCGGAATGCAGCTCATCTTTGTAGCGCCGCCCGGTCCAGGCGAAGTCATGGTGCCAGAGGAGGATGCGCACGCCGCCGGCCCGCGCGGCATAACGGTGAAGCGCGGCGGTGAGGGCCAGGTTTTTGTGCAGCGAAGCCACGTTGTGGGCGATCAGGCAAGCGGCGCCGGCCAGGGCGGCGCGCAGGTCGCGGTAGATCCGATCGACCATGCCTTCGAATTCCGGAGGGACGCTGCCCTGGTCGAGCTGTTGTTTCAGGTCCAACACCATCGGGTGGCGCGAGTCCAGCTCGGGCAGCACGCGCACAGCGATGCGCGGGTCCCAGGCGGCGCCCCGGCCGGTGAGCACCTCGACCTGGTGGCCATAACGGGTGAGCAACTCGGCCTGGCGGGCCAGAACGGTTTCCACGCCGCCCACCACGGGAGGGGAGGCGTAATGTAAGAGAGCAACTTTCATGGTGAACGCCATTCAGCGGTCAGGGCATTATAACATAGACAAAAACCATCTTTTTTTGTGGCTGCCCCGCTGTTGAAGGCCAAGTTTTTAAGGCACTTGAGGGCGCTTGGCGCCCTCAAACACCCCAGATCATCAAGAATTTACCAATCGGCGACCGAACCGTCGGCGTGAAACAGGCGCGGAAGGTCCCAACTGCCGTCGTACAGGTTGGCCCGCAGGTACTCCTCGTCCACCTCGATGCCCAGGCCGGGAGCGGTGGGCAACGGGATATGCCCATCTACCATGCGGAAGGGCTGTTTCAAAATGCCTTCGCCCAGGGTGACGTGCTCCTGGACGAGGAAATTGGGAATGCAAGCGTCCAGTTGCAGGCAGGCAGCCAGCGCGACCGGCCCGAGCGGGCAATGTGGCGCGACGGCGGCGTAATAGCACTCGCCCATCGCGGCGATCTTCTTGCATTCCAGGATGCCGCCGGCGTGCGACAGGTCGGGCTGCAGGACGACCGCCGCCTGCTTCTCGAGCACCTCACGAAAGCCCCACCTGGTGAACAGGCGCTCGCCGGTGGCGATGGGGATGGTGGTGCTGCGCGCCACGGTGACCATCGCGTCGACGTTCTCGGGCAGCACCGGCTCTTCGATGAATAGCGGGTAGTACGGCTCGAGCGCCTTAGCCAGCCGCACCGCCATCGCCGGGCTGACCCGCCCATGAAAGTCGATGCCCACGTCCACCTTTGGCCCCACCGCCTCGCGCACGGCGGCGAAGGTTTCCACTTCACGCTCCAGGCGGTCCATGCTCTCCACAGCCAGCATCTGGCCGAGGATGCCCATTTTGAGCGCGGTGAAGCCTTTTTCCAGGCGAGCCTGGGCGCTGGCGACGTATTCGCCCGGCGTTTCACCGCCGATCCAGCCGTAAATGCGGATGCGCTCGCGGGTTGGCCCGCCGAGAAGCTGGTAAACCGGTTGACCCAGCCACTTGCCGGTGATATCCCACAGCGCCTGCTCGATGCCGGAGAGCGCGCTGCTCAGCACCGGTCCGCCGCGGTAGAACGTGCCGCGGTAAATGGCCTGCCAGTGATGCTCGATGCGCCGCGGGTCCTGGCCGATCAGGTAGCGGCCGATCTCGCCCACGGCGGCGGCCACGCTCTGCGAGCGTCCTTCCACCACCGGCTCGCCCCAGCCGACGATGCCCTCATCGGTGCTGATTTTCAACAGCAGCCAGTGGGGCTGAACGTAAAAGGTTTCCATCCGGGTGATTTTCATGGCTTGCTTCCTGCGGGTTGAGAGGATGAGTTGCGTTACTCTACAGCATATCCGCAGATCGGGAATCGCGCAATGGCGAAGCGAAACCCGATCCTAGAGCGATTGCAGGTTGAAATTTTGTTCTACCAATATCCCCCAAAAACGTCATTGCGAGGCGGCTTTGCGCCGAAGCAATCTCGTTTTAGCGCGAGGAAAATCAAGGCGAGATTGCTTCGATGCCTCCGCAAAGCCTTCGGCATCTCGCAATGACACTTCCTGGAGGTGATATTAAGCGTTTCCCGTTTTAAATCCAATGGTCAGACATATCATGCAATCCCCCTAACCCATCCCTTATTCCACGAGAAAAAATATGGATGACGCTTCGCCAATTCCGCTATAATCGAGGGATGCGGCGGGCCCGGAGATGATCCAAGACACCGCCGCGAGGTGTTAAATGGTCGACACGATCTTGCAGGGCAGCTTTCAATTTAGCGGCGTTCAGCAGCACGTCCTCGCCTCGTCCAACGACGAAATCGACGCGGCGCTGCAGACTCTCCAGGCACGCAAAGACGCCTGGGTCGCGCTCGGCATTCCCGAACGGATCGCCTTGCTCGACCGGCTGGCGCGCGAATTCGCGGCCGTCATCCCGCGCCTGCGCGACGTCGAGTTGCCGGTCAAAGGGCTGGACGGCGACGATTTCGGCATCGCCCAGGAGTGGGTTTACGGCTTTATCGTGCTGCGCAACCTGAAGAGCCTGCGCCGATCGCTGGCAGATATCCTGGAGCACGGTCATCCCAGGCTGCCCGGCCCAGTCTGTGCGCTTCCAAACGGCCAGACCGCCGCGCGCATCTTCCCCGAAACCGCTTCCGACCGGGTCATCTTTCCCGGCTACCAGATGGAAGTCTGGATGGAGCCGGGCGTCACCCCCGCCGGACTGCCGGCCACCCAGGCGCTCGCCTACCGCGACAAAAACCGCCCCGGCAAGGTGGCGCTGGTGCTTGGCGCCGGCAACGTGTGGGCCATCCCCTTTTCCGACGTGCTGAACAAGTTATTTGTGGAAAACCAGGTCGTGGTGTTGAAGATGAGCCCGGTCAACGCTCATGCCGGCCCGATCTTTGAGGAGGGATTTCGCGCGCTGGTCGAGGCGGGCTTCCTGCGCCTGGTCGATGGCGGCCCAATCGAGGGCAGCTACCTGTGCACGCACCCCTGCGTGGACACGATCCACATCACCGGCTCGGACAAAACGTATGAAACGATCGTGTTCGGCCCCGGCGAAGAGGGGCAACAGCGCAAGACCAGCCGCATCCCATGGCTGGCCAAGCCGCTGACCGCCGAACTGGGCTGCATCACGCCGGCGATCATCGTGCCGGGGCGCTGGTCGGCGCGAGAAATCGACTACCAGGCCGATAAGCTCACCTCCTGGCTGGCGAACAACTCCGGGTACACCTGCCTCACCCCGCACCTGGTGCTCACCCACGCCGCCTGGCCGCAGCGCGAGCAATTCCTCGACGCCATTCGCCGTAAAATGGCGGCGCTGGCGTTGCGCAAAGCCTACTATCCCGGCGCGCAGTTCATTCACCAGCGTTTTCTCGCCGCCCACCCCGAGGCCGAGCAATTTGGCGGCCCGCAAGAGGATCAACTGCCCTGGACGCTGATCCCCTCCGTCTCCAGCCAGAACCCCCAGGATATCTGCTTCAAGAACGAGGCTTTCTGCGGCATTCTTGCCGAGGCGCCCATCCCCGCGGAGAGCGTGCCGGATTTCGTGGCGAAGGCGGTGGATTTCGCCAACCGGGAGGTGTGGGGCACGCTGGATGCGGCGATCTTCGTCCACCCGAATTCACTCAAAACACCCGGGGTGGACGCCGCCGTCCGGCGCGCCGTGGAGGATCTGCGTTACGGGACGGTGAGCGTCAACCTGCAAACGGCGGTCGCCTTTGCTCTGGCGGTGGCTCCCTGGGGCAGCTACCCGGGGCAGGCGATCGAAAACCCCCAATCGGGATTCGGCTGGAGCCACAACACGCTGATGTTCTCGCGCCCGCAAAAGGTGGTCGTGCGCGGACCTTTCATGGAGTTTCCCAGGTCGCCGTTTCTGATCAGCCGAGCGCGCGCCGGGCGCAGGCTGGCGCAAATGCTGGTCGATTACACCGTCGAGCCGTCCATCCAGCAGTTGCTGCGCATGGTCTGGATCGCCCTGCGCGATTGACCCGGGCAATCCATCTGGAGCCTGGTCAACAAAAGAAAATACCACGACAGTAGTGTACAATTTAGATACAACCTGAATTGATTCGGTTGCGCAGCGCGTTTCTCCGATCCGGCAACGCCGGCAGCAGAGATTGAGATGACCCAACTGGATACCCGTTCACGCGATGTTCTGTTCGTCCTGCTTCAAGCTCAATCTCCGGTTGCAATCCGGCAAATAGCCGAGCAGCTAGAAATCACCCCCCGCATGATGCGGACCAGCCTGAACACCATCCAGGCCTGGCTGGCAGAACGGAACGCCGGCCTGATCCGCAAGCCAAATTTTGGCGTGCAGGTTCAGGCGTCTCACGCTCAAAAGATCGCACTCAAAGAAGAATTAACCCGGCAGACCGAATTTCGGCTTTACCTCTCGTCTGCCGAGCGAATTGCGGTGTTGGTGCTGCTGTTGCTGCGAGAAATGGGCCGACCGCTGCCATTAGAACAGATCGAGTCGGCGTTGGGAGTGTCGCGCCCCACTTTGTTTAAAGATGTCGAGAAAGCTCGAAGCTGGTTGGAACGATTTTCTCTGACGCTCGATTACCAGCCGCGGGTTGGGTTTTGCCTGCAAGGCAGCGAGGCAGACTGGCGCGAGCTGATGGTGCACCTGTTCATCACGAAATTTGGCGTCATCTCGCTGCTGGCAATCGGGGAAGATCCCAGCGTCCAGCCGGAAGCGCAAACGGGCTCGAACCTCAACCTGCTCAACACCATGCTGGCCGATACCCTGCGTGAGCTGGACATCGCGGCGGCGCACGCCCTGGTCAGGCAACTGGAAGAAATGCTCCAGCGGCGCTTTGCAGACGTGTCCTTTGTGGGGCTGGTATGTCACCTGGCCCTGGCCAATTCGCGCAGCCTCCAGGGAAAGCATGTCCAGTTGCCCACCGAAGCGCTCGAAAATATCCGCGCCAGCGAAGAAGCGCAGGCCGTTGTGCATCTTTTAAATTCCACTCACTTCATATGGAATGAGCATGAATTCGCTTTCTTCGTCCGGCAGGTTCGCGGCGCAAAAATCCAATACACATTAATTGATCTGCTTCAATCGCACCCCGCGCAGGAAGACCAGCTCGAAATCGATACGATCGTCCAATACATCGTCGATGAAGCCTCGCTTTATCTCCATCCTTACTTGAAAGTTGACCAGCAGCTCATCCGGGCGCTTTCTTTGCACATCCATGTCGTCAAGCATCGCCTGCAATACGGCCTGCCGATTCACAACCCCCTGCAAGAAGCCATCGAAACGCAGTACCCTTATATCGTCAGCGTGGCGAAACGCTGCGTTGGCTACCTCGCAGACCTGATCGAAAAACCGGTGCCATCCGAAGAGATCGCTTATATCGCCATGCATCTTGGCGCGGCGATGGAAAGGCTGCGCCCATTTCTGGGAGTCAAGAAAAAAGTGTGGGTCGTTTGCGGCGAAGGGATGGCCACGGCCTGGCTGTTGGTGTCTCGCCTGCAGGCCGAATTTCCGGAAATTGAGGTGGTCGAGATCACTTCCGCAGTCGAGATCATCCACAAAGCGCCGCTCCGTGACAAAGTAGACCTGGTTCTGACGACCCTCCCCATTGAAATTCCCAATATCCCCACCCTCGAGGTGAGCCCTCTGCTCAACCCGGAAGATCGCGCCCGAATTTTGGCGACCCTGGACTTGGCAGCGCAGCGAAAACCGGCCAGCCCGACCGTCGACAGCAGCAGTGCGCCTGCCCTTTCGGCACTTTTGACACCCGAAACCATCGCCCTCCGGCTTGAAGCGCCGGACTGGGAGGGCGTGGTTGATGCTGTGGGGAAGCTGCTGTACGATGTTCAGGCCATCAGCGGTCGTTATATTGAAGCGATGAAAGAAGTCGTTCGGCGCTATGGCCCCTACGTCGTGTTTGCGCCGGGGGTGGCTTTATTGCATGCCAGGCCGGAGGATGGGGTAAACCGCATCTGCATGAGCCTGGTCACCCTCGATCCGCCCATTCCATTTCACCATCCTCATCACGATCCGGTCAAACTGGCGATTGGTCTGTGTGTGATGGACCATCATTCGCACCTGAAAGCGATGGCTCAACTGGCGAATTTGCTCAGCGATGGTCAGCGGTTATTGCAGTTAAAATCGGCCACCACCAAAGAAGAGATCATCGCCCTGCTCACCCAGGACCGTTAGCCCCCATTTTTGGCTCCTGCCAATTTTTTGTAAAAAAAGTCGCAATTCAACAGCGTCAATTGGATACATTCTGCCCGCCTCACCCGATTGTACCGGGTAGTTGGATGTGCTACTTTAATCCTACAGTCTTCATTGTCAAATCTTAACGACTCACAATCTTTGTAACGAGCTACTTGCTTTGCTGGCGGTGGCTTGAGCGTATTTTTTTCGATTTTTATTTTCATTTGAAAGCCGGATGATGCCCAAAGACGAATCAAAAACACCCCCCCACAAGAGTGCCGGATTTCGTACCCTGTTCGATCCCGCTGCGGTGCGCGCCAAAAAGCGCGCGCGCGACTGGCAAGAAGCCATCCGCATCGCCGGCGGGCTCCTCGTCGAGACTGGCAGCATCGAGCCACGCTATGTCGACGCCATGGAGCGGGTCATTGTCGAATTGGGTCCGTATGTGGTCATCGCGCCTGGCATAGCCTTGCTTCACGCACGACCTGAAGATGGTGTGGTCAAGCCGTGTTTCGGGTTGGTCACCCTTTCCGTCCCGGTTCCTTTTGGGCATTCCCAAAATGATCCGGTCGACCTGGTGTTCGTATTGGGCGCCGTCGATAAAAAAGGTCACATTGAAGGTCTGCAACAACTTGCCCGAATGTTGGGCGATTCCTTAAGCCTGGCCGGGTTGCGCGCCGCGCAGGATGATCAGGCTCTGTATGCGGTGATCCAGGCACAGGACGGTAACCCCCAGCCTGGAAAGTAGATCGAACCGGGTGAAAAAGGAGTTCACATGCGCATTGCAACCTTGTGTGGAATGGGTTTTGGAACCAGCATGATGCTGAAATTATTCATCGACGATATCCTCAAAGCCGAGAATATCAAAGCCGAAACGTTGCCCTGGGATTTGGGGACTTTCAAAGGCCAGCAGGCGGATATCATCGTTGCCGCTTCCGACATGGCCATGCACCTGAAAAACGCCCAATCGATCGTGGTGCTCATCCGCAACCTGGTCGATAAACAAGAAATAAAAGAAAAAATCCTGGCTGCGATCCAGGAATTCCACCAAAAGAGCGCATAGAACATCCGGTTCCCCTGTACCGATTCCCTGCAAGGAGGTGAAAGATAGACCAAGAAACCAGCGACCGAGTAACAGGCACAACGAGGGCCTTGCTCACGCCGACCCCCTGCCAGCTTTTCCCCGTTCGGTGTAGCATGCCCTCCACCGCGATCATTGTTTGAGACATATCCAGGAGAGTGTACAAATGCAAGTTCTTCAATTCCTCATTGAGCTGATCAAGATACCGGCTGTCATCTTGGGAATCATTGCCCTGGTTGGGTTGTTGGTGCAGCGCAAATCCGCTGGCGAAGTCATCTCGGGCACCTTTAAAACCATCCTGGGGCTGCTCATCATGTCGGTTGGTATCGGAGCCCTGATTAATGCCCTCGTGCCGATCCAATCCATGTTTGAAACGGGTATCCCGGCGGGAGGATTTACCACCTTTGTGACCTTTGACGAGGGGGTGGTAGGCGCTGTGCAGAGCGCGAACATTGCCGAGTTGGGCGCTGCCATCGCCTGGACGATGCTGTTTGGTTATATCGTCCACCTGCTGCTGGCTCGCTTCACCAAGTTCAAGTACATTTACCTCACCGGTCACATGATCTGGATTCATGCCGGGGCGTTCGCCATCCTCTTCCACTCCTTCGGCCTGCCGCTGTTCTGGACCGTTCTGCTGGCGTCCATCGTCGATGGGGTGTATATGACCCTGATGCCCGCGCTCGCTCAGCCCGTCATGCGGCAAATCACCGGCGGTGATACCATCGCCTTCGGTCACGGCCAGACCCTGCTGAACATGCTTGGCGCCTGGGCCGGCAAGCTGTTTGGCAAAAAGGATGACTCGGCGGAGAAAATCCAATTCTCGGACAAGTTCAATTTCTTCCGCGATATGGCGATTTCCATCAGCCTGATCATGCTGGTGGTTGCCCTGGTAGCTGCCATTTTGGCGGTCGCCCAGGTCGGCATCGCCGGATTCCAGGAGAAGATCAGCGGTGGGCAAAACTGGCTGGTCTTCACCTTCTTACAGGCGATGGGCTTCACCGCGGGTGTGCTTGTGCTGCTGCAAGGCGTGCGCATGTTGATCGGCGAAATCATCCCTGCCTTCAAAGGGATCGCCGAACGGGTCATTCCCGGCGCCATCCCCGCCCTCGATTGCCCGGTCATCTACCCCTTTGCGCCCAACTCGCTCATCATCGGTCTGATCTCAGGAACCATCGGTCAGATCGTGGGAATGATCGTGCTGGCATTGATTCGCTGGCCGGTCCCCCTGCCCAGCATGATCGCCGCCTTCTTCGCCAGCGGCGCCGGAGCGATCTTCGGCAATGCCACCGGCGGGCGGCGCGGCGCCATTTTGGGCGGCTTTTTATGGGGCTTCGTTGGCTGGTTGATCATCAGCTTTGCCTACCAGTTCCAGGTGTTCGGTGACCTGGCAGCCCTGGGCGCCACGGCCCTGGGATTCACCGTTCCGGATGCCATCGTTCCCGGAATCGTGATTTGGGGGATCATGAGCCTGTTCGGCCTGTCGACGGGCAGCCCGATCGCCATTGCGCTGGTCACCCTGGTACTGGTGGTGCTGGTGGTGGTCGGCGCGTACCTGGTCTCGGGCAAGACGGTCAAAGCTGCCGCTCCGGATACGAAGAGCTGAGCATGCGCCGGGTTTGAACCAGATTCACCATTAAGAGCACGGTTCGTATGAGCCCCTCCTCCTCTGAACGCCGCTACAGCAGGTCAGGAGGAGGGGCGTTTTTCTGAAAGGAGCAGGCAGATGCGGACATGGATTCGGGGCGGCACCATTCTCACCCCTGAACGGACGGTCGAAGGCGTCGTGATCCTGGATGGCCCGCAGATCGCCGCCATCGAGCCGCTCAGCGACCTGGCACCTTCGCCGGACGAGACGCGCATCTTCGCCGCCGACGGCCTGCTGGTGATGCCTGGACTGATCGATATTCACGTGCACGGCGGCGCCGGCAGCGACACGATGGACGCCACTCCCCTGGCGCTGGAGACGATGTCGACTTTTTTCGCACGACATGGCGTGACCGCTTTCTTGCCTGCCACGATCTCACAATCGACTGCCGCTATCACCCGGGCGATCGAAAATGTGGCACAGCACCGCGAGAGCGTCAGCGGGGCGCTCCCTCTTGGGGTGCATCTGGAAGGGCCCTACCTGAGCCAGGTCTATCGCGGCGCGCAAGCCGAAGAGTGGCTGCGCGACCCGGACCCGGCTGAATACCGCGCGTGGTTGAGCGAAGGGGTGATCCGGATCATTACGCTGGCGCCGGAGTTGCCCGGTGCAGTCGAATTGATCCGTGCCAGCGCTGAGCGGGGCGCGCGCGCTTCCGCCGGACATACCCAGGCCAGTCCGCTCCAGGTTCGCACAGCGGTCGAAGCCGGGCTCAGCCTGTCGACCCACACCTTCAACGGCATGGCCGGGCTCCACCACCGCGAGCTTGGCACCGCCGGCGCGCTGCTGGCGGACGAGCGGGTGTATTGTGAGCTCATCGCCGATGGCGTCCATGTTCACCCTGAGGTGGCGAAGATGCTGCTCGCCATCAAGGGACTCGACCGCACCATACTGGTCACCGATGCGATTCGCGCGACGGGCCTGACCGATGGGGTATACGATCTCGGCGGGCAAGACGTCACCGTGACTGGCGGCGTGGCGCGCACGTCCGCCGGCGGATTGGCCGGCAGCACCCTCACCCTCGAGCGAGCTGTGCGCAATATGCAACGGTTCGCCGGCATCTCGATCAACCAGGCGGTGAGCCTGGCCACGCGCACTCCGGCGGCTGCGTTGGGATGGATGGGGAAGAAGGGCGAAATCCGCCCCGGCGCTGATGCCGACATCCTCATTGCAGACGCCGAGATGAACGTCAAAGCCGTCTGGGTCGCCGGAAAACTCGTTTACCAAACTTCCGAACTCCGCATCCTAAAGGAAAAGTGACATGCCTGAACACGACTCTCACCCATCCCAAAAGAGCTTTTTTCAAGTATATTTGAGCAGCGTCATCGAGCTGCTGCAACGCATCCTCGCCGAAGAGGAAGCGGCCGTCGAGCAAGCCGCGGGGTTATTGGCAGACGCCGTTGAGCAGGGCCATAACATTTTTGCTTTCGGTTGCACGCATTCTTCCTTGCCCATTCAAGACCTCGTCTATCGCGCTGGCGGCTTGATGCTGATCAACCCGATTTTCGGGCCTGGAATTGCCTCGATGGAAACCCGACCGGCGACCTTGTCATCGGAGATCGAAAAACTGCCCGGTTATGCCAAAGCGATCTTCGATACCCATCCCTTCCAGGCCGGCGATGTGCTGATCCTGGTCTCTGTCTCCGGGCGCAACGCGGTGCCGATCGAGATGGCTCAACTGGCGCGCGAGCGCGGCTTGAAGGTGATTGGCCTGACCTCTCGCGAATATGCCGAATCCGTCTCATCACGGCATGCTTCGGGGAAGAAGATGCACGATTTTGCCGATGTCGTGCTGGACAACAAAGTGGCGAAGGGCGATGCCGTTTTGCAAGCGGAGGGCGTGCCGCAGAAGTTTTCGCCGGCTTCGGGGGTCACCAGCATCGCTATCTTGCAGGCAATGGTGGCCGCAACCATTCAGGAGCTGCTCAGGCGGGGAATCACCCCTCCGGTGTTCCTGGCAGGCAATGTGGACGGCGGCAAAGAATACAATGCGCGCCTGTTAAAGCAGTACAAAGATCATATTTTCTACATGTAGGAGTCTGGTGGAGGTCAAGCCCACCCGGCGTAACCGGATCACACTGGTGGCAGGATGAAACGAGCGACACTGCAAATCCCGAATGAAGTAGGTTTACACGCTCGCCCGGCGGCGATATTCGTGCAGCAGGCGATGACCTTCACTGCCGACGTCATGCTTCGCAACCTGACAACGCAGAGCGATTGGGTGGACGCGAAGAGCATTTTGAGCGTTTTGACACTGGGCGCCGAGATGAACCATGAAATCGAGCTCCAGGCTGAGGGCGATGATGAGCAGCAAGCCATTGAAATCCTTTCCACCCTGGTAAAGACTGGATTTGGCGAGCAACCCTTGGGCGAATAACCTGATGGACAGAACGACCCTGCCTGCAAATCGCGTGTTGCGCGGAATCGCGGCCGCTCCCGGATTGGCCTCTGGCCCGGCCTTCCTCTGGAACCCGCAAATTCTGGATGTCCCCCGCTCGAGTGGTCACGCTGCAGAGGGCGAGCGCCAGCGCTTGCAGGCAGCCAGGGACAAGGCGCGGGCAGAGCTATCGGCGCTGAAAGAGCAAGTTGCAGGGGTCGTTCGGGGCGGAGAGGACGATGTGTTCGAGGCCCACCGAATGTTCCTGGACGATGTGGCCCTGTTGAAGAAAGTGGACACTGCGCTGCAGGCCGGTTTGAATGCCGAGGCGGGCTGGATGGATGCGATCGAATCCTTCGCGGTCCAGCTCGAGGCTCTACCAGACGCGACTCTGAGCGCCCGGGCTGCTGACATCCGCGACGTGGGCCGGCGCGTTCTGGGGCATCTCTTGGGTCAAGCTCCGCGGGGTTTGCGCTTGCAGCAGCCGGTTGTGCTGGTCGCCAGCGACCTTTCCCCCTCTGACACCGCCGGCCTGGAGAAAGAAAAGGTGCTGGCGTTTTGCCTTGAAAAAGGCGGCCCGACGTCGCACACCGCGATCCTGGCAAAAGCGCTTGGCCTGCCGGCCGTGGTCGGGCTGGGGTCGGCGATCCTTTCCGTCGCGGCTGGCGCCACGCTGCTTGTGGACGGGTCGCTCGGCCAGGTGGTGGTGGATCCGGACGAGCAGGCCCTGCTTGCCTTCGGCAAGGCCTCGGACGAGTCGAGCATCCACCGGCGCGAAGCGCTGGCGGCTGCCACCCAACCGGCGATCACGCTGGACGGCGTGCGCATCGAAGTGGTCGCCAACATCGGTGGGCTGGCGGACGCACAGGCTGCCCTGGCGCACGGAGCTGAAGGCGTAGGGCTGTTTCGCACCGAATTTTTGTATCTGGATCGTCACGAGCTGCCTGGAGAGGCTGAACAGATTCAAGCCTACCGGCAGGTGCTCGAGTGCATGGGCGACTTGCCGGTGGTCGTCCGCACGCTGGACATCGGCGGAGACAAGGCCGTCGATTATCTCGGCTTTGAAGAAGAATCCAACCCGTTCCTGGGCTGGCGCGCCATTCGCATGAACGAAGGCCGCCCAGACGTTTTCCGCAGCCAGGTGCGGGCTTTGCTCCAGGCCGGAGCGGGCAAAGACTTGCGCATCATGGCGCCCATGGTCTCGAATATCGAGGAAATCGCTCTTGCCAGGCAACTCCTCGACGAGGCGCGAGCCGAGCTGCAAGAAGCCGGTTTGCCAACAGCGCGCAGCGTGCAGTTCGGCGTTATGATCGAAATTCCTTCGGCTGCGTTGATCGCTGACCGTCTGGCGCCGATGCTGGATTTTTTCAGCATTGGGACGAACGACCTGACCCAATATACGCTGGCCGCCGACCGGACCAACGCCCGCGTCGCGCACCTGGCCAGCCCATACCATCCGGCGGTGTTGCGGTTGATCCAAATGACCATTCAAGCCGCCCATGCCCATCACATCTGGGCCGGCGTGTGTGGGGAGCTGGCTGGCGAGGTGATCGCCGTCCCGCTGTTATTGGGCCTGGGCCTGGACGAGTTCAGCATGGCTCCCGCTTCGGTGCCGTCGATCAAGCGCGCCATTCGCAGATGCTCGCAACTCGAATGCAAAAAGATCGCCGAGCGAGCTCTCGCCGCATCGTCCATCGCCGAGGTGGTCGAGCTGCTCACCGCCGAAGCCCGCCGCCTGGACCTGTTCTGACCGTTCCCTGATCCCCCTTTTTCCTGATGGTGTAATTTATTTCTTGTAAAATGTGGGCTTGGCCCACATTTTACTTAAAAATTGAAACAAAATCTTCTTCTTTTGACGACATTTTTCCGCAACCTTCCTCCGCCGACCGCGATCGAGTAAAATTCTCCTCTTCAATCTGCCGCTGAACGATCCAGGGAGAGTCCGGTGCATTCCGCACACGATTTTTCGCTCGACACTGCCCGTAACGAAAAGAACACCCTGCGCGTGGTGCTGCTCACCGCCGCGATGATGATCGGCGAGGTCGCCGGAGGCTGGATCTTCCGCTCGATGGCGTTGATGGCCGATGGCTTCCACATGGGCACCCATGCCTTTGCGCTGGGAGTGACGCTGGCGGCGTATTGGTATGCGCGCCGTAACGCCCGCAACCCGTCCTTCACCTTCGGCACCGGCAAGGTGAGCGACCTGGGCGGTTACACCAGCGCCATTCTCCTGCTGGTGGTGGCCGTGGTGATGGCGGTCGAATCGTTCGAGCGTTTTTTGCACCCGGTGAGTATCCGCTACACCGAGGCAATCCTCATCGCCTGCGCCGGGCTGGCGGTTAACCTCGTCAGCGCCTGGATCTTGCGCGACCGCCACGACCACGCGCACGGTGGAAATGAAAGCCCAGCCGAGACACACGCGCACGATCACGCCCACCGCGATCACAACATCCAGGCCGCCTACCTGCACGTGCTGGCCGATGCGCTCACCTCGGTGCTCGCTATCCTGGCGCTGGTGTTGGGGAAAGCGTTCGGATGGGTTTGGATGGACCCCTTAATGGGCGTGGTGGGCTCGATCGTCATCTCGCGCTGGTCGCTGGGCCTGCTCAAAGAGACCAGCCGGGTGCTGCTGGACCGCAGCGCAGACGCCGCCTTCGGCGAGCAGGTGCGGGCGCGCCTTGAAAGCGACGGAGACGCCCGGGTCAGCGATCTGCACCTGTGGGAGATCGGCCCGGGGCGCTATGCCCTCGTCGCGTCGATCACAGCCCACCGGCCGCAGCCCGCAGCCTATTACAAAAGCCTCCTGTCGGAGTATCCCCGGCTCGTCCACGCCACCATCGAGGTGGAGGGACAACCCAAGCCGGATCCTTACATTAATCGGGTCTAGCGCTTGTCTCGGGCAGGCCCGGTCTACCCATTACGCTCCAACCAGACGTGGCGGTACTTGCCGCTACGGGGGTCGCGCTGAGGCAGCTCCTCCGCAGATATCCCCGCGCAGGCCACCTTCGTGCTGGCGGAGACCGCCACCTTCCCGGCATAGGCTCGCCGGGTTTTCACAACGGTGAGGCTGTCTCGAACGGGGTGGTCTAAGAAAGCCTGGACAGCCCGTTTTTTTAAGGTCGTTCGTTTTCCGATGCGTCGCGCTGCGCGTCGCGGTATTCCTCGGGCGTGTTCAGGTTGCAAAAGGCGTTCAGGCCGGGGTCAAAGGTTCGTAGGCGCTCGGCCGGCACCTCGCACGCCCGCACCCGCGACAGCCACCCAGCCAGCGAGCGCTCGCCGGCGTCCAGCGCGGACTGCACTGCCGGAAGGCAGGCCTCCCGGCGGTAAACGGCGTGCAGAGGCTCTAATCCGCGCTCGCTTTTCGGGATGGCGGCGTCGCACGGCTCGTGGTCGAGCCATTCGAGCAGGCTGGCAAACACAGCCGGGCTGGCGAAGGGCATGTCGCAGCCGACCAGGGCGACCCGCGGAGTCTGCGCCACTTTCAGGGCCGTGTACAGCCCCACCAGGGGACCTGCCGCCGGGTACAGGTCGCCGCTCAGGGGCAAACGCAGGAATTCGAAAGCTTCGGGATGGTTGGTGACGATCAGGATGTGCGGGGTCAGCAGAAGGCCACGCGCCACAATGCGCTGGATCAGCGGCTCGCCCACGAAGGGCAACAGCGCCTTTTCTTGCCCCATTCGCGTCGAGCCACCTCCGGCGAGGATAGCAAGCGTGACCTGGTTATCCGGCTGAATTGCGCGCATGACCCATTATAAGGGATCGACGGCGGCGTGAAAATCCGCATGGGTGGTGGGGGAAGAAGATCGCATCACGGCACCAGCCAGGTGACCACAAACAGCGCTGTGAACAGGCTGCTGACGATCAACTGGCGGATGCCAATCGCTTTCGGTTTGACGCCCACCGCCGGGCGAAGCACTCCCCAGGCGACTTCGAGCGGCTGGAGCAGGTAAGCCAGCGGCAGCCAGGGCGGCGTCACGCGCGCGCCGGCCAGGACCACGACCAGGGCGAACGCCGCCAGGTTGTAAATGAACGCCGGGCGCGCCATCGCCAGCGACTCGCGCAAGGTTGGCATTTGCTTCAGCGTTCTTTGCTCCAGGCGCAGGTAGGCGTAAAGAATCGTCCCGGCGACCTGCAGCCAGGCCAGGCCCCACAGCAGCCAGCCGCCGGGGTCAGCCGCCTGGCGCCCGGTCCAGTAAGCGGCGGGCGCGGATAACGCCAGCACCCCGCTGGCGACGATTTCAACCAGCATCTGCCGGCGCTCGGCCCGTCGACTGACCAACCACAGGTGCCAGGCGAACACGGCCAGCGCCGGGATGCCCAGCCAGAGCAGGTAACCGTGCCCCAGGAGTGCCAGGCTTGCCACCGCCGCCAGCCCCACCGTCGCATAGATCGCCAGCCACAGCCCGGCGGCGGGCAGCTCATCCTTCGACCTGCGCCCGCTGAGCGCCTTGACCACCATCGCCAATGGCTGCCGGGAGAGAAAAGCGGCCACCAACCCAATCACCAGCAGCAGGCTGGGCAGCCTGACCCCGCCCAGCGCCAGCCCGATGACCAGCGGGCTGAACAAAAAGACCCATGCACCGTGTTCGGGCGGGAGCGCGATGTGGCGGGCGCGCAGCGCCGATGCCCATGAAAACGATCTCGCCGCCTGCGCCATGGATCACTCTCCAGAGGGGGTCTCGATCGCCGCTTGAAGCTCGTTGATGAAAACGCGTGGGAGCACGCCGTAGATCCGCGCGGCATCTTCGAGGGTCTCGAACATCGCCATGCTGCACCCGATGCAGGCCATGCGGCGGCGGATGAAAACCGGCGCTGCCTGCGGCCACTTGTCCAGCAGGTCCGCGACGCTCATGTTTCCATCCAGTTGCACTTTGCTCTTCACCGATTCCTCGATTTTCTGCCCCAGGGGATTGCTCTGTTAAATTCACTATACAGGCAGGCATTGGGCTGTTCTTTGCGCTATCGCAAACACACCGGGTGCTGCGCTGGCGCGCCAGTTCGGGTAAAATCAAGGCTGACGGTGATCGATCATGCCCGCCAGTGATGTCTCTCTTCTCAGCAGTATCGAATTGTTCCAGGGATTGCCTGCGCAATCTCTCGACATGATCCTTGCCGAGGCGCGCGAGCTGGCCTTCGAAGCGGGCAGTTTTTTGTTCTACCAGGATGACCCCGCCGAGCGGGTGTTTGTTTTGAAAAGCGGGCGCATCAAGCTGTACCAGCTATCGGACGACGGGCAACAGGTGCTGATGCGCGTGATGACACCCGGCATGTTGTTCGCGGCGATCAGCCTGGTGGAGGGCGCGGTGTACCCGGTTTCGGCGGAGGCAGCCGAGAACAGCCGGGTGATCTATTGGTCCCAGCAGCGCATGGTATCCCTGATCCAGCTTTTCCCTCGCATGGGTTTGAACGCGATGAAGGTGCTGGCCGGGCATGTGCGGGAGTTCCAGAATCGCTACCGCGAGCTGGCTACCGAACGGGTGGAACGCCGCCTGGCGCGAACCGTGCTCCGCCTGGCCAACCAGGCCGGCAAAAAGACCGCCGAAGGGGTGCTGCTCGACCTGCCCCTGACCCGCCAGGACCTGGCGGAGATGTCGGGCACCACCCTCTTCACCGTCAGCCGCATCCTGCAGCAATGGGAAAACAGGGGACTGGTGCAGGCCGGGCGTGAAAAGCTGCTCATCCGCTTTCCACACGGGCTGGTCAAAATCGCCGAAGATTTGCCCCCGCAAGCCGGCGCGAGCGATCCTGAAAATCTTAAACCCGCATAACCGTAGCGGGTATTGCGCCGCCATCTTCGCTTGCCCCCAATAAGCACACAAGAGAGATTGCTTCGCTCGCTGCGCGATTTCGCAACGACCGACCCGTCGCTGCGAGGAGCCGCTCGCGGCGACGCGGCAGCCTCTCTTTGCCCCCGGCAGGCACACAAGAGAGATTGCTTCGCTCGCTGCGCGATTTCGCAATGGCCGACCCGTCGCTGCGAGGAGCCGCTCGCGGCGACGCGGCAGCCTCTCTTTGTCCCCGGCAGGCACGCAAGAGAGTCTGCTTCGCTCGCTGCGCGATCACCCGCAACCGATCTTGCGTTTCCACTGCTGCGATGCCCCATCTGACGGTATAATTAATCCATCGATTGTAGGAAATTTCACAAACGGAAGGAGACTCCCCCATGCACGAGAAAAGCATCGAGCTGTTGAATCGCGCCGTCGCGGACGAGCTGGCGGCTGTCCACCAATATATGTACTTCCACTTCCACCTCGACGACCAGGGCTACGACCTACTCTCCGCGCTGTTCAAGCGCACCGCCATCCTGGAGATGGGACACGTCGAGACCCTCGCCGAACGGATCCTCTTTTTGAAGGGAGAGGTTAAGATGTGGCCTGCCAGCGAAGTGGAGCTGATCCACGATGTGGCCGGCATGCTGGAGAAAGCGCGCATGATGGAAGAGGGCAGCGCCCGCGAGTACAACTTGTGGGCCAACGAGTGCGCCGCCAACGCCGACTCGGCGACCAAGAAGATCTTCGAGCAACTGGTGCTCGACGAAGAAGGCCACTTCGACCAGTTCGACAACGAGCTGGACAAGGTGCGGCAGTTCGGCGAGCGCTACCTGGCGCTGCAATCGATCGAGCGCAGCAAGGGGTTCGCTGCCGGGCAGCCTGCGGCAGAATAGCGTTTTCGGGAAATAAACCAAACACGACTCGCCCCGCATTTAACCTTTCATAAGCGCGTTGAGTCGAATAATCCCCACCCCCTGTAATCCCCCGCCCCAAGGCGGGGGATGGGGTTCTTCGACATGAATCACCCCGAACATTAAATTCGGGAAGATTCATGTTTGGCTATTTAAGCTGCCACACGCGCGCTTTAGAGCGTCCCGGACCGCAAGCGCCTGCCAGCGAGCACCCGCCGCAGGACGAGTTGCAGTCGACGTCCACCTGAGTCAGCAGACCTCTGCGCTCGAGGTCCTCGAGCATCGCCTCGACCAACCCGAGTTGGAGATTCAAGCGGGCGGCCAATGTCACCGGTTGCAGCGTCCCGCCATTGCGGATCTCGGTCAGCAGCGACTCGAGCATGTCAACCTCCCAATGCCCTGGCAACCGCATACATCGCGACACCGGCGCCGACCGAGAGCGCCAGCATGAAGGCCACGTTGAGCAGCGTCCAGCGCCACGAGCCGGTCTCTTGCTGGATCACCGCCACCGTCGCCGCGCAGGGGATGAACAGCAATGAAACGGTCAGAAAGGCCAGCGCGGAGGCCGGTGAGTAGGTGGCCGCCAGCACCTGCGCCAGCCCGGCGCCTTCTCCCCCACCGTACAGGACGCCCAGGGTAGCCACCGCGTTTTCCTTGGCGAGGAAGCTGGTCAGCAGCGCGACGGTCAGCTTCCAATCCATCCCCATCCAGCGCCCGACCGGCTCGACCAGGTGACCCAGGCGCGCCAGGAGGCTGGTCTGCAGATCGCCGCCGGGAAGGACCGACAGACCCCAGATGATCACCGAGATGACCAGGATGATCGTTCCGGCTTTCTTGACGAAAGACAGCGAGCGCTGCCAGACGAGCAGGCCGATGGTGCGCCGGTTGGGGATGTGATAGAGCGGCAATTCCATGATAAAGGCAGAGCGCTCGCCTTTGAAAAGGATGCGGTTGAGCACCACCCCCGACGCCACCAGCAAGAGCAGCGCCAGCAGGATTAACCCCCACGAGACGAGCGCGGCGCTCGCGCCGAAGAAGGCCGGGGCGATAAAAGCCAACACCGCCATGCGCGCGGTGCAGGGCACCAGCGGCGCGACCAGGATGGTCAGCAAGCGAGCCGGCGCGGAGTCGATCACCCGTGCGCCCATCACCGCCGGAACGTTGCAGCCGAAACCGAGGAAAATGGGCAAGAACGATTTGCCATGCAGCCCCATCAGGTGCATGAAATTGTCCATCACGTAAGCGGCGCGCGCCATGTAGCCCACGTCTTCGAGCAGCCCGAAAGAGGCAAAGAAGATCACCATGATCGGCAGGAAGGTCAGCACCGAGCCGACCCCGCCAATGATCCCGTCCACCACCAGGCCTTGCATCCAACCCGGCGCTCCCGAAAGCGCGCCGGCAGCCAGCCGGCCCAGCGGAGCCACCAGGGCGGAGTCGAGCCAGTCCTGGATGGGCGTGCCAAGGGTGAAGGTGAGCCAGAAGACCAGGCCAAGAATGCCCGCCAGGACGAACAACCCCCAGACGGGGTGGGTGGCAACGCGGTCGAGGCGGTCGGTCAGGCTGATCTGTCCCAGGCGGGGCTGGATCACCGCGGCGCGCACCATGCGCCCGATCCATTCGTAGCGCCCCGAGGCGATCGCCAGCATCGCGTCGTCATGCTGGCTGAGGATCGCCTGCACCGCGGTCCAACGGTCGACCGGCAACACGGCTTTCATCTGGCGGGTCATCTCGGCATCGCCCTCGAGCAGTTTCATCGCCGTCCATTCCACCGGGTAAGGCGCCGGCACGGCCGAGCCGATCTGGCGAATGACCTCATCCATCAGCGCGCGGTGGTCGGCGCGGATCTCCGGCAGGTGCGGGACGAGTTTGCGCTCGCCCAGCAGGCAGCGCTCCACCTCGTCCAGCAGGGCGCGCACGCCTGAGGCGCGCGTGGCCGTCAGCGGCACCACCGGCACGCCCAACGCCGCCTGCAGCACGTCCGGCTCCACCCGGATGCCCTCCTGTTCGGCGACATCCATCATGTTGAGTCCCACCACCAGCGGAACCGGCAGGCAGATCAGCTCTGCCACCAGGTAGAGGCTGCGCTCGAGATTGGCCGCGCTGACCACCGCGACCACCACGTCGGGCTGCTCGCGCAGGATGTATTCGCGCGCGATCACCTCCTCCGGCGAGTTGGCCGTCAGGCTGTAGGTGCCGGGCAGATCGACGATATGAAATGCTCGCTCGTGATGACGAAAAGTTCCCGCGCGGTGTTCGACCGTTTTACCGGGCCAGTTGCCCACGTGCTGGTTGAGCCCGGTGAGCAGGTTGAACAGCGTGGATTTGCCCATGTTGGGCTGACCGGCCAGGGCGATGACCGGAGAGCGCTCTCCCAGCCGGTCGAACCCAGAGGTAGAAGTGGATAGGTGGCAACCCGTGTCCATTACTGTTTCTCGACGATAATTTTCCTGGATTCCTCGCGCCCCAGGGCCACGCGCGTGCCCCGAATGGTCACCAGCAAGGGGCCGTGGCCGTAATTTTGCGTCATCACCAGTTCGGCGCCGGGGGTGAAGCCCAACGAGGTGAGCCTGCCGGCCAGCCCGCGCCCTCCGCGCAGCTCGCGGAACACGGCGTGTTCACCGGGCTTTAAATCCGCTAAGGCCTGCGGTTGGAAGGAGTGAGCCGGCATGGTAGAATAGCTTTCGCCTGCCGATGTATGTGGGTTGGTTTCCTGAAAATCAGTCTCTTCCATCACCACGCGCACCACCTTATGTTCAATTTAATATCCATGGGTTAATCATAACGAATGATTGAAATTAGTATATGCTAACATCGAACATTATTCCACAAATGTTAATGGATTGTAAGTAGGTAAAATGTCACTTTTTCACCAATCGATCCTCAACCTGCCGTGATGATCGCACGCCAATCGCCACCCACCGCCATCGTGATGCTTAACCTGGGTGGGCCGGCTTCCCTGGAAGAAGTGCGCCCGTTTTTATTGCGCCTGTTCGCCGACCGGGAGATCATCCGGCTGCCTGTGCAGCGCTGGCTGGGGCCGTTGATCGCTGCCATACGCACGCCCAGGGTGCGCGCCCGCTACGCCGCCATCGGCGGCGGGTCGCCGCTGTTGGGCTGGACGCAACGGCAGGGCGCCGGGATGGTCGCGCAACTGGATGCGCTCTCGCCGCACACTGCATCGCATAAGTGTTACATCGCTTTCCGCTACGCCCCACCCTTCGCCGCCGACGCGCTGCAGCAGATGCGCGCCGATGGGGTGCGCCGCGCGGTGGCTTTCACCCAATACCCGCAGTATTCGATCACGACCACCGGCTCAAGCCTGAACGAACTGTGGCGGGAAGAACAACGCCTGGGTTTGCGGGGCTCTTTCACCTGGAGCGTGATCGACCGTTGGGGAGGCCATGCAGGTTTCGTCCGGGCGCTGGCCGAGTCGGTGCGCGCCGGGCTGGCATGGTTTCCCAGCGCTGAGCGCAAGGATGCGCTCCTGCTGTTCAGCGCGCACTCGCTGCCGCTCAAAGTGGTCGAGGCCGGCGACCCCTACCCGCAGGAAGTCGAGGCGACCGTGCAGGCAGTGCTGGCGCAGCTTGACCACGCGCATGAGCATCGCCTGAGCTACCAGTCGAAGGTGGGGCCGGTCAAGTGGCTGGGGCCTGGCACCGCGGAGACCATTCGCAGGTTGGGGGTCGAAAAGAGACGCAGTGTGCTGGTGGTGCCGGTTTCTTTCACCAGCGACCACATCGAGACGCTGCATGAGATCGACATCGAGTTGAAAGAGCTGGCGCAGCGCTGTGGGGTGGTCCATTACCACCGCGCCCCGGCGCTCAACGCCGCGCCGGTCTTCGTCAAGTCGCTGGCGGAGATCGTTGCCGCCCACCTGCTAACGGAACGACAAGAGGCTGGAAGTTCCCCCGCTCCAAGGTAAGCGGTTTGCTCCGATGGGTGCGCAGGCCCCCGACCAGGGGGTAGCCCTATGGCTTTCTCCTCTATAATTATCCCAACCCACCCAAGGAGCGCCCGGATGAGCCTGTTGCGTGCATTGGTTGTCGCCTGTCTGATCTTAACGGGGATCGCTTCTCCGGTGCTGGCGCAGAGCGACCCTTTGCAGGTGTATTACGCCGGCCCAGACGGCTCGCTGCGCACCGCCCTGGAGCTGGCCAAATTCCAATTCGTCGCCGACCCCGCCCAGGCGGACGTGCTGGTGCTCAACGAGCAGGTCCCCGACCCCCTGCAGGCGGCGCGCTTGCTGGAAAGCGGCGCGGGCGTCTTGCTCGTCCTTGGCCCGCAGGTGACCGGCGACCAGGTTTCGCATTTCTTGGGTGAGGGTGTCCGGCTGGACGCTCTCAACGAAGCCGCCACCTTGCAAGAAAACGCTGCCAGCCCGGACGGGCTGCTGAAAGACGTGTTGTGGAACACCGCCCCGCAGCTTCGCGAGCGCTATGTGCTCTCCTTTCCGGGTGACCCGCCCACCTTGAGCGCGCTCCTGTCCGATTACGAGACCGGCGACATCCTCATCGGCAGCCGGCAGGTTGGGGCGGGCCGCCTGTACGTGGTGACCGCCCGCCTGGACGGTGACAACAACCAGTTCCGCGAGTGGGGCTACTATAACTACCTGGCCTACAACCTGGTGATGCGCGCCGCCGGCCGGCAGCCGCTGAGTTTTGGCAGCTACCCGGCTTCGCCGGTGCCTCATCCGGCTCAGCGCAATGCGCTGTATGCCATCCTGGCCGGCTTGTTGGCCGTCTCGCTGGCCGCGTTTCTGCTGGTGCGACGCTACAGCCTGGCCCACCCCGAAGCCCTGGATACGCTCGTGCGCGACCGGGCGGCATTCTCGGCGCGTGAGGCCGGCACCGATTGGGAGCAAATCGGCTTCCACCGCCCGCTGGGTGGGTTCATGTTTGCGCTGATGACCGGTATCTTTCTCTTCATCCCGCTCACCGTCTACCAGGATCTCATTCTGCCGGTTTACATTTTGCCCTCAGCACAGGCGCTGGGCATTTATGGGCGCGTGGCGGCCTTCTTCCCCATCGTGTGGAGCCTGTTCGATATGGGCACCAGCGTGGCGCACATGAAATTCTTTTCGGAATACCGCGTGCGCAACCCGCGGCGCGCCATCCAGTACGCGCAGTTTTTCGTCTGGTGGCAGGCGCTCACCGGGGCGCTGCAGGTGGCGCTGGTGGTGGGCGTGGTCGGCACCTTCCTGCCGCAATCGGTCTATGCGCTCTACACCTGGGCGGTGATCACCCACACCATGATCCAGATTCCCGGATTTTACCGCCTGTTCACCGACGCCTTCTCCGGCATCCAGCGCTCCGATTACGGCACCATCCTGGATATGGGCATCAACCTGGTCTTCCCGATGGTCACCCAGGCTGTGCTGGTCAGCCTGATGGTCTGGTGGGGCAAAAACCACCCTGTCTTTGGGCTGGCGATGGGAGGTGTATTTGGCATGGGCCTGGCCGCCTATGCCAGCGAGGTGGTGTCGTTCATCTTTGGGTCGTACCTATACCGCCGCCTGGGCTACAACCCGCGCCTGCTGATGATGGCGCACTTCACCAAAGAGGTCGCCTGGGATTCACTCAAGTTCGGCTTCTTCCTTTTCCTCAGCGGCATGGTCGGCGGCCTGGCTTCCTCGATCAACGTGCTGGTGATCCAGAACCGCCTGCTCAACAACAACGAAGTTCTCGGAAACATGAGCCTGGCAAACAGCTTCGTCTTTGCCTACACCGTATTCCAGGCGCTCACCGGGGCGATGATGCCCTCGATCTCCGAGGCGGTCTCGAACGGGCGCAAAATTCTCGCCCAATATTACGCCGCCAGCGGCTACAAGTACGGTGGGCTGGTCAATGGTTTCCTGTGTTCCATCCTGCTCGCCGTGGCAGACCGCTTCATCCTCGGCTCGTCCGGCCCGGCCTTTGAGCGGGCTGCCATTTACGTCATCCCGTTGCTGATCGCCGGCGCGATGAATTTTGCCACCTGGAACGCCGACGCGGTGATGTACGGCGCGGGGAAAACCCGCTTTGTCACCTTGCTGGCGCTGATCGACGTGATCCTGGGAGTGAGCCTGTCATACCTGGTGGTCGACCGCTTTCAGGCCTACGGGCTGCTGGCGGTGCCCTTCGTCACCGTCCCGGTGCGCATCCTGCTCGGCTACCTGATCAACCATCGCTTTTGCTTCCCGCAGCGCTTCTACTTCTGGCAGACTCTGGCGGCGCCGATCCTGGCGGGCGGGGTGCACTTCACCATCCTGCGCGTGCTGACCGGGTTCATCTGGCGGGGGGACGAGATCACCAGCATCCTCATCCTGGTGGTGGTCCTGCTGCCCTCCTACCCGCTCTACGCCTTCCTTTATGGGCTGTTCGGCGGTTGGGACACGAATACCCTCGAAGTGTTCGACCGGGGCACCCGCCTGGCGAGCTTCATGCGCCCGTTTACCCGCCTTTTCTACCGCGCCACCGCGCTCGGCGCGAGAATCAGCCCGCTTCACAACCGCTTTCCGTTTAGCAACCACGCCGATGCCATGGCCGAGGCCAGGTCGCTGACCGAAGAGCGCGTCTCTCTTGTCCACAGTTAACCGAACAGACCAGCGATGATCAACCAACCTGACCTGCCCCCCCCTCTTTTCACCCGCGGCGGGCGCTTTATCGACCCCCAAGGGCGACACGTGATCCTTCACGGCATCAACCTGGTCAATAAAGACCCGGCGCAAGGCTACCTGGGCGGCGAGGGGCCCGCCGAGTTCCACGCCCTGCGCCGCTGGGGTTTCAACTGCCTGCGCCTGGGCGTCATTTGGGATGGGCTGGAACCCGAACCGGGCGCATTGAACGAGGCTTACCTGCGCGGGCTCGACCGGCAGGTGGAAATGGCGCGCGCCTGTGACCTGTACGTGGTGTTGGACATGCACCAGGACCTGTTCAGCGCGCTTTACGCGGATGGCGCGCCTGCCTGGGCGACCCTCACCGGCGGGCAGCCGCACATCGACCTGGGCGGGGTGTGGAGCGACGCCTACTTCACCAGTCCGGCGGTGCAGGCGGCGCTCGACAGCTTTTGGGACAATGCCCCCGCCCCAGATGGCGTCGGGCTTCAGGACCACTACGCCCGCGCCTGGCAGGCGCTGGCGGCCCGCTACGCAGGCGACCCGGCGGTGATCGGCTACGACCTGATGAACGAGCCGTTTCCCGGCTCGGCGGCGGCCCCCTCGCAGCTCATGCTCTTCGAAAAAGGCGCAGAGCTGCTGCGCCAGCTCGAAGGGCAGGGCGCTCCCTCCGCCGAGGAGTTGGCGGCCCAATGGCTGGACCCGCCGCAGCGCGCGAGCATCCTGGCGCGCCTGCGCGACGCAAGCCTTTTTGCGCAGGTGGTGGATGTCACCCAGCCGGTCTACAACGCCTTCGAGCGCGGCGCGCTGATGGGGCTGTACCGCCGCCTGGCACGGGCCATCCGCGCGGTGGATCCGCGAAAAATCCTCTTCCTCGAGACCTCGATGGGCTCCAACATGGGGGTAACCAGCGCGATCGAGCCGCTTGACGCACCGGACGGCTCGCGCGAGCCGCAACAGGCTTACGCCCCGCACGGTTACGACCTGGTGGTGGACACCGCCGACGTCGGCTCAGCCAGCCCGGAGCGGGTGGAGCTGATCTTCACCCGGCATGCCGAGACCGCGCGCCGACGCAACTGGCCGATGCTGGTCGGCGAGTGGGGCGCGTTCGGCGACCTGCCCGGCACGCTGCCCGCCGCCCAGCAGGTCGGGCGGCTTTTCGAGCACCTGCTCTGCTCCGACACGTATTGGGCCTACCAGCCCGGACTGGCGGAGTTTGCCTGCTTTCCGGCGCTCTGGCGACCTTACCCCGAGCGGGTCGCCGGTGTGCTGGAAGAATACCGCTTCGATCCGCAAAGCGCGGCTTTCGAGTGCGCCTGGCAGGAAGACCCCGCGGTCTCCGCGCCCGGGGTCATCTATCTGCCCGCCCACCTGGGCACCGCCCACCGGCGGGTCGTCCTCGACCCGTTTGGCGAGGGATTCAGCCTCCAACCGGCCGGGTCGGCGGGCGCCTGGTTGCACATTCCGCCCACCGGCATGGGCAAAAGGCGCCGCCTGGTGCTGGCCGGCGCCTGAATATTCAATTGGGTTGCTGCTCAGCCGGGTTTGTTCATCACCGGGTGGTACAGTTTTAAGGTCGGGCCGTAATCCATCTGCACCACCTCTTCCAGCCACTGGTGACCGGCGCTCTGGTAGGCTGCGCTCTGCACCACCCACTGGTGCAATTCTTTCCAGCCGCCGGGGATGCGCTCGAAGGGGTCCTCGAAGCAGCGCTCCAGCGTCACCGTTGCGTACAGGCCGCCTGGAAAATCTTGAATCGTCACCCCCTCCGAAGGCTGCACGTTTTCGGGCACCGTGCGCCACATCTCGTAGCCGCGCAAGCCAGCTTTCTCTTCTTCCGGGGTCACGTCCGTATCGAAGCCGAAACTGCGCACCTCGCCGGGGATGTGCTGCGCCGCAATCCACTGTTCGATGCGTTTCCCGCCGTCCTCCTCGGGCGTCGCGCTGACCACGCGCAGGCAGGCCACCCGCATGGGCGGCAGCGTCTCGATGGTCACCTCACGGGTTGTTAAATCAGTCATTGGTTGCTCCTCATCGTGTGGTTTTCCACAGGATAAGCAAGCCGCGTCTCAAATTCGTCTCAAAAGCGGGGTTTTCCCTCCAGCGGCCCGGCAGACCCAAATCTTCTTTGGCGCAGCGGGTATAATCGAACGACCGATGAGAAAATTGATCTATGCGGCGGCGCTTGTCGCCTTGATCCTGGCGGTCGGCGGAGCGACAGCCCACGCGCCCACCACCATCACCGAATTTACGCCGGGGCCGGCGGAAGTCGGTCGCTTTGAAAAATACGAGGCCTCGTTTTCGATTTCGCGCGTCTTTCCGGAGATGCCCGATTTTGCCTACCCCGACCGCTACCGGCAGGCCCGCGAGGCGATGCTGCCCTATTATTATTACGACCCCAGCGATACCCCCGCCAAAGATCCCAAGCGCCAGTCGCCCTACGGGGTGGATGGCATCAGCATCGACGCCCACATCACCAGCCCTTCCGGTCGCCGGATCACCCTCCCGGCCTTCTACTACCAGGATTTCATCCGCTCGCGGCGCGGCGGCGCGGAGGTGATGACGCCCACCGGCTCTCCGCATTGGAAAATCCGCTTTACCCCTGAAGAAACCGGCGGGTACACGTACTTCATCCGCATTCAAGACAAGTTTGGCTCGTGGAGCTCGCCCTTATATTCTTTTCAATCCCTCCCGTCCGAATCGCCGGGCTTCGTCCGCGTTTCGCCTCGAGACAACCGCTTCCTGGAATTCAGCAGCGGCGCTTCCTTCGTTCCCATCTCCGCCGGGCAGCAATGGTGGTCCGGCGCTGGGCGCAGCTACGATTACGAGTCGGCCTTCCGGCAGTTTCAACAGCACGGGGTCAACTTCGTCAGGATTTGGGACCAAAACGACGGATTCGGGCTGACCGTGGAAGGTCATTACGATGCCTACCGCTTTCCAGAAGATTACCGCCCGACTGACAATTTTGACAAGACAGGCGATCCCAGGTACCGGGTCGACAACCTGGCCAAAGGCACCCAGATGAACCAGCGCGGCAACTTCGAAGAGGACAAAATCATCGCGGCCGCCGAGCGAAACGGCGTATACATCCAGTTGGCTTCTCACGGGGACGCCTATTGGATCTGGGACGCCTCCGTTTACGAGTACCCCGACGGCAGCGGGGCGGGCGCGGCGGACCTGGATCACATTAATTACTGGAAGCGCAATTTCCGCTACCGGGTTGCCCGTTGGGGGTATTCCACCGCCGTCCTGGCCTGGGAACACTGGAACGAGCTGGGGCACATCCCGCGAGGATCGAGCTGGTTTAACTTT
>JARKOV010000073.1 GCA_029975965.1 Anaerolinea sp. | reverse complement strand
CCCCCCCCCCCCCCGCCGGTTGCGTTTAAGCGGGCAAGCGCGGCGCGCCAAATCCCAGATGACACTTATGGTATGATATTTTGTAGCTGACCGGCAGGCGCGCTTGCCGGTCAGCCGAACACGACAGCAGACTTAGCAAAGCACAGCGGGGGTAGCCTTGAACGCATTCGCGATTGCAGTCGGCGTGGGCGCCGTGCTCGGACTGTTTCGCATCGGCCGCCAGCGCTCCGGTCAATGGCTGGATGCCGCGCTGATCGCCCTGGCGGGCAGCCTGGTGGGCGCGCGCATCGCCTACGCCCTGCTCAACCCGGCTTACTTCAGCGCCCATCCGCTGGAGGTGCTGGAAATCTGGCGCGGCGGGCTGGCTGCCCCGGGAGCCATCCTCGGCGGCACGCTCGGTCTGGCGCTGGCCGCCGCGCTCGACCGGGTGAAGGTCTTGCGCCTGGCCGATTGGCTCTACCCGCTCATCCCGCCGCTGGCGGTGGGCGCCTGGCTGGGCTGCTGGCTGGTCGGCGACGCCTACGGCCCGCAATTGCCGGCGGGCACCTGGTGGGCGGTGCGCGCCCTGGATGAAAGCGGCGTCCTCGCCCCGCGCATGCCGGTTCAGCTCGGTGCGGCGATCGCCCTGGCGGTGTTTTACTATCTGATGGAGACGCTCACCCCGCTTCCACGCCCCTCCGGCTGGCTTTTCAGCCTGGCAACCGCCTGGCTGGTACTGGTCAGCCTGGTCGCATCGCTGCTGCGGGTCGACCCAATCCAGACCTGGAACGACCTGCGCGTGGACACCTGGATTTACCTGGTGCTCCTGGTGCCCTACTTTGGCCTGTTTGCCTGGCTCAACTTTACCGCCCGTCAAAAAGGGAAAGGACCCGACCAGCCCGTATGAAATGCTCGATTGCCCTCGCACAGATTAATACCGTTTTGGGCAACGTCCCGAAAAATCTCGAGAAGCACCTCGCCATCGCGGAGCAGGCCGTTGCCCGCGGCGCCGACCTGCTCGTTTTCCCCGAGCTTTCGCTCACCGGGTACGTGCTGCAAGACCTGGCTTCGGCGGTGGCTTGCAAACCGCGACAAGACGACCCTGTCTTCCAGCCCTTGCTGGTCGCCAGCCAGCAGATCGACCTGGTGGTGGGGTTCGTCGAAGAGGACGTGCGCAACCGCTTTTACATCGCTTCGGCTTACCTGTCACGCGGGCAAGTGCTGCACGTCCACCGCAAGGTGTACCTGCCAACCTACGGCCTGTTCGACGAGGGTCGTTTCTTTGCCTGGGGCGACTCGGTGCAGGCCTTCGACACGCCTTTCGGGCGCGCCGGCATGTTGATCTGCGAGGATTTCTGGCACGCCTCGCCGCCCTACCTGCTCTGGCTGGACGGTGCCGACCTGTTTCTCTTCATGTCGTCTTCTCCGGGTCGCGGTCTCAACGACCGACCCGAGCTGGCCTCCACGCGCTGGGTCAACCACATCCTGCGCGCTTACGCCAGCCTCTACACCAGTTTCGTCGTCCACACCAACCGGGTCGGCTTCGAAGACGGGCTCAACTTCTGGGGCTCGGCCGCCGCTTTCGACCCCAACGGCGACCAACTGGTCGAGGGACCGGCTTTCGAAGAGGCGCTCACCCTGGTCGAGCTGGACCTCAACCAGCTCCACCGCACCCGCGCCCGCCTGCCTCTGCTGCGCGACGAACGCACCGCCCTGGTGCAGCGCGAGCTGAACCGCATCCTCAACGACCGTTCGCACTCGTCCGGGAGGTAAGAATGAACTCGACCCCTGACCTGTCGATCAACACCGACCTCACCCGGCGCATCCTGACCGGCTTCATCCGCAGCGAGATCACCCGCATGGGCTTTTCCCGCGGGGTGATTAACCTGTCGGGCGGGCTCGACTCGGCTCTCTCCTGTTTCCTGGCAGCCGAGGCCCTCGGCCCGGAGAACGTCCAGGCCATCCGCCTGCCCTACCGCGCCTCGTCACCCGACTCGCTCGCCCACGCCCAGATGGTCATCGACGCCACCGGGGTCAAGAGCATCACCGTCGAGATCACCGACATGGTCGACCCCCTGTTCGCCCGCTTCCCCGAGATGGACGCGGTGCGCAAGGGCAACATCATGGCGCGCATGCGCATGATCGTGCTCTACGACCAGTCGGTGGCCTTCAACGGATTGGCGGTCGGCACGGGCAATAAAACCGAGATTTTGCTCGGTTACACCACGCTCTACGGCGATTCGGCCTGCGCGATCAACCCGATCGGCGACCTGTACAAGACCCAGGTGCGCCAGCTCGCCCGCGCCGTCGGCGTCCCCGCGCCCATCCTCGAGAAAGCGCCCTCCGCCGACCTGTGGAGCGGGCAGACCGACGAGGGTGAGCTGGGCTTCACCTACGCCGAAGTCGACCGGTTGCTGTACCTGCTCATCGACGAGCGCTACACCCCCGAGGAGTGCATCGAGGCCGGGTTCTCGTCCAGCTTTGTGCGCGCCGTGGTCGAGCGGGTGCGCCGCAACCAGTTCAAGCGCGTCCTCCCGCCCATCGCCAAGCTCTCCGACCGCACCATCGGCTACGATTTCCTCTACCTGCGCGATTGGGGAACGTGAATTAAGAACCTGGCGGTTTGACAAACCCGCAAAACTCTACCCCTCTTCCAGCAGCCGGTCCCAGGCGTGCAGGCGCTCATCGATTGCCTGCTGCAGGTGCACGTATTCCTGCCCCAGTTGCTGCACCTTGCCCGCGTCGGCGGGGGGGTTCTCCAACCGGCGCCCCACCTGAGCCAGTTGCGCCTCGAGCGCTTCGATCTCCTCCTCCAGTTGTTCAATCCGGCGTTGGCGCTCGCGCTCGCGGTTGGTCGAGCGCCCCGGCGCGCGCAGAGCCTGCGCCGCTTTCGGCCTGGCCTGCCCGCCGGCGGCTTTTTCAGCCTGGCGAGCGACCTCTTCAGCCGCCAGCGCCTGGCGGTAGCGGCTGTAATCCCCTTCGAAGACGCGCAGCACGCCGCGCTCAGGGAAGACCTCCCACACCTGGGTCGCCAGCGCGTCGATCAAGTAGCGGTCATGCGAGACCAGCAAGATCGTCCCGCCAAAGCTGCCCAACACCGCCTGCAGCACCTCCTGCGAGGGCAGGTCGAGGTGGTTGGTCGGCTCATCCAGCAGCAACAGGTTGGCGTTGCCCAGCGCCAGGATCGCCAGCGCCAGCCGCCCGCGCTCCCCGCCCGAGAGCAGAGCCACCGTCTTGAACACGTCGTCGCCGGTAAAAAGGAATTTCGCCAGGTAATCGCGGATCTCGGCCGGGCGCATCTGCGGCGCGGCGGCCTCGATCTCCTCCATCAGGCTGCGCTCCGCGCGCAGGCCTTCGTGCGCCTGGGCGAAGTAGCCGACCTCCAGGCTGGCGCCTAACTGCACCTCGCCCTGCAGCGGCGGAATCTGTCCCAGGATCGTCTTGAGAAAAGTGGTCTTCCCCGCACCGTTCGGCCCGAGCACCGCCGCGCACTCCCCGCGGCGCAGCGTGAGGTCGGGCACGCGGAAGAGCACGCGGCCTTCGTCCTGATAACCCACCCCCAGGCCGTAGGTGCGCAGCACCAGGTCGCCGGAGCGCAGCGCCGGGGTGAGGCGAAAACGCAGGCTGCGCGGCTGCACCGGTGGGGTGATTCGCGCCGTTTCGAGCAGGCGCTCCAGGCGCGTTCGGCGTCCCTTGGCCTGGCTGGTGTTCTGACCGGCCAGATTGCGCCGGATGTACTCTTCCTCTTTTTCGATCAACGCCTGCTGCGCCTCGTATTCCTCCATGCGCCGTTGGTAGCGCTCCTCGCGCTGCTGCAGGTAGGCGCTGTAGTTGCCGTTGTACAGCTCAAGCGCCGGCGTCATCTCCCAGATGTCTTCGACCACCTGGTCGAGGAAGTAGCGGTCGTGCGAGACGATCAGCACCCCGCCTTTCCAATCGCGCAGGGTTTTCTCCAGCCACTCGATTGCCTGGATATCGAGGTGATTGGTCGGCTCGTCCAGGAGGAGCAGGTCGGGGTCGCTGAGCAGCAGACGCGCCAGGAATGCCCGCGTCTGCTGCCCCCCCGAGCACTGGTTGAGCGGGCGGCGGTAGTCGGCCGGCTCAAAGCCCAGCCCGGCCAGGGTCTGGCGGATGCGCGTCTCGAAGGTGTACCCACCGTGCCTCTCGAATTCGGCCTGCAGGCGACCATATGCCTCGATCAACGCCACGTCACCAGGGCGCTCGGCCATGGCGCGCTCCTGGCGGGCCAGCTCGCTCTGCAGCTCGAGCAGCTCGCTGAAGGCGCTCAGGCACTCCTGCCAGATCGTGCGCGAGGTCGCCAGGTCAGGGCGCTGCGGCAGGTAGCCCACGCGCACGCCCTTCGCCACCTGCACCGCCCCATGCGTGGCCTCTTCATCCCCGACCAGCACGCGCAGCAGCGTCGTCTTGCCAACCCCGTTCGCCCCCACCAGGCCGATGCGCGCCCGGTGCGGGATAGAGAGATTCACCTCGCTGAAAATATCGACCGGCCCGTAGGACTTGCCCAGCCCGATTGCGGAGAGAAGAGGCATGCATGGTATTTTAACCGATCCAGGCTGCCTTGCGGCAGCCTGGATCGGTTGGTCAATCGCTTAGAAATCTCTCAGCAGCACCGCCTCTGGGCCGCGCTTGATCTCCCAGGGATAGACGATGTGGGCGTCGGTCACCGCAGCGTAGTAGTCGGGGCGCAGCGTGCCAAACAGGCTGCGGTATGGGTTGAAATGCAGCACGCAGGTCGAGGCGATCCCCGCGCTGCCGGTGATGCGGTTCTTCACCGCCGTCATCGTGCGGCCCGAGCCCCACACGTCGTCCACCACCAGCAAGCGGCGCCCGCGCACCAGGGTATCGTCGGGGAACTGCAGGAATTTGGGCCAGGCCAGCAGGCGGGTCTTTTCGCGCTGCTTTTCCAGTTCCATCTCGGCAGGAAAATCCACCGAAGCGATGAACAGGTCGTCAATCTTCAGCGCCTCGGCCAGAATCCCCCCCGGCACGATCCCCCCGTGGGTAATGACGATCATCGCTTCAAATTCGGTTTCGAATTGCGGGATCAGGTGGTCGATCAGCTTATCGACATCTTCCCAGGTCAACACTTCGCGCCGCATGGACAGTTCCTGATGTTTGGTTAAGGCATCGAATAACGTCTCGATATTCAGGCCCAGGCAGACCTTGTGAGAACCCGCAGCTTAAATTTAGACGCTTTTGCTCGATGACTGTGCCCCCATTATAGCCGATAAGTGCCTTCACGGGCGAAGCGGGAGGGAAAATCCTGTCAATTGGGTCTACATTCGCCCCTTACAGCAGCGAAACCGGGTCCACCTGGACGCGCCAATCGCCCAGCACCTGCCCGCGCAGCACCGCCGCCGGGTCGGGCCCGCGCAGGATGATCTGCCAGCGGTACTGCCCCCCCTGCCGGCTGAAAAAGCACGGCGCCGGCCCGATCATCTCGGTGCCGCGATGCCCGCCTGCTTCGAGCCAGCCCCGCACCAGGTCGCCCATGCGGCGCGCTTCCTGCTCAGCGAGGCGCTCGTCGGTGTCGCGTAGCTCGAGTCGCGCCAGCCGGGCAAAGGGCGGGTAGCCCAACTTGCGCCGGTAATCCAGCTCCTGGCGCAAGAAGCCCTGGTAATCGTGCCGGCTGGCTGCCTGGATGGCGTAATGCTCGGGGAGGTAGGTCTGCAGCACCACCCGCCCGCCCAGCGGGCTGCGCCCGGCGCGCCCTGCCACCTGGGTGAGCAGTTGGAATCCGCGCTCGCCGGCGCGGTAATCCGGCAGTTGCAGCCCAATGTCCGCCAGAATCACCCCGACCAGCGTGACCAGCGGCAGGTCGAGCCCTTTGGCGACCATCTGCGTGCCGATCAGCACGTCGGCGCGCTGCGCGGCAAAGTGCGACAGGATCAGGTCGTGAGCGTCCTTTTCGCGGGTGGTCTCCCAGTCCCAACGCAGCGTCCGCGCACCAGGGAAGCGAGCCTGCACTTCCGTTTCCACGCGCTCGGTGCCCAACCCAACCTGGCGGATCGAGGCGCTCCCGCAAGCCGGACATTTGGCGGGCATCTTGCGCCGGTAATTGCAGGTATGACAGATCAGCGCATCGGCGTTGGCGTGAAAGGTCAGCGGCAGGTCACAGCGGGGGCATTTGAGCGCCGCCCCGCATTCGCGGCAGAAGACGTAGGTGGCCGAACCGCGCCGGTTGAGGAAAAGGATGGCCTGCTCGCCGCGCTGCAGCACCTGCTCCAGCTCGCGCTGCAGCGCGCGGCTGAAGATGGTGCGGTTGCCCGCCTTGAGCTCCTGGCGCATGTCGACCACCTGCACCGGGGGAAGCTCGATCAGCGCGCTTTCGCCCTCGGCGGCCAGGTCGGGCGCCGGGCGGCCGAGGCTGCGGAACTGCTGCGCCACGGCCTGGCGATGAGCCAGGATGCGCGCCGGCAGGCTGAGCAGCGGCCATTTCGCCATCCGCGCGCGCTGCACCAGGCTCACGTCCGGGGTGGCGGAACCGAGCAGCACCAGCGCCCGCGAGATCCGCCCCAGCGCCAGCGCCGCCTCCACCGCCGAGTAAGCCGGCGGGAAGTCATCCTGGTAGTAAGACTCGTCGTGGCACTCGTCCACCACGATCAACCCCAGGTCGGGCAGCGGGGTGAACAGCGCGCTGCGCGGCCCGACGATCACCGGCAGCTCGCCCGACCGCGCCCGCCGCCAGGTGTCGTAACGCTCACCGGTCGAAAGGCGCGAATGGATCAAACCGACCTGCCCGGGGAAGCGCGCGGCGAAGCGCCGCACCGTTTGCGGGGTGAGCGAAATTTCCGGTACAAGCACCAGCGCCTGCCGACCCAGGCGCAAAGTCTCGCCGACCGCCTGAAGGTAAATTTCTGTCTTGCCCGAGCTGGTAATGCCATGCAGCAGGTGCGGCTGGATGGACTCGCCTTGAGCGGCGCGGCTGATCGAAGCCGCCACCGTCTGCCACACCTCACCCTGTGCCTGGGTCAGCTCCGGCGCGTCGTTGAGGGTGAACTCCATGCGCTCCAGCGGGTCGCGCCACACCTCCCCCTCGTTGAAGGCGACCAGCCCCGCTTCTGCCAGGCGCTGCAGGTCAGCCGCATTGCCCCCGCCCGCCCCGGCGAACACCCAGGCTGGCTCTACCGGCTCGGCTTGATCGGCCAGGAAGCCCAGCAGGGCGCGGCGCCGCTCGCGCACCTTCTCGCTCTGGCGCGGAATGGCCTCCAGGCGGGCGTCGATTTCCTCCGGCGGAATGCTCAGGCGCACCTGGCGCACCTGCTTGGGGCGCACGCTGGGCGGCGGCAGCACCGCGTTGGCTGCCAGCCAGCCGAGGCGCTTCATCTGGTTGGCCGCCGGGCGCCAGTTGACCCGCCCCATGAAGGAGTCGATCTGCCGCCCGCGCAGCGGTCCGCGCTCGCGCAGCAGCCCAGCCAGGCGCGCCTGCAGCGACGAGAGCCCGCGCTCCGGCAGCGCGGCGGCGTTGAGCCGGTAGAGCACGTCCACCTGCTGGGAGAGGCCGGGGGGCAGCATCAGGTCGAAGCAGACCGCCAGCGGCGCGAGGGTCTCGCGCGCCATCCACTCCGCCAGCGCGATCTGCTCGGAGGTGAGCACGGGCTGCGGGTCGAGCAGCTCGGCTACCGGGCGCGTCTCCGCCACCGCCGGGTGGTCGATCAAGCGCCAGACGACCCCCTGCACCTCTTTCTTGCCCAACGGCACCACCACCAGGCAGCCGGGCAGCACGCGGCCTGCCAGTTGCTCCGGCAGGTGGTAGTGAAACAAGTCCACCGCCACCGGCAGGTTGACCGCCACCTCTACGAATTGGGTCATACCTTTGATTCTAAACCATATTGGGGTGGCCCATAGCGGAGAGATTGCTTCGACCGCTGCGCGATCTCGCAAGGACGCGCTCCAGGCAGGCAACCAGCGCGCCGGGCGGGTCGACCCGCGTCTTAGGGGTAGATCTCTTTCAGGAAACCCTTCACCAGGCGCATAAACTCCGCGTACCCTTCGCGGCGCACGTTGTGACCCGCGCCGGGAACATGCGCCACGCGGATGCGACCGTTCAACCCAACCGCCGCCTGCGCCATCTCCGGGCTGATCAGCGCCCCTTTCTCCACATCCGCGGTGAGCAACAGCACCGGGCAATCGATCGCTCGCGCCGTATTGCGCCAGTTTTCTTCCTCTCCAAAATCGGCCTGGAAAAAGGTGGGGTCGAATTGCAGCTTCGACATCGCCCACGGGCGCAGCTCCACCTCCGCCCAGGCAGGGCTGTCGGCGCGGCACTTGGCCATCACCTCCTCGACGCTCTTGCCGCTCAGCGACATCAGCCATGCCTGGTAAGGGCTGGGTTGACGAGGTTCGTCCGTGGGTTTCTCCGCGGGACGGTCGAACCAGCCCGGGTCCTCGAGGATCAGCGCCCTGGCCAGACCCGGATAACGCGCCGCGAGCCGTCCACTGACGCTGCCGCCCATCGAGTGCCCGCCGATCACCGGTCGATCCAGCCCCAGCGCGCGCACCAGTCCGGCCAGGTCGCCGGGCATGTCCAGCGCTTCGCCTGGTGTCAACCGCGCCGAAAGGCCGTGCCCGCGCGCGTCCGGCAGGATCACGTCGTAGTGCGCTTCCAGCTCCTGCGCCACCGGCAGCCAGCACAGGCCGCTATCCGAGAAACCGTGCGCCAGCACCACCGGCGGCTTGCTGCCGTCGCCGGTGCGGGTGTAATGAATTTTGTTACCGTTGACCACCAGGTCCTTTTCCGTCCAATGGGGAAGCATATTCTATTCCTCGATTAATGAATTTTTCGCCGCACAGCTTTAGGAGGAAAAATCCTCCGAATGCCTAATTTTACATCCGGTCGCCGTCTCGGTTGGACATGGAGATGGATAGATCGCGGGCTGTTAGAGGCGGCTCAGCGCGACCCGCGCAATGCGCAGGCGGTCCATGCTTTCCACCTTGAGACGGATGCCCTCTGTAGGCTCTTCAATCACCTCGCCGGCTTGTGGGATATGCCCCAGCCGCCCCAGCACGTAACCCGCGATGGTGTCGTAATTCGCGTCCGCCAGGTGCAACCCAAAGCTGGAATTGATCTCATCGATCAGGGTCATCCCGTCGATCAAGGCCGTCCCGTCCGGCAGGTGCTCGATCTCAGGCGGCTCTAGGTCAAAGGGGTCCTGGACGTCACCGACAATCTCCTCCAACAGGTCTTCCAGCGTCACCAGCCCGGCCGTGCCGCCATATTCGTCGAGAACGATCGCCATGTGCTGGCGGCGCTCGCGGAACTGCACCAGCAGATCGTTGACCGGCAGGCTATCCGGCACGAAAAAAGCCTCGCGAGCCAGGTCACGCGCCGCGCCATCCTGCAGGTTATTCTCCAACCAACGAGACATCAAGTCCTTGAGATGGATCACGCCGATGATCTGGTCCAGGTTGTTTTCATACACCGGCAGCTTGGTCACCCCTTCCTGGGCAGCCAGCTGGGCCACTTCGCGCAGTGAAGCCCCGGCTTCCACCGCGACCAGCTCGGTGCGCGGAATGACCACCTGGCGCACGACCAGGCCGCTGAAATCGATCACCGCCGAGAGCATCTCGCGCTCTGGCGGATCGACGATGTTTTCCACCTCCGGTCCCGAGACGATCTGGCGCAGCTCATCCAGCGAGCTGACCGCCGAGTGCGCGTGACCGTTGGAAGTCAGCCCCGCGAGCTTGAGAATGCTGCGCGTGGCCCAGTCCAGCAGGCTGACGAACCCGCGGAAGACGAAGATGAAGACCTGCATCGGGCGCGCCGCGACCAGGGCGAAGCGCTCTGGGTTGCGCAGCACCGCCACCTTGGGCACCTGCTCGCCCAGCACGACGTGCAGGCTGGTCACCACGGTCAACGAGAGGATTAACGGCAACGCCGTCACCAAACCTTTGAGAAACTGCACCTGTGGGGGAAGCGGAAGGTCGTGGAAGTAGGGGTCCAGCCAGGCCTCGAAGGCGTTTTCACCGGCAGCGCCCAGCGCCAGGCTGACCAGCGTGATGCCAAGCTGGGAAGCGGCGATCAACCGGTCGCGCGAGGATTCGTTCTCCAGCCAGTGGCGCACCAGTTGCGCAGCCGAGTCATCGATACCGGTCAGCAGGTCAAGCCGCGTGCGGCGCGAGGCCACCACGGCAAACTCTACCCCCACAAAAAAGCCGTTGAGAGCGATCAGGACGACGATAAAAAAGATCTGGCCAAAACTCATGCGAAACTCAACCGCCCTCGAGCGCGTTGATAGACTGCCCCTCGGCGGCTCAGTGTTTCAAAATGGCGGCGGCCCCATAACCCACAACCGATGAATCGTCCCCCGTCTCGTCGCCGGAGGTGCTGTGGTGGAGAATTTCGACCGTATCGGCGCCCAGGCTGCGCGCCGCCCACATCACCGCAGCCACCGCCGCCAGGCCGCAGGCAAACCCTTTCGCGCTGCGCTCCGCCTCGAACAGGTCCTGCGGGTTGAACCCGCGCATGCGGCGCAGCATTTCCCCGTCGAGCTGGTTGGCAAGCTCAGCCGGGTAGAAGTGCGAGAGGTCGGTGCTGGCAACCAGCAAAGCGCGGCGCGCGCCCAGCACCTGGGCCAGCGCCTGGCCCACCTGCCGCGCCACCAGCGGCGAGAGACTGCGCACCATCAGCGGCAACAGCTTGAACTCGCCTTGCAACGCCACCTGCAAGAATGGCAGCTCGATCTCCAGCGAATGCTCACTGTCACCCGCCACGCGCACCAGTTCCAGGCCCTGCGCCGAAAGCGCGCGATCCATCTCGTCCCGCGCCGCCTCGTCCACCCACAGCGGACCCAGCGGCGTGCCATAGGCGCGGTGAGCGGTGGTGAGCACTACCCCAGGATAGGGAGCGTGCATCGGCGAGACCACGGCGACCAACTCGGGGGACGCCCCGCGGACAGCCGCAAAGGCGTGGCCCGCTGTGCGCCCGGAATAGCGGTGACCGGCGTGCGGCGCGATCACCGCCACCACCTCGCCGGTCAATTCCGGCAGGCGCGCCGCGTCCAGGTAGCCCGTCACCTGGCGGCGCAGTTGATCCGCATTGCCGGTGTACCACGTTCCGGCAATCGGAGAGGGTCGTACATCTGCGATTGCGTTCATTGCTTTATTTCTGCAGGTAGTTGTGCGGATTGACGCGCACTCCGGAGGCATTCATCAGCTCAAAATGCAGGTGCGGACCGGTGGATCGACCGGTGCTGCCCATCGCCCCGATCGTGTCACCCACCGAGACGCTCGCGCCGCAGCCCGAATAGATCTGGCTGAGGTGCGCGTACAACGTCTGCCAGCCGTTGCCATGGTCGATGACGATCACGTAGCCGTAGCCCCAATCGTTCCAGCCGGAGTACACCACCACACCCGAATCGGCCGCGTAGATGGGGTTGCCCAGCGCGCCGGCGATATCGATGCCCCAATGGTTGGTGTCAGGAGTGTAGTCGAAACCCGAGAGATAGGTGGCGGTGGTCGGCCAGACGAATGCGCCCTGCCCGATGTACCCGTCGTACTGGGTGCCACAATAGCCGGGGCCGAAAATCTTGGCTGCCGCCGGGTCGGTGCGGCTGATCAACGGCGCGCTCCAGGAGATGAACGCCCGCGTCCCGCCGGGGACAAAGATGCGCGTGTCGGGCGCGATGTTGGGATTGGAAAAGTCGCCCACCGTCTCGCGCGAGAGGTTGTTGCCCGGCCAATCGATGATCGCGTCGGGGGTCACACCGAAGAACTCCGCCACGCCGTTCAGGCCGTCGCCAGCGTGCCAGGAATATAGCACGCCGTCCATCGGCAGGATATTGAGCGTCATGCCCGGCTGCAGGCGGTGGGGGTCGTCGGCGAGGGTGTCGAAGTTGCCCCACAGGATCGTCTGAGGCTTGATGCCAAATTTTTCCGCGATGGCGAACACCGAATCCCCCGGCTGCACCTCGTAGGTGTCGATCTCGAAACGCGGTTTTTCAGGGCGGGAGGTGTGAATCTGCGCCAGGCGTGGGATGCCCAGGCTGTAGCGATACGCCGCCGGCACGACCAGTTGGGGGGCGGCAACCGTCGGCGTCACCGTAGGTAGCGCGGCTGCCAGCGCAGACGAATCGGCCGCGGGTTCCACCCGGCCGCTTAAATACAAACTTCGCATCACCCATACGACCAGCAGGACGAGGGCAATGGAAGCCACCACGGTACCGATACGCAAAGCACTTTCGCCAAGCCCCAGCCGTACCACGCTTTCCCACACGTCGTTCCAGCGCCGCTGCGGCGCCTGCGCTTCTACCAGTTCCTGATCTTCGGGAAGGGGGGCGGGGGTCGTACTTGAATCCTCGCTCATTGTTCTGTTGAAATCCTCTTTGAGCATCATAACATATGCACCAGGGACGGTCAAGCCGGGCAGATTTTCTAAAAGAACAGGTCAAACAGCAGCGCTTGGGGGTCCGTAGTTCAAGATTCCATGCAGCAGGGCCGGCGCAGCGATACTGCCGCTCTTCTCGCGCACCAGCCCGAAGATCAGCCCGGCGAAGGTGGTCCACAGCGCCTGCGGCCAGACCAGCGGGTTCAACGGCGCCTGCGCGGCGTGCCACAGGCCAAACAGCAGCGCAGAGATCAGCAGTCCCGGCCCGAAGGGGATGCCGAGGAGTGAAAAACGCCGCTCGAAGACCTCGTTCAAACGCGACAAGAGGTAACCGCGGAAAAGAATTTCCTCCGCCAGACCCACGAAAACGTAAAAATAGACCACGTCCAGCAAAGCCTTCTCCCCCGCGGATGCCTGAGCGGGCTGCCAGGCCAGCGCGAGCCCCAGGAGGGCCAGCGGAGGGAGCGTGGGCTTGTTGCGCAGCAGCCAGGCCGCCAGCGCCAGCATCGCCAGCGCGATGACCGAGACGAGCGCCCCCCCACCCCAGCTTTGCCAGTCGATCTGGGTCAAGCAAACCGCCAGCAGAAACACCGGGATGAAACCGGACAGGAAAATGCCCAGGTGGTAGCGTGCGGGTCGCAAGGTGAGCCCGTAAGCGGTCAGGTTCCGCCGCGTCAAAATCAACAGGGCCAGGACGGTGACCAGCAGCCCGCCGTATGGAGCGAAGCTGCGTGGGGTAAACAGCCCGCTCAGCCCGCCGAGCGCCTCCAGCGTGCCGAGTTGCCTCAGCCCGCGGAAGACGAGCACGCCCAACAGGAACACCCCGCAAACCTCTCCGACTGCCAGGGCTTTCTGCCGCGCCGTGACCGGGGCGCGACGCATCGCGGCAGGCCCCTCAACCCTCCCCCGATCCGCCGACTTCGCTTCCTCCGCGCTCATCCGGCCTCCCTCCCGCCCGCGATGACGATCCTTCCCGTCCGATTCGACGGTCACCTTCATTGTATAGCAGTCCGCCGGGATGGTGGCACAAAAGGGGCAATGTGCAGGGGAAACGCATTGAAATGCGTGAATATCACACACCATCACCTGCCCGGTTGGCAAACCGGCGCGCCTCAACCCCTCGCCCGAGTCAGATATAATCAGGATTAATGTCGTCCTGTTCCCCCAAAACCAGGCTAGCCCGTGCATGGATCAGCATTTTGCTGTTCCTCTCAGCCTGCATGCCGCTTTCCGCTCCGCCTGGCGCGCCAGCCAACATCCCCGCCACCCTGCCGGCGGTCGAACCCACCTTCACCCCGTTGCCGACCCTCACCCCGCTCGATCGCCAGCCACAACTCAATTCGACCCCTACCCCCGCCTCACAGACGGTCTACGGCGAGCCTGCCGGCTGCCTGCCCGCCGCCGAGCAAGCCGCGCGCACCACCGAGGAGATGCTGGCTTACGCCGACAGCTTGCTGACCTGGAGCACGCCGCTGGCCCGCCGCAAAATCCTCAACGTGTGGAACGCCTTTCGCCAGGCTTACGCCCCCACCGGCGAAGCGGTGCTGGCGTTTTCAGCCGGCGACGTGCAGAATCGCTACCTCATCCAGGAAGCGCTGGACGCGCTGCACGTGGCCGGATTTATCGCCTGGCTGCGCGCAGACGCGAAAATCGGCGACCACATCCTGGCCATCCCGCTGCGCGCCGGCGTGCTCGACGGCGCATGGGGCGGCTACGTGCGCGCCTACTTCGCCGGCAGCGCCGCTCTCCCGGCGGAAGACCC
>JARKOV010000064.1 GCA_029975965.1 Anaerolinea sp. | reverse complement strand
CCCCCCCCCCAAAACACCCCTAAATTCTATTTATCAACCTGTTTGAGCAAGAGCGCTTCGTTAGCCTCGAGGGGTATCAACTTGCTCTCCACCGGGACCATCGAGCCGCGCTTATTGGAGAGTATAAATTCCCATTTTTTGGCTGCCAGGTCGGGGCCGAGCAGCACTTGCTGTCGCCGGTTGCTGAAGTTCAACGCGACCAGGATCACCTCGGAGTCGGTCTCGCGCAGGTAAGCCAGGATGAAGCGCGTGCCGTCCGTCACGGGGGTGTAAGCCCCGGCGCGCAGGGCGGGGTGCGTTTTTCGCGCGCTGATCAGGCGCTTGTGCCAGTTGAGCAGCGAATTGGGGTCGGCCTGTTGCGCCATGACGTTGCGCGTCTTGAAATTGGGGTGCAGGGGCAGCCAGGCGGTCACGCCTTCGGGGGTGAAACCCGCGTTGGGCGATGCGCTCCATTGCATCGGCGCGCGGCAGCCATCGCGGCCCTTCATCAACGGCCAGTAACGCAGCCCGACGGGGTCTTGGATCTGGTCGCGGGAGAGCGAGATATCGCGCATGCCTATTTCTTCGCCGTAATAGAGGAAGGGTGTGCCCCGCAGGGTGAGCAAGAGGGCAGCGGCAACTTTGAGCCGCTCGTCATCCTCCCCGCGCGCATAGCGGCTGGCTGAGCGGGGGGTGTCATGATTGTTGAGCACATAATTCGGCCAGGCCTCGCCGGCCAGAATTTCTTCCCAGCGCTGGATGGCCTGGTGGAATTCTCGCGCCCACCAGGAGCTGCGCAGGAACTCGAAGTTGAACGCCGCATGCAGGCGGTCGCTGCCGCAGTACAGCGCGGCTTTCTCCGGGCCGCCGAGGAAGGTCTCGCCGACCACGTATGTCTCGCCGTGAGCGTCGAGGATTTTCCGGATGTCCTGCAACAGCGGGATCATCTCGGGCTGGTCGATGTCGTAGATGTGCTTCATGCGCTCGAACTTGCGCAAGCCCATCAGGTTGGGCCTGAACATGCCGACCGGGTTGTCTTCCAGGTCGGGGCTCTTGTAGTAGGAGTTGAAGACATCCAGGCGGAACCCATCGACGCCGCGGTTGAGCCAGAATCGAAACACGTCCAGCATGTACTGGCGAACGGCCGGGTTGCGCCAGTTGACGTCGGGCTGGCTGCGATCGAACATGTGGAAATACATCTGCCCCGTGGTGGGGTCCAGCTCCCACCCGCCGCCGCCGAAGCACGACAGCCAGTTGTTCGGTGGGTCGCCGTTCGGTTTGGGATCGCGCCAGATGTAGTAATTCCTGAACGGGTTGTCGCGTGACTTGCGTGACTCGACGAACCAGGGATGCTGGTCAGAGGTATGGTTCAGCACCAGGTCCAGGATGACGCGGATATTGCGCCGGTGAGCTTCTTTGACCAGCCGGTCGAAGCTGTCCAGGTCGCCGAATTTTGGGTCGACGTCGAGGTAATTGCTGACATCATAGCCGAAATCGGCGTCTGGAGAAGGGTAAATGGGGGAGAGCCAGATGGCGTCGATGCCCAGCTCGACCAGGTAATCCAGTTTTGCGGTGATACCGTCCAGATCGCCAATGCCGTCGCCGTTCGCATCGGCGAAGGAGCGCGGGTATATCTGGTAGATGATGCCGTCTCGCCACCACACGTAAGGTTGCTCCATACCACCTCTTTAGCCCGAGTCTGTTGAGCGACGTAAAATGGGTTCGCTGATTTCTATGACCGTATTAAACCATAAGTTGACCAATTTCTCCGCTTGATAGCGTTCACAAATTCTCGCCGATTGTGATATAGTGAAACCGGGAATTGCGCCGGACGGCGGGGCAAGCAGGGTTGCCCGGGTAATTCCGGCAGGTACCATCATTAAGTGGATTGTGATTCCATTTTTCTGTAAAATGTGGGCCTGGCCCACATTTTACAGAAAATAAATTTCACAATTATCCAAATCTCCTGGAGGAACCATGCGCTACGGCTATTTTGACGACGACCGCCGCGAGTATGTGATCACGCGCCCGGATACGCCGCTTCCCTGGATCAATTATCTCGGCAGCCAGGAATACTTTGGCATCGTCAGCAACACGGCGGGGGGCTATTCGTTTTACCGCGATGCCCGGTTGCGCCGGTTGACGCGCTACCGCTACAATAACGCTCCCTTCGACCTGGGCGGGCGCTACATTTACCTGCGCGACGATGTGGGCGGTGAATACTGGTCGCCCTCCTGGCAGCCGGTGCAGAAGCAGCTCGACGAGTACACCTGCCGCCACGGGATGGGTTACACGACCATCGGCTCGACCTATCGCGGGGTGCGCGCCGAGACCTGTTACTTCGTCCCGTTGAACGAGAACCTGGAAATCTGGCAGTTAAAGCTTGAAAACCGCCGCGCCGAAGCCGCACAATTATCGCTGTTTGGCAGCGTCGAGTTCTGCCTGTGGGATGCCTGGGACGACTCGACCAACTTCCAGCGCAACTTTTCCACCGGGCAGGTCGAGGTGGAAGATGAGGTGATTTACCATAAGACCGAGTACCGCGAGCGGCGCGACCATTTCGCCTTTTTCGCCTGTTCTGAGAAGCAAGCCGGTTTCGAGACGCAGCGCGACACTTTCCTCGGTCCTTACCGCGGGTGGGATCGACCGCTGGCGGTTGAGCGGGGAGTGTGCGCCAACTCCATTGCATACGGATGGGCGCCTTGCGGCGTGCATCACCTGAAAATAACCCTGCAGCCGGGTGAGGTGAAGGAAGTGATCTTCCTGTTAGGCTACCAGGAGAACCCCAAGGACCAGAAGTTCGACCCGCCCGAATCGCAGCGCATCAACAAGCGCACCGTGCTGCCGGTGATCGCCAAATACCTGAGCCCGGAGAGCGCCAGCGGAGCGCTCGCGCGCCTGAGAGAGTACTGGGACGGGCTGTTGGGGAACTGCCAGGCGCAGACCCCCGACGCTGACACCAATCGCATGGTCAATATCTGGAATGCTTACCAGTGCATGGTGACCTTCAATATGTCTCGCTCCGCTTCTTTTTACGAGTCAGGCATCGGGCGGGGCATGGGCTTCCGCGATTCGACCCAGGACGTGCTCGGATTCGTCCACATGGTGCCCGAGCGCGTCCGCGAGCGCCTGTTGGACGTGGCGGCGACGCAGTTGCCCAGCGGCGGAGCCTACCACCAGTACCAGCCGCTGACCAAGCGCGGTAACAACGACGTGGGCTCGAATTTCAACGATGACCCGCACTGGTTGATCCTGGCCGTCTCGGCTTACTTGAAAGAGACGGGTGATTGGTCGATCCTGGACGAGCCGGCGACCTATGACAACCAGCCGGGCAGCGAAACGCCGCTGTACGAGCACCTGCAGCGCTGCGTGCGCTACACCCTGGAGCGCATCGGTCCGCACGGGCTGCCTTTGATCGGTCGCGCCGATTGGAACGACTGCCTCAACCTTAACTGCTTCAGCGATACCCCCGGGCAGTCCTTCCAGACCACGACCAACAAGGATGGCAAGGTGGCAGAGAGCGTGTTCATCGCCGGTCTGTTCGTGCTCTCCGTCGGCGAGCTGGCTGATATCGCCGAACGCCGCGGCCTGGCGGTGGATGCCGAGCTGTACCGGCGCGAGGCGAGGAAGATGGAAGAGGTGATCTGGGCGCATGGCTGGGACGGCAACTGGTTCCGCCGTGCGTACGATGATTATGGGCGCCCGGTGGGCTCCAAAGAGTGCGAAGAAGGCCAGATCTTCATCGAGCCGCAGGGCATCTGCGTGATGGCAGGGTTGGGGCTGGCGGACGGGCGGGCGCAGCAGGCGATCGACGCGGTGGGCGACCGGCTGGCCACCTCGCATGGGATCGTCCTGCAGCAGCCGGCGTATTCGCGCTATTACCTGTACATGGGCGAAATTTCCTCTTACCCGCCGGGATACAAGGAGAATGCGGGCATCTTTTGCCACACCAACCCCTGGATCATGATCGCCGAGACCTTGCTGGGGCGCGGAGAGCGGGCCTATGAATATTACCAGCGCATCAACCCGTCGGCGCGCGAGGCGATCAGCGAGGTGCACCGCTGCGAGCCGTATGTTTACGCCCAGATGATTGCCGGGCGCGACGCGGCGACGCATGGCGAGGCCAAGAACTCCTGGCTGACTGGCACCGCGGCCTGGAACTACGTGGCGGTCAGCCAGTGGATCCTGGGATTGCGCCCGGAGTTGGACGGCTTGCGCATCGACCCGTGCATCCCTTCCGCCTGGGACGGCTTCCATATGGTGCGGCGATTCCGCGGCGCAGAATACCACGTCACGGTGATCAATCCGCGCCATGTGTGCAAAGGCGTCCGGCGCATGACGGTGGATGGCGCCGAGGTCGAGGGCAACCTGCTGCCGGTTCTCGGCGCGGGCGTTCACGAAGTGACGGTAGAGTTGGGGTAGGAGGTCCGGTATGGGAGCGGATCGGAAACGGCGGGGAAAATTCCCCGCCTTGAGCATCGTCTTGTTCGTCCTGGCCGGGATCGCCGGCGTGCTTGCTGTTTATTTCATCCTGTCATCGGCGTCGGTACCCAGTTCTTTTCGGGGCATCAGCGATTTATTGACCAACGCATTCGGGCCGGTCATTTCGCTGGCGGTCGAGCCAATCAAGCGCGCCATCGGTTGGGGACTGGCGCTCTTGGGGCTGGTCCACCTCTTGCTGGGGGGCGCCCTGGTGGGGCTGGCCTTCGTGTTGCGCAACCACCGCGACCTGGCGGAGCGGGTTCAACAGCTCGAGGCTCGCCTGGGTGAAAAGACGGCCGGTTGAGCCGGAGAACAGAGTGCGGAATCGCGAGGGGCGGTTGCCAACCGCCCCTCGCGTGTTTAATAAATTGGTGTTAAAAGTATATTGACAAACGATATATCGTATGGTATTATAACGTTAATCGTTATATCGTCTCTCGTTATAGAGAGCGCGAGATAGGGAGGCGCATGAACCCGCAAGATGAGCTGAAACGCTACTTACCGTTGACCGAAGCGACCTACTTTATCATGCTGGCGCTGGTCGAGCCGCTGCACGGATACGCCGTGATGCAGCAGGTCGAGCAGGTCAGCGGCGGCGCGGTCAAAATTGGGGCAGGAACGCTCTATGGCGCGTTTACCACGCTGGAGAAGGAAGGGCTGATCGAAATGGTCAGCGAGGTGGACCGGCGGAAAAGCTACCGGCTGACGCCTAAGGGAAAGCGGGTTTTACGCGGGCAGATTGAGCGGCTGGAGATGATGGCGCGCAACGGCTTGCAGGCCCTGGACAGGCTGCACTGATCGTGCGCTCACGGGGAGGGTCAAATGAACGGAAATTACACGCGAAAATTCAAATTTTTTTGGGCCTGGGATGACGACAAAGAGGAACGCTGGCTCGAAGAAATGTCACGGGAGGGGCTGCACCTCATCGCGCTGGACGGGCCATTTTTGTACCGTTTCGAGCGGGGCGAGCCGCTGCGTTACGCCTACCGGATGGATTACCAGACTTCCAGGGAGAAAGACCTGGCCAATTACCGCTCGATTTTCGAAGATGCCGGCTGGCAGTTGATCGGGAGGATGTCGGGCTGGTTCTACTGGCGCAAGCTGGCGAAGCCGGGTGAGGAGAGCGAGATTTTCAGCGATGTCGAGTCGAAGATCGCCAAGTATCGCCACCTGATGGGCTACATTCTCATCGTGATGGTCATCGTCATCGTGGCGTTGGGCAATACGACGAGAGGCGATGGGCTCTTTTTCGAAATCCTCAGCTTCTTACGCTTCGTCCTGATCGTATTCTTCCTCTATGGAATGCTCCGCCTCTGGCGTCGGATCGAGCAGTTGAAGAAAGAGCAAATGCGCTGATGCGTTTGGAGTACAATAGAGTACGGACTTGATCCATCATTTGCCACGGGTGAGGAAGATGCTATGAATCGAGCCGAACTGCTGGAGAAGATCGATTCCGCTCGCGCCGAATTGAACGCGCTCCTGGCGCAAATCCCGGAAGAGAGCATGCTCGCGCCGGCTTTGCCCAACGGTTGGACGGTGAAGGATCTCCTGGCGCACCTGGAGGCCTGGGCGTTGCGCGCCGAATACCTGTATTACACGCTGGCGGCTGGGAAACCTGTTGAGGACGAAATCCACGACGCAGACGTGTTCAATGCGATTGTGTATAAAGCCAACCTGGAGCGCACCCTGGCCTATATCCGCCCGGCCGAGGAAGAGGCCTTCCGGCGCCTGCGCGCGGTGGCCGAGACTGCCCCGGAAGAGCACCTGTTCGAGCCGGGTTGCTTTGCCTGGACGCAGGGGCGCGCCTTCATGGACTGGATCGCCTGGAACACCTACGACCATTATGCCGAGCACCTTCCAGACCTGCAGGCGTGGGTTCAGGCCGGTGGGCCAGCTTTGCATGCGGGTGTAAATGCTTAAGTTTGGCTTCGTGATGCCTTCCGGCGACGCTGGCGATGCAGCGGAACTGGCCTTCCGCGCCGAACAGGCCGGGTGGGACGGTTTCTTTGTCTGGGAGCCGGTGTGGGGCGTGGACGCCTGGGTCTGCCTGACCGCGGCTGCCATGCGCACGCAGCGCATCCGCCTGGGGACCATGCTCACGCCGGTCTCGCGCATGCGCCCGTGGAAACTGGCTAGCGAAACGGCCACTTTGGACAACCTGTCGGGGGGGCGGGTGATCCTCTCGGTGGGATTGGGGGCCATCGACACCGGCTTTGCCGAGTTTGGCGAGGTCACCGACCGCCGCCTGCGCGCCGAGCTGCTGGACGAGGGCCTGGACATCCTGACCGGGCTGTGGAAAGGCCAGCCGTTCACTTACGATGGCAAGCATTACCAGGTGCGCCCCACCCAATTCCACCCACCGCCCCCGCCGGTCCAGCAGCCGCGCATCCCGATCTGGGTGGTCGGCGCCTGGCCGCGCGAGAAGTCGATGCGCCGCGTGCTGCGCTACGACGGGCTGCTGCCGATGAAGCTGGATCGACAGGGTGGGGTAGGGCAGGTGAAACCGGCCGACCTGAAGGAGATGCTGGCTTACATCGCCGAACGGCGCACCCTCGACACCCCGTTCGACGCGGTGATCGAGGGCACGACCCCTGGCGACGACCGGGCGAAGGCGCAAGAAGTCGTCCAGCCGTGGGTGGAGGCCGGCGCGACCTGGTGGATCGAGGCGCTGTGGGATGCGGGCGGCGGCGCGCAGGCCCGGCAGAAGCTGGTTCGCCGCCTGGAGCAAGGCCCGCCGCGTTGAGCCATTATCCTGCCTGAGCGATTGTGTAGTTTATTCCAGCAAAATGTGGCTTTGTCCAAAATGTTCATACTAATTGAATGCACACCCGCCTGAAAGGCTGACCCAGGCCGAATCGCTCGCGAGTTTCCCTGCGCAAGGTTTTTCGCTCCTGGTGGACGCCACACAGCAATTCATGCGGCCAATCTCATTTTTAAGATCCAGATTTTGTTATAATGAAATCAGCGAGCAATGGTCATCAGACCGCCAGGGGAGGAATCGGCGGGAATGTCTTACCCAATGAATCGATCCGGCACATTAGAGGGAGTCGTATTTGCCAGGGGTTGTTTGCCTCGCTGACCTGGATGAATGCCAGAGAAGGATTATGAGTCCATTTTTCTGTAGAATGTTGGCTTTGTCCCACATTGTTCAGAATACAAATTTCACAATCCAGGGAAGCCAATGGGCATCTCGGTCCGCTGTGCCAGGCTGCCATAAGACCTGTGGTGATCACAGACCAACAAACACTCATTTCTTCCCCGCCCTGGGATAGGGAGAACGCCGTTTTTTCGCTCGGGAGGGTCGTATGTCCAAGTTAAAGTACTGCGCAATTCCGCTGGTGATTGCCGTGCTCCTGTTAGGGCTGACCGGCATCCAGCGAGCGGCGGGCGAGCCGTGGGGGCCGCCCTGCGAGTTCTCCGGGGCTATCCAGGTGATCAACAACCCGCCCGGCGTGGGAAGCACCATCACGGCGTCGACCAATGGGGTCGATATTGCCTCGACCACGGTTGGCGGCGGCCTCACGTACACCATCTCGGTTCCCGCCGAAGACGAGGCGATTGCAGGCACCCAGGGGGCGTACAACGGGAACCTGATCACCTTCAGCTACAACGGGCGCATCCTGGGCACGGGGATTTTCACCTCTGGGGGGACGGTTTCGTTGGATCTTCACCCGCCGGAGGCCGACCCCGGCGGTCCCTACGTGGCGCGCCAGAGCACCTCGATCACCCTGAATGGATCCGCTTCCGATCCATTTGCCGGCGATAGCATCTCGTATGCCTGGGACCTGGATAACGATGGGGGGTACGGCGATTCGAGCGCTCAAAATCCGTCTGTTTCCTTCCCTGTGACGGGCACCCAAACCGTGGGTTTGCGCGTGACCGACAGCCAGGGGGGCATCGGCACAGCCAACGCATCCGTGGTGGTGGTGGGGTTGAGCGGGTTGACCGGCCAGACCTATGACGGCAACCCCAAACCGGTGACCGTCACGGGGGTCAACGCACCCTATTCGGCCGCGGTCACCTACAACGGCTCTGGAACGGCGCCGACCAACGCGGGGAGCTACAGCGTGCTGGTGACCGTGTCGGACGGCGGCGGGCCGATCGGCAGCATCAGCGCCACGCTGGTGGTCAACCAGCGCGCTGCTTCGGTGACGCCGAACGCGGCCGGCAAGCTGTATGGGCAGAGCGACCCTGCCTTGAGCGGCACCCTCACCGGTTTCTTAGCCGGGGACGGCGTGACGGCGACCTATTCCCGCACGCCCGGTGAAAGCGTGGGGACATACACCATCAGCGCGCAGCTCAGCCCGAGCGGGGTGCTGACCAACTACGCCATTACCTATAACACCGCGACCTTCACCATCAGCGCCCTGCCGGTCACGGTGACCGCGAACAGCGGGCAGAGCAAGGTGTACGGCAACGCAGACCCCACGTTCACCTACACCGCTTCGGAGCCGATCTCCTTCACGGGAGCCTTGAGCCGCGTGGCGGGCGAAAACGTGGGCACGTACGCGATCACCCAGGGCACCCTCAGCGCCGGCAGCAATTACACGATCATCTTCGTCTCGGCCAGCTTCAGTATCACTCCCAGGCCGGTCACGGTGACGGCCAATGCACGGACCAAGGTGTACGGCGACGCCGACCCGACGCTGACCTACACCGGCACGTTGATGCCCGGCGATAATTTCAGCGGGGCGCTGAGCCGCGAGACGGGCGAAGCCGTCGGCTCGTATGCCATCACCCAGGGAACGCTGACCGCCGGAGCCAATTACACCATCACCTTCAACGGGGCAACCTTCACCATCACGCAGCGACCGCTGACCGTGACCGCCAACGCGCGCAGCAAGGCTTACGGCGACGCCGACCCAACGCTCACCTACACCTACACCGGCACGCTGGTGCCCGGCGACAGCTTCAGCGGTGGGCTGGTGCGTGAAGTGGGCGAAGCGGTGGGCACTTACGCCATCAACCGCGGTACGCTCACCGCCGGATCCAACTACACCATCACCTACAACGGGGCGACGTTTACCATCACCCAGCGGCCGCTCACCGTGACGGCGGACGCGCGCAGCAAGGTGTACGGCGCCGCCGACCCGGCGCTGACCTACACCTACACCGGCACGTTGATGCCCGGCGACAATTTCAGTGGGACTTTGACCCGCGCGCCGGGTGAGAACGTAGGGACCTACCCCATCGGCCAGGGTTCGCTGACCGCCGGGAGCAACTACGCGATCACGTTTGTGTCGGCCAATTTCACCATCACCGCCTTGCCGGTCACGGTGACGGCCAACTCCGGACAGAGCAAAGTGTACGGCAACGCCGACCCCACGTTCACCTACACCTCGTCACCGGTGGTCTCCTTCACGGGAGCCTTGAGCCGCGTGGCGGGAGAAAACGTGGGCACGTATGCCATCACGCAGGGCACCCTCAGCGCGGGCAGCAACTACGCGATCACGTTCGTCTCGGCTACCTTTGCCATCACCCCCAGGCCGGTCACGGTGACGGCAACCGCCGGGCAGACAAAGGTGTACGGCAATGCCGACCCCAGCCTGACTTACTCCGGCACACTGCAGCCCGGTGACAGCTTCACCGGCGCGCTTTCCCGGGTAGCAGGCGAAAACGTGGGCAGCTACGCCATCACGCAGGGCACCCTCAGCGCGGGTAGCAATTACACGATCACCTTCGTCTCGGCCAATTTCACCATCACGCAGCGCTCGCTCACCGTGACGGCGGACGCGCGCAGCAAAGTGTACGGCGCCGCCGACCCGGCGCTGACTTACACCTACACCGGCACGCTGGTCCCCGGAGACAGCTTCAGCGGCGGGCTGGCGCGCGTGGCAGGCGAGGCGGTGGGGACCTATGCCATTAACCTGGGTACATTGACCGCCGGCAGCAACTACACCATTACCTACAACGGGGCGACGTTTACCATCACCCCCAGGCCAATCACCGTGACGGCGACTCCCGGGCAAAGTAAGGTGTACGGCAACCCCGACCCGGTGTTCGCCTACACCTCGTCCGAGACGGTCACCTTCACCGGGGCCTTGAGCCGCGCGGCGGGTGAAAACGTGGGCAGCTACGCCATTACGCAGGGCACGCTGAGCGCCGGCAGCAATTACACGATCACGTTCGTCTCGAATCCCTTCACCATCACCGCTTTGCCGGTCACGGTGACGGCCAACGCCGGGCAGAGCAAGGTGTACGGCAACCCCGACCCGACATTCACTTATACATCGTCACCGGTGGTCTCTTTCACCGGTGCGTTGAGCCGGGTGGCGGGCGAAAATGTGGGCACGTATGCCATCACGCTCGGCACCCTCAGCGCGGGCAGCAATTACACGATCACCTTCGTCCCGGCCAATTTCAGCATCACGCCGCGAGCGTTAACGGTGACCGCCAATGCGCGGACCAAGGTGTACGGCGACGCCGACCCGGCGCTTACCTACAGTTACACCGGCACCTTGGTAAGTGGAGACAGCTTTAGCGGGTCGCTGACCCGCGCGGCTGGCGAAAATGTGGGCACGTATGCCATCACGCAAGGCACGCTGACCGCTGGGAGCAATTACACCATCACTTTCAACGGGGCGAACTTCACCATCACCCCGCGACCGATCACGGTGACGGCGACTCCGGGCCAGAGCAAGGTCTATGGCGCGGCCGACCCGGTGTTCGCCTACACCTCCTCCGAGACGGTCACCTTCACCGGCGCGTTGAGCCGCGTGGCAGGCGAAGCGGTCGGCAGTTACGCGATCACCCTCGGCACCTTGAGCGCGGGCAGCAATTACACGATCACCTTCGTGTCCGCGAATTTCACCATCACCGCGCAACCGATCACCGTGACGGCGACGCCCGGGCAGAGCAAGGTGTACGGTAACGCCGACCCGGTGTTTGCCTACACTTCCTCGCAACCGGTGTCCTTCACGGGATCGTTGAGCCGTGCGGCGGGTGAAAATGTGGGCAGCTACGCCATCACGATTGGCACGCTGAGCGCCGGGAGCAACTACACCATCACCTTCGTTCCGGCCAATTTCACCATCACGCCGCGTCCGGTCACGGTGACGGCGACCGCCGGGCAGAGCAAGGTGTACGGCAACGCCGACCCGGTGTTTGCTTACACCTCATCGGAAGTGGTCACCTACACCGGCTCGTTGAGCCGCGCGGCGGGTGAGAACGTGGGTAGCTACGCCATCAACCTGGGCACGCTCAGCGCCGGAGCCAACTACACCATCACGTTTGTGCCGGCTAATTTCACCATCACCGCCCGACCGGTCACTGTCACCGCAAATTCCGGGCAGAGCAAGGTGTATGGCAACGCCGACCCGACCCTGACCTACACCGGCACGCTGGTCAGCGGCGACAGTTTCAGCGGGGCGCTATCGCGGGTGGCGGGCGAGAACGTGGGCAGCTATGCCATCACACAGGGCACGCTGACCGCCGGAGCCAACTACACCATCACCTTTGTGCCGGCCAACTTTGCGATTACCGCCCGCCCGCTCACGGTGACCGCCAACGCCCAAACCAAGCAGTATGGCGACGTGGACCCGGCGCTGACCTACACCTTCACCGGTACGTTGGTGACCGGCGACAGCTTCACCGGCGCGTTGGCGCGGGTGGCTGGAGAGAACGTCGGCGCGTATGCGATCAACCAGGGCACGCTGACCGCCGGGGCAAATTACACCATCACATACGTCGGCGCGAACCTGACGATCACTTCGCGGGCGCTGGCAGTGACGGCGACCGCCGCGACCAAAGTCTACGGCGACGCGGATCCGGTGTTTGCTTACACTTACACCGGCACATTGTTGACCGGCGACAGCTTCAGCGGGGCGCTGGCGCGCGCGGCGGGCGAGGCGATCGGCACTTACGCGATCAACCAGGGCACGCTGACCGCCGGGCCGAACTACACGATCACCTTCACCGGGGCGAACCTGACCATCACCGCCCGCCCGTTGACCGTCACTGCAACCGCCGCGACCAAAGTCTACGGCGACGCGGATCCGGTGTTGGCCTACACCTTCACCGGCACGCTGGCGACCGGCGACAGCTTCACCGGCGCGCTGGCGCGTGCGGCGGGCGAGGCGGTGGGAACTTACGCGATCAACCAGGGCACGCTGACCGCCGGGCCGAACTACACCATCACTTTCACGGGAGCCAACCTGACCATCACCGCCCGCCCGTTGACCGTCACCGCGACCGCCGCGACCAAGGTCTACGGCGACGCCGACCCGGTGTTCGCCTACACCTACACCGGCACGCTGGTGACCGGCGACGCCTTCACCGGCGCTCTGGCCCGCGCGGCAGGGACGAACGTCGGCACGTATGCGATCAACAGTGGCACGCTGACGGCGGGCACCAACTACCCGATCACCTTCGTCGCGGCCAACCTTCCGATTACCGCCCGCCCGTTGACCGTCACCGCGACCGCCGCGACCAAGGTCTACGGCGACGTCGACCCGGTGTTCGCTTACACCTACACCGGCACGCTGGTGACCGGAGACGCCTTCACCGGCGCGCTGGCGCGCGCGGCGGGGACGAACGTCGGCACGTATGCGATCAACATCGGCACGCTGACCGCGGGCACTAACTACACGATCACCTTCGTCGCGGCCAACCTTACGATTACGGCCCGCCCGTTGACCGTCACGGCGGACGCTAAAACCAAGGTCTACGGCGACGCCGACCCGGCGCTGACCTACACCTACACCGGCACTCTGGTGACCGGCGACGCCTTCACCGGGGCGCTGACCCGCGCTGCGGGGACGAACGTCGGCACGTATGCCATCACGCAAGGCACGCTGACGGCGGGCACCAATTACGCCATCACCTACACCCCGGCGAATCTCACCATCACCGCGCGCCCGATCACGGTGACGGCGGACGCGAAATCGAAGATTTACGGCGCGGCCGACCCGGCGCTGACCTGGACGGTCACCACCGGCTCGCTGGTCAGCGGCGACAGCCTGACCGGCGCGCTGGTGCGCGCCGCCGGGGAGACGGTGGGCACTTATGCGATCAACCAGGGCACGCTGGCGGCCACCGCCAACTACACCCTGACCTACGTGGCCGGCGTCTTTACCATCAATCCGAACCAGTATGCCATCAGCCTCGTTCCGGGATGGAACCTGGTGTCGTTCAATATTCGCCCGTTGAACACCGCCATTGCCAGCGTGCTGGCATCCCTCGAGGGCAATTACACCCTGGTATACGCCTGGGACGCCAGCGGAGCGAGCGCCGCCACCGGTAACTGGTTGAAATACGACACCGAGCCGCTTTCCGCAGATACGCTGACCACGCTCACCGAACAGATGGGCTTCTGGATCTACATGACCGCGGCCGACACGCTGCAAGTCAGCGGCACCTTCCAGACCACCACCACCACCGGTCTGTCATCTGGTGCGGGCGGGTGGAACCTGGTCGGGTATGCTTCGGCGACCAACCGGGCGCTGCCGGCCGCCCTGCGCGACCTGGGCGTTGGTACCAACTACTCCCTGGTCTATTCTTACCGGGCGAACGATGCCGGCGACCCCTGGAAGCTGTACGATCGCACCGCGACGATTGGCAACGATTTGACAACCATGGCCCCCGGCTGGGGCTATTGGATCAAGGTGACCGCTGCGTCGAACTGGGCGGTTCCGTATTAAACGGTGGCGGTGTAATTTATTTTCTGTAAGATGTGGGCTTTGCCCCACATTTTACAGAAAAAGAGAAACGCAATCAAATGGTGGAAGTGAGGTGGCGAGTGTGATGGGGCAACCGGAGCGATGATGAACCAGTCGATCAGGATCACGGGTTTTCTCTTGCTCTGCTCCCTGGTTATCCTGCCTCGCGCTTCCGTTGAGGCGGTGCCGGTGTTGCCGTCCAGCTTCTACGGCATCGTCAGGTTGAACCAGGCGGCGGTGCCTGAGGGGACCCTGGTGGAGGCGCTGATCGGCGGCAAGGTGTACGCTACGGGGTATACCAGCATGTATGGCGGCGATGCGGTGTTTTCACTGGACGTGCGCGGGGACGACACGGACACGAACGCCGTCGACGGCGGCGTTGAGGGCGACATCGTGCAATTCAGAGTGGGCGGGGTGCTCGCCAACCAGACCGGCACCTGGCACAGCGGGACGAACACCCGCCTCGACCTGACCCTGACGACATCCACGCCCCTGCAGCAGCCGCAGCCCACCCGCACCCCGCCGCCCACGCAGACCGCCGTGACGGTCGACCGCACCACGGCCACCCTGCCGGCGACCCAGCCGCCAGCCTCTGCCGAGACGCCGCTGGCCAGCGCGACTCCCGATGTGGGGGCTGCTGCCTCGGACGATCTGCCTGGGCTATCCGTTGCGGATGCGGAACAACCCGCCGAACTGACCGCAACGCTTGCGCCGGTGGCGATGCCGGATGACACAACCCCGGCGGTTGTTGTGACCGGTGAGGCAGAAAAACCGCCGATGGCGGGGGGCGGCTGGTTGTTGAGCGTGATTGGTGTCGCCGTGCTGATCGTGGGCGGCTCTCTGGCGGTTTGGTACCTGTCGCGGAAATGAGCTATGGACGAGGCTGACGCGGCCATTGGAGACCGGAAAATGGACCTGAGAGGAATCATGGACACGAAAAGGGCATTTCTCAGCGTGTTGATCGCATTGAGCCTGGTGCTGGTGTACTTACCGGCCGCTCAAGCCGCGCCGCCTCCCATTCCATTCAGCCTGTTTGGCACGGTCAGGGTTGACGGAGCCAACGTGTCCGATGGCACGGTCATCACTGCCTGGATCAATGGCATTCGCTATGCGACGGGGGCGACCTACACCGTGACCGCATCCGGTTCGGCGTATACCCTCACCGTCCCAGGCGACGACCCGGCGACCCCTGCCGTCGAGGGTGGGGTCAATGGTGACACCATTTACATTTTGATCGACAGCGGCGCGGCCACCCAGACGGCAACCTGGACGAGTGGCAGCAACCAGCGCAGAGACCTGACGATGGCCTCGGTGAGCTCCCCGACCATCACGGTGATTGCCGACCTGGACCCATTCACCAGCTTGCAGGGGGTGCCTTCCGTCGCACAGAGTTACCTGGTCGCCGCCCGGAAGCTGACGGGCAACCTGAATATCGTCGCTCCGGGCGAGTTTGAGGTGTCGTTGGATAACGTGACCTTCGGGCCGTTTGTCAGCCTGACGCCCTCCAGCGGCTCGATTCCAGGCAGAACCATTTACATCCGTTTCAACCGCTCTGGGGCGGGCAGCACCTCGGGGAACATCGTCCACGTCAGCAGCGGCGCGACGTCGGTGAATACCCCTGTCAGCGGCACGGCGATCTTCCCGATCAAGACTTACCTGCCGATGATCCGAAAGCCATGATTCCCGGCGCGATGACCAGACCCACAGCCACCTGACCGGGTTTAACCGGCAACATGGGCAATCGGACCTGAGGGTATCGAAAAAGCAAGTTTGGACGTCCCCGATCGAGTATGTACAGTAATTTTGGGTCGTTAAACCCACTTGTGGGGGTTCAACGACCCTAATCATATTTTCGGATATCCCCAGGCTTTTATGGCGCAAAGTAGCGCAGGAACACCGACTCCTCGACGTAAATTAACCCAAACGCATCGCGATACAACAGGCGGTAACCGGTGAGGGTCCCCCGATCGGCGTCGCGGTAAAAAATCCGGCTGCGCGCCAGTTGCTCGGGGTCGATGCCTTCCACGCTGGGATTGAGGTAATCGTTGATGCGCTGTTGCATCAACAGCAGCACGGCGAAGCTGCGCGATTGGATGTACTCGTAGTCGAGCAGCTCGAACCTTGCCTCGGTCGTCCAGCCTTTAAGCTGAGGGAAGTAAACGCGGACGTCCTTGTAGACCCAATACGGCCCGGCGGGCAACGGTTCCAGTTGTGCCAGGGCATCC
>JARKOV010000038.1 GCA_029975965.1 Anaerolinea sp. | reverse complement strand
GCCGGTGGCGGCTCCTGTTGAGCGGGCTGGGCGTCCAGCCTCGCTCATGGCTCCGTCTGGGTGGGGCATTCCTGGTGGGACAGGCCGCGAACATTGTTTTACCTTTCAGGGGCGGCGATGTGGCGCGGATCGGTTGGCTTTCTCTGGACGATCAGCAGGACGTTATCCTGACCACGCTATCCGTGGCGCTCGAAAAATATCTCGACTTGATCGGGTTGCTTGGGCTCTTGTTGTGGCTGGGACCGCTGTTGCCGGTGGATCTGATCGAACGGAGCCGGAACTGGATGCTGCCGTTATGCGTTGCAGCCACCGGTCTGCTGGTCGGCAGCCTGTGGGTGGGGCCACCGATTTGGCGTTGGTTGCGAGGCCGTATTGAAATGCGCGCAAGTAATGAACCGGATCGTCTCAAGCCCTGGCTGGCGCGGATGGATCGCTGGATGTCCGGCCCGGCAAGGTTGGCCGACCTGCGTGTGATCGTGCCTCTGTTGCTGGTGACAGCCGTGGCTTGGGTCGCCATGTTGTCGACCAACCTGGCTGTTTTGCATGCCCTCGGTCTGCCCGTCGATCTTCGCGCCGGCGGATTGGTGCTGGCGCTCGCGATGGTCGGCACTGTTCCAGCCTTAATGCCTGGAAACGTCGGACCGTTTTATTTTTTTGCCATGCTTGGGTTGGTGCCCTTTGGCATTGCCGAGCAAGATCGGGTGGCGTTTGCCGTTCTCCTTCATGCGCTCGTTGTTCTTCCGCCTCTGGTTCTCGGCGGGCTGTTCCTGGCTGCGAGCCGCTGGATAAAAAGAGGAGCCTCATGATCTCGGTCATCATCCCGGCGAAAGATGCGGCATCAACGCTGGAAGCGTGCCTGGGTGCGGTCCTCCATCAGGATAGACTTCGTTTTGGGGTCGATTATGAGGTGCTGGTGGTCGATGACGGATCTTTGGATGAGACGGCGCCGATCGCACAACGCATGGGAGTCGCTACCTTCAGCCAGCCGAATGCCGGGCCGGCGGCGGCCCGCAACCTCGGCGCACAGCATGCCAGCGGCGATCTGCTGGTATTCACGGACGCAGATTGCGTTCCCGAACCGGATTGGTTGTCAACCCTGTCGAGTGCTTTTACCGATGGGAAGGTAGTGGCAGCCAAAGGGGCTTACCTCACCCGCGAACGGGGCCCGGTTCCACGTTTTGTGCAATGCGAATATGCCCACAAGTACGAGCGCATGGCGCGGCTTGAGGCGATCGATTTTGTCGATACCTATTCTGCGGCATACCGGCGAGACATCTTTCTGCAAAATGGGGGGTTTGACCCTTTGTTTCGCGAGCCCTCCGTCGAAGACCAGGAGCTTTCGTTCCGGTTGGCGCGCAAAGGGTATCGCATGGTGTTCTGCCCGGCAGCCCGTGTGGCGCACAGCCACGACCGGAACATCGGCGAATACGTCCACCGGAAATTTGGCATTGGTTATTGGAAAGCGGTGATGATGAACTGGATGCCCGAGAAGGCATTCGCCGATTCCCATACACCTGCTTCTCAACGCTGGCAGATCGTGCTCCTCTGTGCGGCGCTGGCGGCGGCAGTGGCAGGTGTGCTCTGGCCAGGCGGATTATGGATTAGCCTCGCCTTCGTGGTGCTTTTCATCCTTACCACTCTTGGGTTGATGCGATTCATCCTCCGTTACGATCCAGGCGTGTTGTGGATCTCGCCGGTAATGCTCCTCCTGCGCGCCGCTTCTCTGGCAGGCGGGATCGTGTGGGGGCTGATCAAACGACCGGCACATCTGCCTCACAAGGGACTGAGCCTGTCGCAGCGGCTCATCAAGCGGGCAATGGACCTGATTGGCTCGATCTCAGGGCTGGTGTTGAGCGCGCCGTTGCTGTTGATCGCCGCGGTTGCCATTCGCCTGGATTCTCCTGGCCCGATCCTGTTCGGCCAGCTTCGCGCTGGAGAGAACGGTCGCCCGTTCCGCATTCTTAAATTGCGGTCGATGGTGGCCGGCGCTGAAGAGCGGGTGGAGGAGGTCATCGATCACAGCACGTTGCGTGGGCCGGCCTACAAGGTTCCCAATGACCCGCGGGTTACCCGCGTGGGGAAGTTCTTGCGCCGCTGGAGCCTGGATGAGATTCCGCAGTTCTGGAATGTGCTTAAAGGTGAAATGAGCCTGGTGGGACCCAGGCCGGAGGAGATCTGGGTGGTCGAGCGTTATAACGATGCCCAGCGGCAGCGCCTGGTGGTCAAACCAGGCATGACCGGCCCAATGCAGATATCCGGGCGGGGTGATCTTGATATGGAGGAGCGCTTGCGCCTCGAGCTGGATTATATCGCCCAGTATTCGCTCGGTTTAGACTTGTTGATCTTGCTGCGCTCGATCCCTGCGGTGATTTCCTGTAAAGGGGCGTATTAAACAACCGGCGGTGTCGTGTTCCCGCCGGTTGTTTAATTTAATCAGGTCGTTATCTGCTTACGGTGTGCAATTGTTGGAGGGCGGCAAGGGGGCGGTGTAGCTGATGAACTTGCTGCCAACCGGTGTCAAAGCGCCGGCATTATCCGGATCGAATAGAGTTCCACCGAAGTAATAACGGTGGTCGTTCAGGCTGTACCAGAACCAGCGCTGGACGAGGCGATTTCCATCCGATGGCATCCCCATGCCGGCGCTGGTGGCTGAACTCATGTAATCGAAAGTCTGCAGCATGTAATCGGCTGTGGTCGCGTCGGACACATTGACGTAGTTAGGGCCGCCAACCGGGTCGATGGGTGGGAATAGGCTGCCGTACTCGGTGATCCACAGGGCCTTATCCTGCTGACCGCGGTCGCGCATCCAGCGCCGCATCGCTTCTACGCGCAACTTGAACAGCGCAATCGAGTAGGTGTCGGTAAAACTGGTGATCGAAACCGCGTCGCCGAAGTCATCTTCGAAGCCTTTCGGGATACCGGTGCCCCACTCTCCGGGAATTTCATTGAGAATGAAGGCGTGGATGCTCCAGAAGTCGATCAACTGGTCGACGGCTGCGTAGGAATCCACCTCGCGGATGAGAGCCATCCAGGCGCGGTCGAGATAACGCAAGCGGATGGGAGTGGGCTGTACGATCGTGCCAAAGCCGATTTTTGCCGTTGGGTCGGCAGATTTGATCGCCTGAGCGATCACCGCAAAGCGGTGGGCGTAGACCTCGGCTGCGAGGTTATCTTGCTGAATCCCCGCCTGACCGTAATAGGCCGTATCGGGCTCGTTGCCGACCTGCCAATAATCGCCCGGATTGGCAGACGCCAGTGCGGCGGCACCGGCAGCGCGTGTTGCATCGTCGAACACATCTCCGCCGACGGTGATGACATGCACGTATTCGACATCCGGAGGCAGGCTGCGGCTTGGCATGGAAGACCAATCGATGAACGCCCCCACCTTCAATGAGCTGAGGTTGGCTTCATATCCTGGCAAGCCGGGGATGGCGGTGATGCCAAAACGACATAAGGTGGTGGGTGGTTTGAGAATCATCGGAAGATATAGCTTTTGGTCAAGGGGTGGATCCCCTCCCTGGGCGGCAACCTGGTGACTGGCTGGGATGACAAGTGCTACCCAAAGGCAGCAAGCAAGTAAAGTTATCCAACGCACAAATTTCATATTTCCTCCCCCGCGATACAGGAAAATGAGAAATGATGGAAACGAGCCTAAGCGCTCGGGCCGGCAGGTGGCGCTGCCGGAGGCTTTGGCGACCTGCGAATGAACAGAATCACAATCAACGAGATCGCGGCCACCAGACCCAGTCCACACACCAGGTAATAGATGATTTTTAGCATCTCAGGCGTCAGGATGCCTCCGCCTGGCAGCGGTGTGGGCGTAAAAGTGGCGGTCGGTTCAACGACTTCGACTGACTGGGTGGCCGTGGGCGTAGCCGTGTCCGAGACCACAGCGACCGTGTGCGTTGCTGTCGGGTTGGTAACGACCGGCGTTTCGGTGTCTGTTGCCGTTGGTCCGGGTGTCTGGGTGTTGATTGGCACAGGCGGCGCCTGCGTTGCGGATGGCGCGACGGTTGGGACGGTCTGCATCCACACGCTGGCATGACCGCTCTCAGTGATGGAGGCTAAAACAAGAATCGCAAGAATGACAGCCACGGTCAGGAAGGATCTGTTTCCACTCCCCATGTTTACTCCCTGAAGATTGTGAAGGTCGAAAGTATAATGGTTACTGCTCAGACAGAGGTAAGTTACCTCTCCTCCCATTCTCTGAGCAGCTAATATAATTATTATATTCACAATTTTTCCAGAAGCCAGTAATTTGGGCGACCAATTGAAAACGACAATGAAACCTGCAACACGAACGATTCTCATCCTGGCTCTTTGCACTCTTCTGGCTGCTTGGGCAGGTTGGTTGTTGTGGCACGGCTTTGGTATGCTGCGCGTCCTGCGTTCCCTCGAGTCGATGGCGGAGGAGGGAGCGGGTTTTGACCAATACCGGCAAGGAACGGAGTTGTTGAGACGGGCAGAAAAACATTCCACCGCTTTGCGCCTGGGACTGACACCGCTCTTTCCTATTTTTAACCTGTTGGAAGGGATACCGGTGGTGGGAAAACCGTTGGGGCAAGTGGAGCCGGTGATCATCTATGCGAGCAACCTGGCAGGCGCGGTAAACCGAACGTTGGAAGGAATCGCACCGATCCTCGCCCCCATGCCGACCGGCAGCAAGCCCGACCCGTTGAGCCGGAGGCTCTTGGGCGCTATTGAAGAGCATCAGGATGATTTTCGGGCCGCTGAGCAAGCCCTTGCCGGTGCGGAACAGGTGAGGGGGGAGCTTGACCCGTCTGCCATCCCCGGAAAGTGGGGCAGGCGGCTGCGCAGCATTGACAGCAATTTTAACCAGCTCCAGGCAGGTATCAGGCTGCTCGGTTTGCTGCCCGGTCTGGGGGGCAAGGATGAGCCGCAGACCTACCTGCTGGTGGTACAGAACAACGACGAGTTGCGCGCCAGCGGTGGTTTCATCTCCGCGTTTGGCATCCTCGAAGTCCGCGACGGGCAGGTGGTGCGCTTTGACGTGCAGGATTCATACGCGGTCGATAATTTTACGGTGGGTTACCCTCCTCCACCGGAACCAATCGCGACTTATATGCTGGCGGGATATTGGGTGCCGCGAGACGCCAACTGGTCGCCGGATTTTCCAACCGCCGCGAAAGAGGTGTCTGTGCTCTATGCGCTATCTACCGGAATTGAGCCGGATGGGGTCATCGCGGTCGACCAGACGGCTTTGGCGATGATCCTGCAGGCCGTTGGGCCGGTCGATGTGGCGGGAACGCCCGAACCGGTTGGCTCACACAACCTGATCTCGTGGATGCAACAATCCTGGTCCCCCGATGTGACCGAAGGGGTCACGGCTGAATGGTGGCAACAACGGAAAAGCTTTATGAGCCACCTCGGGTCGGCCATCCTGGAGCGGGTAATGAATCTGCAGGATGATGAGGTAGCCATACGCGCAGGGATGTCAGCCTTGGGTGCCTTGAAAGGGGGACACCTGCTCCTGTATTTCGAAGATCGTGAAGCACAATCCGGGCTGGCGCAATCCGGCTTGGATGGAGCGATCCGGGCATCAACGGGCGATTTCCTGATGGTGGTGGACTCGAACATCGGGTTCAACAAAGCAGACGCGCGCATCGATCGCTCGATCGAGTACCAGGTGGATCTAACGGATCCTGCGTCACCCCGGGCCAGGCTGGTGCTGGAATACGCGCACCAGTCGAAGCAGCAGGTCGAATGCCTGCACCAGGGCGTGTACGGCCTGACCTACGCCGAGCTGCAAGACCGTTGCTATTGGGATTACTGGCGGGTGCTGACCGCTGGAGACAGCCGGCTGACCAGCACCCAGGTCCCGGCTGTGCCCGGCGCGCTATTGCTCAACCGGGCGGATTATCCGGGGGTGGTAAAATTAGCGCCAGCGGAGGGCGGGACGACGGAGTTCGCCGGTTTGCTGGTTCTCCCAACCGCGTCCAGCCAGCAATTGTCGCTCGAGTGGCAGCTTCCGGAGCGGATTCTTACGAGAGAGAAAAATCTGGTGAAGTACTCGCTGCACATCCAGAAGCAGCCCGGTTTGCAGCGGGCGGTGTTGCGTATCACGGTCTTTGCCCCGACCGGCTTGCGGCTGCGCGAGACGGAGGGATGGCAGGAGGGGAATGACCCAGGGACGTACGTCTGGAAAGGTACTTTAGAGGAGAACCTTTCCCATTTTCTGGTGTTTGAGTAAACCGGGAAACCGAAATGGCCGAATTGTGGTATGCAATGCAAAGCAAGCCTCACCGTGAGGACGCACTGTACAGCGAACTGGTAAAGCGCGACATCGAAGCGTTTTTCCCCCGCATCCGGGTGAATCCCGTCAACCCGCGGGCGCGGAAAATAAAGGCCTATTTCCCAGGCTACCTGTTTGTAAAGGTAGACTTGCTGAAAGTGGGTTTGTCATTCTTTCAATTCATGCCGTTCGCAAGAGGAATCGTCGCTTTTGACCAGGAGCCGGCAACCGTGCCAGAAGGATTAATCACAGCGATTCGCCGGAGGGTGGAAGAGATCAACCAGGCCGGTGGAATGGAATTCGAAGAGTTGGAAAAGGGGTCTCGCGTTTACATTTATGAAGGACCCTTTGCGGGTTACGAGGCGATCTTTGATGCGCGCCTGCCCGGCTCGGAGCGAGTCCGTGTGTTGATCGAATTGCTCAGCCGACGGTACATGCCTGTCGAGTTGCAAGTGGGTCAGATGAAAAAGGTTGAGGCGAAAAAGGCCAGGAAGAAGCCGAGCGCATCTGGTTTTTCTCCCGCAGAAAACAAATAAGACAAATCCCATCGTTCTGGTATAATCGCATCGTCCTGAAACGTCTGGCTCGAAACGTTTCGATTCTCAGGTCTCTTTAATCAGTTTCTGACACAATTAGGTTGTTTCTGAGTGAAAAGCAATCTCTGGAGGAGAAATGGACTTGGCTGAAAATTCACACATCCATGCCGGGCAAGCCGTGAAAGCATCGCCGGCCGGTCGCATGAAGTTTGTGATCGGGGGCTTGTTAATTATCGCAGCAATTATTTACCTGATCTGGACTTCAGCGAGCGCCAATGCGCAATATTTTATGACGGTGGACGAGATCCAGGCCCAGGGTTCGGCATTGGCCGGCCGCCAGTTGCGCGTTTCGGGCGCAGTGATTGGTGAGACGATCGTGTATGACAGCCAAAACCTGAAACTGGCTTTCACCATTGCCAACACACCGGGCAGCCAGAAGGAGATCGATGCCCAAGGCGGTCTGGCGGCGGTTTTGCACGAAGCGGTGATGGATCCAACCCGCTCGCGATTGAACGTGGTTTATAACGGGGTCATGCCCGATTTGCTTCGCAACGAGGCGCAGGCCATTCTGACCGGCCACATGGGTGAAGATGGCATATTCTATGCGGATGAGCTGCTTCTCAAATGCCCCACGCGCTACGAAGAAGCTGTCCCGGAACAGGCCGGTGGGGTCAATTAATCTCGTCCATTATTAATCCGCCTGGAGGGTTTTGGTGGGTGTCATCACCGCCAAAACCCGATTCATTATTAAGGAGTGGGTTATGGTTGGAAATTTCGGTTTTGGGGCGCTGGTCGTCACCTTCATCCTGTCGATCTATGGAATCGCCGCCGCGGTCTACGGCGTGCGAAAGGGCTTGCCAGTATGGATTGAGAGCGCCCGGCTGGCTCAGTTGCTCACCTTTCCACTGATTAGCCTCTCCTCTCTTGCTTTGGTCTATTTGCTGGTGACCGGTCATTACGAGGTGTCTTTCGTTTACTCCGTGACCAGTAATTCGATGCCCCTGTACTTGAAGATCACCTCCTGGTGGGGTGGGCAGGCCGGTTCGTTGACTTTTTGGACGTGGTTATTGTCGGCTTTCACCACCGCGGTAACCCTGAAGAAATGGCAGCGTGACCGGGAATTTCTTCCGTGGGTGATCGTCGTCAGCCTGGTCACCGTGGCTTTCTTCCTTTCGTTGATCATCTTCTTCGAGAATCCCTTTTCCCGGTTTTGGGCGACAACGACCGGAGAGGTGGTGGCTTTCTTTCAACCGGCGAACAGCGTACCGATCTATCCTCCGGACGGCAATGGCCTGAATCCGTTGCTGCGCCACCCGGGAATGATCATCCACCCGCCGATGCTTTACCTGGGATTCGTCTCATTTGTCATCCCTTATGCCTTCGCGGTGGCGGCGCTGATCACCGGGCGCACCGATGACCGCTGGATTCGCCTGACGCGACGGTGGACGTTGATCGCGTGGCTGTTCCTTTCTCTTGGATTGGTACTGGGGGGTCGCTGGGCGTATGATGTCCTCGGTTGGGGTGGGTACTGGGGCTGGGATCCGGTAGAGATCGCCGCATTCATGCCCTGGTTGACCGGCACCGCTTTCCTGCACTCGGTGATGATCCAGGAAAAGCGTGGGCTTTTCAAACGTTGGAATCTGGTGTTGATCATCCTGACCTACTCCCTGGTCATATTTGGCACCTTCCTGACTCGCTCCGGCGTGCTCAGCTCGGTTCATGCTTTCGCACAAAGCGCGATTGGCCCGTTGTTCTTCGGCTTTATCGGGGTGACTTTCATCGTCTCGCTGGCGCTGCTCTTGTACCGCTGGAACGACCTGCATGCCGAGGGTCAAATGCATTCCATCCTTTCGCGCGAGTCGCTCTTCCTGTTCAACAATCTGCTCTTTATGGGCATCCTGGCGGTGTGTTTTTCTGGGGTGATTTTCCCCCTGGTTTCTGAATTGGTGACCAACCAGCAAAAAACGGTTGGGCCACCTTTCTATGAACGGGCAACCGGCCCTTTGTTCGTTGGCCTGTTGTTTTTGATGGGGGTAGCGCCGCTCTCGGCCTGGGGTCATTCGACAGCCAAGACCCTGGGGAGGGCGTTGTGGAAGCCAACCGTTGTCTCTTTGGTTGTTCTCGTGGCGGTTTACATATCGGGGGTGCGGTCGGCTGGCGCATTGATCGGTTTCTGGTTGGTGGCATTCACCGCCAGCATCACCCTGTATGAATATGGGCGTGCGGTGCTGGCGCGCGCGCGCCGCAGTGGTGAAAACCTGCTCCAGGCCTTTTGGCGCCTGGCAGGGCGAAACCGCCGGCGTTACGGCGGTTATACGATCCACCTGGGGATCGTGCTGATGGCGATTGGCATCATTGGAATTGAGCTGTTCCAGGTGGAGACGCAGGGTACCCTAAAAGCCGGGGACACGATCAGCCTGTCTGGTTACACCATGACGTATCGCAAGCTGGACGAGTTTGACATGCCAGATGGCCGGAATGTGGCCCGCGCGGTGGTTGACGTTACACGCAACGGCCAATACCTGGGGCAGCTTTACCCACGGCGAGATTATTATTACGCTTCGCAACAGCCGATGACCATTCCTGGCGTGCGCAGCACGCTGGAAGACGATCTTTACGTGTTGCTGGTCGACTGGGAGCTAATCTCGGCTGCTGGAGCGACTTTCAAGGTTTTCCACAATCCCCTGGTGAACTGGCTGTGGATAGGAAGCATCTGGTTGATCCTCGGCACCATGATCGCCGCCTGGCCAGATAAAGACCCTGAAACGGAAAGAGCGCGCGCGAGCCAAACCGATCGGGTAGCCCGTCAGGCATCCTGAATCCGTTACTCGAACTGCGCAGGGGTGCTCTTCTGCGATACAGGTGCACGCACCTTAACACACGGGCTGGGTAAGGAAACGCATACCCCGTCCGGGGCGATGGCTTCGATGCGGTAATGGTAAGTGCGCCCGGCGTTGGCGGCCCGATCTGCCCATGAAAGGGCGTTGACGTTCGCGACCCTCTTCCAGCCTGCTGTGCAGCCTTGCGTGGAACGGTAGATCTGGTATGCGGAGGCATCGGGCAGGGCTTGCCATTCCAGCGTGACCTGTTGGCGCTCTGTCGCCGGAGAAAGCTCTGGTAGAACATCAAAACAGGCGCTCTCTATTCCCGCCATTCCCGCTCCGGCGGCCAGGGCTGCGCTGGCAATTTGGGACCCCACCTGCAGGTTCAATTGATCGATCGTGTCGCGGGTGGTATGGTAATGGGGGTTGGTGTCTCGAACGCCCTTGCATCCGTTTTCGGTGCCGTTGTACATCAGGTTCTGTAGCACTTCCACTGCGCCGACCCCCTGACGCCAAAACGATGCGTGGTCCGAAAACTCCATGTCGACGCCGTTCAGGTAATCTACCGTGAGACCGGGCTGGTAAGTTTGCACCGCCTGGAGGAAGCACGAACCGACGGGGGCCGATTCAGCCCTGGTGCCAACGTGCAATTCAAAGCACCGGTCATTGTCGCGATCGTAGCCAAACATATCCAGGTTGATCACCCCGACCACGCCGCTCAAATCATGGTCCTGGACGTAAGCGCGGCTGCCGATTAGGCCCTGTTCTTCTCCAGTGAAGAGAATTAACCGGATCGTGCGCTCGAAGGTGAAATGGCGCATCAGGCGGGCGGCTTCGAGCACGGCTGCCACCCCGCTGGCGTTGTCCTCCGCTCCAGGCGCGCGCCTGGTTGGGTCTTCGCTGGTCGAATCGAGGTGCGCCGAGAGGATCACCACTTCGTCTGGAGCAACCGCTCCCGGGATGGTGACGATCAGGTTCTTCCATGTCTGCCCGTCATATTCGAACGGATCGATTTCGACTTGTTCTTCAGGATACCAGCTACGCACAATTTCTAGCGTATAATCGAAGGCGCGAGCGTTGGGCTGCCCTGAAAACATCGCTGGGCTGTAGCGGGTGAGGATGTCGAGGCGTCTTTCATCGAGTATAACCGGCGATTCACCCGACAGCCGCGCGATCCATCCGCTCCAGGCGGCTACGTCGGTCAGCGAAAGCAAGGTGGTTATCGCCGGGTTGTTCCCGCATTGGTAGGTCACGGAAGGAGTCTGGGCGATCGCTGGTTGGCTATTCGCGCTCAAACAGGCCAGGATGAACGGAACGAGCCACCTGGCGACAACAGAGCGCGGCGCAACACGGCGTACCATTCCCGTAGTGTAGCAGAACTGCGGAGCGAATTCTACGGAAACTTGATCAGGTTAAGCTTTTTCTTAAGTGAATCTGGTAAGATTAGTGAGATTTTCATCCGTCAACAGGTCTGATCTTTCATTATGAAAAATAAGCTACTGCTCGTCTGGCTGGTGATCGTTGCCGCAGTCTTTGCCAGCACGTCCACAACGCATCGAGTGCTTGCCCAACAACCGACCCCCTCTGAGGATGATGTCAACCGGGTTGCCAAGCAACTTTACTGCCCGGTGTGTGAAAACACCCCGCTGGATGTTTGCCCGACCCAGGCCTGCCAGGAATGGCGGGACTTGATTCGGGTAAAGCTTTCGGAAGGTTGGAGTGACGAGCAGATCCGCGATTATTTCGCCCTGCAATACGGTGACCGCGTCTTGGCTGAGCCCCCGAGGAGAGGGTTAAACTGGTTGGTGTATGTCATGCCGCCGGTCTTCTTCCTGGGCGGAGTCATTATCGTGATCGGCGTGCTGCGCCGGATGCGCGCGCAGAACACAAGCGCCCAACCTGCGGCTGCGCCAACCCTGAATGCTGATGACGATTATTTAAAGCGTGTCGAAGAAGAATTGAAGCAAGCCGATAAATCATAATGGGAGTCTTACTGGCATGGATCAGGATTTGACACAGGGAAAACCGGAATCCCAGCAACGCCGGCTGCCGGTTGCGGTGATCGTGATCGCGTTTTTCATTCTTTTAGCATTCCTTCTATTAATTGCCTGGGGGTTACGCCGCTCGATGAGTGGTTCGATTAGCATTGGCGATCCGGTGCCCGCGATCGAGCTTCAAACCTTTGCGGGGGAGGTCATACGCAGTCGAGACATGGCCGGGAAGGTGATCGTGGTCAATTTTTGGGCCTCCTGGTGCAAACCGTGCGAGCAAGAGGCGCGCGAGTTGGAGGAAGCGTACCAGTACTTTTCTCCTAGCGGAGAAGTGGCTTTCTTGGGATATGCCTGGACGGATGTGGAAACCAATTCCAAAGAATACATTCGGAAATTTGGGATCACCTATCCCAATGGCCCCGATTTGCGAACCTCTGTGTCGCAGCTCTTTCGCATTACGGGCGTGCCGGAAACCTACATCATCGGACCCAATGGAAAACTGGTCTACGTGAAAAAGGGTCCTTTTACGTCGACGCAAGAAATTATCTCAGTGATCGAGACCTTTATCGAATAGGGGAGGAGACCATCGCGGCATGGATATTGGATCCATTTTTCTCGTTTTAGCCCTGGCTGTGCTGGTGGCATTGATCATCGGCCAGCCTTTTTTCCGCCAAAATGCGAATCTCGCGGCCAGTGAGCCGACCGCGGCGAGTGAGCTGGAGCATCGCCGTTCCGGTCTGTTGGCTGAACGCGACCGCTTGCTGTCTGCCTTGCAGGAACTGGATTTCGATCATGGCCTGGGGAAAATCCCAAGCGAAGATTACCCGGTTCAAAGAGCGAGCTTGCTCCAACGAGCAGCCGGCGTTTTACGCGCTTTGGACGAGATTCAAGGCGAACAGGGAAATGCTTCTGCCGAAGACCGTGTCGAGCGGGCTGTTGCGGCTCGTAGAGCCGATGGTGTGGTCAATGGGGGAAGACCGGCCGCGCCTGTTGCTTCGAAAGAAAAGGATGAGATTGAGGCGATCATCGCCAGCCGGCGCTTGCAACGCCAGGAAAAATCAGCCGGTTTTTGCCCGAAATGTGGGCGTCCGGTACAACGTTCGGACCGGTTTTGCCCAAGCTGCGGCGCGGTCTTGCAATAATTTCGCAATCGATCAGGTCGGCCTACATGACGCGTATAACGATTTTCCTTAGTGGTGTGCTCCTCGCTCTCATCCTTGCCGGCTGTGGCAGCCTTTCGCTGGCCGCGGATGTGACCCCGCCCCCCAACTATCAACCGGAGCCGCAATCGCAGCCCCAGGCAGTCCAGAGGAGCACCGCGTATCCTCTGCTACCCCCTGATCCAAGCAATGGCAAGGTGATCTATGCGGAAAAATGCCTGCCCTGCCACGGCGAAACCGGCATGGGGGATGGATTCCAGGCGGGCAACCTGCCGGCGCCGCCTCCTGCGATCGGCAGCGCTGAAATCGCTCGCGCAGCCAGGCCATCCGACTGGTACGAAGTCGTCACCACCGGCCGGTTGGAAAAATTGATGCCCGGTTTTTCAGAAAGCTTAAGCGACCGCCAGCGATGGGATGTGGTGGCCTATGTTTTCTCGCTCAGCGCCAATCTGGAGGATTTGAGCACCGGTCAGGCTGTCTACACGGCGCAATGCGCTGCCTGTCATGGCGATGCGGGCCAGGGAGACGGGATGGGCGTTCCAGATTGGACGTCGCAGCACCGGCTGGCCATCCTTTCGGATATGGAGCTGCAAACGATCGTGGCGGATGGATTGGGCACCAGCATGCCTGCCTTCGCCGGTGAGTTAAATGATGCGGAGCAACGGGCTGTGGCGGCCTATATCCGCACACTCACCTATGCTGGAAGCGCCTCCGTAGCCAGGCAAACTCAAGCCACGCCGACCTCGGTCGAACCGACCGAAGCGGTCGAAAGCATAGAAGGTGGTCAGACGCCCGACACCATCCGGGCGCTGACCATCGAGGGGCAGATCACCAATCCATCTGGTAGCGCTGTTCCAGAAGGTTTGAAGGTCACGCTGATCGGGTTTTCTGGGATGGAGCAGGTATCCGAGACCAGCACATCCAGCGACGCCAACGGGCGCTATGAGTTTCGTGAGGTGGAGATAGTGCCTGGAACGGCTTTCATTGTCCAGGTGGAGATGAACGGCGCGACGTTTAACTCCGACATCTTGCACCCGGCTGATATCACCAGCGAATCCGCCAGCCTTCCGGTGACGGTGTACGACACGATCAACGATGTGAGCGAGCTGTCGGTCGACCGCATGCATGTATTCTTTGACTTCAGCGTGGAAGGCAAAGTCCAGGTTGTGGAGCTCTACATTTTTGCCAACCCGACCGGCAAGGTGATCGTACCGGCAGCGCAAAACCAGCCGGTGCTAACCTTCAGCCTGCCGGAAGGGGCGACCAACATCCAGTTCGATGCAGGGTCTCTCGGCGACCGTTATGTGAAAACTTCAGATGGCTTCGGTGATCTGGCGCCAATTCCACCGGCTCCACAGCAGCACCAGGTGTTGTTCTCTTACGATCTTCCTTATGATCGCAGCCTGGAGCTGGCGCTTCCCCTGCCGATGCCGGTCAATGCCGCTGTGGTGATGCTCCCGCCGGGTGGGGTCAAGCTGGAGAGCGAGCAGCTCTTTGCTGCCGGTTCCAGGGACGTGCAAGGGATGACCTTCCAACTGTACACGGCAACCGACCTTGCGGCGGGAAGCGCACTGCGTGTCCGGCTGTCGGGAAAGGCAACTCCGGGTGGAACGACCGCGAGTGGTGACCTGACCGGGCTGTTGATCGGACTGGGCGCATTTGGCGTCGTTCTGGTGGGCGCAGGCATCTGGATTTTCCGCCAGCGCCAATCCACCGCCGCGCCAGAGGAAAATGAGGTCGAGGAGACGATGGAGAGTGAAGATAGCTTGCTCGACGCGATCCTCACCCTGGATGATCTTTACCAGGCCGGTAAATTGCCTGAAAACGCTTACCTCGAGCGACGCGCAGAGTTGAAAGAGCGACTCAAACAGTTGCGAGAATCGAATTGAGCAAATAAGTATGCCAGAAGACCCGCTCATCGAAGTGAACAGGCTGGTTAAACGTTTCGGCCCCAAAGTGGTGCTTCACGGGCTCGATTTTTCCGTCCGGCAGGGGGAGTTCGTGGCGCTGATGGGCCCCAATGGAGCCGGCAAGACCACTTTCCTGCGAATTCTTTCTTCGCTCTCCAGCCCATCGATGGGACGGGTTCGCGTGGCGGGTCACGAGCTGCCGCGCCAGGCCTCTGCAGTGCGCCAACGCCTGGGAGTCGTTTCGCATATGCCCCTGTTGTATGGCGATCTGACGGCTGAGGAAAATTTGCGGTTTTATGGCCGAATGTATGGGGTGAGCCGGCTCGATAAGCGCATCGATGAGGTTTTTGGGTTGGTCGGGTTAGCCCATCGACGGCGTGACCTGGTGCGCACGTTTTCGCGCGGCATGCAGCAGCGTCTCGCGATCGGGCGTGCAATCATTCACGACCCAGACGTGCTCATGCTGGACGAGCCGCACACCGGGCTGGACCAGGACGCATGCGAGATGTTGGATGCGGTGCTCAGCCAGGTGGCAGCGCGCGGGCGAACCGTGGTGATGACCTCGCACGACCTCACCCGGGTTGAAGACCTCGCATCCCGTTTTGACGTGCTCAGCCGGGGCGTCATCTGCGCCAGTGCCAGCCGGGAGGAGCTGCCGCGGGATGGGCTGCTGGCCTTCTACAGGCGCTCGCTGGGGAGCTCATCTACACCGGTAACGGGGGCGGCCAGATGAAGGCTTTTTTCCGCGCGATGGGAGCCGTGGTCTGGAAAGACCTGGCTGCCGAGTTGCGCAGCCGCGAGCTGCTCTCATCGATGCTGGTGTTTGCCCTGCTGGTGATCTTGATCTTCAACTTTGCTCTCGAGCTGGACGCCTCCGCGCGCGCCAATGTGACATCGGGGGTGTTGTGGGTGACTTTCGTGTTCGCGGGGACCTTGGGCTTAAACCGCTCGTTAGCCATCGAGAAGGATCGCGGTTGCCTGGACGGGTTGTTGCTCGCACCCGTTGATCGCACGGCGATCTACTTTGGAAAAGCTACCGCCAACCTGGTGTTCATCCTGATCGTGGCGGCGATTGTCTTACCGGTCTACAGCGTCCTGTATAACGTCAACCTGCTGGCAGAGCCGGGGCTGATCCTGGTGATCTTACTCGGCGCAGAAGGTTATGTGGCCGTTGGGACGTTGCTGGCCACCATGGCGGTGCAGACGCGCACGCGGGATGTCCTGCTGCCCATCTTGCTATTCCCGGTGGTGATCCCTGTCCTCGTCGCGGCGGTGAAAGCCAGCAGTGGTTTTCTCCAGAGCCTGCCGATGGATGAGATTCGACCCTGGATCAATTTGCTGGTCACCTACGATGTGGTTTTTACCGCAATCGCATTTATGGTTTTCGAGACCGTTGTGGAGGAATGATGAAAACGCAATCGCGGATATTGCTGGGGCTGGACATTGTGACCTTGCTGCTCATGGCGACAGCGACCATCATGGTGTTCGCCTACGCGCCTCTTGAGCGGGTGATGGGCGCCGTGCAAAAAGTCTTCTATTACCACGTGGCGACCGGTTGGGTGGGTATGTTAGGCTTTTTCGCGGCAGTTGTCGCCGGAGTGGCGTACCTGGTCACGCGGAAATCGATCTGGGACTTAGTGGGTCTGGGGGCGATTGAAATCGGGTTGGTCTTCATGTTGATCAACATCATCACCGGCTCGATCTGGGCTCGCCCGATCTGGAACACCTGGTGGACCTGGGACCCACGGTTGACCACGGCGACGATCATGGAGCTGATTTACGCCGCGTACCTGATGCTGCGCCAGGGGATCGAAGATCCCGACCGGCGGGCTCGCTTTGGCGCAGTCTATGCCATCATCGGGTTCATCAGCGTGCCTTTGACCTTCTTCTCCATCCGTATTTACCGCACCATTCACCCGGTGGTGATCGGCGGCAGCGACCCCACGGTGGACGGCTCGTTCAGCATGACGCCTGAAATGGGGATGACCTTTGCAGTCAGCCTGGTGGCGTTCTCTTTTCTGTTCGCCAGCCTGCTATGGCATCGCATTCGCCTGGGGCAACTGGGGCAACGTGTCGAGCAGATGAAGCTGCGGTTAACCCAATGACGACCGGTGGTATTTAAAAATAAGGAAGGCAGTTATGGAAGGCACAGCAGAAACGACAGTCTACATGGTCGCAGGGTATGCGGTCATCTTCGGGGTCATCCTGGTATACCTGGTCAGCCTGGTGGTGCGTAACCGCAACTTAAGGCAGGAAGAGAAAATGCTCGAGGAGCTCGAGCAGGATCGGTGATGCAATGACCCTCAGGACGGGTCCTTAGGGGCGTCTGAACAGCCCATTATATCGGGATGGGAAAGTGTTCAGGGTCGTTGAAACCCCGGTTGTGAGGTCTCAACGCCCTCACGAATAACTCTGATTGGGTAACCCCGATCCCGGTTATGATAGGGGCGGGGTGAGGGTGATCCGTTCGAGGAACCGATCGACCCCGCCAAAGCGATACTTATATTCCTCGTCGCCGCGCATAAAGTCGAATGCGCGGCGCTTGTTTTCGTTGGCCCATTGCAGTTGATAGCCCAACAACACCCAACCCGGGGAATACTCCATCAACGACCGGTTGATGCCCGAGTTATAAACCCACAGGTGGTTCAGGTAATCGAAGGCAAGGTAAACGGCGGCTTTTTGGCCGTCGATCTCTAAAAAGGACAGGTGAAGCATCCCTTCCCGGAACGCCCACCAGGCGACCGCACGCATGAATTTCCGCATCGCCGGGGTGAGAAATTGGGCTTTTTCGGCATCTTGTTCCATCAGGTGGGTAAAGGCGGTGATCTCATCATCCAGGTCGCCCTCCTCCTTGACAATGTACCAGCGCGACGGCACACCGGAAGCCTCGAGGCGGCGGATTTTGCGGCGAATTTCGTGGCGCTGTTTTTTGTCTATTCCCGCCAGGTAGGCTTCCCAATCGCCAGGGAGGGGGATATAGGGGCAGTGGTAGACGCGTTGGACTTCCACCTGCCAGCCTGAGCCGGCGGCCGCCTGGCGGATGGCAGGTTTCAAGGGGCTGTCTTCAAACAGGTTGTAGAGGTCGAGGTTGGTCCATGGGGGCAGGCCGGCTGAGGGGAGGAAGCCCAGAAGGGCGCGCACGAACTCGTCCAGGCGACCTTGTTCGACAATCAGGTCGAGGTAATCGGTCACCTCGACGCTGCCCAACAGCATCAGGCGCGACTGGCCCTGGTGGTGTGGCGTGTGGAAGAGGGGGGCGATGCCCACCAGTTGGCCTTTCTCGCGAGCGATGACGATCGCCAGCCGGCCCTCCGGCCATTCGCCCCCGCCACGGGTCTGCCACCAGGCGTGTTGATAGCCATACCGCAGAAAAGGCACGTGAACGTGGTTCTGCTCAACCAGCCGGTTCCATTCCGCCTCGATGTCGGTTGGGAAGGTCGTGTGCAATGTCAGGTCCATGAGTCTCCCATAACGAGATGAATTTTCACAAGCGAGCGATCCAAAGGTGTGTGGCGCTGAGCTTGTTAACGAAACCGCCAACCCTTACCGCATGGAGAGCCTATTCGCTGGTGTGGATTAAGAAACGTCATCGGACAGGCGCAATGCGCCGGTGCCGGTACCCAGTCGATAGCCAAATCCGCGCACCGTGCGAATCCAGACTGGCGCGCTCGGGTCCTGCTCGAATTTCTGGCGCAACATCCAGATGTAGCGGCGGACGGCTGAGCGCTCACCCTGGTAATAATCTCCCCACACTTGCTGACTGAGCTCTTCTTCGGAAATCGCCCGACCTTTATGGCGCACCAGGTACTCGAGCAGGCGAAATTCGGTGGGGGTGAGCGGGATCACCTGGTTCTCCCGGCGGGCTTCGCGCCGGTCCAGGTCGAGGGTAAAATCGCCAAAATAGAGCAGGTTGCGCTCAGCCTGATCAGATGGGCGGCGTGTGCGCGAGAGCACCGCCTGAATGCGCGCGGTGAGTTCAGGAAAGCTGAACGGTTTGGTGACGTAATCATCGACGCCAAGCTGAAAACCGCGCAATTTATCGACCTCGGTAGACTTTGCGGTGAGCAGGATGATGGGGATATCGGATAACTCGCGCAGCCGCGCGCACACCTCCCAACCGTCCATCACCGGCATCATCACGTCCAGCACGACCAGGTCCGGGTGCTCACGGTAGGCGACGCGCAAGGCATCCGGACCATTATTGGCGATGACTACTTCGTATTTTTCTTCTTGCAGGTAGTCTTTCAAGAAGCGCAAAAGAGTCGGGTCGTCATCCACCGCCAAGATTTTCGAGCTCATGCTCCTCCCCGGCATCTTCATCCACAACCAGCGGCAGCCAGCAGGTGAAACGGGCGCCGCCTTCCGGCAGGTTTTCGGCTTTAATTTTACCATTCATTGCCTCGACGAGGCGGTGTACGATGTATAAGCCCAGTCCATGACCATAGACTGTCTGGGAATCGCTCGGGTGAGCGCGGAAAAAAGGTGTAAAGAGCAACGGCAGGTCGTTTTCGGCGATCCCACCGCCCTGGTCGGTTACGCGGATCCATCCCAGGCCGTCCTCGGCGCCTGCGGAGACCACGATGTCACCTTCCGGGGCATATTTGATCGCGTTATCGAGCAGATGGACCAGCACGCTGGTCAAGGCACGCTCGTCGGCGAGAAAATCGGGCAGCTCATCGGGCAGATTCCAGCGCACGCGTTTTCCGGCCGGCAGGTGGGTCATCTGCCGCTGGATGGTGGCCACCACGGCATTCAAGTCCAGCGGCACCGGGTAAACCGGAACACGCCCGGCATCCAGCGCGGAGAGATCCAGGATGGACTCGATGAAGCGGGTCAGGCGGACGATCTCTGCCTGGACGAGGTCGAGGGTATTGCGTGCCTGATCGGGCAGTGCGCGGGTGCGCAACCGCAGCAGCTCGATCCCGGCGTTGATATTGGTCAACGGCGCGCGCAGTTCGTGCGACACGAGGGAGACAAAGTCAGACTTGAGCCGATCCAGCTCTTGAAGCATCACGTTCTGTTGCTCGAGCTGAGCCAGGGCTTCGCTGAGGCTGGCGGTCTTTTCCTCGACGCGTTGTTCGAGCAACAAGTTCATCTTTCCCAGCTCGCTGTGGGCGGCGGCAATTTCCTGGTAGGCGCTTTGCAGCGCGGCTTGCTGGCGCTTGATCTCACTTAAATCATGGGCGGTGCCAGCCAGCGACATGCCCTCTCGCCCGCGACTCCCCCAGGGCAGCGGTCGCAAGGACAGCATGACCGGCAGCTTTTTCCCATCATATCCATGCAAGGTCACCTCGCCAGTCCAGCCCTCTTTCAGACCGGCCTGAAGCATTGGCCTGACGTTCTCGGCAGGGCGGATCAACTGCTGCAAGGGTACGCCCAGCAATTCAGAAGGGTTCTGATAGCCGGTCACGCCGGTGAAAGCCGGGTTAACCAGCCGCAAGTGGCCGCGCTGGTTGCAGATGAAGGTGGGCTCGGCAACGCTATCGACCAGTTGGGCGTATTTTTGAAACTCGTATTCCCCCACCAGGATGCCCTGGCGACCGATGAGGGCAATGCCGAGCAACGCGGTAGCCCACAAGCCGAACATGTCCGGGCTGCCGCGGAGCTGCCATTCGAAGATGGTGTACCAGCCGAGGGCGATGGTTAGCACGAGAGGAAGGAGGGTTTGAAAACCCGAAACGGTGCGGCTTAAGAATGTCTGCGGACCGGAAGCCGGCCCGGTTTGGCGCAACCGTCGAAAACCGAGGATCGCACCGGCGAGGAAGGCGTCGCCCAATCCCCAGCTAAAATTGGTCAGGTTGCCAAAGGAGGCGCCTTCTGAAGGGACCAGGTACACCTGGTTCAAGTCGCTGGCGAGAAAGGCGAACAGGCCCAGCGCCAGCCAGAGCAGTGAAAGGGGATAGCCCCCCGGACGGTTGATCAAATAAAGGCTGAGCAGAACAACCAGCAAGAGCAGGTCGACGGCGGGATATACCCACATCACCCGTTGAGGGAATCCCATCAACAGGGTAGGGATGAGGGGTTTGAGCAGCACCATCCAGGCCAGGCTGATCGCCGCCAGGGTGGTGATGACCATTTCGATGATCAGGCGAAAGCGATTGAGCGGCCGGCGCAGTTGCTGGGGGAAGCGCAGCAAGCCAGCAAAAAAGCAGGTGGAGCCGACGATCCACACCGCTGCCGGCACGATCACGGCGCTTAGACGGTCTTCCATGAATGCCGCGAGGAAAAGACGCAGGAGATCAGCCAGCGACCACAAGCTTAAGCCGGCGCACAGCCAGGTCCAGGCGTGGTGCGAGCCTCGCTCAAGCGCTGCCGACCTGGCGCGCCACGCCAGCGTGGTGACCACCAGCCCGCTGAAAATGACAGCCAGGCCGGCAGTCCAGAAGCGTTGCTCGATCCCGGGGGTGGCCCATAGCAACCAGGCGAGGTATAGCGCCAGGTAGAGCGCGCCAATGAGGACCGGAAAACCCAGGCGGTGGGTGCGCGAGGCGATCATCCAATTCATTATAATTCAGCTACGGCGATCTGCCTGTAAAAGGAGGAGGCGCAGGCATCGATAGCCCGCGCCTCCCACTCATCAACCGGTGAAGACTCCCCGGCTCATCTGCGAATCAGCGGCAGGAAGACCAGCGCCGGGCTGGGCGGCGGGGTGGCGCTGCCGACAAAATACTGGATCATGCCGTTGGCCGATGCGATGTAGGCTTCGGGGAAGCCATCGCCGTTGGTGTCGGCAGCGGTGGGCACGGTCGAGGCGGGAAGCTTGACGCCTTTGAAGGGGTCGCGCCGGTCGGTCACGCGGCCGATGTAATCGGCGTTCTCCGCCGCGTCATAGAAGGCTTCCAGGAATGTCTGCACCTGCCCGGCTTCGTTGCCAAACCACCACGTCCAGCGGTCGACCATGCCGCCGTTCCAGTAGCCATTGTTGAGCGCCTGGTTCCAGTTGAGACGCCAGAAGGGGTTGCCGGGGATGAATGCGTTGGCTTCGAAATCCTGGACATTGGCCGGCACGGTGAACCTTGCGCCTTCTTCATCCGCCTCGTTGGTGAACAACAGCACGCTGAAAGGTTTGTTGACCCAGTAGCCCAGGATGGTGAACATGTCCAGGTCGGCGTCGCCATCAATATCCACGAAGGCTGCGCGCGGCCCGACCTCGTAATTGGTGTTGAACGTGCCGGGTAAACCGGAAGGGTAATAGAAAGGCTGCGGATTCATCAAGACATACTTTTCCGCGCCGGTGTCGTATTCATACGCTCTCAGGTAACCGTTGCCAGAGAGATTTCTGCCGCCCACATAAGCTTCGACGCCGGGTTTATCGGGGTGGGTGTCAGCGAAAGATACGTTGATCAGGGTTTGCGGCGAGTACACGTCGCCCATCGGGTTGAGGTTGTTGGGCTGGAGGCGGTAGACGGGGATGTTCGGGGTGCCGATGTTGAGGTAATAAAAGGCGTCCGACCCTCTGGCGGTGTCCCCACCGACAAAGGCGTCCAGGTCTCCGTCCAGGTCGAAATCGAGCATATTGACCGACCGGTAGTAGGTCGCGGCGTAATTCGGCGGGACGACGACTGCCAGCGGGTTGTAGCGGTAATCGACCAGGGCCAGCGGGCGACCGGGCGGCGTGGCGGGCGTGATGTTCTGATAAAAACGGAAGGTGTTCAAGGCGCTGCCCAACGCCAGGTCGGCGTCGTTGTCGAGGTCCAGGTCGGCGAAGACCGGAGCGGCATACGAGCCGGCGTCGAGGAAGGCGAAGGGGTTCTGCACACCGGTGACCTCGGTGAAAGGTCCGATCCAGTTATTGATTCCCTGCCCTGGGTCGTCCGGTTCCTGGTTGTTGCGGTAATAACGCACCAGGCCGTCCATGGTGCCGATGGCGAGGTCCGGGCTGGTGTCGCCGTCTACATCCACAAAGGAAGGCGCTCCGTAAGGAATCATGTCGGTTGGGAGGCCGGGGCCGGAGGAAGGCCAGACCTCGAAGACAGGCCCCGCCTCGTCGCCGAGGTTTCGCATGAAGATCAAGCCGCCGGCCTTGGTCCCGATGACCAGGTCGGGCCAGGCGTTGTCGTCGGCGTTGACCATGGTGGGGAAGAGGTATTCGTCGCTGATGATCACGCTTTCGAAGGGGTCATACCGCTCGCCTGCCAGCGGGCTGGCGTTGAGCTGGAAGTTGGGCAGGGTGGCGTTTCCTTCGTTTTCGTAATAGCAAAGACCCCAGGAATTGCCGCCGTCCGTTCCGCCCAGCAGGGAGAAATCGGGTGGGGCTTCGAGGTCCGAGGGCGGGCGGAAGGGCTCTGCGGAAAGCGCGGTCATCCCCATGTCGAGCTCGGGGCAGGAGCCCACCAGGGCGGCGATGACCAGGTCGGCGTCGGTGCGCAGGGTGAGCGGGTCCACCTGCCCGTCAAAATCGCCCAAAACCGGCACCGCGTAGGGGAACATCCCGTAATCGGCGGGGAACCAGCGCGCTGCGCCATTGAGCTGGACGTATCGGCGCTGTCCGGTCTCGATGAGCAAGTTTTTGTAGTTGCGGATCTCGCCATCCTTGTGCCCGGTGAGCGCATCCAGGTCGCCGTCGCCGTCCAGGTCGGCGAATGTGACCGCGCCGCCGCCTTTATCGACGTTGACAATGCGCCCGCCGGTGTCGAGTGGCATGAGAAAATCGGCGGAGGTCAACCAGGGCATCAGGCGATCTTCGCCGCCGCGGTCGTAGCGCATGGCAAACACCTGACCGTCGCCGGAAAGGGCGGCGAAATCGGTGATGAAATCGGTGTCGAGCAAGCCAAACTCGGGCACCACGTAAGCGCCGAAATCGGGTTCGGCTTGCGGATCGGTGGTTCCCGGCGGGTTGAGCGGGTGCTGCGCGCCAGTGACCAGGTTGAATGCCGGTGCGTAGCGCGTGCCGGTGTTCTTGAAGAAACGCACCACCCCGCTGGAAAGTCCGACGAACAGGTCCAGGTCGCCGTCGCTGTCCACGTCGTGCAGCTCTGGGAATGCTCGCCCGCCGGGCAGGCGCAAGGATGCAGGGAGCAGGTCATAATTGGTCATCAACACCGGGCAGTCGTTGTCGCCAGTCACCGGGTTATTCACGCCCATGTAGATGCGCAGCTGATATTGTTTCAAGCCCTCGTCAGGGTAATTGGGGGTGAAGATGACGCCGACCACGGCGTCCTGCTCGCCATCCGAGTTCAAGTCGCCCACCGCGAGCGTGATGCTATCCTTATACCAGGGCAGGTCGGAGAAACCGGGGAGGTCGTTCGCGTTGCGGCAGGCATATTCCGGGATCCGCGTGATCGAGGGCACCGATTTGTCCAGGCCGGTGTTCTTGGTGAAATAGGTGTTGGCGTCGTTGCGGTAATAATCCACCACCAGGGCCAGCGGTTCGCCGCTGACGCGCCGCATGGCGGCCACGAACAGGTCCTGGTCTCCGTCGCGGTCGTTGTCGACCAGCTCGGGGTGGACATAAGTGGGGTCAGTATTGCTGTAATCCAGTTGGTTGGGTCTGATCCCGCCCGGATACAGGTTGTCCAATTCCCGGTAGAAGTTCGAGCCCACTTGAGGGCCGCCGCCGTTGCGGAACAGTAGCATCCGCCCGGTGATATCGCCGGCCAGGGCATCCGTGTCGCCGTCGCCGTCCACGTCGCCCAGGGTGAACCCCGAGTAGTTGCCCAGGTCCAGGTCGGCCAGCGCCGGACCGGTGTTCAGGAAATGCGGATCAGGGTCGGGGGTGGCCAGCACCGGGGTTGAAGCGGCGGGGGTGTGCAGCGAGGCGACCAGGAAACCTGCCAGGATGAGGCAGAAGAATGGGCGGAAAATGGGCTTGAGAGTCATGGGATTCGCTCCAGGGTTAATGGATGAATTGAGCGTGGACGAAAACAGCCGCGAGGTTGAAGGCGAGATGGGCCAGCATGGCGGCGCGCAAACGGCCTTCGGTGGCGACCAGCCGGGAGAACAGATATGCGGCGATCGTGGCCGGTAAAAAAGCCATCGGGCGCAGGGTCAGCGCCCCTGAGACGAGGGCATGGTACAGCCAGGCCGCCTGCCGGTTGGGGTACCGCTGGAGCGCTGCCTGGAGTAACCTTCCGCGCAGGAAACGCTCGCTGAAGAAAGGCATCAGGCAGGCCGCCAGGATGGCCAGGAGGAGCTGGATGCCTGTCAATGGAGTCGCCGCCACCTCCAGCGCCGGCAGCGAGTAAGCCAGTTGCCAGATAAAGGCGATAAACAAGAACAATCCCATTCCCGACAACAATGCCAGCGCCACGCTTGCCAGGGGAGGGTTCGGAGCAGGTTCGACCCGAGGCGCGGCGGTTTGCGGCGCCAGGATGGCGAGAGCCAGCGCCTGGGTGACCGGCACCCACAGCAAACTGGTGGAGGTGAATGCGCTCCATAACCCTCCTTCGGCGGGTGGGAAGAAGCCGCTGGTCAATGCCGGCGGTAAAAGCCCGACCAGTCCGGGCAACAGGTAGCCTAACCAGAGCACCGCCCCATCCGGCAGGGATGAGGGGGAGCGCTTGCGCATGGCGTGGACGGCCAGGCGCAGACCGCTGCCGCCTACCAGGAGGAGCAGGTAAGCCAGGGAGGTGATCAGGTGAAGGAGCTCGAGTCCGGAGAGGGTCATATCCACATTTTAATCGGCTGGGGCGGTCTTTTCAGGCCGCCCCAGCGTTTCACCACCTTACAGATTCGTTTGGCCTGAAAGAAAGCCTTGTGGTGGGGAGAGCCCCGGGTCAAAATCTCCCGGGGCTCTCGGGTATCTATCCTATGGGCACGGCAGGTCAGGCGGGCAGCCGATGGTCGATGTCGGCACGATGGGCGTGACGGTGGGCGTGGGCGTGCGCGTGCGGGTGGGCGCCAACGTGTAGGTCAGGGTGAACTGCAGCGTGGGCGTCGCGGTCGCCGTGGCCGTGGGCGTGCGCGTCACCGTGCGGGTGGGCGTGCGCGTGCGCGTCGGGGTGATCGTCGGCGTGTTGGTGATGGTCGGCGTGAGCGTGCGCGTCGGTGTGAGCGTGATGGTCGAGGTCAGCGTGCGCGTCGGCGTGCGCGTGATGGTGGGCGTGTTGGAGGGCGTCAGCGTGATCGTCGGCGTGCGCGTCACGGTCGGCGTGCGGGTGGGCGTGCGCGTGTTGGTGGGCGTCGGCGAGGGCACGTCGATGGTGAGCACGAGCGGCTGGGTGATACGCGAGGAGTATTGGGCGGCGGTGCCGTACAGGCTGTCGTTGTCTCGCGCCTGCACCACCAGGGTATAGGTGCCGGAGGTGATCGACGAGCCATTTGACCAGGTCATCGATGCCATGTTGGTCGGGCAGGGATTGGCGCTCTGGTTGAAGAGGCAGAACGCCGCCGAGGAGGTGTCCACGACCGAGTGAACCAAGGTTCCGGCTGAGTTGTAGACCGAGAACCACACCCGGTCGACCGTCGAGCGCACGCCGCCGGCCGGGGTGACGTTGGCCTGAATGTTGAAGCGTCCGGCAGGGCCGTCGAGGCGCTGGGTGATGATTTGCGGACCGTCCAGGCCGCTCACCCTGAGCGGCGGGCAGGCTACCCCGCCCACGTTGTAGCTAATGTCGAGGGTGAAGTCGTTGCCGTGGTAGTAGATGAACGAGCCGGAGGACGGATAGATGGGCACCGGCACGGTGTTGGTGGTCGCCCAGTTGGCGGTCATATCGATGGTCAGCGTGCCGCTCTCCAGGAAGGGAATTTGCCCCAACGTGGAGAAGGTGTGCGACCAGGGCGAGTTGGCGTTCAACGTCACATTGGTGGGGTTCAGCAGCGTGGAAGTGCCCAGCGAATTGGTGAACTGGTACAGATCGATCTGGTTGGTCGGGCGCGTTTCGGAGGGCAGGTTGTTCCACGGACCAGTCCAGACGCCGCTGAGCGAGGTGATGTAGACCGGCAGGTTGGTGTTGGTATTGGTCAAGGGGATGGTGATGTCATCTCCCATCAGCACCAGCTCTTCGCGGTCGTCACTGACGGTGAGCGAGTCACAGGAGGCGACGACGGTGGGCGTGGGGCGTGGATCGACCGGCTGCAAGAAGCGTTGGGCGATGATCGACACCGGACCAAGGTAAGGCCCGGTCCAACCGATGGAGAGGTTGTCGCTGCTGTAGCCTTCGATGTGGCTGGCCTCGATGTAGTACCACTGCCCGGCCTGCAGGGTGATTGGGTCGGAGATCTGGTCCGGCTCGGAGGCCTTGTTCCATTCCGGCACGCCGCCCGGGCGACCGGTCCAGCCGTTGATGCGGGCGATCTCGCTCTTGGTCGCCGGGTTGGTCGATGGGCTCAGGTAGAGGCGGCTGGCGTCGTCGGAGGCGATGTAGAAGGTGTATTCGCCGTCGTAGGGCGCGCAGAGCAGGGCACGCATCTGGCTGCCGTAGTTGTCGGCGTAGTTGACGCGGGAATCGGCCAGGGTGGCGGTGAACTCCTCTTGAGGGGCGCGGAAGGCGTTGATTACGTTGTTGATGAAGTTGACCAGGTCGGTCTGGCTGGCGCCGTCGATGCCGTAGAGCTTCTCGAGGTCAGTCCACATCTCCACCGTCGCGCCGGTGCCCCTGCAGTCGGCTTCGGGCGGCTTGGTGTCCTTGGGGACCGGGTTGAGGTATTCGCGCGCGATCAGTTGCGGCGTATCCCCGTCGGCTATGCCGGGGCCTTTCCAGCCCAGGCCGAGGAAGTCGCCGCCGGCATTTTCCTTGAGGAACACCTCGAAGTAGTATTGCTGCCCGCGCACCAGGGTGAAAGAGGTGCCGGTGGCGTATCCCGACTCGATGTCGGCGGGGGTCAGGCCGGTGTAGAAGCTCTCGATGGTCGGGCTACCGCCCAGGTTGACCGAATTGCTCCCCGGCGAGCTGTTGAAGTAGAAGCGCGCGTTGTCGTCGCTGACCATGTAGAAGGTGTAATTGCCGGTGAAAGGCACGCACAACTTACCGCGGAAGCGCAAGGCGTAAGTGTCGTTGATCCCGTCGGAGGGCGAGGCTTGCGGCCAGTTGAATTCGTCCCCGGGGCCGATCCAGCTTTCGATAGTCTGGGTGGGATTGTAGTATTCGAAATCGATGTGGTTGAACAGGTCGCTGACGCTCCCGCCCGGCATGTTGTTCCAGCGGTCGAGCAGCACGCCCGAGCCGATGCAGGCAAACGGCTCAATCGTGTTGGTCGCCGTGGGCGTGGTGGTGAGGGTGGGCGTGTCGGTGGGGCCGGTGGAGATACCGCTGGTCAGGCCGGTGACGCGCGAGGCGCGGAATTTTTCGACCAGGCCTTCGCGGGTGGAGGTGAGCAGCAGGGTCGGCCACCATTCGCTCAGGAAGGGGGTGATCAGGGTGTGGCGGTAGGTGAGCACCACGCGCACGCGGTCGCCCGGGCCGCCTGCGTCGTCGCCGTAATAGAGGGTCGTATTGTTGCTGGTGCGGACCTTGTTGCAGAACAACGGGTAGGCTGAATCGGGGTCGCTGCCGTCGTTATAGCGGACGACTTTATCGTAGGCGAAGTAAAAGCTGTTGGCGGGAGCCGCCGGATCATCGTACTTGCGGTTGGAGCAGATCGAGGTGCTGAAGAAATCCGGCATCTGGGGCATGCCCAACAACTCGTTTTTGTTGGACAGGCCGTCGATCGCAGTCGGGTAGGTCTCCAGGTACTGTAAATAGTCGCCAGAGATGTCCGGGTTCCACGAGATGCCGGTGGCGCCGGCCAGGGCGGTGTCCTTGATCGACTGGAGGCGCGCCCAGTCCTGCAGGGCGTTGGTCTTATCCTCCCAGTTGGCGATGCCCTTGTTGTACGGCACGCGGCAGTCGAGTTTGCCGTCCTGGAGGTCGTCGGCTTCCAACGCGGTGGTCGTGACGCCCAGCGACGCCGCCACCGCGTTGATCGCCTCATCGCAGTATTGAACGTCGTAATTGCCGGTGACGGCATAGCGCACGGCGAAGCGAGCGCCGTTCTCGAGCGCCAGCCAGGCCTGCAGGATGCGGCCAAACTCGATGATGCCGAAGACGAGCAGGAGCAGGATGGGCAGGGCGAGGGCAAACTCCAGCAGCCCCTGGCCGCGGGTTTTGCCTTTCTTGGTGAGTGGAAGAAACTTTGCTTTCATCGCTTCCCCCTTTAGCGGGTGATCTTGGTATAAATGCGGCTGGCAATATTATCGAAAATAGGCAATAACTGGTCGCCTGTGGCGGCGAAGAAGTACTGACCACAGGAAGTTTTCGCGGCTGTCGGCACGCCCAGGGCGTTCTTGCACTGGTCGGTCACGCGGTCGCCGTCGTCACCCACGGCCGCCATGTAGCGAAGCAGCGTTTCGCCGTAGGAGATGGCCGGGCCGAGGCCGATCGAGTAAATGGCGATGTCGTTGGCGATCGGCTCTTTGGGGTTGTACTTGGGGTCCGAGCCGTTGGCGGCGTTGCGCACCACAGTCAGCGCGGCTTCGTCGACCATGTCCATGGCGTAGTCGAAGGGCGAATAGTTGGAGGTGATCGGGTTGCGCAGCTCCCAGGTGGTGTTGGGCGGGCAGGTCTGGCTGCTGATGCCGGGGTTGTCCTTGTTGTAGTCGATGCAGTAGCGCGGCGAGAGCGTTTTATCGGTGCAGAAGTCGGGCCAATATTTCTTGGTGCAGAAACCGTTGGGGAAGGAGGCCGGGATGATGTCGGGGTTGCCCAGGGTGGTGTAGGTGTCGGACATGTTGACCGCGCCGTCGGAGAGGAAGACAATCACCCACACCGCGCCGGGGCGCCCGTTGGCCTTCAACTGCTCGGTGGCGGCGCGCATGGCGCAACCGGTGCAGGTGGAGACCAGCGAAAAGGAGGTGTTGCCGGTGGTCGCCAGCCAGTTGAGCGCGGTGGTGTGGTCGGCGTCGGTGTAAATGCCGTCTTTGTCCCAGTCGAAGGCGTCGTTCTTGGTGTCGTCGTCGCAGGGCACGCCGTTGGTCTGGTCCCAGCGGTCGTCGTCCAAAATGCAGGCGGGAAGGGCAGGGTCGAAGTCGCTGCCGTCGCCGTCGCGGTCCTCCGGGTTGGCCGTGTTGACCAGGTTGATGTGATTGCGCCATTCGGGCCACATGCGCGCGTAAGGGGCATCATCGTGCAGCCTGGTCTTGCGAATCTCGTTGATCACGATAGCACGGTTGGAGCCCACCAGCGTGGTGAGGGGGAAGACTGTTTTTGACACCGTGTCGAAGGTGACCAGCGAGATGCGGTCGTAGCCTTCGTAAAGCGTGTCGACCAGTTTTTCGCCCGCGTCCAGGGCTTCGCGCAGCGGGTGGCATTCGCTCTTGGTGATCACGTTGCCGCTGCCGTCGGTGACAGCGTTGCACAGGGTGGGGTCGTAATCGGAGCTGGTCGTTTTGCCGTAGCCGGGGGTGGCAAATTCGACGCAGTTGAGGTAGTCGGCGCCTTTGGGGTTCTTGCACTCGGCGGCCATCGATTCGGAGGTGTCGATCACCAGCACCAGGTCCACCGCGGCGGCTTCGGCGGTCGAGTTGGTAGAGAGGGCGATGCCGTTGAAGCCGAGCAGGGAGAGGAAATAGAAGGGGGTTTGCTGACGAGCTTCCACCCAGACCAGTTTGCGCGCCGTCTCTTTGGACGTATCGGGACAAATCGCGTAAAAGCGCGGGTTTTCGGTGGCCAGCTCGGGGTCGGTGACGTTGTCCTGGTCGCGGTCGCAGATATCGACCCGCAGGTTGAGCACGCTCGGGTCGGTGTTGACGTTGTGCAGCTTGATCACCTCCAGCGTGGCGGCGACCATCTCGCTGTAGGTGGCGCCGCGCTTGAAGTTGTTGGCGGCCGCCACCGAGGCTGCATCGACGGCGCGCTTGAGCTGCCCGTAGGAAACATACGCCACGCCGGCGTCGATGGCCAGCCCGACGAAGAAGAGCAGCGCCAGCAATGAAACGGCAAAAATGACCAGCACCTGGCCACGGGATCGAGTTTGCTTTTCGGGTAAGAGGATTTGCTTGCTCATATTCTGGTGCCTATGGTGTTGAATGGGTCGGGGTCGGGGCCGCAGCCGGGAGCGGCATGAGGGTGTATGCGTGGATCATCAGCGGATTGGGCACCACATCGGTGAGGATGGGCAGACCCAGAACCTGCCGGTGACAGTAGAAGACTTCCACAGCGATGAAGCCGCGGTTGGATTGCACTGCGGAAGGCGTCACCTCGGCAGGAAACTCGCCGGACGAGACGTTGATCAAGTCCTGGACGCGCGCTTTGGTGTAATAGGGGATGCGCGTGGTGTCCTGGTTGCCTTCGCAGTCGCGCTGCCAGTTGTCGACGGCGACGTAGCTGCCGGTCTTGTGGTTGGAGAATGCCCAGTAAAAGCTCTCCTGGCCTTTGTAATCGATGACCTTCTCCGGGCCGGATGCCGGGTGGGTCTGGCCGATGTCGTTGTCTTTCTCGATGGTGTACAGGCTGATCACCACGTCGTCGGTGTCGGGATCGATTTCAAGGTACTTGTTCATCCCGTTGCACCACCAGAGCAGGTTGCCGCCGCCCAGGTCGGTGCCGTTTTCGGGCAGCGCGTTCTGGCAATCCACCACATCGGGAGGTGAAAAAATGCAGGCGGTGTCCCAATAAAAGTTGAACTTCTCTCCGGTGAAGCAATTCAGGTCCGAGACGACCGCTTCGAACGGGTCGCGGATGGAGCCAAAGCGGGCCGCTTCGCGGGTGAGATCCAGGGCGTCCAGGTAGCGACCGATGAAGAAAGCCACCTCGATCAATCCCAGCAGAATCAACAGGAGGATGGGGAGCACGAGGGCCAGCTCCAGAAAGGACTGGCCGCGCGAGCGCGCCTGAGGTTTCGAAAAGGGGTTTCTGCGTAGCTTCAACATGGCAATTTACTTGCACCTGTTATCCGGTAGATTGGTCTTAAATTAAGAGATAGATTAACGCCACAGTTACAATAACCGTCGCTTAAGGGAGTGTCAATAGGTGAAGGGGAATTGTAAAGCACATTCAACGGCTTTGTAACAAAAACAAGACAATCTTATGTATAATCAGTCTCGCAGAGGATAGCGTATTGTTCGATCTGATCATCGACCCATTGTTCATCGAAGCAGGCCAGGAACGGGGGCAATTTCCCGGTTTGTTCGCATGCTCGGCGCCGCGCAAGGCCTCTCGCCTGCGCGGGCAGGACCAGGTGGCTTTCTTTTTCAGCCAGAGCGGCACAGCTTTGTTGGCGCCCAACCTGCAGCAGGAAATGCTCTCGCGGCTGGCCGATACCTATTACCAGTCCAACGGCTCGGTGACCTCCGGGATGCGGGTCACGGTCGAGCGACTGAACGATTTCCTGCTCAACCGCAACCTGCGCGACGCGCGCCAGGGCGGGCAGGTGATCGGCGGCCTGGGCATGGGGGTGATTCACGGCGGCACTCTCTACCTGTTGCTGGCTGGCAACGTGCAGGCCTTCGTTTTCGGCGGGACGCGTCTGGAGAGCTTTTCCGACCCGGCTGCGCGCGGCCTGGGCCAGGCGCGCGTGGTCGGCAGCCGGTTTTTTACTTCCGCTTTCGATGCGGGATGCTCGCTGCTCCTGACGACGGATCCCCCTGCGGAGTGGACGGAGTCCCATTTGCGCGAGTGGGCCAACCTGCCGGTGGAAGAATTGCATCGCCGCCTGGCGGGTGAGACGCTGGAATTGCAGGCTGTGCTGATCCGCTGCATGAGCGGTCGAGGCGAGATCACCTGGACCAGGCAGGCCCGACAACAGATGGAGCCCAAGGTGTCGAGGGAAGAAGTGAAACCCCCGGCTGCTCGCCCGGCGCGGCCTTCGGGGGTCTTCCTGAGCGGCAAACCGCTCACCCGCGAACCGGCCGTGGCGGTTGAACGACAGGCAGACCGGGAGGTTTCGCCCGTTTCGATTAAGCCACAACCCGCTGCGGCGGAAGCGGTCGCTCCACGCCAGGCGAGTGCGCCTCCACCCGAATCGAGAGGATCAACGTCCTCTCCTGCGGCGAGTCATGGGCCTTCTGCCTCGACGGTGGCAGCAGCCCGGGCCGCTTCAGGCGCGATCTCCTGGCTGCGCAAAGGATTTGGCGCGATCGGCGCCGGTCTCTCGAAGCTGGCGGCGCGGGTAATCCCAGGCCAGCCGGTGGAGGGGCTGAGCATTTCGCCATCCACCATGCTGTTTGTCGCTCTGGCGGTGCCGGTGGCGGTGGTCGCCGTGGCGGCGACGGTCTACTTCCAGCGCGGGCGCGGCGAGCAGTACCAGGCCTACCTGGGCACCGCGGCTCAATTCGCCCAACAGGCGGCTGCGCAGGAAGACATCACCCTGCGGCGCGAGGATTGGAACCAGGTACTGGCCTGGATGGACAAAGCGGATGAATACGGTCGCTCGGAAGAGGGCAACCAGCTCCGCCGGCAAGCCCAGGCCGCGCTGGATGAAATGGACGGCATCCAGCGCCTGGTATACCTGCCCGCCGGCAAGTCGTTACCGGAGGGCGTGACCATCGTGCGCATGGTGGCGACGCTCAACGATGTGTATTTGCTCGATTCGCAGGTCGGGCAGGTTTTTCGCCTGTACCGCACCGGTGACGGGTACGAACTGGACGCGCAATTCACCTGCGGTCCGGGGAAAGCCGGGGCTGTGGTCATCGGGCCATTGATCGACATCGCCGCTATGCCGCCCACCAACGATTACAAGGCCACGGTGATGGGGATCGACGGCGGGGGCAACCTGGTGTTCTGCGCGCCAGGCTCCAGCGGTTTCAGCAGCACCCAGCTCACCGTGCCGGATGCCGGCTGGGGGCAAATCACCGGAATGGTGCTTTTCCAGAACGTGCTCTACGTACTCGACCCGACCATGAACGGGGTGTACCGCTTTTTTGCTGAAAAGGGCATGGTGTTTGCCGGTCCGCCGCGCCTGTACTTTGACTCGCAAATCCCGCACCTGACCGACGTGATCGACCTGGCGGCCGACCAGCAATATCTCTACCTGTTGCACGCCGACGGCAGCATGACCACCTGCACCGATGCGGGCTTCACCACCGAATGCAGCGACCCAGCGCCGTACGGCGATTCGCGCGCCGGTCGTCCGGCGGATCCTTTGACCTTCGAAGACGCCACATTCCTGCACTTGCAGACCACCCAACCGCCGGATCCTTCGTTGTATGTGCTGGACGATCAGGCAGCTTCCATTTACCACCTCAGCCTGCGCAGATTGAACCTGCAGCGACAGTACCGTCCTGAGCTGGACCCAGACTACCCCTTGCCCGATCGCAAGGCTACCGCTTTCGTGATCACGCCGAATCGCCGCGCGATGCTGGCGTTTGGCAATCTGGTATTTTCAGCTCCGCTTCCGTGAGCGAACGGCTCAACGGAGCCTTACGCACGGACGGAGCGCCTGGTGGGTTAATGGTTTAACCGATGGCAACTTTAAAGGTGGACATCCCAGGTGAAGGCACGCTGGCCCTGGTCGGCGCAGGCGAGTACCTTGACCCGATGGCGCCGGTCGACCGGTTCTTGATCTCCCAACTTCATGAAATTCCTCGCGTCGTTTGCCTGCCAACGGCCGCCGGGAGCGAAGGTGAGCAACGGGTACAGTATTGGACCGACCTGGGCGTTAAGCACTTCCAGGACCTCGGCGTGGAGCAGGTCGAAGGGCTGCGGATGATCGATCGCGCCGGGGCGGAGAACGCGGAAATGGCTGCGCGTATTCGACAGGCCAATTTTATCTATTTCTCGGGGGGCAAGCCGGCTTACCTTTACCGCAGCCTGGTGGGGACGCTGGCGTGGAAAGCTATCCTCGACGTGTTAGCCGGAGGGGGAGTGGTGGCTGGCTGCAGCGCGGGGGCGATGATCTTTGGCGAGCGGGTGATCAGCGGGCCGGGTCGGTTGGATCCCTTCGAGGGGTTTGGCTGGCTGAAAGGGGCCTATGTCATCCCGCACTTCGACGAGTTGCCGGCGGCGATGGTCGAGGGAGCTGCGCTGCTGCTGCGCAAGTGGACGCTGGTGGGCGTGGACGGGTTTACCGCGCTGATCGCTGGCGAACACGGCTTGTGCGTGCGCGGTCGGGGCAAGGTTGAGGTTCGCACGAAGGGCGCCCGTTCGCGTTACACCGAGGCCGATGGTTGGTGGCAATTGCCGGCATAATTTCCCTGGTCACCCCCGATCCCTTAACCAGCGCAACAGCTTTTCTTCCTCCCAACAGTTGACCACCTGAGGCGCTTCGAGCCCGGCGCGGCGCGCCACCGATACGCCGTAGACCATTTCGGCCAGCCCATTGGGCGCATGCGCGTCGGTGTTGATGGAGATTGGTACCCCCAGGCCCGCGGCATGGCGGGTATGGGCGTCATCCGCGTCGAGGCGCGAGGGGCTGGCGTTGATCTCCATAGCAGTGCCGTGCTGTTGCAGCGCGGCGTATACCGCCTGCCAGTCCAGGTCGGCGCCGGAGCGATCGGGGAGCAGGCGGCCGGTCGGGTGGGCAATGATATCCACATGCGGGTTGCGGATGGCGTTGAGCAGGCGGGCGGTGACCTGTTCGCGCGGCTGGCGCAGACCGGTGTGCAGCGAGGCGATCACCAGGTCGAGCTGCGCGAGCGCCTCGTCGGGGTAATCCAGCGTGCCATCCGAGCGGATATCCACCTCGGCGCCCTGCAGGAGGACGATCTGGTCGCCCAGTTTCGCCTGGACGGCTTGGATCTCTTCCCGTTGCCGGGGTAAATCCTCAGCCTTCATCCCACCGACGATGCCCATGTAACTGGAATGGTCGGTGATTGCCAGGATGCGGTAGCCCCGCGCGATGGCGGCACGGGCCATCTCCGCGATGGTGCAGACGCCGTCGCTCCAGTTGGAGTGGGTGTGAAGCTCCATGCGGATATCGCTGACGCTCACCAGCTTGGGCAAAAGGTGGCGGGCGGCGGCTTCGATCTCGCCGCGGTCCTCGCGCAACTCCGGCGGAATCCAGTCCAGGCCGAGAGCGGCATAAATTTCCTCTTCAGACGGAGCGCGCTGCAAATTACCGGCTTCGTCCAGCAAGCCGCGCTCGGAGAGCGATAATTTTTTACGCTGTGCAAGCTCGCGAACGCGCACGTTGTGGTCTTTCGATCCGGTGGCGTACATCCATAACGCCCCGAACGATTCGGGCGGCTGCGACCAAAGCTGGATGCGCAACCCGTCAGCAAGCTCGACGGATGATTTGTTCTCGCCCTGGCCGAGAACGCGGGCAACCTCTGCGTGGGTGGTGAAGGCCTGCATCAACTGGGCCGGCTCGCGGTGCGCAACGACCAGGTCGAGGTCGCCAACGGTTTCTTTCCAGCGGCGCAGGCTGCCGGCAGGTTCGGCGCGCTCCACGCCGGGTTGGGCGCGCAGCCAGGTCAACCAACGCTGCCCGGCCTCGTAAGCCCGGCCGAGGGTCATGCGCCCGCTGCGCTGCGCCAGACCGGCGATCCCGGCCAGGATTCCGGCTTCGGTCTTTTCGCCCATGCCCGGTAAAGCGCGCAGGCGCCCTTCTTCAGCGGCCTTCTTCAAGTCGGCCAGGGTGAGCAGGCCGAGTTCCTTCCAGAAGACAGCCACCTTCTTTGGCCCCACACCCGGCACGCGCAACATCTCGAGCAGCGACGGCGGAACCTGTTCTTCGAGGCGGTTGAGGAATTCCAGCTTTCCCGTTTTGAGCAATTCATCGATCTTTTCCGAAATAGCCTTGCCAATGCCAGGGACGGCGGTGAGCTCGCCGCGAGCGGCAATCACGCTGGCTTCTTCGCCCAGGTTGCGCAGCGCTTCAGCGGCACGCTCGTAAGCGCGGACTTTAAAAACCAGCTCGTCCTGGATTTTCATCAAGTTGGCGATGCGCTCGAATACGTCGGCAAGCTGCTGGTTGGTCATGGGCTGCTCCAAAAGTAGACTTGTTTACTCCTGTATAGCTTACCATAATCTGGACGTTGACGTCATACTAACCAACCGAATGTAAACGGAGCGGGCTATGAAAATGATCTGGCTGGTGAGGTCTATTTTCTCGCTGCTGAGCATTCACTCCGGTTGTTGATAATCCATCTATAATATTCACAGCGATATGAATAGGCTTAAGGGGTTTACTCGCGAAATCTTCAACAGGTAAAGAGTTCAAATTTTCTTTCTTGGTTAAGGCGCTTAGCGAGAGAACCACTTAAGTAAGGAACAGTGCAAAATGAAATATGCAATGGTGATCGGTTACCGGAGCGCGCGGGAGACGGCCGAACTGGCGCGCGAAGTGGAGCAGGCCGGGTGGGATGGCATTTTCGTCGGGGACGCGATCTGGATGGAAGATCCCTTAATTTGCCTGGCGGCGGCGGCGATGACCACCACGCGCATTCGCCTGGGCACGATGGTGCTGGCGATGCCGCTTCGTCGCCCGTGGCACCTGGCGAGCGAAAGCCTGGCGCTGGATCACCTTTCCGGTGGCCGGTTGATCCTGGGGCTGGGGGCGGGTGCGGTGTGGATGGGCTGGCAGGCATTTCCGGATGTGCCGACAGACGCGCGCACGCGGGGGGAAATGCTCGATGAGAGCGTTGACCTTTTGACGCTGTTCTACCAGCGCCAGCCTTTCGATTTCGACGGCAAGCACTACCATCTCAAGCTGACCCAGTTGGACGTGATGCACTACCCTTCCAAGCCGATCCAACAGCCGCGCATCCCCTTGTGGGTGGTGGGCATCTGGCCGCGGAAAAAATCGATGCGGCGCATTCTCAAGTGCGACGGGTTGATCCCGATGCAGATGAATGAGGCCGGGCAGATCGTTGAACTGACCCCAGAAGGGCTTAAGCCAATGAAGGATTACCTGACAGCTCATGGCCCGCAGGGCAAACAATTTGATATCCCGGTCGAGGGGAAAACGGGTGGGTTGGACCGGGCGCAAACCCGCGATAAGCTCCAGCCGTGGGTCGAAGCCGGCGCGACCTGGTGGGTTGAGTCGACCTGGGATTTATCGAGCGAGCAGCTGCTCGAGCGCATCCGGCAGGGACCGCCGCTGGCCGCATAGGCAGATGCCGCGCGCTTATCTCCGCCCCATCTCGGTTTACTTTCTATTTTATGCCGCCTGGGCGGCCCTGGTCCCGTTCTTGCCGTTGTTCTACAAAAGCCTGGGCTTTTCGGGTGGGCAAATTGGCCTGTTAACCAGCATCACACCGCTGGTGACGCTGGTGGGGGCGCCGGTCTGGGGTGGCATTGCGGATGCCAGCCGCCGGCATCGCGTTGTGCTGCTGGGGACGATGGCGGGAGCGATCGCCACCGTTGCTGTGCTGACCCAAATGCGAGCCTTCGCCTGGCTGGCGTTGTCGGTCGGGGCGTATGCCTTTTTTAACTCTACGGTGATCCCGCTGGTCGATAATTCGGTGCTGGCAATGCTCGGTACGAGGCGCAGCGAGTACGGCAAGCTGCGCCTGTGGGGAGCGGTGGGTTGGGGTATTTCAGCGCCCTTAGCCGGTTGGCTGGCCGGGCGTTTCGGGGCGGCGGCACCCTTTGGAGTGTATATCGTGCTCATGTCGCTCACCCTCCTGTTTGCTTCCCAAATGAACGTTTCACCGGGCGCCCTGGGCGGGAGTTACTGGAAAGATTTTGGTCGCTTACTGCGCGACCGGCGCTGGTGGTTTTTCCTGCTGGCAATCTTCCTGGCGGGTGTATCGGCCAGCACGGTGAATAACTACCTGTTTTTATTCATGGCGGAGTTAAATTCCCCGTCGACCTTGATGGGGCTTGCGTTGAGCATGGCGACGGTCAGCGAGGTGCCGGCGTTGTTCTTTTCAAGCTGGCTGGTGCGCCGGTTAGGCGCGCGCGGGGTGCTGGTGATGGCATTGGGGGCATACATCGTTCGCTTGTTGCTCTACTCGATCGCTTCTGCGCCCTGGCAAATTCTCCTCATTCAACTGCTCCACGGCCTGACCTTCGCCGCGGTTTGGGCGGCGGGGGTTTCGTATGCGCACGACCTGGCTCCCAACGGCCTTGGCGCTACCGCTCAAGGATTGTTCAACGCCACGTTGATGGGCCTGGGCGGGATCAGCGGGTCGTTGGCAGGTGGGTTGCTCCTGGAGCGATTCGGCGGCGCCTGGATGTACCGCATCGTCGCGCTGGTTGTGCTGCTTGGCGCAGTGGTTTTCTTGGCGACAGGCCGGCAGATGACGCAAGACGCCGCCGTGGAGGATCGCCGGAAGGAATGATTTGCATCGCCAATTCGAAACCTTTATAATGAGCGTGAACGATAACGGATTGGGAGTGAAAGGGAGCTGATATGATCCAGAAATTGATCTTTGGTCGAACCGGTCACCTGAGCACGCGCACCTTGTTCGGCGCGGCAGCGTTTTACAACGTTTCCCAGGCAGAAGCGGATGCCACGATGGATGTGGTCTTCCAGTACGGGTTGAACCACATCGATACGGCTGCTTCTTATGGCGACTCGGAAATCAGGTTGGGGCCCTGGATCGAGAAACATCGCCACGAGTTCTTCCTGGCGAGCAAGACCGGAGAGCGCACCTTCGAAAAGGCGCGGGTAGAGATTCGCCGCTCGCTGGAACGCCTGCGCACCGACCACCTGGACCTGATTCAACTGCACGCGGTGATCGAAGACGAGGAGCTCGAGCAGGTGTTGGCGCCCGGAGGCGCTTTGGAAGCTGCCTTGGAAGCCAGGCAGGAGGGGCTGGTGCGCTTCATCGGCATTACCAGTCATACGCTTGGGGCGCCGGCGATCCACCGCAAAGCGCTCTCGCGTTTCGATTTCGACTCGGTGTTGTTGCCGTACAACTTCATGCTGATGCAAAACCCACAGTACCGGGCGGATTTCGAAGCGTTGGAAAAGGTCTGCAAAGACAAAAATGTGGCCATGCAGCTGATCAAAACTGCCCAACGTCGCCCCTACGGTGATGGCCCACACACCCACGCGACCTGGTACCAGCCGTTCGACGACCCAAAGGCGCTCAGCATGGCGATCCATTATGCTCTGGGGCGTCAGGGCACTTTCATCAATACTGCGGGCGACATCCACGTATTGCCCAAGGTCCTCGAAGCCGCCAGCCGGTTCGAGAGCGTGCCGGCAGATGCGGAGATGGAAGCGATGCTCAAGGAGCAGGCGGCCGAGCCGCTGTGGGCCTGACGGATCACAGGCGCGGCGGGCCTGCCAGGACGCGGGCGCGAAGCTGTTCGAAGCTCCAGTGCTCCGCACCGCTGATGGTCATGCGCGCAGGGTCGATGGCTTCGAGCCACCAGGTGGCGCCGGCCGTCGCGTAAGCCCGCACGGTATTGCGCGAAGCCTCATCCGGTTCGGAAGGTGTGGCGCCGAGGCTGATCACATCGAAGGGCGTGTCGGCCTGACGTAAGCCTTTGACGATCGTGACCGCTTCGTTAAACTGGTTAAAGGCCTCATCGGTTGACCGGGCTTTGAAGAAGAGTGGAAACATGCCATCCCACTGCGCCATCCGGTGCAGTGGGCGTTTGTTGGGCCAGATTCCACCGACCCAGATGGGGACGCGCGGCCGCTGGTAAGGGGTGGGGAGAAAACGGGTGTCTTTAACCTGGTAGTACTTGCCGTCGAAACGGAAAAGTTGACCCGACCAAAGCCCGGTGACCACCTGGATCGCTTCATCGAGCATTTCACCGCGCCTATTTGGATCGTATGGCTCGGGAAAATTGGCCCATAGGTCGCCGCCGCCCGCGCCGATCCCCACCACGAGGCGGCCTTCAGACAGGTGGTCGATGGAAACGGTTTCGCGAGCGAATTTCCAGGGCTTGCGGCGGGCGAGGGGCGTGATCAGCGCACCCAGGCGGATGCGCGAGGTTTGCATGGCGGCTGCCGCCAGAGCGACCCACGGATCGACCAATTCCGCGCGCGGGTTGTCGAGGTCATCCCAGATAAACAGCCCATCCCAACCGGCTGTTTCCGCATCCCGGGCCAGGTCGGCGATGATGCGCGCCTTTCCATAGGGTTCAAAGTTGGGCAGATATACACCGTAATTCATCAGCGCCTCCATTGATCCAGTATAACAGAGGCGCCGATGAATGTGCCGGGTCGAGACAAAGCCCTGGCAGCTATGTTTTCTCTTTACGGCTGGGGAGTCGAGAATTTCACCTGCACTTTCAACTTCAATTCCCCGTCTTCAACCGATGCCTCTTTGAAGCGCACCTCGCCGTTCGATTCGGTGACGGTTTCTGAGAGCTCCTTGGTTAGCTCCCGGTTGGCTTTGACGATCCGCGGGTCCTCCAGGGTCACGCCTGGAATATCGACATCGATGATCTGCACGACCAGCACGTCATTTTCAGCATCGATGCTGACATCGTAGCTGCCCTCCACTTCTGCGCCATCTGCGGTCTCGGCGGTGCCATAGACGCGGATAAAGCCATCCAGGATGTCGATGCCGGTGATTTGCCTGAAGATCACATCGTCACTCGCTTCGTCGTTCAAGGTGGCCCTGGCGAACATCCGGTCGATTTGAGCGTCTGAGAGGGTGATGTCGAGGGTGGCGGAATTTCTAGCGAGTGTCAACCCGCCGATTGAGCAGGCCAATGAAGTAAGCGCTAAAAGGGAGAGTAGAAAAACGATTAACAGGGTTGGGTTGTTGCGAGCCAAGAATTTCATTATCAACATCCTTTCGATCTGTATCATGATAGGTGCCATAGCATCGTTACCTTGCTATCTGGTATACGGAATTGAATGGTAAAAGTTCTATCGAATGAAGAATCGGTCGCCACTTCGCTTGAGACGCTGGGAACAGGTGGGTGTGAAGTAACGGTAGACTATTTTTCCCTTGAGGAGATGGTAGACGGTCGCTATCTCTTCTTACCTGCAAGTCTGAATGCGACTCGATGTAAAATGGTGGAAATCTCTCCGGGAGTGAAATGCATGCCACGCAAAGCGCATTATGTCCTCAGCACGCATTGGGACCGCGAATGGTACCAGACCTTTCAGGTGTACCGCCACCGCCTCGTCCGGTTGATCGACCGCCTGCTGGCCGGTTGGGAAGATGGACGGCTCAAAGGCCCGTTTCAGACGGATGGACAATCCATCCTCCTGGAAGATTACCTCGAGGTTCGCCCCGAGCGGCGGGAAAAGATCGTTGGCTTGCTTCGAGAAGGGCAACTGGTTGCCGGTCCGTGGTACGTGCTGCCGGATGAATTTCTCGTCTCCGGCGAATCACTGGTGCGCAACCTGGAGTATGGGCGCCGGCTGGTGCGCAGCTGGGGTGTGGAGCCATCTGACGCGGGATTCTTGTGCGATATGTTTGGGCACAACAGCCAGATGCCCCAAATTTTTAAGGGGTTCGGCATCCCCATGGGGTTGATCTGGCGCGGCACCAACCTGCCAGAACATCGCCTGGTGATCTGGCGCGGTGCAGATGGAACGGAGCTGCCCTGTTACCGTTTTGGCAAGATCGGTTACTGTACCTACGCCATCACAGTTCGCCAGGTGCATGGCGATCAACGGTCTTTTAGCCCGGAGGAAATTCGCGCCCGGCAAGAGCGCTATCTCCAAAATGAGTCCGCGCAAACTGAGGCCGGGCCGCTGCTGGTGTTCGACGGCTGCGATCACCTGGAGTGGGACCCAGACGATTACGCGGTGCTTTCGGAACGCTTCGGGCGCGGCGACGACTTCGAGCTGGTGCACACGAGCCTGGACGCCTACATCCGCGAGATGCTGCCCCACGCCGGTGAGATCTCCACCCTGCTGCAAGGCGAGCTGCGCGAGCCAGCGAGCCACCCCGATGCAGTGGAAGCTCAGTGGCTGATTCCCGGGGTTGGCTCGAGCCGGGTGAACCTGAAGCAGGCCAACGCAGCGTGTGAAAGCTGGTTGTGCCAGTGGGCCGAACCCCTGAACGCTTTTGCCAGCCTGGTCTTGGACTGCGAGTACCCGCAGGGCTTTCTCGACACCGCCTGGCGCTGGCTGTTGCAGAACCACCCTCACGATTCGATCTGCGGTTGTTCGATTGACCGGGTGCACGAGGATATGCTCTTCCGCTTCCACCAGAGCGAGCAGATCGCCGAACGGATCACGCTGGAGACCGCGCGAGGCATCACCGCGGCTGTGGATGGGGCGCTGGGCGAGAAGGAGGTGCGGGTGAGCGTGTTCAACCCGGTTGCCCATCCGCTTGAGGAGGTTGTCGACCTTGATCTGGAGTTGCCGGTGGATTGGCCGGTGTTCAGCGAGATGTCGAACCAGGAAGCCAAGTTCGGCTTGCGCATTTTCGATGCCCAGGGAGAGGAACTGCCGTACCAGCGCCTGTCTCAACAGAGGGGACAGCCTCGTTGGCGCTTCTATGGCAAATCGTTCGCTCAGGAGCACCCGGTTCATGTGGTGCGCGTCAGCCTTCCGCTGCGATTGCCCGCCATGGGTTACACTACGTTGGTAGTGCGCCCGGGCGAACCGGGCATCCCGACCCGGCATCCGATGACGCCTGGCCTGGCGACCGGAGAAAGAAGCATGGCGAATGAATACGTCGCCGTGACCATCCAGGCGGATGGAACGCTGGACCTGTATGACATGCGCAGCGGTCAGACCTACACCGGGCTGTTAACGTTTGAGGATCGGGCAGATATCGGGGATGGCTGGAACCACGGCCCGGCTGAAAACGATCAATTCTATTACTCCTCCGGCAACCGCACGAGCATTGCCAGGGTGGCCAACGGGCGGTACAAGACAACCTTCCGCATCC
>JARKOV010000014.1 GCA_029975965.1 Anaerolinea sp. | reverse complement strand
ATTGGAAATTCCGCAGGCAAAGGAGATCTACCTGCTCGCCGGGTGGCGGCAGTGGGCGGACGCTGGTTCGGTCTCCTCCGGGCTGCCCAAGTACCTGGTGCAGCAGGCGCATGCCCGCCTGATCGGGCAGATCAACCCCGACGGCTTCTACCTGTTTCAGTTCCCCGGCACGCACGACCTGATCCGCCCGGTGATCAAGTATGACGAGGGCTTTCCCGTCTCGCTCGAAGCCCCCGAAAACCGCTTCTACTATCTCGAAAACAGCGAGCGCGGGCTGGTGATCTTTTTGGGAGATGAGCCGCACCTGGACGTGGAGCGTTACAGCCGCGCCTTCCTCGATGCCGCCGAGCGCCTGAACGTGCGCCGGATCATCGGGCTGGGCGGAGTTTACGGCGAGGTTCCCTACAACAAAGAGCGCTCGGTTTCGTGTTCTTACAGCCTGAAGGAGATGAAAGCCGGGCTGCAGAACCTGGCGGTGGGGTTCTCGAATTATCACGGCGGGGCGAGCATTGGCTCGTACATTTGCCGCCGGGCAGGTGAGCGCGAGATGGAATACATCAGCCTGTATTCGGTGGTGCCGATGTACGATTTCACCAACGTCAGCCAGATCGGCAACTCGGTGCGGATCGAGAACGATTTTTCCGCCTGGCTGGGGCTGATGCGCCGGGTCAACTATCTTTTTAAGATTTTTATCGATCTTGCCGACCTGGAGCGAAAAAGACAGCGGTTGGTGCGCACCAACGACGCCAAGATGCGCGAACTGGAGCGCCAGGCGCCGCAGATCAACCTCTCTGAGTACCTGGCGCGCCTCAACGAGGAATTCACCGAGACGCCCTTCATCCCGCTCGACGATATCTGGGAGGAGAAGCTGCGCGGTATTCTCGACCGATTCGATTCAGACGAAGATACCCACAGCGCAGGCGGGCTGGACGATGAGCGCTAAACCGGTTGTGATCGCGGTGAGCCTCAGCCCGGGGCACACCTTCAGCAAACCGAACCAATCGGAGGTGCGGCTGATC
>JARKOV010000013.1 GCA_029975965.1 Anaerolinea sp. | reverse complement strand
CGCGAGCGAGATGCCCTCGCCCGCGATGGCATCGTGCTGGTTAACCTGACCATGACCCGCGAATTCAACGCGGTGGTCTACGAGCCGGAGATCATCACCAAGGGCTTTATTCTCTCCCGCGAGAGCGATGAGCTGCTTGCGGCAGCTCGCCGTGAGATTATCCAGGCGGCCAGCCGTGCCAATGGCAATGTGCGCCGCTCGGTCGAAGAAGCCTTGCGCGAATTCCTTTACGATGAGACGCGCCGGCGCCCGATGGTGTTCGTCAACATCTCCCGAACCGTTTAAGCTCGTCGTCTGGTAACACAACAAAAACACCCTCACCGCTTGATGAGGGTGTTTCGATTTTTAAAAACTTGTGTTACGGCGGTACCAGTCTTCGTCACTCCACCCGGCAGCACCGCGCAGCGGCACGAAGGCAACCGGGAAGATCGATTCACATTCGAACCGCTCGCCAACCCGTTGCCAACGCTGCAAATCTTGCCCGTCGCGACCACCCACCGGCAGAACCAGCCGTCCGCCGTCCGCCAGTTGCTCCAACAGCGCTCGTGGAACCGTTGGCGCTGCCGCCGTGACCACGATCCCCTGGTATGGAGCGCATTCGGGCCAGCCCAGCGAGCCGTCGCCCACGTGCACCTGCACGTTGGTTAGACCCAACTCAACCAACAAAGCAGCCGCGTGGCGAGCGAGGCGCGGGACGCGCTCCACCGAGTGCACCAATCGCGCCAGCTTCGCCAGAATGGCTGCCTGGTAACCTGAACCGGTTCCCACTTCGAGGACCTGCTCATCGCCCGATAACTCGAGCAGATCAGTCATGACCGCCACAATGTAAGGTTGAGAAATGGTTTGCCCTTCCCCGATCGACAGCGGGCCATCCGAATAGGCGCGATCCTGGTCTTCCTCAGGGACAAAGCGGTGCCTTGGAACGCTTCGGAAAGCTTCTAGCAAGCGTGGGTCGCGAATTCCACGCCGCTCGATCTGCTGCCGCACCATCTGCTCGCGCTCATTGGCGAAAACCAGTTCCAGGTCCATCACCCCTCCCCCTCCAGCAACTTCGCGATCGCGCGGTCGATTTTCCCCATTGGGAAGTCAATCAACTCGGAGTGCAGCACCCAGCGCAGGTCGACGGGATGCAAAGCGCGCGGGTCTCCATCGAGCAGGTGGCACTCAAAGGCGTGCAAGGTGACTTTAAAATGAGTATACGCATGGCGGAATACACCTACCTTCTCCCCGACAGCAATCTCCGCGCCCAGTTCCTCGCGAATCTCCCGTTTGAGGCAGTCCAGCAGGTCCTCGTCCTCTTCTTGCTTCCCGCCCGGGAATTCCCACAAGCCGCCGAGGAGCCCCTCACGCGGGCGCTGTGTAATGAGCACCCTGCCGCCCTTGCGGATCACAGCCGCCGTTACGGTGTAATGAGGCGTCGCCTTTTTCTGCGGCAAGACCGGCCGCTGGCTTTCTACGCCGAGCAGGTGTGCCTGGCACAAATCAACCAGCGGGCAGGCTGCACAGTTTGGACGCTGAGGGGTGCAGATCAGCGCCCCCAGATCCATCCAGGCCTGGTTGTAATCACCCGCCCGCCCGGGTGGCAGGTGCTCGCGAGCTAGCCCCCACAACCTGCGCTCCCCTTCCGGTGAACGGGCAGGAATCTCAAGATTAAACGCCCGCGATAACACCCGGCGGATATTCCCATCCAGCGTGGCTTCGTCCTGCCCGAACGCGATCGATGCGATCGCCCTGGCGGTGTACGCGCCAATCCCGGGCAGCCGGCTCAACGCCGCGACGTCGGACGGAAGGCTGCCCTGGAAATGCGTTACCACCTGGCGCGCGGCGCGGTGCAGGTTGCGAGCCCGGCTGTAGTACCCCAACCCCTCCCACAGCTTGAGCACCTCCTGCTCGCTGGCTTGAGCCAGCGAATCAAGCGTAGGAAGTTTTTCCATCCATCTCAGGTAATAGGGGATCACCGTCTCGACGCGGGTCTGCTGGAGCATGATCTCCGAGACCCACACGGCGTATGGATCGACTCTCCCGCGCCAGGGCAACGTACGGGCGGCCTGCCCGTACCAATCCAGCAGTCGCCGGGAGATCTCGCTGGTCATAGTCTGCTCAGAATTGGAAACCTCCCTGGGCTTCCACCACTTTCTGGTTGTAGTTCAACACGAAATCCAGCAGTTGCGAGTGGAGACGCGTCCAATCCTCCGATTGCAGCACCCGATGCACCCGCGCCATCGATGGGAGCGTAACACCGACCATCACTTGAGGACGGCTACCATAGACGGTCGCCCAGGCGTCCGTCAGCTCAAAGCCCAGCCTTTGCACCGCAGGGATAAAATCGCGCACGACAAACTCAAAATACTCCTGCTCGCGCTCCGGCAATATATCCCAGGTCATGATCACTTTATAGGACATCCTGCGCTCCTTTAACCCCGCTGGTAATCGAGGATCAACACGCGGGTTTCCTCCGGTAATCCGCTCGTGCTGGCAATTTTTAGCGAAGGCTGCGTATCGACGTCGGTCAAGCCCATCTCCTTCAGGAATTTGCTGACCGGATCCAATTTCATCAGGCTGGCCGGAGTTTTGTAATGCATCGGGATCACGTAACTCGGCTCGATCAGGCTGATCACTTCGGCTGCTTTGGCGGCATTCAGGCTGCTTCCATCTCCAACCGGCACCAGGGCAACATGCACATTCCCCAACGCCTCGATCTCGGTTTGAGATGGAACGTGGTTCAGGTCACCCAGATGAGCGACGGTGATCCCGTTGTAATCAAAAACGTACAGGGTGTTGCGCAGCGAGGAATCTTTCGCAGAGCGGTGGTTGGTCTGGATGCCGGTCACAAATACACCGCCGATCTCAAACTCACCCGGGCCAGTGATGACGTGTTCTACCCCTTTGACACCATCCATATAGTTGTGGGCAGGCGTATCGTGGCTGACCGTCACGATATCCGCACGCAGCTTCAATGCCTCGTAGCCGGCTTCCCGGTGATCATACGGATCGGTCACCACCGTTGCCATGCCGCGTTCGGTCAGTCGAAAACAGGAATGCCCGTACCAGTTAATTTCCATGCAACCTCCGATGTTGGCATAAATTATATCGCAGAATGGTAGCCTTTCTTTTCCCACAACGCGATATTTGTGTGAGATAATAACGCGTTCACAGCGCGGCACGGCTCTCGCCCGCCGGCACAGTTTGAGCAATTGCCTTGCCGTAGTAGATGACCTTTGGTATAATCTGTGCGCTTTATACAGAGCCTTAACATATCCTGCGCCGACGTAGCTCAAACGGCAGAGCAACCGCCTTGTAAGTGGTAGGTTACGGGTTCGATTCCCGTCGTCGGCTCCAGTTGCAGGCTGGCAAGCGAGGTGGTTCGCAGAACGACCTTGCTTTCGGGCCGGCAACGGCACCAATAAGGGCAGTTACCCAAGTGGCCAAAGGGGGCTGACTGTAAATCAGCTGGCGGACGCCTTCGGAGGTTCGAATCCTTCACTGCCCACTGGGCTCGATAGCCCATGTTTACACCCAGGCGGGTGGAAAACGGCAAGCCCTCATAGCTCAGGTGGTAGAGCGTGCCCTTGGTAAGGGCAAGGTCATGGGTTCGAATCCCATTGGGGGCTCTTTGAGCCGTTTATACGAGGAATTGTCTTGGTTATCAAAAATTAAGGAGACTGACAAGCATGGCCAAGCAGAAATTTGAGCGAAACAAGCCGCACCTGAATGTAGGGACGATGGGGCACATCGACCACGGGAAGACGACGCTGACGGCGGCGATCACGAAGTACTGTGCGTTTTTGGGGAGTGCGGAATACCGGGCGTACGACTCGATCGACAATGCGCCGGAGGAGAAAGCGCGCGGGATCACGATCAACATAGCGCACGTGGAGTACCAGACGGCGAACCGGCACTATGCGCACGTGGACATGCCTGGGCACCGGGACTACATCAAGAACATGATCACGGGGGCGGCGCAGGTAGACGGGGCGATCCTGGTGGTCGCGGCGCCGGACGGGCCGATGCCGCAGACGCGGGAGCATGTGTTGCTGGCGCGGCAGGTGGAAGTGCCGTCGATCGTGGTGTTTTTGAACAAAGTGGACATGATGGACGATCCGGAGCTGTTGGAGTTGGTGGAGCTGGAGCTGCGGGAGATGCTGACGGGCTACGGGTTCCCCGGGGACACGACGCCGATCGTGCGGGGGAGCGCGCTGAAGGCCCTGGAGAGCAGCTCGAAGGATCCGGAAGCGCCGGAGTACGCCTGCATCAAGGAGTTGCTGCGGGTGGTGGACGAGTACATTCCGGAGCCGCCGCGGGCGACGGACAAGCCGTTCATGATGCCGGTGGAGGACGTGTTCTCGATCAAGGGGCGCGGGACGGTGGTGACGGGCCGGGTGGACCGGGGCAAGATCAAGGTGGGCGAGCCGGTGGAGATCGTCGGGCTGCGCGAGAAGAGCATGAGCTCGGTGGTGACCGGGGTGGAGATGTTCCACAAGCTGCTCGACGAGGGCATGGCGGGCGACAACCTGGGCTTGCTGCTGAGGGGCATCGAGCGCACCGACGTGGAGCGCGGCATGGTGGTGGCCAAACCGGGCTCGATCACCCCGCACACCAAGTTCCTCTGCCGGGTGTACGTGCTCAAGAAGGACGAGGGCGGACGCCACAAGGCCTTCTTCAACGGCTACCGGCCGCAGTTCTACATCCGCACCATGGACGTCACCGGCAACATCAAGCTGCCCGAAGGCGTTGAGATGGTCATGCCCGGCGACAACGTCGACATGGAAGTCGAACTGATCGTCCCCGTCGCCCTCGAACAGGGCTCCAAGTTCGCCATCCGCGAGGGCGGCCTCACCGTCGGCGCCGGCGTCATCACCAAGATTATCGGATAA
>JARKOV010000183.1 GCA_029975965.1 Anaerolinea sp. | reverse complement strand
AACAAATGCACCCGTGGATTAATTCGAAAAAACAGCTCTCGAAATCGCTCGAAATGTGTGCAAATTTGTGCACTATCCACAAATCGAAAGGCATGATCGAAGCTGGGTAGCCTACCCAAGGCGCGATCCGGAAAGCAAAACGGCCTTCTCGCAAAGAAGGCTGATCCGGTTCAATCCCCAGGCAGCGCGATCGATCAGGCCGACTCGCGCACGACCAGATTGCGTGAGCTTTCGAATACCCGGCGGGGAATATCCGGCTGGTGGATGCGGTCGAAAAGCGCCCTGGCCAGCTTCTCGCCAATGTCGCGTGAGTCCTGGGCAATGGTGGTCAGCGCCGGACGGACGATCGTCGCCTCAGGAATGTCGTCGTACCCCACGATGGCGACATCCTCCGGCACGCGATATCCGGCCTCTTGCAAGGTCAGGATCAGGCCAATCGCCATCAGGTCGTTCACAACCACCAGCACCGAGGGCAGGTTGCCCCTCCGGATCAGCTCGCGAGCGGCGCGCTTGCCCCCTTCCAGCGTGAAGTCGCCTTCGACGACGTGGGCGGGGTCGAGCGTCAGGTTCGATTCTTCGAGCGCCCGCATGAACCCCCGGAATCGCCGTGGCCCCGGCGGCAGGTTGGCCGGCACGCCGACAAACCCCAGCCGCCGATGCCCGCGCTCGCGGATCAGCCACAGCGTCGTCTCGTATTCCGCGTATTCGTCGTCGGCGTACACCACGTCGATGCTGGGATGATCGACGTGCTGGCCCAGGACGGTCACGGGGGTGTTGGTCCGGGTCACAAAATTGCTGAGGTCATCCGGCGTCAGGTGGATCGGGACCATCACCACCCCATCGACCGGCCGGCGGGTGACCGCCTCGCAGAAGTGCAGCTCGTTCTCGTAGACGTGATCGCTGTTCGCGATCAGCACGTCATAGTTGTATTCACGCGCCACATCCTGGATAGACCGCGCGATCAGGGGATAGAAGCTATTGGAGATATCCGCGAGCAAGACTGCGATCATCTGAGTCTGCTGGGTGCGCAGGCTGCGCGCCAGGATGTTGGGTTGATAGTTCAGTTCTTCGACCACGGCCAGCACGCGCTCACGAGTCTCCTCGCTGATCGGCGCGCTGCCGACCCCATTCAACACGCGCGATACGGTCGGCTGGGAGACCCCGGCCAGCTTGGCAACGTCGCGCATGGTCACAGATTTGGTCCGCTGACCTGTTTTCTTCTTCATCGGATAATCGACTTTTCCAATCCAGCTCTGGGTGCTGGAACAAAGATCAGGTGGTGCATCCGGCGTCGTCATGCCCAACCACCCCTGGACCATCCAAGGGTGACCCTGGTGATCCGCATCGCCCAAGTCAGTTTCTCGCGCACGACGACTATGCAGGAAATAGCGGCGTGGTCTTCACCTCGCGTGCCGGAGCACAGCCCCTGGATCTGTGTTCCGACGATCACTCTCTAAAGGCATACTAATGCCAAATCGCTCAATCTTCAAGACACAGCAATTGCTTGAGAGCCTCTGAGGGCCAGACTCGTGAAAAAAACTCACCCTGACGGCCCGTGCCCACAGGCCGGAACCGGCCCAGGCGTCACCCGGCGGGATATCCCTCGCGGACGAGCGCCACGAACCGCTCCGCCAGGAAAGACGGCGTCCGGCCGGCATATGTCGCGGCGGCAATCTTGCGCTGCGGCGTCGCGTCACTCAAGGCCCGGTAGACGATCTGGCCGGAGGTATCCAGCTCGGCCAGAGCCTGTGGAACGAGCGAAACGCCCAATCCAAGCGCGATGCAGTTCTGCACGGTCGAGAGTTGGGCCGTATGGCAGACGATTTGCAGGTCCAGATTTTGCTGGCTGCAAAAAGCCTGAACCTGTTCGCCCAGGCAGTGGACTTCGCTGAGCGCAATAAAGGGGAGTTCGTCCAGCTCCTTCACGCAAATCGAAGTCCGGGTAGCGATGGCATTCTCGCGTGACGATGCCAGCACGAGCGGTTCGGTCAGCAGTTCCTCCGTCCGGATTAGCCGGTTGTGCACCGGCAGGCTGGTGATCGCCACGTCCAGCCGGCCATCGATCAAGCCGGTGGTCAGCGCCTCGGTCAGGTCCTCGTGAATCAGCAGCGTGGCCTGGGGATACAGCTCCAGAAAACGCTGGATGACCTGCGGTAGGACGAACGGCGCGACCGTCGGGATGAACCCGGCCGCCAGCGTCCCATGCCCGCCGCCAGCCTCCTGGCTCAGGTCATGTTTGATGTCCTGAAGCTCGGCCAGGATTGCGTGGGCGCGGGGCAGCAGCAGCCGGCCGGCATCGGTCAGAATCACCTTGTGGCGCAGACGGTCGAACAGCGGCGCACCCAATTCCTGTTCCAGCTTGATGATCTGCTGGCTGATCGAGGGCTGGGCCACGTTGCAGCGCTCGGCCGCCCGGCTGAAATTCCCCGTCTCCGCCACCGCCACGAAGTAGAGCAACTGGTGGATTTCCATATCCGATCCGCGATCTATAGGCCATGCCTATGAAAAAGATAGCTGAACGATATTTTACACCTATATGACCCCATTATAGAATGAAATTGGCTGGCTAATTTCCTGGCCGGCGCTTCCATGCGAAAGGAAAATAGCATGTCCGAACCCAAAAAACTTACGACCGCTCATGGCAGCCCCATTGCAGACAACCAGAATTCGCTGACCGCCGGTCCGCGCGGCCCGCTGCTGATGCAGGATTACCAGCTTTTGGAGAAGATGGCGACCTTCAATCGCGAACGCGTGCCTGAGCGTGTGGTACACGCCAAAGGCTCCGGCGCGTTCGGCACATTCACCGTAACCAACGACATCACCCGCTACTCCAGGGCCAAAGTCTTCTCCCAGATCGGCAAACAGACACCGGTCCTGGTCCGGTTTTCCACGGTGGCCGGCGAGCGCGGCGCGGCCGACGCCGAACGCGATGTGCGCGGCTTCGCGGTCAAGTTTTACACCGAAGAAGGCAACTGGGATATGGTGGGCAACAACACCCCGGTCTTCTTCGTCCGCGATCCCTACAAGTTCGGCGATTTCATCCACACCCAGAAGCGCGATCCCAAGACCAACATGCGCTCCAACACGGCCATGTGGGACTTCTGGTCGCTCTCCCCGGAAAGCCTGCATCAGGTGACGATCCTGTTCAGCGACCGCGGCCTGCCCCAGGGCTACCGTTTCGTGCACGGTTTCAGCAGCCACACCTACAGCTTCATCAACGCCGCCAACGAGCGCTTCTGGATCAAGCTCCACTTCAAGACCCAGCAGGGCATCAAGAACTGGACCAACGCCGAGGCCGCCCAAATCGTCGGCCAGGATCGCGAAAGCTCGCAGCGCGACCTGTTCGATGCGATTGAGCGCGGCGACTATCCGAAATGGCGCGTCTATGCCCAGATCATGCCCGAAGCCGAGGCCGAAACCTATCACCTTAATCCCTTCGACCTGACCAAGGTTTGGCCCCACGCTGACTATCCGCTGATCGAAATCGGCATGATGGAACTCAATCGCAACGCTGAGAACTACTTTGCCGAGATCGAACAGGCCGCCTTCGAGCCCTCCAATCATCGTGCCCGGCATCGGCTTCTCGCCGGACAAGATGCTCCAGGCCCGGCTGATGTCCTACGCCGACGCGCACCGCTACCGGATTGGCGTGAACTATGCCGCGCTGCCTGTCAACAATCCGCACGCCGAGGTCAACACCTACCACCGCGACGGCCAGATGCGTTTCGACGGCAACGGCGGCGGGTCGGTCAACTATGAGCCGAACAGCATGGGCGGCCCGGTCGAAGACCCGCAATATCAGGAACCGCCGCTCAGGATTTCCGGCGACGCCGACCGCTACGATCACCGCGCGGGTAACGATGACTACACGCAGCCGGGCAACCTGTTTCGTTTGATGACCCCCGACCAGAAGGAGCAGCTTTTCTGTAACCTGGCCGAAGCGATGCAAAGCGTCCCGGAGCGGATCATCGCTCGCCAGCTCGTCCACTTCTACAAGGCCGACCCGGACTACGGGCACGGCGTGGCGCAAAAACTGGGCCTGGATATCGCCCGCTTCGCTCCCTGGGCGAGCCTCTCCCTGGCCGAGTTGGCCCAGAAGACCTCGGAAGCCGGTTACGGCCGTTAGTTCGCACGGCGCATTCAAATCCGTCTAGAACACAACATCCCCACTCATCTGAGCTGGGGATGTTGGTTCTTTCCAGGCCGCTCGGACGGCGCTACATCACCCGGCTGGAGGGCACCGAACGAATGTCCAGACTGACCGGCTGTCCCCGGCCGGTGAGCCGCCGCCCCACCTCACGGATCAGCCCCATGGTAATCCGCCGCAACCCCAGCACGTTGATGACCAGTCCCGTCTTGCCATCGGTCGCCGGGGAAGCCAGCCACAGCGCCCGCGCGGCCGGCACTTCCGGGGAATCGGCCCACAACCGGATCACGGTCTTCAGCGGGGCCATCTTCTTTTCATAGCCGCCGATCGCCTGCGGCCGGCGCAGCAGATCGGTATCGACCAGTCCGGGGTTGAACGCGAAAACACCGATCCTTGGATAGGTCCGGTATTCCTTCGCCAGCGCACGGGTGAAGTTCTTGATCCACGCCTTGCTGGAGGCGTATCCGTTCTGGTAAGGCACCGGCCCGCTGTCCCCACGGCCCAGCAGATTGATCAGCTTGCCCTGGCCGCGCTCCAGAAAATGCAGCATCGCAACCCGCGATCCGTAATACGTACCCCGGATGTTGGTGTCTATAGTCGACTCGAAGTCATCCGGGCTGATCTCGAAGCTGGGGCCATACGGACTGGACAGGCCCGCGTTGTTCACCCACACATCGAAACACCCAAACGTCTCGATCGCATGGCGGGCCAGCGCCTCGACCTGGGCGCGATCTCCAATATCACAGGCCAGGCCGCTGGCCCGGAATCCAGCGTCCGTGAACTCAGCCACGGTCTTTTCGACCGCGGAAGCCGTCCGTGAGGAGACCACCACTGCCGCGCCCTCGGCGGCGTATAGACGGGCAATCGCCAGGCCCAACCCGCGCGTGCTGCCCGTAATGACCGCGATCTTGCCATCCAACTGTCCCATAATCTGTTT
>JARKOV010000181.1 GCA_029975965.1 Anaerolinea sp. | reverse complement strand
TTGAAGACCTGGTTAAACAGGGCATCCAGTCGCTGGAGGTCAACGAGAACGTGGCGCTGACCGACCTGGCCTACGAGAAAGCCAACCGGTTGGGGCTGCGCCTGGTGCGCGGCCAGCCCGACAACCCGCCCGCCGCCCCGGTGCGCCCCTACCTGGCGGAGACGGCGCCCGCCGGCGGGCAAACCCCGTCGCTTGTTTCTGCGGTGCCTGCCCCGCGCCCCGACGGCGCAGCGCTCCACCAGCGCATCCGCGAGGTCGTCCTCGCCAGGCTGGGCAACCAGGTCGATTCGGCCATGCTGGACGTGATCATCACCCGCGTGCTCAACGCGACAGGGACAAAGTAACGCCATGCTGTTCGGCAGAGTCAAGGGCACCGCGGTCTGCACGATGAAGTACCCCGGGACGGAGGGGTTGAAATTGCTCGTCGTCCAGCCGCTCAACAAGCACCTCGAGCCGGTCGGCGGGTTGCAGGTGGCCGCCGACGTGGTCCACGCCGGCCCGGGCGACCTGTGCGTGATGGTGCGCTCGCGCGAGGCCTCCCTGGCGCTGCCCGACGTCCAGTTTGTGCCCATCGACCTGGCGCTGGTCGGTATCGTCGACGAGCTCACCGTCGAGCCGGAAGGGCGCTTCGACCTCACCCTCAAGCGCGGGCACAATCCTTTCACATGAGCGGGCAGCCATGATCCTCGCCAAAGTCGTCGGCACCGTCGTCACCACCATCGGCCACCCAGATTACAAAAACCGCCGCCTGCTGGTGGTGCAGCCCCTCGGCCTGGAGGGTGAGAGCCCCGACGAGGATTTCATCGCCCTGGACAACACCCACGCCGGCATCGGCGACACGGTTCTGATCAACCGCGAGGGCAACGGCGCGCGTCAGGTGCTCGATAACCCGCATGCTTGCGTCATCTCGGTCATCGTCGGCATCGTCGATTCGGCGTACATCGCAGAATAGAATCCGATGAACGAAAAATATGAATCATCCCGAATTTGATGTTCGGGGTGATTCATGTCGAAGAACCCCATCCCCCGTCCTCTTCCCCGAACGGTGAATGGGAACAGGCCTGTTTTTCACAAAGGTTCCCCCGCCTTGGGGCGGGGGATTAAAGGGGGTGGGGATTATTCGACTCAACGCGCTTATGAAAGATTAAATTCGGGGGGAGTCATGGTTTACATTCGCCAGTTTCAATCGGCAGGCTGTGTGACGTGCCTGTCCACCTGCTTTTCCGCGCGCCGGGGCAGCCACTTCATCCCGAACAGCACGCGCACCACGTTGAAGCGCCGCACCACGAACTCGTAGGCCAGCAGGATCAAAACAAACGAGCTGCTCGCGATGATCGCCCATTTCGCCAGGGCAGGGAGGTCCCAGCGCACCACGAAATAGCCGATGACCAGCAGCACGGTCTGGTGCATGATGTAAAAGGGCAGCACCGCTTCGTTGGCGTACTTGAGGAAGGGGTTGGTGAAGGTCAGGTGCTTCATGGCGAAGCCGAAGAAGGTGAAAATCCAGCTCCACCCCGCCAGGCATGAGAGCACCGAGACCAGCGCGAAATCGAGCGTGCCGAAAGCCGGATCATCCTGGGCGAGGTAAGCCAGGCTGGCCACCACCGCCACCGCCAGCGAAATCCAGCGCTGCTGCTGCACCCGCGCCTGCAATTTCTCGTGCGAGACCAACACAAAGCCCGGCAGGAAGTACAGGATGTAGACCAGCAGGTTCCAGCCGCCCGTGTCGCGGAAGCCGATGCCCTCCGGATCGAGCACGATCACCAGCAGAGCGGTGGGGATGACCAGCAGGAAAACCCCACCGGGGAGCGCCAGCAGGTCGCCCATGCGCCGCAGTACGCCCTGTCCGCCCTTTTTCAGCCAGAGGAAGACCGGCAGGAAGATCACGCAGAAGAGGAAGAGCGCCATCAGGTACCACAGGTGCATCCCGGCGAAGGCGAAGTTGCCCGTGAAGGGGTAAAGACCCTCGAAGTAGTGCGGCAGGAATTGCCAGAAGGATCCCTGGAACTGGCCCTGGCTGATGCGCTCGAGGTAAACCTGCAGCGCGGCGTGGGTGAACACGCCCACCACCAGCGGCACCAGCAGGCGCAAGACCTTGTCCTTGAGGAATTTCCCGGCGCCGCCCTTGTTCAGCGCGTAGTAGATGCTCGCTCCGGAGATGACGAAGATGATCGGCATCATCCAGCGCAGCAGAAAGTCGTTCCAGTCGGTCACGCCCTGGTACATCCCAGGGTTCTTGACGTGCCAGCCCCACAGGTCGAAAAACCGCGTGGAGTGAAACAAAAACACGACCAGGATGGTCAGCACGCGCAGCCAGTCCAGGTCATACCGTCGTTGTGAAACCGAGCTTGTTGCATTCATTCCCTACTCTCTTTCTCACCCAATTGACCCAACGATTGAACGATCTCAGCGATCGCAACTCCCTTGACGATGAAGCCATCCAATCCGGCTTCGGCTACCTCGCCCCGCGTCACCGGGTCGTCGTGAACGGTGAGCGCCAGGATGCGCGCCGGCGAGCCGGCCCGTTTGATCCGCCGCGCGGTGGTCACCCCGTCCATTTCCGGCATTTCCAGGTCCATCAGGATCACATCTGGGCGCAGCGCGGCGGCCAGCTCCAGCGCCTGTCGCCCGTCGGCAGCCTCGCCCACGATCTCTACCTGCAGTCCCTGCGCGGCGGCGGCCAGCGGGAGCGCGGTGCGCAGGCCATCCCTCACCTGCTTCACGTCGTCGACGATCATCACCCGCATGCTTTTCATCCTGTGCCCTTTCGCTCATAGCATACAGCAGCGCTAAGGCGAAAGCATCCGGCGCAAGATGGATTTCGGTCTACATCTGCAGACCGATCTTTTCTCAACCCAATCGTAACTACGCAGCGACGAGGGGTAAGGTTCTGAGGGTTATCTCTCAATAACCAGAACAGTCACATCGATTCGGGATTTGAAGGCGCTGCCGGGCGCCACTGGCTGATCAAAGCGCGCATCTGACTCAACGCCTGCCCGGTGAGCTCCTGCAGTTGCCCCAGGTGGGCGGTGAGCACCGCCGGGTTCTTTTCACCGATCAGCCGGGTAGATTGGGCCAAGAGCGAGATGCTGAAGATCAACTGGCTGACCGCGTCGTGCAGCTCGCGCGTCATGCGGTTGCGCTCCTGGTCGGCGGCAATTTCCTCGATCTGGCGGTTGTACTCCTGCAGGCGCTCGTGGGCGGCGCGCAACTCTGCCAGCAGGCGCTCGCTTTCCTGGCGCTCCCGTTCCACCTGGAGATAGGTCGTGACGGCAGCGATGATCAGGTAGCCCACCGCAAACATGAACATGCTGTAGCCCAACCCGATCCACCAATCGAAGGACAACATCAGGCTGGCGAACATGGTCAGGGTGATGATGAACCCGATCAGGATGCGCAACCTGCTGGAATACCAGCGCCAGATTTGCACGAGCAGTGGGAAGAACAACAGCGCCCAGGTGTCTTCGTAAGGCCACAACCGGCCGAGCGCCAGGACGACCAGGTAGCTGATGGCCAGGTAAACGTGGTGGTAGCGCGGAAAGCGCCGCGAAAGCCAGGGCTGCGTGGCGAACAGAACCAGGTAAGCCGCCAGCAGCCAGAGAGCCTGCTCCATCCGCGTGGTGCCAGAAAGAAAAATCAGCTTGCGCGAAGCGGCGGCAAAGAAGATCAGGTAACCCAGGATGCGGGTGATGCGGTAGCCGGGTTGGGTGGCCGAAGACGCCGGTGTGGTCATGCGCTCGCCTCCTCCACCCGCACCAGCGTGCCGCGCCCCGGCTGAGACTGGATGGCGAGTCGCCAGCCCAGCTCCGCGGCGCGGGCAGCCATCCCGTCCAAGCCCAACTGGCCGGCCGAGCGGTCTGTGCGGCCGCTTTCAAAGCCCCTGCCGTGGTCTTCCACTTCTAGAAAGGCGGGCGAACGATCCAGGTGCAAGCGCAGTGTGACCTGGCTTGTGCCGGCGTGCTTGCTGACGTTATTTAATGCCTCTTGGGCGATGCGGTAAAGCCCCAGCGCTACCGGCTCGGGCAGCGCGCGGTCGCCCGCCAGCTCCAGGTCGATGTGCAGGCCGTCGCGTGACTCGCGCTCGGCGGCCAGGCGCCGCAGCCCCGTGGTCAACCCGCCCTCCACCGCCGAAACCGGGCGAAGCTGGCTGACCAGCATCTGGATCTCGTCGTTCGCTCCGCGGGCGAGCTCCTGCAGCCGGTCGATCTGCTCGCCGAAACGCGCATCGCCTTTGCCAGCCAGCAGGGCGGCAGCCTGCACGGTCAGGTTCATGGTGAAAATCGTCTGGGTGACCGAATCGTGCAGTTCTTGAGCCATCTTCGCGCGCGCCTGGGACACCGCATGCTCCTCAATTTGAGCCGAGGCGTCCTGGAGCCGGCGGTGGGTGGCCTGCAGCTCGGCGAGCAGGCGCTGATTTTCCAGGCGCGCATGCTCTTCCTGCCGGATCAGGCGGGCAATCCAGCCGGTGAGCAGGTTGGTCCCCGAAAAGAGGATCACCGTCACCGCCCCCGCGGTTTTCCAGTTCCAATTCTGCATCACCGGAACCGCCATCGCCAGCGATAGCCCGCCGATCCACACCAGGCCCATCCGCCAGCCGTAGCCGAGCACGGCGCGAATGCACAACGGAAAGAACAGGGCGGGGAGAAAATCGAAGTGGGGCGGGATGACCAGCATCGCCACCACCAGCCCGGCTTGCAGGAACAGGTAGACCCACAGGAAGCGGTGGACGCGCCGGGAAAGCAGCGACTCGGCGCCCAGGACGACCCCATAAGCGATCAGGAGTGGAAGCAGCGGCCCTTCCGGGGGTTGGTCGACCGAGAAGGCCACCGCCCGGATGAAGGTGGCGAGGAAGATCAGGTAACTGCTCAGGTAGCGGGCGAGCATAGCGGGTGAAGGTTAAGCCAGGCCGTTTTTCAACGCCCAGATCGCCGCCTGTGTGCGGTCTTCCAGGCCCAATTTGCTGAGGATGTTGCTGACGTGCGTCTTGACCGTCTTTTCACTGATCACCATCTGCCCGGCGATATCGCGGTTGGTCAATCCCTGGGCGATCAGGCGCACCACCTCCAGCTCGCGCTCGGTGAGCAGGATGCGCGCGTCCATCGCAGCGGTCGCCGGCTCGCTCCCCTCCGCCGGTGCGGTTGCCACGGCGCTCATCAATTTTTTGGCGATATCCGGGTGAAGCTGCACCTTGCCCTGGTTGGCCTCGCGCACCGCTTTGACCAGGTCGTTGGGGTGAATATCTTTCAACAGGTAGCCCTGGGCCCCGTTGCGGATGGCCGGGAACACCTGGTTGTCCTCGCCGAAGCTGGTCAGGATGATCACGTGCGAGTGCGGGGATCGCTGCAAGATCAGCCGGGTCGCCTCCACCCCATCCAGCCGGGGCATCACCAGGTCGAGCAGAACCACGTCGGGCTGAAGCTCAGCGGCCAACGCCACCCCTTCAGCGCCGTCGCTGCCCTCACCCACCACGGTCAGATCGTCTTGCAGGTCGATGAAGGTGCGCAATCCCTGGCGCACCACGGCGTGATCGTCGACGATCAGGACGCGGATCTTTTCCGGCGGCTCCGCCGCTTTGGACTCGACCGCGTCCGCAACGACCTGGACGGCGGGCGCATGTTGGATCTGCTCCAGCTCCGCGCCCACCTGGCGCGCGCTGGAGATGCGCGCCGCGCGGTCCTTCTTGAGCATCTTGCGCACCAGCCCGACCAGCGCGGGCGGGAGATCCTCACGGTAGCGCGCCAGGTCGGGCAGCCCCTGGTTCTTGATCGCGTAGATCACCTCGAAAGGCGTCTCGCCGCGGAAGGGTCGCTGCCCGGACAGCATCTCGAACATCACCACTCCAAAGGCCCAGAGATCGGTGCGCTCGTCCACCTCCTGACCGTAACAGGCTTCCGGGCTGAGGTAATAGGGCGTGCCGAGCAGCGACCCGGCGTTGGTCAGGCCAGACAGCCCGCCCAGGCGCGCCAGGCCAAAATCGGACAGGCGTGGCGAGCCGTCTTCGCTGAGCAGGATATTGGCCGGTTTGATATCCCGATGGAGGATGTGCAGGTGATGCGCGCGCGAGAGCGCGTCAGACAGCTCCAGACCGATTGACACCACGCGCTCCACAGGGAGTTTGTGCTCTCGGCGCAGCAGGTCGGCCAGCGATCCACCGGCGACATACTCCATCACCAGGTAATACCGCCCGGCTTCTTCCACGCTCATCAGCACTTTAACGATGTTGGGATGATTCAAGCGGCGCAGCGCTTCCCCTTCGCGCTGGAAGCGTTCGAGCAACTCGGCCGAGTCGGCCAGCACCTCCGGCTGGAGCACCTTGACCGCCACGGTTTCGCCGGTGACGGTGTCGAGGGCGCGGTACACGCTGCCAGCCGTGCCGCCGCCAATTAAAGAACCCAACTCGAACCGCCCCGCAATCCGCACTTCATCCGTGGGCATACCCGGCCTCCTGTGGAAGACTCGCGCCGACAATCGTATTGTACATGGATCTGGGAACATCGGAATTATTAATTAGGCCACCATCGTACAGGCGGATTCCAACTGCAACCCGCCCATCCAGCGTTCGTATATTAAGGTGTATGTTCGATCAAATCGGCTATCAAGGAGGAGAATGAGATGGTATCGGAACCAAAAGAACGCGTCATCAAGGTGGAAAACGGTGGCATCGTCGGCACCATCTGGTTCATCGGCTGGCTGTTCACCATCGCCTTCGCCAAGCTGGGCCTGTGGCAAATCCTGCTCGGGTTGGTCATCTGGCCGTATTATCTAGGCCTGGCGCTCCGTTAAAGCCAGACGGAAACCGAGGCGATCACAGGTCGCGATAGAATTGCAAGCCGTTACCGTCCAGGTCGCGCAGGTGAAACTCGCGCGTGCCCCAGGGTGTGTCGCGCATGGCTGTTATCACCGCTAAAAGACCCGCCGCCCGGAATTCCTCGAACAGGCCTTCCACGTCGTCCACCACAAAGCGGTAGGTTGGACGGTCGTTCGGGGACTCCCATTCTGCCTCATCGTGCCATTGCAGGTGAAGCTCGACTGCATCGCGGCGCACCGCCGCATACCTCGGCTCCTCGGGCGAATCGACGAACGCCAACCGGAAACCCAGGTATTCATAAAATCGCACCGCAGTAGGAACGTCGCGCACCATGATGACCGGGTGGACGGACTGGAGCTGCGCTTTCATCCCTTGAGCAGCTCCTTGACCCTCCGCACGATGACCATTTCCTCGCCGGGGCGGAGCGTCTGGGGGTTGACGAACACCCCGCTCTCGCCGGATGGCGCGAGCGAAATGGCCGGCTGGCCTTCGCGCAGTTGCGCCAGCAGCTCGTCACGGGTGATTCCCAACCCGGCCGGATCGAACACCAGTTCGGCGCGGGGCATCGGTTGTCCGGCTTCGCTCGGAAAGCTGCGCCGCGCGGTGACCTCCGGGTAGTGCGCGAAGGCGTCAATCACCCGCTCGACCATCGCCTCGTAGGATTGCATCAGCGCCGTGTGGTCGAGGTCAAGATACCAACGCAGCGCCGCCAGCAACCCGGCGATCTCTTCTTTACCGGCCTTCATCGGCCGCCCGATGAACGGGCGCGGGCAGGCGTGGAAAGCCACCGCTTCGACCAGGTCTTTGCGCCCGAGCACCAGCCCGCTGCTCTGCGGGCCGCACAAGCCCTTGCCCCCGCTGAACAGCGCCAGGTCCGCCCCTAGGTGGGTGAAATACCACAGGTTCTCGACCGGCGGGATTTGCGCCGCAGCGTCCACCACCAGCGGAACGCCATGCGCGTGAGCGATCTCGATCTGCGTCTCAAGCGGCACCTGCCCGTCCATCAGCAGGTTCTTGTAGAAGACGAAAACCGCCGCGGTGCGCTCGTTGAAGGCGTGGCGGAACTCGTGCACGCTGGCGCCCTGCTCGTCGCCGACCTCCACCAGCCGCCCGCCCGCCTGGCGGATGGCAAAATCGTAGCCCACCTTGCCACGGCGGTGGATGATGATCTCGTTGCGCATCCCGTCGGAAAAAGGCAGGCGCTCGCGCTTCTCGGCGTCCAACCCGGCGATGCAGGCTGCGGTGCTCAAAGCCAGTCCCGCCGCCGCCCCACACGAGACGTAGGCCGCCTCGTTGTGCGTCCACTCGGCGATGCGCTGCCCGGCTTTCGCCTGCAGCTCGTCGATATCGACAAAATGACGCGATGCTTCCGCCATCGCCTCCAGGGCGACCGGCGGCATGAGCGAGCCGCCCAGCGCGGTCAGCGTGGCGTTGCCGTTGATGATCTTGCGCACGCCCAGGTCGTCGTAAATGTCCATCCGCGCCTCCTTTGCGCTCAGGCTTGCAGCGCCGGGTTGACCCAATAGGGGGCGGGGGCTTGCTCCCATTCGGGCATGCTGTACCCGGCGGGGTCAAAGACAACCTGCCCGGCGCGCAGGGTCAGCACGCACTCCAGCCTGCCGCTGCCGGTCAGGCGCGCCCGACCGCAGTCGGCATAGCTGAACGTCCCCTCCAGCTTGCGGAACACCGCCACGTCGGCTTCAGCGCCGGGGCTGAGCGTGCCCAGCTCGGGGCGACCGATCACCTGCGCCGGCGCGACCGTCGAGCGCCGGATCACCTCGGCCAGGGGCATGCCCATCGCCAGGAACTTGGACATGGTCTGCTGCATGCTGAGCACCGGCCCGTTGATGTTGGCCATGTGCAGGTCGGTCGAGATGGTGTCTGGTGGAAATCCATCGCGGAAGGCGCGCACGGCATTGCGGAACCAGAAGCTGGCCGCGCCGTGTCCCAGGTCGAAGATCACTCCGCGCCGGCGGGCGGCGAACAGAAAGTCGTTGACCCGTCCCTGTTCGTTGATGATCGGGAACTGCTGCGCAAAGACGTGGGTGTGAATATCGCCCGGGCGCAGTTTTTCCAGGATCAACTGTGGGTAGGGTCGCTCGGGCGGGCGCGGCCAGAAGTCGACCATCACCGGTTTGCCGCAGCGCTCGCCGGCCTCCACCGCCCTTTCGACGGACGCCCAGGGCAGGTGCTCGGCGTCCCAGGGGTCTTTGGTCCAGTAGTGCGCCGTCTTGATCCCCACCACCACCTGCGGGAAAGCCAGAGCCACATCCGCCGCCAGGCGCGGGTCCATGTCGGCCATGCGCTGCTCCGACTCGGCTTCGACCATCCCGCCGCGGGCGATGTTGACCATCGCCAGGATGCGCACCTTGCTGCGGTCGATAAAGTGCTCTTTGAAATCCATGAAGTCCTGCCATCCGGCGGTGCCGACGTCCACCGTGGTCGTCACCCCCGAAGCCAGCAGGTGCGCGTCGGCGTTGACGCTCTCCACCTCGCTCTTCGCGCGCGGGCGGAACGGGTAGACGTGGGTGTGGATGTCGAGGATGCCGGGCGTGACGTACAGGCCCGAGACGTCCACGCATTGCGCGGCGGATGCCGGATCCAATCCGCCGGCGACCCGCGCGATTCTACCCGCCCGAATCGCCACGTCCATCGGGCCGTCAATCGCGTTGGCGAGGTCGATCACCCAGCCGCCTTTCAAGAGCAGGTCAAATGGCCCGCCTGGTGAATTTGGCTCAATCATTGAAAAATTTCCTCCAGGAAAGATGCTTCCGCCTCCACCCATATCAAAGATAACGGTGGAGGAGCAAGGCGTTGATCGGCTACCAGATCACTTCTGCAATTTCTTTTGGAATAGCGCCACCGAATAGAACTCGTACGAGGCGGCCTTGTCGGGCACATCGATCAGGTGAACGGTGAAACGCGCCGGCACGCCGTTCTCGGGCAACTGGTCGCGGAAGAAAGCCTGGTACGCCTCGGCGTAAGCTTTGCGCAGCCGCTCTTGCTCCGCGGCGTACCCGGCCGGGTCGCTCAGCGGGCTGGGCGACTTGGGCTGGCAACCGAAGGCGTGCATCTCGATGAAATCGACCTGCCTGAGCGACTGGCAGATGCCCGCCTCCTGCAGCCACAGCTCCCAGGAGCGGAACACCAGCGGAATCTCGCGGTGAGGGTCCATCGTGACCAGCTCATCCAGTCCGAGCACATTCTTGGCCGAATAACCGCCGGTCAGGCCGGCAAAATAGATCTTCAAATCGCCGTCCGCCTGCTCCTCGGTGACCAGCGAGGACAGCACGGGGTGTTCCCCCTGGTAGTAGTAGGTCAACTTGCCGCGTTTCTTGACGTTGAAAGCCATCTCACCACTCCTTTGCGGTTGTCTTTCCAGCGAAGCTGGTGTAACTGAAATCTTCCGGAATCGGGTCGAACTGGGGCACTTCCTCGCCCTGAATATTCGAGATCACCTTGAACGGGGGGTCTGCGCGCAGGGCTTCTACGTCCGGGCAAGCCGCCAGCTCGCCCTCTTGCTCGGTGTACACGCGCAGGTCGCCCACCACGTTGCTGCCCAACCCCACCCGGGTGGCCACCTGCAGGTAAACGATGCGCTGCGGGTCGAAGCCCATCAGGTAGCTCGCCAGGCTGTCCACCGCCACCGGGTTGATCCCACAGACCGCCAGGCCGAGTGGCCGGTTGCGCCCGCGCTGAAAGCCGGTGCCCTCGCGGCCGACCACGCCTTCCACCACGTTGAAGGCCGCCCGGATCACCTGCGCCGTGTCGGCCAGGCGGCGCGCCAGGCCATCCTGCCAGCGCTCGTGCATCGCGGCGCTCAGCCACTCGGCGCGTGGGCGCGGGTTGTCGCGCACCTCCGCGGGCAGCTCCTGCCAGGCCTGGATGCAGTAGTGCCGGTCGAACACATTGACCAGCCCCATCAGGTTCTTCAGGCACAGCGTGGTGATCGCCAGGTTGTGCGTCTTGAGCTTGGGCACGTTGAACAGCGCCGCGCCCGGCGCGACAACCAGGCGGCTGACGTTGAGGCGCGTAAAGGCTTGCGGGTTGGGCACGTCCTTTTTCACGCAAGTGTAGGTGGTCGGGCAGTGCAGCCGCGCGCCGGTCGCCTGGGCGACCTCGTGATAGCCGGTGCCGCGCCAGTGGCGCGGGTCGTTATCGTCGGTGTCCCGTGGATCTTCGATGATCGTCGCCTGCCCGCGCGCCCCGTGGCGCGCCAGATACTCGATCATCCCTTGCAGGAAAGCCGGGTGGGTGGTGATGCCGGTATCGGGGTCAGCGAAACGCTCGCCCGAGGTGACGTTGGGCTTGAGCAGCGCTTTCTCCTGCTCCAGCTCGATGCGGCTGGCCGCCAGCGCGCGGGCGCCGGCTGTGCGGAAATCCTCCCAACCCACCTCTGCTTTGAGCGGGGTGCGCACCACCAGCACGGCCAGAGGGTCTTGAAGCAGGGGGTGTAGTTTCATCCCATCTCCGACATGAATTTTGCCCCGCAGCGGTGGCACACCGCCAGGGGTTTCTCGCGGCGGTAGGCGCGGAAGCGCTCCGCTCGCTCGCCGTTCCAGATCTCCGCGATGCTCGCCTCACGCACATTGCCAAACGAGTAATCGATGAAATCGACGCAGAAGTTGGCCTCGCCGTTGGGTTGGATGTCGATCAGCTTCTCCACGTTGGTGCAGTGCGCCGGCCCGATGGGCGTGACGGCGTCGGCGAACCAGGCGCGGTAACCCTCCTCATCCAGCACCAGGTAAGGGAAATCGTACACCTCGCCCAGGTTCTCGCGGTACTTGCGGTACTGCGCCCGAAAGACTTCGAAGGGGATGCCGGACTCCTCGTGGTGGAAGCCGATCCAGGAGAAGGCCGGGCAACCAAAGGCGTCGCGGAGCTCTTTCTCATAAGCCTCGCCCACCCGGCGCGGAAAATAATAATATGGCACAATCGCCACCACGCCCACCCCCAGGCTGCGCGCGGCTTCCGGCAGATCGCCCAGGCCGTCGATCGAATAGGGGCTGATGGTGTAGTTGAAGGATTTACCGATCGAGTTGCCGTACTGCGCCTCAAAATGCCTGAGCCGTTCCAACCCTTCGCGCACCTTGGCGTAGGTGCCGGGGACGCCGCGCACCTGGTCGTGGATGGGCTCCGGGCCGTCCAGCGAGATGGTCAGGTGGATGCCCCCCAGGCGGGCGATCGTTTCGGCGTGCTGGGCGATGCGCGTACCGTTGGTGTCGATCGAGATGAAGATGCCCCGCTCGTGAATGTAGGTCAGTAACGCGTCGATGTGTGGAAAAAGAAACGGCTCGCCGCCGCGCAGCAACAGCGAGGGAACCTGGTGCTCGGCCAGCTCGTCGACCACGCGCTGCCAATCCGCCAGTTGCATCTCGTGCTTTAACTGCTGCGGCTCGCAGCGGATGTAGCCCTCCTCGCTCCACTGCCCGCACATTTGGCAGCGCAGGTTGCACACGTTGGTGATCGTCAGCGATATCGCCTGCGGAAAATCCATGCCCGGCTCCTGTAATTTGTTTTGGCCTCTCTGTATGAGCATATCATGAAATGGGGTCACGGCTCAAGAAATGGGAAACGGCTCGCAGATGAACCTTGAAATTCAAGGGCGTTGACCGGTTGCTTTAATGCGTTACTTTCCGAACAGGGCGGCCGTTTGCTCCAGGTTCGCCTGGACACCGACTCCAAACGGGCAGCGTTCTTCACAGGAAGCGCAGAAGATACATTCGGACGCGCTTGCGGGCAGGCGATCATAGGCGGCGGCGAGGGACGCCGTGACGCTTTGCGTCCGCGCGCTGTCATACAGGCGCATGGTCGCTGCGATATCAATGCCCGCCGGACAGGGAAGGCAATGGTTGCAGTACATGCAGCGACCGGCCAGGTTCCAATCGGTTTTGCCAAGAAGGATGCTGTAGTCTTTCTCTTCTTCCGTAGCGGTCAGCCAGCCGAGTGCCGCCCGCATCTGCTCGGGCGTCTTGCAGCCAGGCACCACGGCGCACACCCCGGGCTGCGAGAGCGCATACTGCAGGCACTGAACCGGGGACAGGACGATACCACTGGGGTTCTCTGGCCAGAAAACCCAGCCGCCCGCGTACGGTTTCATGGCCACGATCGCCACCCCGCTGCGCTCGCACGCCAGGTACAGGTCGCGCCGTGAATACACGGGCCGGCTGCCGGCCTCTCGCAGACCCGTGTACGGGTCCGCTTCCCACAATGCTTCCAGCCTGGTATCGCCCGGCAGCAAATCGAAGGCCGGGTTGACCGGGAACATCAACAGATCGACCAGCCCGCTCTCCACGGCAGCCATAGCAGCCGGCACTTTGTGGCTGGACATGCCCACCGCGCGCGCTTTGCCCTGCTGCTTCCAACGCCGGGCAACTTCCAGGGTGCCGCCCGGCGCCGAGACCTCCGCCCATTCCTCAGGTTCATCGACAAAATGCAGGGTCAGGGTGTCCAGATAATCTGTCCCCAGCCTGCGAAGCAGGTCTTCGGCATGGCGCTCCGCCCGCCCCGCCTCGCGAGTACGATCGTACTGCCCATCGTCCGACAGGCAGGCCCCCAGGTGGCCCTGGATCATAAACTGGTCGCGCCGCCCTTTCATCAGCCGCCCAAAATGATCGCGGATGGTGGGGGTTGGCATGAACAGGTCCATGTATTGCACCCCGCCCTCGAGCGCCACATCGACCACCGCGGCAACCTCGGCAAAACTGGCTTTCTCCAAATGCTCTAAGCCCAACCCAATCACACCGGTCTCGATGCCGGTCCGTCCCAAATATCCCTTTTTCATCGGTGTCCTTTGAACCATCGTGATCTTTAAATTATATGCCCGCTCAGCGCTCTTTATAACGGATGGTGCGGTCCAAATGTATCTGGGGTAAAGGTTTTTAGCCGGTCCTGTTCGCCCGCCCGATACCACCCCGGGCGATCGAGAAGATACTCTTAAAATTTCTTGCAATTCTCCACGAAATCAGTATACTACTAATTGTAAGTCCAATAAACTTACAATAACGTTCCCCCACCTGCCAACCCTTCTCGATGCAAAAAGCGACTCGTCAGCAGTTAAAGCAGCAGAACCGCGACCTCGTGCTCTCGATCTTCTTTGAGACCGATCGAATCAGCCGGGCTGAGATCTCGCGCATCACCGGCCTGACCCGCACCACCGTCTCCGACATCGTCGCCGACCTGGTCGAAGCGGGCCTCGTCGAGGAGGTCGGCGTGGGGGTATCGGTGGGCGGCAAATCGCCCATCCTGCTCAGCCTGGTCAACAGCGCGCATTACATGGTCAGCCTGGACCTGGCCTACAACCAGTTCCGCGGCGCGCTGGTCGACCTGCGCGGGCAGATCCACGAGATGGTGAGCCTGCCGGTGCGCGACTACACCGGCGAGCAGGCCATCGAGGCCACCTTCGAAATCCTCGACCAGCTTGTGGCGCTGCCGGGGCGCTCGCTGGCAGGCATCGGCGTCGCCGCCCCCGGGCTGGTCAACAGCCAGGAAGGCATCGTGATCAACGCCGTCAATTTGGGTTGGCAAAACCTGCCCCTGGAAAAAATTCTCAGCCGGCGCTATAAGCTGCCGGTCAGCGTGCTGAACGACTGCCAGGCCGCCGCCATGGGCGAATTCACCTTTGGCCGCAACCCGACCGCCGGTGAGAACATGGTCGTGGTGCGCGTCGGCAACGGCATCGGGGCCGGGATCATCCTCAACGGCAAGATTTTCCAGGGAGACGGCGGCTTTGCCGGTGAAATCGGTCACGTGCGGGTGGTGGAAGAAGGCGGGCTGCCCTGCCGCTGTGGCAAGACCGGCTGCCTGGAAACCGTCGCCAGCGCGCGCGCTGTGGTGCAGCGCGCCAGAGCCTTGGAGAGCCCCGGCAACCACCCCCCGCTTGCGCCGACTCTCGCGCCGGTCACCCTCGACACGGTGGTCGAGGCCTACCAGGCCGGCAACCCGGCGGTCTGCCAGATCATCGAGCAGGCCGCCAGGCACCTGGGCGCCGCCATTTCGAACCTGGTCAGCATCCTCAACATCCACCAGATCATCCTGATGGGTGAAATGACCCGCGCCGGGCAACCGTGGCTGGATGCCGTGCAACAGGCCATGGAGCAGTCCACCCTGGCACGCCTGGGGCAGAACACGCAGATCCGCATTTCCACCCTCGGCGACACCGACGTGATCCTGGGCGCTTCCGCCCTGTTGACCAGCGACTACACCCTGCTCTTCAATTAGCGCCGATGCGATCCATCCGATGATGACCCTTCCCCTGCCCTCCCCCAAGTTCGTCCCGCCGTTCCAGCCCGAATTTCGCCCGGCTTCTCTGGCTAACCGCGCCTTCCGCGAGAGCCTGGGCGGCGCGGGCGTCCCGTTGGTGATCGGGCTGGAGCGCAACAACGGCGAGCGCTCGCGCTTCGAGACCCAGGTCTTTCCCGAAGGCCACCCCGCCTTCTCCACCAACCTGTTTTATGTCGAGCGGCTGGTCAAATTCCTCCTCTGGGCGCGCGGCGGACACACGCTGACCATCGGCGGCTCGCCCGAGATTGCCGCCCATATTCACCGGTGCTACTCGCCGGATGGCTCGCGGCAGTTCGATCACCACTTCATGGGCGAACAGGTCTACGAGCGACCGTTCCAGGTGGCATCTTGCCGGCCGGAGGACGTCCCGCCCGCTGCGGAAACCGGCCGCTCGCTGGGCAGCCACCTGGACGGCTGCCGCATCGGCTTCGACCTAGGCGCCTCAGACCGCAAGGTGAGCGCGGTGGTCGATGGTCGGGTGGTCTACAGCGAAGAGGTCATCTGGGAGCCGCGCAAGCACTCCGACCCTGCCTACCATTACAACGAGATCATGTCCGCCATCCGTAGCGCCGCGGCGCATATGCCGCGGGTGGATGCCATCGGCGGGAGCTCGGCGGGCATCTACATCGACAACCGCCCCATGGTCGCCTCGCTCTTCCGTGGGGTTCCACCCGAGCAGTTCGAGCGGGTGCGCCGACTCTTCCTGGACATCCGCGACGAGTTGGGTGTCCCCCTGGTGGTGATCAACGACGGCGACGTGACCGCCCTGGCGGGCGCCATGTCGCTGGAGGAGAACGGCGTGCTGGGCATTGCGATGGGCTCCAGCCAGGCGGCCGGCTACGTCGACCCGCAGGGGCACATCCGCAACTGGCTGAGTGAGCTGGCCTTTGCCCCGGTAGATTACCACCCCTCCGCGCCGGTCGACGACTGGTCTGGAGACGCGGGCTGCGGGGCGCTGTACTTCTCGCAGCAGTGTGTCTTTCGCCTGGCGCCCAAAGCCGGCATCACGCTGCCGGGCGAGGTTCCCGACGCCGAAAAGCTCAAACTCGTCCAGGAAAAGCTGGAAGCCGGGCACCCCGGCGCGGAGAGAATCTGGCAGAGCATGGGCATCTTTTTGGGTTACGCCCTGGCCCATTACGCTGAATTCTACGAGATGAAGCACGTCTTGATCCTCGGACGCTGCACTTCCGGCCGGGGCGGCAGCCTGATCCTCGAGAACGCGCTGCAGGTGCTGCAGGGCGAGTTTCCCGAGTTGGCCGCCCGCCTGAACGTGCAACTGCCCGACGAAAAAAGCCGCCGCGTCGGCCAATCCATCGCCGCGGCCAGCCTACCGGAGATACGCCGATGAAATTAAGCCTGCCAAGTGCTGAGATTTATGTGCCCGACGGCCTGGACGTGGCCGCCGCCCTGCGCCGAACCACCCATATGGCCATCGCCGCTCACCAGGACGACATCGAGATCATGGCCGCCTCGCCGATCCTGGAATGCTTCCAGCAAGACGACCGCTGGTTCACCGGCGTGGTAGTGAGCGATGGGCGCGGCTCCCCGCGCGACAGCCTGTACAAAGACTACACCGACGACGAGATGCACGTGGTGCGGGTAAAGGAGCAAAAGAAAGCCGCGGTGATCGGCGAATACGCCGCCCAGGCGCTCCTCGATCACCCCAGCACGGCCATCAAAGACCCGGCGGACCGCGCCGTCGTCGAAGACCTCGTGGCGCTGCTGCGCGCCGCCCGGCCCCAGTACGTCTACACCCACAACCTGGCCGACAAGCACGACACCCACGTGGGCGTGGCCGCCAAGGCCATTGCAGCCATCCGCAGCCTCGACCCGGCCGACCGCCCCCAGAAGCTCTTCGGCTGCGAGGTGTGGCGCGACCTCGACTGGATGGTCGACGACGACAAGGTCGGGATGGACCTGACCCAGCACGAGAACTTGCAGATGGCGCTGCTGGGCGTCTTCGATTCGCAAATTGCGGGTGGCAAACGCTACGACCTGGCTTCTCAGGGACGCCGGCGCGCCAACGCCACCTATTTCGCCTCCCACGGGGTGGATCTGACCCTGGGACTGTCGTATGCGATGGACCTGACCCCCCTGATTCAGGACGCGCAGAAAGACATGCACGCTTACGTTCAGGAGTTCATCCAGCGCTTCGCTCAGGATGTGGCCGAACGGCTGCGGCGTGTCGGGTGATGATTCCGATCGCGAGATTCGGATCGAATGGATGTCGATGAAAGGAGAATGATGTAATATATAGATAAGCGATGAAACAGTTCAGTTTGCATCCCGGCCAATCCGGGGAAAAGTTCCTCTCCCTTTGAGCTCCGCTGCCCTCACCGCACCTGGGATTCCGTAATTCGTGCTAACCTGTGTTTCAGGAGGAAGAATAATGAAGAACATTTCACGTCGCGATTTCTTGAAGACTTCTGCCATGGTCGGTGGCGCTGCCATGCTGGCGGCCTGCCAACCCGGCGCTCCCGCCGCTGCTCCCACCGCAACCGCTGGCGTCGTTGAGCTGGACCTGCCGTTCGAGGTAGCTGCCGAGGCGATTAACCCGTTCAACCTGACCCCAACCGAGGTGGATGGTGTCTTCTTCGCCGGCGGTTTCGGCGACGACTACATCAAGTACGCCGCCTCCTTGCAGGAAAAACTGCATCCCGGCACCACCGTCAAAGTGCAGAGCATCCAGAAGATCACCGAACAGCTCCAGCCGCGCTTTGTGGCCGGCAACCCGCCAGACGTGATCGACAACAGCGGCGCCAACATGCTGCCCATGTCGGACCTGGTGCGCGACGGGCAGGTGGCGGACCTCACCGAGCTGCTCAACGCGCCCGCGCTGGACACCCCCGGCAAGAAGTTCTCAGAAACGCTGTTCCCTGGTTCGCAAGACAGCGCCAAGTTCGATGGCGTGCCCTACGGCCTTAACATCGCCTACACCGTCTCGGGCCTGTGGTATTCCAAGCCTGCCTTCGAGGCGGCTGGCTACACCTACCCGAAGACCTGGGCCGAAATGCTGGACCTGTGCGAGCAAATCAAGAAAGACGGCAAGGCCTCACCCTGGACGTATCAGGGCAAATACCCCTATTACATCTGGGGCATCGTCACCAACATGTTGATCTACTACGCGGGCGGCGACGACGTGCTGCTCAAACTCGACAACCTCGAGCCCAACGCCTGGTCCGATCCGGCGGTGGCCCGCGCCATCGAAGACCTCTACCAGCTTCACGCGCGCGGCTACATCATGCCCGGCACCGAGGGCCTGACCCACACCGAGTCCCAGACCGAATGGTTGAAGGGCAACGCGGTGTTCATCCCCTGCGGCAACTGGCTCGAGAACGAGATGAAGACCGTGACCCCGCAGGGCTTCAACATGACCGTGAGCAACGTCCCCGGTTATGCCGACGGCAAGGGCGACCAGAACGCGGTCAACGCGGTGGGCGGCGAGACCTACATCGTGCCCTCCAAGGCCAAGAACCCCAAGCACGGCATGGAATACCTGCGCTGCCTGATGTCGAAAGATTCGGCCAAGTACTTCGCCGAGAACGTCAGCGCGGTGATGCCGGTGATCGGCGGCACGGAAGGCGCCAACCTGTCCGAGGCGGTCAAGTCGGCCGTTGCCCTGGCAGACGCCGCCAAGGGTGCGACCGTGCTGTGGAACCTGCCCAACTGGTACAGCTCCGTTCAGAAAGAGCTGGAGACCCGCACCGGCGAGCTGATGACCGGCACGATCAAACCGGCCGACTTCATCACCGCCATGCAGAAGGCCTCCGACGCGGTCGCTTCGGATCCTGACATCACGAAGTTCAAGCGTGAGAAGTAATCCGCCTGACTGAGCCTTGCATCACCCGGCAGCCGGGCAACTCCATTGCCCGGCTGCCGACCTTAGGCGGCTGACAGGATTTATCCAGACAGACCTTTCGAATTTCGCCGGGGCAACCGCTCGCATTCGAGCGACCTTGCGGAATTTCCTCTTCCGGTTTGAACCAGCACGAGGAGGTAAGGCAAATGAATCGTGGGAAGAACAGCCTGATCGTGACCTTTCTGGCAATCCCCCTCGCCCTGTACACCGTTTTCCTGCTCGTCCCGTACTTCTCGGCCTTCGGTTTTGCCTTCACCCGCTGGAGCGGCTTATCCGCCAACATCCGCTTTAACGGGTTGAATAACTTCATCAAGCTCTTCTCCGACGAGAAGTTCTGGAACGCGCTCTCCCATAACGGCATCGCCCTGCTCGTTCTACCCCCCATCGTCATCGGCATCGCGCTATTTTTCGCTTTTCTATTCACGCAGGGCACCAAATTCTCGCGCTTCTTTCGCATCACGTTCTTCTTCCCGCAGGTGCTGTCGGTGGTGATCGTGGCCGTGTTGTGGGGCTTCATCTATCACCCCACCATCGGTATCTTGAACAGCCTGCTCGAATTACTGGGCGTCGCGGGGGCCAAGAGCTTCCCCTGGCTGGGCAACCGCGCTACCGTCTTTGGCGCCGTGCTGGCGGTGGTGGTCTGGCAGTCGGTCGGGTTTTACATGGTGCTGTTCGTCGCCGGCATGCAGACCATCCCACCCGATTACTACGAGGCGGCCAGGGTGGACGGCGCCAACCCGTGGAACATGTTCTGGGGGCTGACCGTCCCCATGCTGTGGGACACCATCCGCACCGCGATCGTCTTCCTGGCCATCGGCGCGATGGACCTCTTCGCCATCGTCACGGTGATGACCAACGGCACCGGAGGTCCCAGCCGCGCCGCCGATGTGGTGCCGGTGTACCTGTATTCCAAAGCGTTTAGCGAAGGGCAGTTCGGGTTTGCCACCGCCATGGGCGTGGTGTTACTCGTCCTGGTGCTGGCGCTCTCGATCCTGAGCCTGCGGTTCACCGCCCGCGAATCGTTCGAATATTGATCCGGAGGACAGAATGACCGCTCAGCCGAAAGCAATCGACCCCTCGGAGCCGCAGAGAATCTACACCCGGCGGCGCATTCCGTTCTCCGAAATCCTTTCCAAGGTCATCGTTTACCTGATCCTGGGATTGTGGGCCGTGATCGTCATTTTCCCCATGCTGTGGTCGATCATGACCTCCTTCAAGTCAGACCAGGAGATCTTCTTCAGCCCCTGGGCGCTGCCCAAGGTGCTGCTGTTCGAAAACTTCGCGCGCGCCTGGGTCAAGGCGCGCATGGGCGATTACCTGATCAATACCCTGATCATCATTTTGCCCGCCCTGTTCTTCACCCTGCTGCTCTCGTCGATGGCCGCGTATGTGCTGGCGCGCTTCGAGTTCCGCGGGCGAAACTTCATCTATTACCTTTTCCTGGTTGGGATGATCTTCCCCATCTTCCTGGCCCTCGTCCCGCTGTACTTCGTGATGAGCAAGCTGGTGCTCCTGGACACCTACCAGGGGATGATCCTGGTGTATATCGCCTTTTCGCTGTCCTTCACCATCTTCTTCATGACCAACTTCTTCAAGACGCTGCCCCGCGAGCTGGGCGAGGCGGCCTTGATCGACGGCGCCAACCAGTACGACATTTTCTTCAGGATTTACCTGCCGCTAGCCAAGCCGGGGTTGATCACGATGGGCATTTTCAACTTCCTCGGCCAATGGAACCAGTACATCCTGCCCAACACGCTGATGATCACCAACAACGACGACGTAACCCACTACGTGCTGTCGCAGGGTCTTTATTACCTGCAGGCGCAGCAGTTCTATCAGAATGACTGGAGCGGCCTGTTCGCCGCGGTGACCATCGTGATGGTGCCAACCCTGACGGTCTACCTGATCTTCAACGACCGCATCGAGAAAGGCCTGACCGCCGGGGCGATCAAAGGGTAAAAGGTTCGCCCGACTCTGCCTGGTGAAGACCGCACGCGCCATACAGGTTCGTGGTCCTTTGCCTCAGCCGGGAGGACGCGCCATGCCGATCCCTTCCACAGCATTGACAGAATCGGCATTTCCACCGTTATAATAACTGCGTGCACCCTAAAAACCTGTTCCGTTTGTTCCTCCTGCTGGCGCTGCTGGCCGGCCTGCTCCAACCCATCGCCGGCGCACAGGCCGCCGAAGCGCCGGCTGCAGCGGCCCAGTCCGAAGTCACCGCCTACGACCTGATCATCGCCACCAACACGCTGCGCGTCTCGTACGGGCTGCCGGCGCTGGTCGAAGACCCAATCATCAACGCGGTAGCGCAGGCGACCGCCGAGATCATGGCTGCCAACCAGATGTCGTGGCACATCGGCGACGCGCGCGGGCGCATTGCCGCGGCGGGTTACGGCGCCGGCTACACGGTGTGGGCGACCGAGAACTTCGCCGTGGGCAGCAATTACACCATCGACCAGATCATGCTGGTCTGGTCGGACGAGTCGCACATGATCCCGGTGGTCAACCCGGCCTATTGCCACGTGGGGGCGGGCGTGGCCAGGTCCGGCAACGGCATGACTTATTATGTGTTGCAGGCCGCCTACACCTCCGGCAAAGCCTGTGGCGAGTACAAGTCGCCCGGAGGCGCGGTCAACCCCCCCGGCGGCAACACCACCGCCCCCGGCGTCTCGCAATTGATCGTGCCGGTTAAAATCGCCACCCCCGACGCCGACGGCAAGGTGTTCCATATCGTCCAGGCCGGGCAGTCGTTCTGGTCGATCGCCATCGCCTACAAGATCACCATCCGCGACCTGGAGATTTGGAACAACATCTCCAAAGAGACCAAGCTGCAGATCGGGCAGAAGCTGTTCATCCCCGGCAGCAACACCGAAGGCTACGCCACGCCCACCCCGGTCGGCATGATCCAGGTCAGCACGCCCGACCAGGACGGCAAGATCGTCCACACGGTGCGGTCGTACCAGACGCTCACCACCATCGCCGAAGCTTACGGCACGACCATCGAGACCATCCTGGCTCTCAACGGCTGGCAGATCGATTGGCCGCTGCAGATCGACCAGAAACTGGTCATTCACGGCAGCAACGTCACCCCCAGCCCCACCCCGCGCCCGCTCTCGCCGATCGAAAAGCTCACCCCCGCCGCCGACGGCAAGTACTACCACACCGTCGCCAGCGGCGAGACGCTTTCGTGGATCGCCTCGCTGTACGAGATCAACGTCACCGACCTGATGGCCTGGAACGGCTTGAACAATGCATCGATCGTTTACCCCGATCAAAAGCTGCTCTTGCAGGTGACCCCACCCGCCACCCAGACCACTACCCCCACCGCGACGACCATCACCCCCACGTACACCCCGGCGCCCCCCACCGCGACCGCCAGCCGCACGCCCACCCAACCCGCCAGCGCCACCCCCACCCCGCAAGGCTTTCTCTCCGGCGGGGAGATGCCGGTTCTGGGCATCAGCCTGATCGGCCTGGCCCTGGTCGGCGTGGCGATCATCTTGATCAGCGCGGGACGGCGAAAGCCCCAGTAAAAAAGCCCCTCCGGCAGGCCTGGAGCAAAGACAGGCTGCCGCGTCGCCGCACGCGGCTCCTCGCAGCGACGTGGGCGGTCAGAGCGCCCGCGGCGATCTCACCTCAAAATCATGAAACCGTCCGGGTTAAATTCTCTCTTCCAGGTATGCGACCAAGGGATCTTCAAAATGCGTCAGCGCCTTGTATTCCTTCACGTCCGGCGGCGCGCTCTGGACCACGCTCAGGATCGCCCGCGCGCGCCGCGGGTCGGAGGCTTCCTCGTCCAGCCGGCTGAGATCGGTGTGGATGCCGAACAGCACCGCGCCGGTGCCCGCCAGGCGGGTCAGCGTCTGGCGCTCGACGCGCACGAACAGCGCCTGCCCGATCGTCTCTTTGCTCAACAGGGGCGCGCGCTCGGCGAGGTACTTTTCATAGCGCGCCTGGTGGCGGGTGGAGAGGTCCAGCTCGTCCGAAAGCTTGAAATTCCAGTTCAGCCGCCAGACCGTTTTGCCTTCTTTCAAGTTGGCGATCAGCCGGCTGCCGGCGTGCACCGAGGGCATGGTCGCCTGCGGGGTCGGGGCGTGGATGTCCATGAACGGGCGGCCCAGGTGGCTGGCGATCGACCAGCTGTTGGCGAAGCACAACTGGCCCCCCAGGATGCGCTGCTCCGCCTCCGCGGCGAGCAGCACCAGGTCTTCCTGCACCTGGCGACCGGCCCAATCCAGCGGCTCGAAGGGGAGGCTATGCGCAGCCCCGAATTGGAACGCCTGTACCTCCCCCAGCAGGTGGTTGCGCCAGAGCCATTCCGCGCCGCGCTGTTCCAGGCTGAACTGCCCCGGGTAGGCCGCAGCCAGGTTTTCCAGCACCAGCGCCAGCGTTGCCCACTGCGCCGGCAGCGTCTGGCTGCCCCCGCGGAAGTATTCGGCGTGGGTTTCGCTCAGCAGACGGCGCTTTAACGCCACTTCGGCCGCATACCGGGCGGGATCCACCTCGCACAGCGGCTCGCCCGCCTGGAGCGGGCGGGCGCCCATGCCCGGGTGGTAGCGCTCGCCAAAAGGAAAATAGCGCAGCACCCAAACTCCTCTAGAAAACCTGGTACTCGCCCTGGGAGACGGGCAGCCCGGTTGCCTCCCACCCGCCGAAGGTCTCGCCGGCCAGGCGCAGGTGACCGACGCCCGCCGGGTCGCGTCCGGCGCTGGCGGTGACGAAGGCGTCCAGCGCGACGATGTCCTCGCCGGCAAAGGCGATGCCGCATCCCTGCCGCACCTGCGTGCCCTGTGTTTCGTCCTCCAGCCAGCCGGCGCTGAACACGGCCTCCACCACCCCTTTCACCGCGAACAGGCTGTGGTAGATCTTGTTGATGTCGACGATGCTCTGGTCCAGGCGGGCGTGCGCTTTGCCGTGGTACCTGCCGCGGCTCGGACCGGGAACCAGGCCGAACAGGTTCTTGACCGCCAGCGACATGCCCAGCGGATAGAACACCAGCTTGTACTTGGCCAGGCTCAACAGGGTTCCGCCGCGCAGCGCGTACAGGCGGGCCGGCACCTTCTCGTACAGCTCCGCCGCCTCGAGCGGGTCGTACTTCTCCTCCACCGCCCGGCGGACCGCCGCGGCGCCCGCCGCCCGCCCCGCCCAGATCTCCTCGGTCAGGTTAAGGTACTCGACGCCGTGCTTCTCCAGCACCCTGCCGACGCCCGAGTGCTCGAGGAACCAGGCGTCCCCTTTGCGCAGGTTGGCTTTGGTCAGCCCGACGGGATCCCGGTGGAGCAAGGTTTCCTCGTTGCGCGCCCAACCGTGGCTCTCGATGACCAGCTTCTCGCCGGGGATGGCCGAGAGCGTCCAATCCAGGATCTCGGCCTCGGTGTAGCACTCGACCGTGCCCCAGTTGGGCTTGATCACCACCGGCGGCTTGAGCTCCAGCCGGCCGAGCAGCGCGGCAAATTTAGCGGCATCGACATCCTTTTCAACCCACACGTTGCGGTGATTTCTCATCTCGCTCCTTTGGCAAATTTTTCCCTCACCAGCGCGCCCGGTGCTCCTCGGCAAAACCGATCAGGTCCTCGATCCGCAGCGTTTCACCCTCGTCGGTGATCGCCCGCCCGCTGTAGCGCCCGAAGACCTGGTGCACCTCGCTGGAAATGATCCCCAGGTTGGTGCGCGCCACGCGCTCCTTGAACGGGGAAAAGAGCAATTCCAGCCGTCCCTCGCGGTCGGTGAAGCGCCAGGGCTTGAGGTAGTCGCCGGAGGTGTACTCGTATTGTACCGCGCCCAGCTTGTGCACCCGTCCGTCCAAGATCAAGGCATCCTCGGTGGCGGCCGAGGTGTCGCCGAAGCCGCAGCCCAGGTTGAGCCCCAGGCTGCGCCCGTCCGGCAAGAAGCCCGAAGCGCTGGCCCAGTTCCAGAAGCTGCGGTACTCCCACACCCCGCGCCCCCAATCCAGCGAGCCCAGGCAGGTAGCCGGGTCGAGCGTCTCGACCAGGTCGCCGTAGCGCAGGCTGCCCGCAGCGGGAAGGCAGTTGATCTTGCGGTTGAAGTAAAAGCGCCGCCGCCCGATCGGGATGACGATGTTGATCGACTCGTGCCCGGGCGGGCAGCTCAGCTCGATCTCGGCCTGGATGCCGCGCCCGCCGTGGAAGGACGGCCACGCCACGCTCACCTGCCGCCCGGCGGGAGTCAGGCGAAAATCCAGACTGGCGCGCGAGTCGACAAAGTGCGCGTCGCCGGCGGTGCTGTTGCGCGGCAGCGCCACCCCTTTCGCCAGGGGGATCACCAGCCCCTCTTCGTGCAGCTCGCCGGTGGCGAAGTCCATCGTGTAGACGAAGATGTTGCCGGCGTAGCCCAGATCGGCGATGGTGGCGGAGAAGAAGCGGCGCGGCGAGAAAACCGCGTAGTAGTCCCAGCGCTTCATGCGCAGCGCCTGCAGCGGGCGCAGCGCGTAAAAGCGGGCGTTCTCCAGATTGCAGTCCAGGATCGGCTGGCGCGACCAGCCCACCTGGGCCATTTGGCCGGCGGAATCGAGCAGGCTGCCGGGCGCGGTGAGTTCGGTTTGCATGGCGGGCCTCCATGTGCTTTGCGCGAGGGGGGTGTGTTCCCTCCATTATCGCCCAAAACGGGGAAAAGGATGCAGTTGAGCACTGTGAAAACGGGAGAAGGGAAATCACATCACTCTGAGGGAGCGTAGCGACCGACACTTGCGCTGGCGCAGCGCAGGTGTGTTTCGCCACCTGGCGGTGACTCGACATGACATTTTTTTTGGTTCTCTCTCCTTTATCCCGAACTTTCTTATTTGTACCAAAAACTAGCTCAACAAATTGATTTTGGGGTATTTTGCAACGACTGTGCCGCCTCAAAACACCTCTACTCCTTCATTTTAGAGATATGTTATATCCATTTTTACAGTAAGAACCCAAGTTGTAAACCAGATATTTGAGTTTATCGACTTCTTTTTAATAAGATTTACTTAAACAAAGAGCTCATTTGGATCCCAGTCTGAAAAATAATTTCACCACCTATGGGAATGACTTGATTTAATTGCGTTAAAACGCCAGAATATTTCATTTTTGCCCAGGGATTATGAAAAAGCTGAATTTCAGTCTCGACGATACTCCAAGGTGCCAATTGGGAAACGATAAGTACAGCACTTATCCTGGTGTAACGAATTCCGTTTGGGCCATACCAAACGCCATCTGGCGACCTCTTAGGCTCTGACACTTCGTGATACGAGTGATCGTCAGATATTCGTATTAAATAATTCTCGCTACCAAATAATGCATCGATCACATCTTCGTTATCAATGGGTTCCATTGCGTTTACTGCAATCACATAGGGTAGTTTGAGTGCACTATATCTCTTCCCTTTTTGAATTATTGCATCCCGTAAGGGAGTCCTATGGTCCATCCACCCTGTGGAAACCCTTGAGCCTATAGGTCTGACTCCTTTCTTCCCTCTCAGCTTGGACGATTTCGGAATAGGACGAATTTCAAACTCACATCTCTCGCTTTTATATATAAAAGTAGGCAAGCTAGAAATGCCCTCGGTCGAGTAGATGCACGAGGTATTATCATAATCAACTGTGGATAAGAACTTATTTATGGATGTGGCGATGTCTTTAGCCGGGAGAGAAGATTTAGGAAGGTTCCGGATAGATATAGACAGGAAAAAATCTGGTGTTTCTACGTTTCGATCAAGAACATCATACAAGATATTTGCTCTGGCTTGTGCGGCAGATTCGGCAGTCGATTTTCCACTTGCGACTGTAGCTTCAAGATAAGCGTCACCATTACCATCAGTTACCAGGAAATCTGGACTTTTTAATGTGTTCTCCAATGCAGGATGGAGAATCAACTGACATCCCAACCTCAACATCAACTCATGCAAGAACAATTCAAAGAATGCACTTCGATGATGTAGATCATTTTTAGAACGAAACCTCCTTCTCAACTCCAATTTCGAAGCCTCTGGAAAACGTGAAAACCAGTCATCCAGCCTATTCCTGACTTGGATGAATTCTGATCGATTTGATGTGTTTAAGTAGGTGAAATTCGGCTCTGAATAACCTGCCGGTTCAGTTTTCCATCGCTCGATCTCATCAAACAAGGAAATCATCGTTGTTGGGGTTTTTGGGCGATCCTGGCTGTCATGGCATCCAGCAGATCGTGGAAGGAACTGAGGATAAATTCAAAGTTGATGGTAGCCGAGTCGAAATCTTCCATGTCAACTTTCATCTCTGCCAAGTCGAGATTCGCCTTGATCAATGATTTCGCCATCTGAAATTCGTCCGGGATCAGCTCTTCCATGACAAGGTTCACTTTTTCAGCCGAAAGATATTTGGTTAGGATATTTTTATAATTGGTTAAGGCGCTTTCGTAGATCTTTCTCGTACCCAAATTTTCCGGACGCCGGTATGTCAGGATCACGGAATCATTGTAGTTTAGAACCATGCTGGCCCAAACGTCATAAACAATTTCGGGCGTACCGGGCTTTATCTTCAAGATTTCATGGCACTTGATCACTTCATTCGGATTAACCCATGAAAATACCCCAATGTAGTTGCCGATGGGGAGATAAACCCGCTCGCGGGCGAAATCAAAAATCCTGGAATGCAGCCTTATCTTCCGCGAAAGGATGGATAAGAACGTGTCCACCGGCACATCCAGGCCGCGGATATTTTCCTCAGCATCGGAAATGTCCACCAGGAAAGATTCCGTGAGATAGCCTCCCTTTGGATAAATCTGCAGCAAGGGTTTCTCCTTATTGGCATCCAAAGCCCTTCTGGAAAGCAGGACGTTGTATAAGTTTGAATTTAACTCCTGGGCATAGTAAAAAGCTTCGTGGATAGCCTCTCCTCGGAAGCGGTGCTCATAAAAATCCTTGATGAAATTGATCGACATAGTATCGTCCGCTTCCCCGTAGATGGTCATCAGGTACGAGGCGGACTTGATCAATATCGGGATGGAGATCGCTGAAAAACAGCTCATGAAAATTGCCAGCTTGAGGTGGGGTTGCGTCTTCACCAGCAAGGAAGCAATTCGCTCAGCGCTGACCTTGACGCCCGTTTTGCTATTGACCCCCTCAAGAACGACGCTCTCAGCCGTCCCGTGCGTGGAAAATTGGATGATGTCGTATTGATCCTCCGCAAGCACATTGACCAGATCGTTATAAGTTGTCGCATGGCGGCTTATCACGGCGCCATATGGCAATCCCAGTTTTGAGACAACTTCGCTGATCGCCCGGGCTTCTTTATCCAACCTGAGCCGCCGCGTGTTAGCCGGATTGCTGTAAAGGATCAGTACTTTATCCAAGTGCACGCTCCACGTTCGAAAAATCGGATGGGTGGAAAATCCCAGAATAGATTGGTTTAAATATTAAATTTAACTCTACTATTATACAAACATGTCAGGAGAAGGCGATCATCATCCTTTCACTATCTTTGCCGGGCGAAACCACCTCACCCGCGGCTCACGTTTTCGCCTATTGAAACCGTCCTCGCATTTACTTATACTAAATCCATCTTAGAATGTCATATTTCCGATTCGGTAATTCATTTTCTGCAAATTGAAACACCATCAAATTTCCGCCGAAGGGGTGAACGGATGGGCGCTGGAGAGCAAAAAACCGGCCTGAGCAAAGAGATGTGGGGCTGCCTGGGCACCGTGCTGGCCGCCGCGGTGACGGGATGCTTCGCGCTGCTGGCCGCCTGGAACGCCCCCGAGCGCATCGCGCAAATCTTCGACCGCAGCACGCCGACCCTCACCGCCACCCTCCCGGCGCCCCCCACCGAGACCCCCGTCCCGCCGCAGCAGGTCACCCCCACTCCCTTCGAGCAGTCCCGCGGCGCCCAGGTTGAAAACGTGTGGGTCGATTACGACGTGACCGAGAACAACCAGTTCGGCATGCGCATCCACCTGCAGTTCTCCATCTGGGGCTACAAGGACGTGGCCTGCATGGCGGTGGCCTACTTCCATTACAACAGCGGCGCGCCGCTGCGCGACCTCAACGGGGCTTACGCCGACGCAGAGGGCAACGTCGCCTCCTGGAACAGCTTCCGGCCGGGCTACGACGACACCGACTACAGCGACTGGATCATCTTCATCCCCTACGATGAATTCCACCTCGACCCCGGCGCCTACGAGCTGAAATACGTCGTCCGCCTCTTCACCGAAGAGACCCAGGAGAAGCTGGCCGACACGCCGTTTTACGCCTTCACCTTCACCAAAAACCCGTGAGAGGTAAGATGCGCCGCATTCGATCCAACCTGCTCGCCATATTTTCCCTCGCCTTCATGCTCCTGGCCGGCCTGCCCGGGGCGGCGCGCGCCGCCGCCGGCGTGGTGCTCGACGTGCAGCCCAAGCCGCTGGACTTGTTCCTGGAGGGCGAGGCCGACCTGACCCTCTTGGTCCAGAACGACCTGGCGGTGCCGATCACCCCGCTCAGCCTGGACATCTCCGGCACGGCCGGGGTGCAGGTCGACCCGCAGCCCGCCTTGCCCGCCGCGGTCGAGGCGGGCACCAGCGCCGCCGTGCCCGTGCATGTGCGGCGCAGCGCCAACGGGTACGCCAGCGGTTCGCTGGTCTTCCGGCTGGCCTATGAGTGGAGCGATGCGGGCAAGACCGCGCCCAAATCCAGCGTGGCGGTGGTCAAGCTGGATATCCAGGAGCGCCAAGTGCCGGCGATCGACAAGCTGATCGCCCTCAAGGTCGAGACGCCGGTCAAGGTGCTCGGTGAAAACCAGGAGGGGCTGGTGATCGTCTCGCTGCAGAACCTCTCGGCCTACCCCCTCACGCTGGAGAGCCTGGAAGCCGGCGGGGTGCGCTACATCACCGCCGCCCCCCGCGAAGCGACCAGCAACGTCGCCATCGCCCCCCGCTCGACCGAGAGCTTCGCCTTTGGGGTGACCCTCAAGAGCCCCTACCAGATCGGCGACGAGGTGCTCGTCTTCGACGCGCGCATCCGCTGGGCGCAGGACGGGCGCGAGTTCACCGGCAGCCAGCAGGTCTCCAAAACCATCCCGATCGGCGTGGTCACCGAGCAGTCGGACCTGCTCAAGCTGTTGGGCATGCCCACCTACCTGCTCCTCCCAGGCTTCCTGGTGATGATCGCCTTTGGCTTCTGCTGGAAGCGCTTTTCGCCCAAGGCCGACCTGGGGTTGACCCCGACCAACGTCGAATTCTGGGTGCTGACCATCACGCTCTCCATCCCGCTGATCGTGGTCTACCGCGGGTACGCCGCCCTGGTCGGTCTCCCCAGCCGTTTCCCCGACACGTTCGGGCTGGCGGACATCCTGCGCCTGTGGGTCATTTCCCTGCTGTTGGGCGTGCTTTTCTGGTGGCTGATCCTCCTGGTGCGCAAAGCGCTCAAGCGCGAGATCCCGCTGCCCGAGGACACCCCCCTGTCGATCCTGCGCAAGCTGGAGCTGAACAAGAGCGGCATTTACCTCTGGCAGGCGGACTACAACAACACGCGCTTCGCGATCTTCCCACCGGTCAAGGACGAGCCGGGCAAGGTCTGGCTGTTGCCGTTCATCCACTTTGAATTCACCCCGGCGGCGCCGGTGGGGACGCAAAGCGCGATCAGTGCCATCCTCGACCGCACGGCCGGCGAGCGCAGCATCGACACCCCGCAGGGCGCCGAGGACATCCGCAAAGCCCTGAAGGACGCCATGCGCGCCAAGCACGTGGTGGTGGAATGGGCCAACGGCGACCAGCCGCTCAAGGTCGAGGACTCGAAGGTGACGCGCATCTCGCGCATCGCCCTCGTCCAGGAGCAGGTCTGGCCGGCGGGGCAGGATTAAAAAATTGTGGTAACCTCCGGGAGGTTACCATGGATGAATGCTCCTGTTGGAGCCGCTCCTACGAGTGGCCCACACTATGCGGGCCGCCCATTGGGGCCTAGCCATCGAGTCACTATCTGTATAGCACAATCAAAAAGGGAAGTCAAGCATGGCAGTCCAAATCTCCGAATTCAGGGTCGCATTCCTCCAGGTTGAATCCTTCGACGGCTTGATCCCGGCGGCGGCTCCCTTCGGCTTCATGGCTAACCCGGCCACCTACGAGGCCAGCTTCGCCCAGGCGCAGAAAGGCCTTGGCCTGTGGGAGCTGCCCCGCCACTCGGGGCATTTCTGGCAATACTACCTGCAGGCGCGCAAGCTGGAGGAGGCCAAACCCAAAGACATCCGCAGCAAATTGCTGCCCGCCTTCTTCCCATCCGTCGCCAAGGCGTCGGTCACCCCGGGCATCCCGGCCAGGGTGGTGTGCAGCGGCTACGGCTGGCCGCACGCCATGGGGGTCGTCGCCAGCCTCACCGTCAAAGGCGCGTTCACCCTCAAGCAGGCCGTCGCCCACGCGCTGGCGCTGCGCTACGATGCGGTGTACCAGCTCCCCGGCCCGGCCGCCGCGCCTGTCCAGCTCGTTGACCTGCTGGACGAGGCGATGAACCGGCTGCGCGGCACGCTGCGCGGGGCCGGCGCGAACGCCGGCAACCCCGGGCAGTTGTTCTCCGTCGTCACCTTCATCAACGGTAGCGGGGTCAATGCAGCTACAGAGCTCAAGCTGAACAGCCAGGTGCACAAAGCCCTCGAAGGGCTGGCCGGCTGGAACCGCCTGTGGGACACCGCCAAACACAAGACCCTCGGCAACGCCATCACGCCGATCAAGAACGAAGAGATCGCCGGTCACCAGGTCTTCCGCGCCAGCCGGGGAAGGTCGGTGTGGCTGCCGGGCTACTTCGGCATGAGCGACCTGCGCGTGGCGGGGTGCTACCACAGCAACCTGACCCTGCTTTCGCTGCAGATCGAGAGCCTGGCGGCGCTGGCCGAGTTCACCGCCGCAAAGCTGACCGCCAACCAACCGATCTCCCAATCGCTGAGCGAGTACGCGCGCGGCGCGGCGATCAACCTCTCGCTGCTCTACGGGGCTAACAAGTCCACCTACCGCTCGGCCAGCGCCAGCCACCAGATCGCCGAGAACGGCTACATCCCCGCGATCAACCAGTTGCGCAAGCATTTCAAAATCAACGGCCCGGACCTGGTTTAAACATCCCCAACTGCTCCGGGGGGAGAAACGAAACATGAACCGGATCGCGTTCGGCCAGGCAGAGATTGGCCGCCTGGCCCAACAGCTCCTCGACTTGAATCCCGACCTCTCGCCGCGCCTGATCCTCCTGCGCGACGTGCTGCGCTGCCCGCCGGACGACCCGGCTCGCATGGAAACTGAACGGCAACTACTCGCGAGCCGCCGGGTGCAGGAGCTTTCCGCGGCGCAGCAGCCCGACGGCACCTGGGGACGCTTCCACACCCAAGACACCGCCGTGAAAGGCTCTTTTCCGACCAGCGAGTTCGCTATCCAGCGCGCGCTCGCCCTCGGGCTGGACCGCCACAGCCCCATCCTGAAAAAGGCGGCGGGGTTCATCCAGGCTCACCTCCAGGGGCACACGACGTGGTCCGACCCGCCGGAGAAGCACGACCACCCACTGATCTTCCCGCACAACATCCGCTCGGTCTCGGCGGCGATGCTGGCCCTGATCGACAACGACCACCCCGCGCTCGAGCCCCTGTGGCGATATTGGGCCGCGGTGGTGGAAGGCGCTTTTGCCGGCGGCAGCTATAACCGCGAAGCCGAGCTGGCCTGCCACCAGCGGCTGGCGGGCATCCCCAGCCGGCGCTATACCCCCTGCCACGTTTTGTATCCGCTGGTCATCCTCTCCGCCACCCGCCAGCGCCTGCCACCCGAGCTGGAGCACCGCCTGCTCGAGTTCGTCATGCACAAAGCCGACGGGGTCTACTACGTCTACGAGCGCAGCCTGGCGGAGTTCCCGCGCCTCGAGCAAAGAGGCTTCGAGTCCTGGTTTCACGCTCAGGAGCTGGTATCGCGCTTCGCCTGCTGGAAGGAATGGGCTCCGGCAGCGCTCAACTGGCTTTGGCAGCAGCGAGATGCACAGGGTCTTTGGGACATCCCATCCGCGAGCGGGCGCTCGTTTGCCTTCCCGCTCTCCGAGTCCTGGCGGCGCGCGGCAAACCGCCGCATCGACTGGTCGGTAAACATTTTAAGGCTGGCGAGGCGCTATTTCGACCCCACCTCCACTTAAATACCTCTTCGATGATCAAGAGCCGGGTTAGATGGATCACCTTTAAAATCTGTCCGGTCAGCTCAGGCATGCTCAGGACCTAACAAAATTATCGGTTGACAGGTGATGAAATATACCTTTAATAAAATGAAGCCGTTGTGTGATGAGCGACCTGGAATTGAACCGGCGCGAAGTGAGCATCTCCGCTCTTTTCGCCGTAAAGCGACGAGTCACCTGCGACCACACAAGGCGCTTCTCCACATGCCGAAATCGTTGCTATTTCTTAACAATGGCAGGGCAACGGCGGTTCATCTTGCGCAAATGAACCCGAAAATGCAATGAAGGTGTGACGAGCGCCGGAGGGTTTAAAACTTACAATTAAGTCGGGCACCGCGTAAACACACGGCAGCCTGCTAACGATGAAGCGCTCTCATGGAGCATCCGCCTGCACCATACTGGGGGATCGACGAAGGGATAGCCCCCAACCTGGCACCCATATTGCAGCGGAGCATTGGATAAAGGCGTAAAGAAAGAGGATGATGAAACCAAACCGGAGGGAAGATCCGGCGGGGGGGAGCACAGCCAACCTTCCGCACCCCAGAGATCGCAAAGATACAACAGGCCAGGGTCTGCTCGAATATGCATTGATCGTCGCGCTGGTGGTCCTGGTGATCGTCGGCGTGCTGACCTTGTTTGGCCCCACGATCCAGCAGGCTTTTAACAATATACTCAATGCTGTCGGCCAGGTGCCCACCGGCACGCCGGCGC
>JARKOV010000180.1 GCA_029975965.1 Anaerolinea sp. | reverse complement strand
TAATGGCATCATATGGCGCCTGGTCTGCCCATCCCAGCGACCCGTCTCCCTGGTGGACCGTGACATTCAAATAGCCGAGATCGCGCAAGACATCGCCTGCGCTGCGAGCAAGCGCGGGCAGATACTCGACCGTGATCACTTCGCGCGCCAGCAACGAAAGCACCGCCGCCTGGTAACCCGAACCTGTACCGATTTCCAGCACTTTTTCAGACCCGGTGAGGTTTAACAGAGCAGTCATGAAGGCCACGATATAGGGCTGAGAAATGGTCTGGTCGCTACCGATGGGCAGCGGGTAATCAGCGTAAGCCTGCTCGCGCATCCCCAGGGGGACGAAAAGGTGTCGGGGCACTGTCCGCATGGCGTTGAGCACTCCGCTGTTGGTGATGCCACGCTTCTCAATCTGGTGGCTCACCATCTGCTCACGTTCGTGGGCGAAGTCAGGCGACATTTGCAAGTTCCGCTTGAACCAAATCTCGCGAGATCATACGGTCTATCTTCCCCATTGGGTAGCTCTCCAATTCAGCCAGCGCGACCCAGCGCAGCTCAGCGTGATGAAGGGGTTTGGCTGTATTTTTTTGAGAGATAATTTCGTAAGCGTGCAGAGTGATGCTGAAGTGTGTATAAGCGTGGCGGTAGGTTCCAAACCTGTTGCCAACCTTAGTAGCAACTCCCAGCTCTTCCATCAATTCGCGGGCGAGCGCGTCAGCGTGGGTTTCATTCTCTTTCACTTTTCCACCGGGGAATTCCCACAAGCCGCCCAGCAGCCCCCTAGCGGGGCGTTTGGCGATGAGCACCCGGTCATCCTGGCGCAAGATGGCGGCGGTGACGACCAGGTGTGGAACGGGCTTTTTTTCTTTCATGAGCGGTAGCTCAGCCTGGATGCCCTGTTGGAAAGCGGCGCAAATGGACGGAAGCGGACAGCGGTCACAGAGCGGCTTACGCGGCAGGCAGACGAGCGCGCCAAGCTCCATAAGCGCCTGGTTGAAATCGCCAGCGTTCCCTTCTGGCAGCAGTTCCTGGGCGGCGTTCCGCAGCGCGCTCTCCGCCGTGGGGGTGTTCACCGGAAGGGTGTAAGGCAGAATTCGAGCCAGCACGCGCTTGACGTTGCCATCCACCACCGCGCGGTTCAAACCGAAAGCCATGGAGGCAATGGCGGCGGCTGTGTACGGACCGATCCCTGGGAGCCTCAACAGTTGTTCATAATCGGCGGGAATTTTTCCGTCATGCAGCTGCATCATTTGCTGCGCGGCGCGCCGCATGCACCGGGC
>JARKOV010000176.1 GCA_029975965.1 Anaerolinea sp. | reverse complement strand
CGATGTAATTCCCGATCTGGTTAAAGCCGCGCACCGGATTCCCGAGGGTGTCGTACAGGGCGACGCGCTCCAGATTGGAGACGCGGTATGCCTGTCCGTTCTTGGTGTAGAACAAGTCCTCGGTCAGGGTGCCGGTGGGGCTGATCGCAGCGGCCTTGAACAGCGTTTTGGCGATCTGCGGCAGTTCCTGCGTTGATGCGACGCCAAGCTGCACCGGGGCGGTGTCGCCAACCTTGTATTCGTAGATTCGGCCATTTGTGGTGATGACCAGGAACGATTCCTTGGTGGTCTCGTTCGGTCGGACGGCGAAAACGTTGTTCAGGAGGTACTTGGGCGGGGAAGCAAAGCCGCTATTACCACCATAGGCCAGGTCGTAAAGTTCATTGGTTTGCGTCACCAGCAAATAGCCGCCATAGATGTTTTTCGCGCTGTCGAGCAGCGTTTTCACGCCGGCATTGGTGACTTCTTGCAAGAACCGGAAGTGATTCGGGGCGTACTCCATATTCGTGTAACCCCAAGCCATCTGGTTGATTGGCCCGGCGTACCACTGGCCGTTGAATCGCTGGAAAACCAGGTGGGTCCGATTGATGGCCATCTCGGCAACCTGGTTGTCGCCAAGATCCATCGGGTAAATGTGAATACCCGCTGGCGTGGTGTAGGCGGTCCCGTTGCTCGCCACGCCGCCGGCGGTTACGTCGTAGCTCTGCGTGGTGTGGGCGTAGCTCAGCCCTAGCGCCGAATTCCCGGTATTGGTCCAGAACAGCGGCGAGATAATGGCCTTGTTTTGGCCGCTTTCGAGCACGTAGGCATCAATGAGGCCTGCGTCGTAGCTGGCCTGTTTGACCACGGTGACTTCTGCGCTGACATGCTGCGCAAAAAGGCTGGTGACGAGACCGAGCGCCAGTGCGACTTGCTTGACCCTGGATTGTTGCGTTTGACCTTGGCCGGACATGGCGTAACCCCCTTGGAATTCCTGGTGTGAAGAACATTTCTCACCTCGGAGGGTACTTAGCGGAACGTCAATAAACGGTTCGAAATCGGGCCTGTTTTTCTGTCCTGATCGATCGATTTCAGGCGAGTTTTTCCATCTCTTCCGCCCACCGCTGCTTTTCCTTGTGGTCGTAGATGGCGGTGGTGTTCAAACTCGCGTGTCCGGCCTGCTTTTGGACCATGCGGGCGTCGGCGCCTCGATCAAGCGCATGCGTGATACCCGTGTGCCGGGTCCAGTGTGGGCTCGCCTTGGCGATCTTGCTGGCGCCAGGATGTTCGTCCCCGAGTTCAAGCGCGGTCGCCGCCACAATCTGCTTGACCGTTTGGTAGATCACTTGCGGCGTCAGCGGCTCCGGCGTTCGCGTGTTCTTCCAGCGCAGGGGCAGGATGGCCGGGATCTGTTCGTCGGGGGTAGGGTAGGGGGATAAGCCGTAGGAGCGGCGGTACAGGGACAGTTCTTCCATCAACCGGCTACTGGCAACGACCCGTCGCGCTTTGCCGCCCTTGCCTGACCGGACGGTGATCCACCACTTGCCCCGTGTCGCCTTGAAATCGCACATGAGCAGGCTCGCCGCCTCTGAACGTCGCAGGAAGGAGTAGTAGAGCAGGAACATGACCCAGCGGGTGCGATGGTACTGCGCTCGCTCGCCGTCCGTGCCTTGCGGCAACTTTTCAATGCTGGCCAGCAGTACCAGCCATTCCTCATCGGTGATGATCCGCTCATCCGGCGGCGCCGGCTCCGGGGTCGGGCGAGGGGTGCCGCCATCGGTCGCTTGCTTCACCATCGAGTTGGCGAAATTGCGCACGCGAATATTGAACCACGGATTGATTTCGACGTAGGTGCCGTTGTGCGAGCGCAACTCGCGCAGGCCCTGAAACATCCGGTTCAGCGCATTGCGTGCCCGCTGAACCGCATTGACCGACAGCGGCACCGGATCGAAGGGCTGCGATTTGCGGTCGAAGATGCGCAGCAATTCCGGGTCGAATTCCTGTTCGGATTTCGGGGAGAGCAGAAATCGGATGTAGCTCGATGCGTCCTTGTTGGACAGGGAAGGGAGGTTGCGTTCGCTGTAGCCCTTTTCTCGGGCCAGCCAGACCAACAGCTTTTCAGCTTCGAGCTTGAAGGCGCGGAACGTTTCGGTGGAGCCGTTGGCGTATCGGGACAGCCAGGCTGATACCGCCTCGAAGTCATTGCTCGCATCGATGCGATGTTCCTTGCGGGCGAGAAACACCCCGCGCAGCTCGGCGATCAGGTCTTCCCGGCTGGCTGCCTTGAGCCATTGTTCAAACTCGTCTTCGTCGCGCAACGCGAGTGGGGCGTTGCGCCTCGGGTGGTTCACTTCTGTCGTCTCCATTCCCAAGGGGGGGTCGGGTTGCTGAGCTGCCACAACCCCCGGCCGGCGGCTCGCGCTTCATCTTCCATACGATACAACGGCGAGTTGCGTGGTGCATAGGTGCGATAGACCCAGGCAAGGCCTTGCCTGACCTGTTCCGCGTTGATGTTCTGGTCGCCGAGGTACAGGGTGCAGATCGCCCGGCCGTACTTGTCGTGCTCCTTGCACAGCGCGGCAACCGTCTGCTGATACACCAGGTTGGAGAGGCTGCGCTTGGATTGCTGACCATAATCCTGACGCGATTCTGGCGCATCGATGTCCGCCAGACGGATTCGGTGCTGAACCTTGGAGGCGGGTTCGAGGAGGGTGACGGTATCACCATCGGCCACGCCGATGATCGTACCGTCGAGACGAAATGCCGCTGCCGCGTTCAGCGACCAGGCGCAGGCCAGACAGAGGAGGAGGGCACGGGCGTTCATCGCATCAGCCTCGCCAGTTGATCGGCAAATTGGGTTGCGCCGCCATTGGCTGGGTGGCGGACGGTGCCCAGCATCGGGATGCCCATAGCGTTTAGCTGTCGCTTCGCCTTATCCCCAACAGCGATGAGCTTGGCCTGGGGGAAGGCCTCAGTTAACAGCCGCATTGCGTCCCGGCCGAGGGCGACTTCCTCGGGCGTTGGCGTGCGATTGGTGAGAACGTGTTCTGGCTCGGGGGTATCTTTGGGATGCTTGAATGGGTGAAGCTGAACCGCATTCCAAAGGATGGTGCACTCGGCCAGGTCGAGGCGTGTGAGGGTGCGCCAAACTACGGTGGCGGACGGCTCCGACCATGGCTTGTGGCGATCCGTCAGGCGGTCGGACGGTATCGTGACGCGCGGAATGTCGCCGGCGAGCAGGAGGCGTTCGCTGGTGAAGGCGATGCCGGAATAACGGCATCCCTGATATCCAGGCGCTTCGCCGATCAAGATCAAGCGCGCGTTGCAATCCAGGTGTTCCGCGAGGCGAGCAAGTTTGGCGGCAGGGGTGTTGATGGGTCGATCATGCGTGCAGGATTCCCGCCACGGATTGAACATCAGGCTGCGCCCGACGGGTAAGGTTTCGATCAGCCGAGTGGCCAGTTCCAGGTTCGCCATTGATTCAGTCCTTTCGAGCAGGGCTCGGGGGGGTCTTGCGCCAGCTCGGGCTAGTGGCTCTTGAGCAGTTCATGCATGAGGGCATAGGTCTTCGGTGCAGACTTGCCGTTGGCCAGTTCTTCCATGAGGCTGTCCCGCAATTTATCCCATGATGATACGAGCGTTGCCCAAGCAGGCGAGACATCGCGCATTAGATGTACGTGGTCGTGGGCGTGGGTGGCGTCGAGCAATCCAAGGCAGCGGCGCAGGTCCGCCGGATCATAGGGGTGCTGGTTGCTGGCGTCGGTTGGCAAGCCAAAGATTCGCTTGGCCATCGCATTGGAGGATTCCCCGCGTTCGCCATTGCGTAACCAGAGCGCGAGCGCATCAAGCCCCCGTGCCTTGGCGGCCTTGCATTCGGTAAGGCGCTTTTCGCTGATCGGCAGCTCAAGCTGGCGCAGGTCATCGAGGGCTGCTGGCTCACCAAGCACGAAGGTTGCGCCCAGGCGGTCAGCGAGATCGATGTCCATCACCGCATTGTGGCTGAACCCGTGAACGATCGTGCTGAACTCCCTTGCCGGGACGCTGCCGAAAACTACCCTGCAGCCCAGGATGTTCTGGATGGTGTAGCCGCGCTGGGGTTGGTTGCCGTCAAGGCATAGCGTGTCTGGCGTCATGGTCATCTTCCTGTCATGAGGTTTCACCGGTGAAACTGGCGTCGAATCTTTCCATTTGGTGCGAAATGGCGCTCGAAAACGGGTAGCGGCATCGACCAAACCTGGTCGCCGAAGGCTATCAGCAGGTTGGCGGCCTTTTTGGTGCCGCGCACCTCCAAAATCCAGGCCTCCTCGTTCTCTTTCATGCACTCGAAGACCTCGGTGCAGGTGACGCCATCACCGGCCTCGTAGCCAATGGCTGGCGGGCCGCGGCGGCTGGGTCGGGGCTTGGCTGTCTGCCGGCGCTGATCGCGCAATTGGCGTTGCATGCCGGCCGTGAGCTTGGGCAGTCCGCGAACCGCGCAATCAATCAGGGCGCCCGGCTGCTCCCGTCGCATGAGTTCATAGACGTGCTGGCGACTGACCCCCCAGAACGTGGCAAGGTCGCTCACGCTCCAGCCTTTGCGTCGCATTTCCTCGGCGATCGTGTTGGTTTTCAGGCGCATCCGATGACTCTCAGAGGGCGATGACGCCTGAGCGACATAGCTCGACGACACGCCAGCAGGTTGGCGCATCGAACCAGGAGATATGTGCGGCCGGCAGGCCCAGTGACTTCGCCAGCAGGCGATACGCTCGGCTGCGAGCCCCTGGCCCCTTCGCTTTCCAGAGGGGATCGAAAGCGCTGTGCGCTGCCATTCTTGCTTTCTGCGTAGCGGTGTCGGCGAGGGTGCCCAGAGGAATGTCGGTTCCTGGGTGGCAACCGACGCGCGCCAGACATTTGACGCACCGGTAGGTGAGGGGCCAGCCGTAGGGTTTGCCGTAGATGACGGCATTGCTCACCAGCTCAACCGGCGAGGCGCAATACGGGCACTCGCACGGGGCGGGTAGGTAATCCTTGACCTTGGCGACCGCCGCCGGGGCGTTGATCTGCAGGCCTAGAAGGGCACGTGGGGCATGGGGCTGGCTCATGCTTCTTTGCCCTCGATCTTGTTGGCCTTGCTGCGCAGAAATTCGGCCAGCAGGCTGGCTACCTTGCGGTCGCCCTTGGCGTGTTCTAGCAGCGTGGCAATGGACGCTTCCACGGCATGGATCATTTCAGGGACCGGTGGCGCCTTCGCCGGACTCGTGTTGAACGGCCGTCTGGTGGTCGCGTTGCTGATTTGGTCAAGCAGGTGCTGGCGACCTGATTCGGCGAGCCATTCTCGTACCGTGACCGGCACCTCAAGCCCTACCTGTGCACGCGTCAAGGCAACGTAGAGCACATGGACTTCTTCCGCCTTGGGCGGAATTTCTTTCCCGGTTTCCGGCTCCCGCTTGGGCAACAACTCGGTGTAGTCGTCGGTCAGGATCACGTTCTCGAATTCAAGCCCCTTGCTTTTGTGCGCTGTGGCCAGGGTTACGTCAGCCTCGGCCAAATTGGCAATCGCGCGCCGCTTGATTTCCTCAATGAGGCCGGGGATATCGTGCCGGTAGTCTTCAACCACCTTGACGAGCACCTTGATTTCCTTGTCGTCGAGTTCTTCGCCGTAACCCTTCATCATCATGAAGTCGTCGAACGAGGCGATGTATTGATCACGAATCCGATGACGTTGACCGACCAGCAAGTAATAGGCATCGAGGATTTGATCGAAGCGATAGCCCTCAACCCCGCCGGCAAAACCGAATTTGCGGTTGCCGACCACCTGGGCGACCGCTTCGGCAAAGAGGCAGCCGTTGGTACGGGCGATTACGGCATGCGGTTGGCTGGGATCGACCGCGAAGACGGTTTCGCGCTTACCGAGTCCGCGTACCGGCTTACTGGCGCCGCACCAATCCATCAGCATCCCCGAGGCAAGCTCGGCGATCCCGGCGCCGAAGCGGAAGGACGCGGTGAGGTCGAGGTAGTCATCTGCCTGGATACTGCCCAAGGCGTCAATGGCGCCCCGGAATTGGTAGATGCTTTGGTGGCGATCGCCAACAATCGTCTTGCCGCACTCCTGGCGCATCACAAAGTCGACCGTGACCGGGTTCGCGTCCTGAGCCTCGTCGAACAAGATACGGTCGGTGCGGATCACCGGCATGCTGCACTGGTAGAGCTTGAGATAGCCATCATGCGGCATCGGCACCTCGCGGCAGTCGGTGTCTTGCATCGCCTCCCAGACACGCTCGGCACGATGAACAATTTCGCCGATGACCCGCCGGGACGCCTTCGGGGCGGTGGGGATCGCGTGCGCTTCGCCTAACTGAAAGTCGGGCGAAGCCAGGTAGTTCGTTATCGTGGCGAGAACATGGCCCGCACCGATGAAATCCACGTCGAGCAGGCGCGCAATGTGGGACGCCTTGAGGTTGCCGAACTTTTGCTGGTACATCGCCCCGAACTTCGGAAACGCCAGGCCGTGCGTGGTAACGCAGCGCACGTTGGGCGGGAACCGGCGACTGGCTTCCTCTTTGATCGACCGGTTGAAGGCGAGGTAAATCATCCGCGTCTCCGGCCGGCGCCGGGCGTATTCGACCAACACCGAAGTCTTTCCGGTGCCGGCATACGCATTGACCACCAGGGTTTTCGCCCGGCTGCTGGCAATGCGTTCTTGTTCGTCCGTGAGCGGCATTGGTGCGATGTCCTTTCGCAAAAGTTGCTGTCAGCGAGATTGACACGTCGCTAACGGCTTTTTCCCGTGGAATCAGGCGCTTTACACCGATTGCGTCCATGCATTTCTGGTGGTGTTGCGCCGACCTATGGACCCATTCTACGGAAAACCTCCCCTCGCCTAAGTACATAGTTCGGTAATTGAGATTACCATAAAATAGAGTGGTGGAGCCGTTACGAAAAGACCAGACGACGTTATGATAACGCACAGGGAAAACACGATAAAAGGCGGCTATTCCATGCAAGACCCGATCAAATCGTTGTTGAAGCACAACCTCGCATCAGGCGTGTTCATGGATTGCCTTCGTGCATCCGCTGCGGGTTGGGACACTGCCAACCGTTTCGACGCCACCGGCGACGCTAGCGCTAGCGCCAGGCTCTACGACCCCTTCTATTTCTACGTCTGCCACTTGCAGAACGACTGGGCAATGCTGACCCAGTGCTTTTGTGCCGAGGCGCTGGCGATGGCCAATGCGATCAAAGGCGATCCGTCGTCCTATGGCATGGTCAGGGATTCCCTGGGGTATGCGATCACCGAGGCTTCGGCGGGCCGACCCTTGCGCCATGCTGAATATTCCACCGAGGAAATCGTGGGCATTCTTGCGTGCATGTATGCAGGGACCACCCAGACCTACGCCGCGAATGCCAAGGCCTTCGGACCCGGTGCCCATTTCGTTATCATTGGCTACCCCTCGCAAACCCGGGGTGGCAAGCCCGACTTACTTTTGCGACCCTTTGCTGTTCCGCCGATTCCTGGCCAGCCTGGTCCGCTTCCCGTCAGGACTTTGATGGCCAACGTTGAGCGCGTCGCAAAAATTGACCGGGTTAATCACCCCGAGTGGTTTCGATAAGGACTGATGACATGGCGCGTGACGACATTGGCAACGTAGGCAAGGAACAACTGGACGCCATTGGCGAAGCGATGGCGCCGCGCCTTGCGGTGCTCAATTCCAGAGCCGAGAAAACCCGTGAGGCGGCGGCCACGCTGTTCTTCACCTATGGGATCTATCCCTCGGCCCAGAAGGTGCATGCTGTTACCCGTCACGGGTCGCTCAGTGATATCAACGACGACCTGCGACAGTTTTGGCAGGATCTTCGCAGTCGCGCGAAGGTGCAGCTTGATCTTCCCGAATTTCCCCGTGAGATCGGTGAGGCGTTCAGCGAATCACTGCGCCAGGTCTGGGAGCTGGCCAACCAGCGAGCCAATCAGGCGCTTGACGGTGCCCGCGCTGAAGCTCGCCAGGAGGTCGATGCTGCCCACGAGCAATTGCGGATGGCCAATGAGCGCCACGCAATGGCGGTGGGTCAGGCAGAATCGTTGCAGGCCAATCTGGACGAAGAACGTCGGCTGCGGGTAATTCTGGAGCGCCAGGTGGAAGGCCTCAAGGTGGAAGTGCAAATGCTGGGCGAGCAGGCAGCGATCTGGAAATCCCAGGCCGAAGAAGAAGGTGCGAAGCTGTTGCGAAGCGAGCAGCGCTTCGCCGACGAGATTGCCCAGGAGCGTAGCGCGCGGCAGCGTGACAACGAGCTTTTCTCGAACGAGATGAATTTTGCCAAGCTGCAGATTGATCGTGCTCGCCAGGACTTGAAGGACTTCCAGGCGAACACGTCCCAGGAGCGGCAACGCGCGAATGCCGAAATCGTCACCTATCGACAACGAATCCAGGTGCTTGAAGACGAGTTGCTGGCCACCAACCAAAAGTTGCGAGCCGCCAAGGCTGAAGCCCAGCTCGCGCGAACGTCGCCGGCGGCGGCAGGGGTGGTAACCCAGCGGGCGTTACCGAAGCGCAAGGGCTTGCGCAAAAATTCACGGACCATTGGCTGATAGGGTGCGACATGCAGGCGCTCAAAAAACTTGGTGTGATCTTGCTCTTGCTTGGCGCGAGCGCGCAGGCTTGGGCAGACCCCTGCCCTCCCCACTTCGTGGCCGAGCTGCAGCGTCAGAAGGTGATCAGCGGTGACGTCAACCAAGCCTTGACCGGGAAAGCGCCATCGCCTGGCACTTTCGCCACGTTGGGCGCCGTAGATGCGCTCGCCGGCAACGTTGCTCAGGCAAAACCGAATCTCCTGCTGGGACTTCTCATGCCGAAATCGGGTTCGCTGTCCGACTCGGATCTCCTGTTGTTGCGTATCCCCGACTATGCTGCGCCGGATGATGTTGTCGATGTCGAGCAGGCACGGGTGGATGTTCTGGAGGCGCTTCGAGTGGCCCTGCGCGGTCAGCGTGTCGAGCGCACCCGAGAGCGATCGTGGGACAAGGCGGTGCTACGCGGCGGCCTCTGTGATGGCTGCGAACTTCATCTGACCTTTCTCCTGGATCACTCCGCGCGACCGCAAGGCTATGCAACAGGGCGGGTGCTGCTGACCAGCATATTTGTCGGCCGCAACGGGCAATCAGCGCTCGATCCGGTCATCCACGATGCGTGGTATTTGCTGGAGGATCTTGGCTACGGCATCGGCTACTGGCGCGGCCGTACGAAGCAATTGCTCGTCGATGGGCGGGCTTGCCATTGAGGTCGGGCGGGTTTCTGGTTACGGGTTGTCCAACGCAGCCAAGAAGCGGTCAGCGGCCACACTCGCCGGCCAGGGCTCCCACGGTGTGCCGCCGTAAAGGGCAACCAACGGATCAGCGGCGAGCGGCTTGATCTTGATCCCAAGCACTGACCGAAC
>JARKOV010000102.1 GCA_029975965.1 Anaerolinea sp. | reverse complement strand
CGGAGCTCTTCGTCAGAGAGGATCTCCAGCGAGATGCGCGGTTACATTCCACGTTTGTACAGGCTGTCGATGCCTTTGAGCTTCACGTAGTGAGCGGGGCCCGGTCGGGTTGCCAGCCACACGTCGTAGGGGAATTCCCCGCCGACCTGCTCGAAGAGGTAGTCGAGGTTGCCCACGACCAGCGGCCCTTCTTCTGGGTACCAGGTGGGGAAGTAATAGAACGCGCCGACAATGCGATAATCGATATTGCGCGAGGCGCCCAATTGGTACACGCTGACGGTGATGCTGTCGCCGGGGGAGAGATTGTACTTGGTGAGCATATCCCAGGAGACGAGCACGCCGTCGGTGGTGCGGGCGAGATCGTTCATCAATCCCCCCAACGAGGTGGGCGCGAAATCTTTGCGCCAGAAAGCCACCTGGGGAAAATCGATCCGGTCAATGCCGATGAAGTTGGCCTCGGTGTAGGCTTCGCTGGCTGAAACGCGCACCGTCATGCGGGCGACGCGGGCAGCGGCTTCCACGCCTGGCACGGTGAGGTGCTCGGAAACCGGCAGGAAAAACCATTGCTCGGCGGGCGCGTTGGGATCGGTTTCTGCTTGAGCCGCCTGGCCCTGCGCCTGCGCCTGCCCGGCCCCGCCGGCCATGATGCTGGTCCCCCCACCGGCCAGCTCGCCCAGCTCGATGACGTGCACGTCGGCGCCCACTTTGTAGAAAGTCTGGTCGTGCATGTGGCGGTCGAGGGTCTGGGCCAGCGTGGCGGTGAAAGTTGACAGGCTGAGCGTCATGACCAGCAGGATCAGGGGGGCGGTGTAGCCAGAGGTCGAGCGCGAGAGATAGCGCGCCGCCAACAGCACGCCCACGCTGCGCGTCTTGGAAGCCACCCAGGCGATGGCGCTCATCACGAGCGGCAGCAGGCGGATGACCAGCAGCGCGACGGCGAAGATGCCGAGCGCCGGAACCAGCAGCAAGAGCGGATTCTGGAACGGGTCGGCGGGTAATCCGGCGGTGCCGCCCAGCGGATCGCCCGTCTCCGAGCGCTGGAGCAGGTACATGCCGTAGCCGGCCGGGATGAGCAGGAGCAGATCGAGGTAGGCGCGCTGCCACCAGGGCCGTTGGGTCTGCCGGGCGCGGTCTTGTTTGTAGGTGATGATGGTGTGCTTGGCCGCGCCCACGGTCGGCATGACCATAGCCACCAGGGCGACGGCAGCCGCCACCAGTCCAAACCGCAGCGAGTCGATGGTGACCGACGGTTTCAACCCGGAGGAGGCCGAAAAATCGAGGAAGCTGCGCGCCTTGCCGAAGGTTTCTGCAACCACCTGTGCCAGCGGTGTGCCGATTGCCAGGCCGACCAGCCCCAGCAACAGGCTCTCGAGGATGGCCATGCCCACCAGTTGCGCGGTGGTCGAGCCACGGCTGCGCAGCACGGCGATCTCGTTGCGCCGCTGGCCGACCGCCATGTCGACCACCAGCCCAATGAAGGTCAGGATCATCAACAGGAGCGGGACGCTGAAGGCGTAAAGGAAAATGGTCAACGAGCGGGAAAGTTGCAGGTATTGCCCCAGGTTTTGCTCAGGGGAAATGTCGAGGCGCATGTTCGGCAGCAGGTTGATGGCGGTCTGGCGGGTGGTGTAGATGCGCCCGAGCAGGCGGGGAACATCGGCCGAGTGGATGTCGGAGCCGTCCATCACCCAATACCACAGTCCGAGGTAGATCTCGTTGCGCAGGTAGGGGATCACCCGCTGGGTGAGCGTCTCTTCAGGGACGAGCAGCGCATCGCGGAATTCCTGCCCGCTGTAGAACCAGTATTCCTCGTTCGGGTCGGTCGCCTTCCAAACGCCGGCAATGCGCACAGGGTATTCGACCGTGGTCGAGGTCTGTTCGTTGCGCAGGGTGGTGTAGGCGGTAAACATTTCGCCGGCCTGTGCGCCGAGCAGGGTGGCGCGCTCCTCGCTGATCAGCACGTCGACCACGCTGCCCGCCGAGCCGCTGGACACGCTCGGAAACTCGCCCTCGAGCAGCGTGGCGTGCTGCTCCAAATCGCTGATCGAGGAGAAATACACCCATGCCAGCGGTTCCTGGGTGGTATCGTAGGTGCCCTTTTCGGCGGGGAACAGCTTGAGCGAATCGGTTTTCAAGTAGCGGACAAACAACTGCGCCGGCAGGCCGAGGTCTTCGCTGACCTTGCCCGACAGGTACTCGTCGACCGGCTTGACGCGTTCCCAATCCACCGCGCCGGTCCACGCGCCGACGTAGCGGTACATGAAGGCGAACGGCGGGCGCCCGACGAATTGACCTTCGGCGTTGCGCTCGCCGGCGACTTGCTTTTGCAGGATGTCCTGGTAAACCGCATCGGAATAAATGGGGATGCTCATCGTCAACGCCACAGCCGCGACGATCCCCAGCGAGGTGGCCAGCGCCAGCCCGCGTTGAGAGAGGATGCGCTTGATGGTGACGACGAAGATCGCCCAAAAACGAAGCAGGAATGCGCTCATTGGATTTGCCTGGGATTTCCCTACGGAGCAATCACAACCTGACCTTCCGTCAGGCCCTCGACAATTTCCACGCGGTCGTCACCCTGGATGCCAATTTTTACATCCACGCGGCGTTGACCTTCGCCATCCTGCACGACGACGAAGCGGCGCCCTTCAAAGTTGCGGATGGCCTGCGGGGGCAGCCAGAGCACGCCGTCTTTCTTCTCCAGCTCCACCACCACCCTCACCAGGTCGCCCAGCTCGAGGCCGCGCTCTTCCAACCCGCCGGGCACGGCGACGCGGGTGGTCTTATCCTCTTTGTCGGTTTCCTTTACGTCGGTGGCTTTCCCGTAGGGGTAGGGCAGTTTGCGCAGCACACCATCCATCACGTTCCCCGGCGAATTGACCGGCCAGGTCTCCACCGGCATGCCTTCGGTCAATTGAGCCAGCTCCTTGTCGCCCAGGTCGCTGCTGATCTCCAGCTCGGCGAGGTCGGCTACCACAATGACTTCTTTATAGGCTTCGACGGCGGTGCTCTCGCTCAGGAACACCGAGAGGACGGTGCCATCGAAGGGGGCAACGATTTGGGTCGCCTCCACCTGAGCTTTGAGCTCGTCGAGCGCAATCTGGGCCAGCTCCACCTGGTACTTTTGCTGGCTCATCAGGATATCGTATTCTTTCAGATATTTGGGCGTCTGCATCTCGGCCAGTTGCTGGTTGAGCTTGGCCATCTCCAGGTAGATCTCAGCCCGGCGCAGGTCGAGCAGGCCGGTACCGCCTTCGAGGTCGGCGAGCAGTTGCCCGGCCGTGACGGTATCACCCTTCTTGACGAAGACGTTATCGACCCGTCCGTTGGCTTTGAAAAACAGGCTTTCCTGGATGACCGGGACGACCCGCCCGGTAAATTCCAGTTTTCGCACCACCTCACCCGTCTGCACCTGGTAAGTGGGCTTGGTGGGGATGATCGGGGTGGGCAAGGGGGTTGGGGTGGGCAATTCCTGGGCGGGTTGGGCTGCGCAGGCGCTCATGAGCAGGGCTGCGACGACCACCAGGAATGGGACGCGTTTCAAGGCGACCAAGCGGCGTGCAATTAAGTTTCGAGCAGGCATATTCTCTCCGAGAGCAGCAAACATTTAACCGGGATCCGGCAGCGTTCTCTATTTAATTGCGAAGTGGCAGAGCTGCATCAAAAAGATGTAGGCAGGTTCAATAATTATACCGCCATCTTTTGACTCGACCAGCCAAATCGACCGGGCAACCTGACAGCGTTGTCTTTCCCTCCCTGTTCCCGGCATTTCAGAGGAAAAGGAGCGGCAGGTACGCGGGTTCCTCGGTGTAGGGAGGCAATTCGCCGGATGCCACGCCGTAGAGCCGCTCGTGGCTGGCGCGCGCCGCCTGGCAGAGCGCCTCGTAAGGGCGGTTGCACACATCCAGGAAACCGATGTTGTAATTCTCACCGTCGAAGCGGCCGATCGCCGACTGGTCGTACAGGATGAAGTAGTGCACGCCGACGCACCAGGGGCGCGCGGCGGCGTCTTCGAAATAGACGCGGTAAGCCTGACCGCGAGCAGCCTGGTCGGCGACGTGACCAATGCCGCTGGCCGGCAGCCCGGCATCCAGAGCGCCGAAGTGCCATTCGCCGATCATGATCGGCAAGTTGAGCATCTGGCTGATCGTCTCCATCTCGGCGGCGGGCAGACGCTGCTTGTAGCAGTTCATGCTGAACACATCAAAATGGCGCATGCCGTCCAGGGCCCAGGCGGGGGGAATGGTGTAATAGCGGATGCCCAGGTTGAGGTGGTTGGGGTCAACCGCACGGCAGGCGGCGCTCAGGCCGCCAAAAAAGCGCTCGACCATCACCGCGCTGAAGTCCGCCAGGTCGCTGCGGGCTGAGTCGCTAAGTGGGGTTGTCCACGGCCCGGCTGCCAGGGCCTCGAAGGTCACCGAGAAGCCCCAGGCAGCGCTCAATGCGGCATCGTCGTTGTAGCGCCGGCGCAGGAATTCGGCGAGCGCGCGGCGGGAATGGCAGTCGGGGGTGTTGAAGAGCATCCCGGCGGCTGGCGTCTCGGCGGCGAAACCCCAGGTGGGCTCGTTCATCATGAAATAGCCGATCAAGGCCGGGTCGTCGCGAGTCTCGCCCAATTGCGCGGCGTATGCTGCGGCCACGGCTGGGAAATCGGGGTGAAAAACGTCCGGAAAATCGCGGTAGACGACCGGCAGCCGCTCGTAAACCGGATCGAGCGGGCGCACGTAAGGCACCTGCGCCCGGCTGGCGACCTGCCACTCAGACCAGTTGCCCACCGTGTTAAAGCCGATCCGGCGCAGCTCGGCGAGGGCGATCTGCTCCCATTTTTCGCGCCACTGTTCCGCGCCAAATGCCCGGATGAAATTGCCGGCGAGGTAATTGACCATCGGGGTTGCTCCATGTTCGGGGAACATGGCGGCGTACTCGCCCTCGCGCTCCGGCAGCCAGCTCAGGGCGTTCGCCAGCCCGCCGTAGTTCGCATCGGTGTCCACCCGCACGCAGTCGATCCCCGCCGACCAGAAGGGGTGTCCGTCGGGGTCGACCAGCCACCAGCGCTTGCCGTCCTGTTGCACACGGAAAAAGCCGCTTGCCTCGCCGCGCACCGCATTCCAACCGCCCCAACGGGAGAATGACCCGGGCAGGCGTTGCTGCGGGGCGGCAACGAGCTGGGCGCGCAGGCGATCGGTCACCTCTGCCGGTGTGCGCGATTTTCCCTGCCACTCGCGCAGCGCGTTTTGCCCCAGCTCATCCAGCAACGGGCCTTTGGTCAGGATGGGCTCGGTGAGCGGGAGGGGCTCGTCGGTGACAGCGGTGATGGGCGACAGGCTGAAGCGCGCCGGTCCGGCGGCTTTGCGCAGCACCTGGAAGCCCATGCGGTCTACCCGGCGCAGGTCGACGCGGTCTCCCCCGCAGAGCGGTTTGAGCCAGGCTCCTTCGCGCTCGTAGCGCCAGCGGTTCTGGTTGACCGCCTCGAGCGGCATGCGCATGCGCGCCTGGCACTGATTGAGCAAGCCGAAGGTGTAGTGGAACGCCGGACCGCCTTCGCCCTCCTGGAGGGTCAGCAAAAACACCACCAGCGTGTCGCCATCCAGCAACAGGTCGGCGGTCAGGTAGCCGTATTCGCCCAGCGTTCCGGGCGGGAAGGTGTAGAAGAGGCCGTCGTGGTCTTCTTTGGCTTCGAACCACACGGCGTGCGGGATGACCGGGTCGCGCTCCTCGAGCACCAGCAAACCAGAAAAACGGGTCGGAAAGAAGGGGTGTTCCATCCTGGGGTTCCTTGTTAAGAAAAATCACCAACCATCCAACGATCCATTCAGAAATTTACTGCCCAATTTCGGCTCTCACCATTTGAACCCAGCGGGCCAGGCGCTGGCGGTCGGCGATGCGGTACACGTCGCGGAATAGAATTTCCAGGTTGCAGTCGCGCGCGGCGGCGAGGGTGTCTGCGAGGTCGCGCTTTAAGCCATCCCAATCGGGGGTGTCGCCCGAGATCAGCCAGGGGATGGGTTTGCGCGAGAAGACCACCGAGCGCCCGAGCAGCTCGCCCATGCGGCGCATGTCACACCAGGGCGAAATCGACACGGCGCGCACGTTGGGGATCGCCTGGAGGATGCGCTCCCAGCGGTCGTGGACCGGCTCGCAGCAGCCGTAATACACCAACCCGAAACGCCGGGTGATCTCCGCCATGTAGGGCAGGAAGAAGCGCGCGAACATGCCCGGCGAGATGACCGTGGTCTCTTGCGACTCCATGAAGACCCACAGGTCTTTTAAGCGCACCTGTCCCGCAAAATCGGGCTGGGGCAAGGCGCTGGTGTAGCCGAAGCTGCCCGAGCCGACGATGGCGTCGTCGTTGTTCAATCCAAGCAGGCCCTCGTTTTCGAGCCACTGGTAATACGCCAGGCGGTCGTCGCGCAAGTAGGCCATCAGGCGGTGCAGCGCCTGCGGAGCGTCGTAGGGCCAGGTGAGCAGGTTGTCGTTGCCGATCAACTTGAAGACTTCGCCGGTCAGCCCGGCGTGCAGTCCACCGGTGCCGTGCAGCCTGACCGGCAGCAGGTCGCCGAAGATGCCCTCCAATCGCTCTTTCCAGCGCAAGGTTTTCTGGCGATCCACGCGCCACTGCCTGGGGCGCAGGCGGTCGAGTTCTTGCGGGGTCTGGATCGGGTGGTTGAAGTGGTAAGCCACGTCGTTGCCGAAGCCGTCTTCCGCGTGCACTTCAAACAGCTCCACGCCGTAATCTTGCGTTTCAACGTGCCAGGCGAGTTTCCAAAACGGCTCGATCACGTAGTCGTCGCCGATCTCCTCCACCTGGCGGATGTAACGGCGCATGACCAGCTCCACCTCGCGCAGGTCGGGGTCGGCGCAGACCAGCTCGCGCTCTTCAACGAAAGATTCGAGTGTCCAGGTCTCGAAGTGGATCATCGGGCGCTCGGCGCGCAGGTCTTTGAGCGCCGCCCACAGGCGCTTGCGCTCGGCCATCACCGGCAGGCTGGCCAGCTCCATCCAGCGCCCGGCCAGCGCGCGCAACGTCTGGCGCTCGACCTCACCCATCGTGCGCCATCCTCGCCAGGCGGCGGATATCCAGTTTGGGCGAGCCGTCGCGCTCGCACAGCCCGAAGGCGGTGTGGATGGGGCTTTGCTCGATGTTCCAAATTTTGGCGTGGTAGAGGTTGTCGCGCCACTCGTAGAAATATAGCGTGCGGATGCGCCCGCCGTATTCGCGATCGACGCGAGCGATGAGGGCAATGAATTCCTCCATGGCTTCGGCAAAGCGGGCGTGGTCGCTCTCGGGCACCACGGTGCGCTCCCCCTGGATGTGGTAACCAACCGCCGAGGGGAAGCCCGTCTCGGTGAGGATGACCGGTTTGCCGGCAGGCTCCAGCAACTGCAGGGCGCGGCGCAACTGGTACTCGAAGGCGGCCAGGCGGTCGTGGCGCACGCGCGGGTCGTGGAGAAAGCGGCGGCTTTCTTCGAAAGCGCCGTAGGTGAACCAGGCTTCGTTGCCCATCGGGTAGAGATTCAAACCGACGACGTCGCAGGCGTCGACCAGCGGCCAGAGCCACTCGAGGAAGTTGCCCTGCGCGTCGAAAACGATCCCCTCCATGGCGTAGGTGAGCGGGGTGTGCAGCCCGCGCTCTGCCATCCAGCCGCGGTAAGCGTCGAGCAGGCTGGCCAGGCCAAACGACAGGCGAGCGGTGAAGCGCTTTTTATCCGGCTCGTCTCCGCCTTCGCGCAGCTCGTTGCCCACGCATATGCCCTCCAGCTCGACGCCCAGCGTGTGGTAACGCTCGAGCTCATCCAGGCGCACCTGCGAGCGCCAGTTGGCGGCCAGGGCGGCCGAGTCGACGTGCATACCGCCGAGCAGGCTGAGGCCGGTTTGTCTCAGGGCGGCGGCAGCCTGCAAAGCGTAGTCGATGCCATAGCTGCGGATGCTGCTTAGACCCGCGGCTGCCGCAGCTTGGATCTGCGGGCTTAAATCGAGGTCGTGGGTGTGAATCCAGGCGCCAAGTTTCATCGGTTCGCTCCTGATAGTCTGCCAAAAATCGGGAAAAAAAGCAAGCACGGAGTCGGCGCTATTCACGCACATAGGCCGCGCGCGCGGCCTATGTGCGGGTCACGGCTTGATTTCACCCTTTTAATCCGCTGGTGATGACGCCCTTAAGGATGTTGCGTTGGGCGATGAAGAATACCACCACCATCGGCAGGATATAGTAGACGTTGGCGGCGAGGCTGATGGTGGTCAGGGTGATCCCCTGCGGGTTCTTAAAGCCGGTCGCCATCTTGACACCCAAGAGGGTGTTGTTGTCGTTGAGGTAAATCAGCGGGGTGAGGTAATCGCCCCAGATGCCGAGAAACGAGAAGAACATCACCGTGGCGAGGACCGGTTTGGCGTTCGGCAAAAAGATCTGCAAAAAGACGCGCAGGGGGCTGCAGCCATCCACCTCGGCGGCTTCCTCCAGCTCGTGAGGAAAGGTGAGGAAGAACTGGCGGAAGAGGAAGATGAAGTAAGGGCTGCCGGCCAGCGCGCCCAGGTACCACGGCCAGTAGGTTCCGGTGAGCTTGAGGCGGGCGTACACCAGGAACTGCGGGATGAGGGTGATGATGCCCGGCACGATCAGCAGGCCGATGATGATCGAGAAGAGTTGTTTGCTGCCCGGCACGCGGTAGCGGGCGAAGGCAAAGCCGACCATCGAGCTGATGAAGGTGGTGATCGTCGAACAGGTCAACGCCAGGAAGAAGGTGCGCGCGGCGACCGCCAGGAAGGGCGTCATCTGGAACACGCGCACGTAATTCGACCACATGTATTTCGAGGGAAGGATGCGGATCGGATAGGCGATCAGGTCCGAATCCTGCTTGAGCGACCCCAGTACCAGCGCAATGATCGGAACCGAGATCAGGATGGTCACCACGATCAAGACGAAGTAACCCAGGAAGCGGTTGAACCGTTTTTGGAAAAGGCCGCGAGCCTGCAACTCCATGGTGGTCATGTTCGCTCTCCTTCCACGGGCCGGTCGCTGTAGACCCAGTACTTCTCGGTGTAAAAGACGACCACGGTGAGGAGCACGACGGCGATGAAGAGCATCCACAGCAAGGCGGTGCCGTAGCCGTATCGGCGGCTGGTGAAGATCTGGTAGTAAGCGTGGATCATGTAGAGGTAGATGTCGCGCGACGGCACCGCCCCGGAGCCGGTCAGGCCGACGTTCACCAAGAGCAAAGGCAAGTTGAGCTGGGAAAACGAGCCGATCAGTCCCATGATCAACTGGAAGAAGATGACCGGGGTCATCAAGGGCAGGGTGACGTGGCGGAAAACCTGCATGCTGTTGGCCCCATCGATCTTCGCGGCTTCGACCAATTCGTCCGGGATACCTTTCAGGCCGGCGAGGAAGATCACCATCCCGGCCCCGAGGCCGGTCCACACCGCGATGGTGGTCATGCCGGCCAGAGCGTAATCCGAGAGCCAGCCGACGGCGGTGCCGGGCCGCCAGATGCTGGCCAACCCGTTCAACAGGCCGTTGTTTTTATCCAGGATGATCTTCCAGGCGATGATGGCCGCCGCACCGGGAACGATGCTGGGCAGGTAATAGAGGGTGCGGAAGATGCCGCGACCCTTGATGTTCTGGTTCAAAATCAGCGCCATCGCGAAGGACAGGATCATCCAGGCGGGCAGGTTGGCGAGCAGCCAAGCCACGGTGCGCCCGAAGGAAAATTTCACGTCTGGGTCGGTGAAGGCGCGGGCGTAATTGGCCAGGCCGATGAATTTCAGGTTGAAGAAATTCAAGCCGTCGTAGTTGGTCAGCGAGGTCAGGATCCCCAGTACGAGAGGGATGACCCCCAGGGCCACGAATCCGATCAGCCAGGGGGCAATGAACAGGTAAAACGATAGGGTTCGGCGCTGTCTTCGGGACAAACCGCGGTGCTTCACCGCGGTGGAACCAACCGGATTGGTTATCTCTGCCATCATGCCTCCCGAATATCCGATGGCCCGGATGTTTGCGGCCAGGTGCTCGCCGCAAACATCCGGCTATAGAACAATCGCCTGGTTAAACCGGCGCGAGCGATGTTGCTACCCCATAATCGCGCTGATGCCGTCCTTGATCGCCGCGTTGACCTCGTCTTCGACGCTCTTTAACATCTCGTCGAAGGTGATGTCGCCCTTGAGGGCAATCTCGAGGTATTTGTTAAAGGCGTTGGGCACCTGGGTCTCGCCGAGGAATGGGTTGAATTGAACCGCCTCATCGTTGAGGGCCAGCTCGCCCTGAAGCACCTTGTTGGCCTGCTTCTGGAACTCCGTTTCCTGCGGGATGAGGTTCAGCATCGATTTCAAGCCGGGCACGCCCCAGCCGCTCTTGGCGCGGGCCACGGCCGGCGCCCCGCCGTTGTAATACTCGAAGGTCTTCCAGGCGGCGTCGGGCACTTTGGAAGCGGCGGTCATGATCATGCCGGTGGCGGTGATGGTCGGGTCTTTATGCACGCCGGCCCAGTTGGGCGAGGGCAGCATCATCACCTTGCCCTTGGTCGTGTCGCTCTCGGCCATGGCGCTGTACCAAAAGCCGTATTGGATGAAGCCGAGCTGACCGGCGGTGAAGTCTGTGCCCATCCACCCAGCCGGGCTGGGGTTGAGCGGCGAGTAATTGATCTTGTCCTTGGCCAGGTCGAAGAAGAACTTCAGAATCTTCTTGGTCTCTTCGTTATCGGCCAGGATGATCTTCTCGTAGCCCTCCGAGTACAGGCTCTGGCCCACCTCGGACAGCATCACCATCCAGTAGCGGTCGTACCAGCCGGTCTCGTTGCCAAACCCAAAGAACAGGATGCGATCGCCCTCGGTTTTCATCACCTTCTTGGCCATCTCGCGAACTTCGGCATAGCTGTAGGATTTGGTGTCGTCGAGGGTGATGCCCGCCTCTTCGAATGCCGGTTTGAAGGCGTAGAGGGTCGAATCGGGCGAGAAGTCCTTGACCATGCCGTAGATCTTGCCGGTGCCGATCTTGAGCGGCGACTCGGCTTTATAGGCGTTGTTGGCCGGCATCAGATCGTCCATCTTGAGCACGGTGCTGGACTCGAAATAGGGCGTGAGGTCGAAGAGCAGCTTGCGGGCCAGGAACTGCGGGATGGAAGGCGCCTGGACGCGCACCAGGTCTGGGGGCGTGCCGGCGGCATACATGGCGTAGAAACGGGTCAGGTCGGTGCCGTCGACAAATTCGAGGGTGATGCCGGGATTCTCCGCCATAAAGGCGTTCATTTCGTCTTCGGTGAATTCATGCCGGAAGTGCATCACCACCACGTTTCCTTCGGCCTTGGTCACCTCGGCGGGGGCGGTTTCCTCCACCTTGGCGCCGGCTCCCGGCTGGCAGGCGGCCAGTGCGGCGCCGGCGGTGGCCAGCGCGCCTAACTTCAACATGTCACGACGAGATAACTTGGTAGACATGAAAGGTCCTCCTCTTAATTAACAACCTTTTCGAGACGAACGATGAACTGATTTCGGATTCGGCGTTGGAAAGGCGTTATCTTCTCCACCAACCTCCTCCTCTCCCGATGACCGCAACGGTCGAATACGAGAACAACAGGCTCTGTCAGATCATCTTGTGAACCGAAAAGCGCGACCTCCCGAACGCGCGCCGGTATCCCGGCTTGTGCAATTGGCGAGAAGGCAGACCAATCAGGGCGGGCGGTGGTTGTACTGGTATAATCTGTCAATGTGCAGGCGATCCCTCAATGTGGGGACCTGCTGTGGAGTGTTCGCCGGATGGCCGTCAACCGCTGGGCGAGCGCTCCCCTTTTTAACCACTGCTCTCCTCGGTCGAGCGCTTCAGAGGCCTTCGGAAGGCCGGCGCTCGCTGAGATGGTCTTGTCTGCGCACCTCCTATCCTGCCACCTCGGTGCGAGGTGCAACCGATTCCCGGACGACCAGGCGCGGGCGGAGAGCAACTTCCGCCACCGCCGATCCGGGATTTTCGAAACGATCGAGCAGCATCGCGACCGCTAACCGCCCCAGCCCGACCTTGTCCACCTGCAGGGTGGTCAATGCCGGGGTGACATGCGGAGCGAGCAGATCGTCATCGAACCCAATCACCGAAAGGTCTTTGGGCACTTCCAGGCCCAGGTCGCGGGCGGCGCGCAGCGCGCCGACCGCCACGAAATCGTTGACGCAGAAGATCGCGCTGACCGGCGAAGCGCTGCGCAGGTGCGCCTGGAGCGCCTCGTAGGCCGGCTGGCGGTCCAGCTCGCTGTCGATGAAACACGGCTCGAGGCCGCCGTGGTCGGCGAGCGCGCGCAGGTAACCCTCGCGCCGGGCCAGGATGCTGGGAAAAGCGTTGGGGTGGCTGCCGACCACGCCGATGCGGCGATGCCCCTGGGAAACCAGGTAAGCGACCGCGTCGTAAGCGCCTTGGGCGTTTTGGGTGACGACCGCGTCATAATTGCCGCGCTCGGCGTAGGCGTCCACCAGGACGATCGGCGCCGCTAAACGCTCAAAGATTTGCGCGTTGGCTTCGTTGATGAATATTCCCACTACCAGCAAGCCGTCCACATGGTCTTCGATGAGCATGCGCGGCACCTCGAGGATGCGCGAGTCGCGGTCCACAGGCAACGAAGCGTAGGTCAGGTTGATGCGATGTTGCCTGCAAGCCATCTCAATGCCGGCCTGGACAACCGAGTAAAAGGGATTTTCCTGGGGATTATCGGGGAGGGTGCGGATGACCATGCCCAGGTTCGACAATCCCATCGGCTGAGGCTGGCGAAGGGCCGGCCTGGGAAGGTAACCCAGCTCGCGGGCGATCTCCTGGATGCGCTGGCGGGTCTCAACGGGCAGGTTGCCGCGTCCACGCAGGGCCAGCGACACGGTGGATAAAGACACCCCCGCTTCTCGGGCGATTTCTGCCACGGTCACGCGCCGGTTGGCTGGCATCCGCATCTCCTTTTAGTAAAATTTTACTAATATTCATAATAGACCATTTTTGGCGTTTGTCAATCTATTCGGTTGTTAAAGTGCTGAGCGTTGCTCTCTGGGGCCTGACCGACCCAATCACGATGGCCCGCTGCCATCAACGCGCTTAACTGAGGCCCGTTCCACCAGCTCCACGTCCAGGCGAAGCAGCCGGTTCGGCTGCCCGGGTTTTTCGATCGCCTGAACGAGCATCTTCACCGCTTCGTTGCCGACTCGAATCATCGGCTGGCGGATGGTGGTCAGCGGAGGCGCGGCGAACTCCGCCTCGGGGATGTCGTCGAAGCCGACCACCGAAACGTCCTCGGGAACGGACCTGCCTGCCAGTTGCAGGGCGCTGATCGCGCCGATGGCCATGCGGTCGTTGGAAGCAAACAGGGCGCTGAAGGGCCTGCCGCGCGCCAGGATGCGCTGCATGGCGGTGAAACCGCCCCGGTGCAGGTAGTCGCCTTCGGCCACCAGTTCTGGGTCATACACCACGCCGGCTTCGGCGAGGGCGGTTTGGTATCCCTGCCGGCGATCTTGGGCGGCCTGGTTGGCCAGCGGCCCGGTGATCAGCGCAATTCGCCGGTGACCCGCGCGCAGCAAGTGGCGGGTGGCCTGGTAGCCGCCGTCCTGGTTGTTGACATCCACCAGGTTCAGTTTGGCTTCCGGGTTGAAAAAGCCGGTCGCCACCACCGGCACCCCGGCGCTCTGCAACTCTTCCAGGTGCTGCATATCGTCCGGCGTGCCTTCGCGCACGAACAGCACGCCCTCCACGTGGCGCTCGGTGAGCATGCGCAGGTAGGCCGGCTCCTCGCAGGGGTCGCAGTGCGCGTTACCGAGGAGAAAGAAGAAGCCATGGCGGTGGGCTTCGGCTTCGGCGCCGGTGATCACCTGGGCAAAGAAGTAATCGGCGAAGTCGTAGGTGACCAGGCCGAGGGTGCGGCTGCGCCGGGAGGCCAGTCCGCGGGCGATCGCGTTGGGCTGGTAGCCGAGGCGCTCGATGGCCTCTTTGACCTTTTCGCGGGTCGTGGCCGACACGTCGTAGCGGTTGTTGATCACCCGCGAGACGGTTTGGATCGAAACGCCGGCGGCATCGGCGACTTGCTGGATGGTGGTCGACTTCTGGATGGGCATAGGAGGGCGATTGTTAGCGCTTCCGTGAGCGCTCACAATTACTATAGCACGCGTTCTCCCGCTTTTCAACAGGCGGCGCATTCACTTTTGTGACCAATTGATCTCGCCGGGTGTGCCTGGCGAGATCCTCCCGGCCGTTGCAGGCATGGCGGGCTGCTCGTCTGATGGTGTAATGGGTTTCTGTAAAATGTGGGGCAAAGCCCACATTTTACAGGAAAACCGAAACACAACCACTCGTCTGATCCGGCGAAGGAAAGTGAGTTTTCAAATTCGTAAAAATTGCCTATTGACATTGCGATTTTAGTTTGTACAATAAAGGGAACTAAATTTTTCAGGTCAAACCCGTTCACATGCCTTTGAGCCTCGCGATTTCCATTCTGGTCCTTATTGTGGTTCTCGTAATTGAGAACCTTTTTCCAGTTCGGGTGGCCAGAAAATGCGAAGTGAACGCGTAAGACCGTAAACAGACCAATCACAAGCAACCGCCCGAAAGGGCGGTTTTTTTGTTCAACCATTGATTTGGAGATGACACAAACCTGATGAGATCCGACCAGATCAAACGCGGTATCGAACACGCTCCCCACCGGGCTCTGCTCAAAGCCACCGGCGTCACCGACGCCGATATGGAGAAACCCTTCATCGCCGTGGTCAATTCCTACGTGGACATCGTCCCCGGGCACGTTCACCTGCAGGAATTCGGGCGGCTGGTGAAACAGGCGGTGCGCGCCGCTGGAGGAGTGCCCTTCGAGTTCAACACCATCGCCGTGGATGACGGGATCGCCATGGGGCACCCGGGGATGAAGTTCTCGCTGCCTTCGCGCGAATTGATCTGCGACTCGATCGAGACCATGCTGGAAGCTCACCGCTTCGACGGGATGGTGTGTATCCCCAATTGCGACAAGATCGTGCCGGGTATGCTCATGGCTGCCATGAGGGTCAACATCCCGGCAATTTTTGTCTCTGGGGGGCCGATGCCCGCCGGGCGCACGCCGGAAGGCGAGAAAATCGACCTGATCTCGGTCTTCGAAGGGGTGGGGGCTTACCAGGCGGGCAAGATCGACCAGCGTCGCCTGAAGCTGCTGGAAGACCACGCCTGCCCATCCTGCGGCTCGTGCTCGGGCATGTTCACCGCCAACAGCATGAACTGCCTGATGGAAGCCCTGGGGCTGGCGCTGCCCTACAACGGATCGGCACTGGCGCGCACGGCGGAGCGCGAAGCCCTGGCGGAGCGCGCCGGCGCGCAGATCTTGGAGCTGGTGGCGCGCGACATCAAGCCGCGCGACATCCTCACCGTTGAAGCACTGGACGACGCCTTCGCGCTGGACATGGCGATGGGCGGATCGACCAACACCATCCTGCACGGGCTGGCCATCGCTCACGAGGCCGGCATCGCTTACTCCCTCGAGCGCATCAACGCTATCTCGCAGCGGGTGCCCCATTTGTGCAAGGTGAGCCCCTCCGGGCAGTGGCACATGGAAGACGTGCACCGCGCGGGAGGCATCCCGGCCATCCTCAAAGAGGTGCAGCGCGGCACGCAGATGCTGCACCTGGAGCGCATCACCGTCACCGGTCGCTCGCTGGGCGAGTCGCTCAACGGCGCCGAGGTGAAAGACGCAGCGGTGATCCGCCGCGTGGAGAACGCCCACTCGCAGAACGGCGGGCTGGCGGTGCTCTTCGGCAACCTGGCTCCGCGCGGGGCGGTGGTGAAAACCGGCGGCGTGGCGCCCTCGATGCGCCGCTTCAGCGGCCCGGCCCGCATTTACGAATCGCAGGACGAAGCCCTCAAGGGCATCCTGGCGCACGAAGTGCAGGCGGGCGAGGTGGTGGTGATCCGTTATGAGGGCCCGCGCGGAGGGCCCGGTATGCAGGAGATGCTCAGCCCGACCAGCGCGATCATGGGGATGGGCCTGGGCGAGAAGGTGGCCCTGATCACCGACGGGCGCTTTTCGGGCGGGACGCGCGGGGCGTGCATCGGGCACGTTTCGCCGGAGGCGGCGGCCGGCGGGCCGATCGCCGCGCTGCGGCCCGGCGATGTGGTCGAGATCGACCTGGAAGCGCAGACGCTGAACGCCCGCCTGTCGGACGAGGAGATCCAGCGCCGCCTGGCCGGCTTGCCGCCTTTCCAGCCGCGCACTGGCAGCAAATGGCTGCGCCGCTACGCACATTTCGTCACCAGCGCCGACACGGGCGCGGTGTTGAGCGATTGACCCGCTGAACCGGGTCGAACTTAATTACGGAGGAGTGAGATATGAAACTTACGGGTGCACAAATCTTGTGGGAGACGCTGGTGCGCGAAGGCGTGGAAGTCGTCTTTGGCTACCCCGGCGGAGCCAACCTGCCCATCTACGATGCCATGCTGGACTACCCGGTGCGCCACGTACTGACGCGCCACGAGCAGGGCGCCGCCCACATGGCCGACGGCTACGCCCGCGCCAGCGGCAAGGTGGGGGTGGCGATGGCCACCTCGGGCCCCGGCGCGACCAACCTGGTCACCGGCATCGCCACCGCGATGATGGACTCGTCGCCGACCGTGTTCATCACCGGGCAGGTGACCAGCAAGTTCATCGGTTTCGACGCCTTTCAAGAGACCGACGTCACCGGCATTACCCTGCCGATCACCAAGCACAATTACCTGGTCACGCACACCGAGGAGATCTTCCCCGTGCTGCGCGAGGCCTTCTACATCGCCCGCACCGGGCGACCGGGGCCTGTGCTGGTGGACATTGCCAAAGATGCCCAGCAGCGTACGATGGAGTGGGAGTACAACCCGGCCCCGATCAAGATGCGCGGCTACCGCCCCGACCTGCGCCCCGTCTCGCGCCAGATCCAGCAGGCGGTGGAGATGGTGCGCGCCGCCAAGCGGCCCCTGATCCTCGCCGGGCAGGGCGTGCTGCTCAGCCGGGCGATGCCCGAGCTGCGCGAGTTCGCCGAGCGGGCCAACGTGCCGGTGGCGCTGACCCTGCTGGGAATTGGCTGCTTCCCGGCCACGCACCCGCTCAACCTGGGCATGATGGGCATGCACGGCGAGGCGTGGGTCAACAACGCCATTCAAGAGGCCGACTTGCTGCTGGCCTTCGGCATGCGCTTCGACGACCGCGTGACTGGCAACGTCAGCACCTATGCGCGCAATGCGCGCAAGATCCACATCGACATCGACGCCGCCGAGATCAACAAGAACGTCCAGGTTGACCTGGGCATGGTCGGCGACCTGCGCGAGACGCTGCGCCAGATCCTCGACGCGCTGGATGCACAGGACCACGCCGACTGGCTGGCGCACATCAGCGAGATGAAGGGCGACAGCGCGGTGCGCGACGTGCAAAACCTGCCCGCCGGCGACCACCTCTACGCGGCGCACGTGATCCATGACCTGTGGCGTGAGACGGGTGGCAACGCGTTGATCACGACCGACGTCGGCCAGCACCAGATGTGGGCTGCGCAGTACTTCAAGCAGGACAACGCCAACCAGTGGATCACCTCGGGCGGGCTGGGCACGATGGGCTTTGGCCTGCCGGCCGCCATCGGCGCCAAGCTGGCCTGCCCCGAACAGGATGTGTGGGCGATCGTCGGCGACGGCGGTTTCCAGATGACCCAGGCAGAGCTGTCCACGGCCGCGCAGGAGAGCCTGAAGGTCAACGTGGCGATCATCAACAACGGCTTTCTCGGCATGGTGCGCCAGTGGCAGGAGTTCTTCTATGAGCGGCGCTACGCCGCCACCCCGATGCTCAGCCCGGACTTCGTCAAGCTGGCAGATGCCCACGGGTTGACCGGGCTGCGCGTCACCCATCGCGACGAGGTTTGCCCGGCGATCCGCGAGGCGCGCGCCGCCGAAGGGACCGTGGTGATCGATTTCCGCGTCGAGCAAGAGGACAGCGTGTACCCGATGGTGCCGACCGGCGCCGACCTGCACAACATGATTCGCCGCCCGATGCCTAACCCGATCGTGGAGACGGCGCAGGACGAGTGAATTGTAGAGGATGCCATTTCCTCGCCCGCGAGGCTGATCCTGGCGAGCGATGAGAGAGCGGAGGAAAGATGAACCATACGATTGTCGCATTAGTCGAAGATAAACCCGGTGTGCTGAACCGCGTGGCTTCGCTGTTCCGGCGGCGCACCTTCAACATCGAGTCGCTCACGGTTGGGCACACCGAGCAGCCCGGCGTGTCGCGCATGACCATTGTGGTCGACAGCGACGCGCAGTCGATCGAGCGCCTGACCGCTTACCTGTACAAGCTGGTCAACGTGATCCAGGTCGAGGACCTGACCGGCCTGCCGCGCGTGACACGCGACCTGGCGATGATTAAGGTCAGCGCCACGCCCGAGAATCGCACCCACATCATGCAAACGGTGGACGTGTTCCGCGCGCGCATTGTGGACGTGACCAATTCATCGTTCATCATCGAGATCACCGGCGACGAGGAGAAGATCGAAGGCTTTGTCGAGGTGCTGCGCCCGCTGGGGATCATCGAGATGGTGCGCACCGGCGTGGTGGCGATGGCGCGCGGCACCGAGCCGCTCTACATCAATGGCAACGGCAACGGCAGTCACGCGCACGCCTTCTCGGCGCAGGAGCGCGTCGAGGCGGCCTGAGTCGCCGCCGGACCGTCACGGCTCGGGCACGTCCCGGGACTTATTGACCCAAGGAGTTGGATGGCATGGCAAAGCTGAATTTCGCAGGTACGCTGGAAGAGGTCGTCACGCGGGATGAGTTCCCGCTCGAAAGGGCGCGCGAGGTGCTCAAAGATGAGGTCGTGGCAGTGCTCGGCTACGGCGTGCAGGGCCCCGCGCAGGCGCTCAACATGCGCGACAACGGCATCAAGGTCATCGTGGGCGTCAACCAGGGCGGTCGCTCCTGGCAGAAGGCCCTCAAAGACGGCTGGGTGCCCGGGGAGACGCTGTTCACCATCGAGGAGGCGGTGCACCGCGCGACGGTGGTGCAGAACCTCGTCTCGGACGCAGGGCAGAAACAGACCTGGGACAAGGTGGTGGAATGCCTGAAACCGGGCGACGCGCTGTACTTCTCGCATGGTTTCGCCGTGGTTTACAAAGACCAGACCGGCGTCGTCCCGCCCGAGTACGTGGACGTGGTGTTGGTCGCGCCGAAGGGTTCGGGGACCAGCGTGCGGGCCAACTTCCTCTCCGGCAGCGGGATCAATTCCAGTTTTGCCATCCACCAGGATTACACTGGGCGGGCGCGCGAGCGCACGCTGGCGCTGGGCATTGCGATCGGCTCGGGGTACCTGTTCGAGACCACCTTCGAAAATGAGGTGTACAGCGACCTGACCGGCGAGCGCGGCGTGCTGATGGGCGCGCTGGCGGGCATCATGGAAGCGCAATACCAGGTGCTGCGCGAGCACGGGCATACCCCGTCGGAGGCGTTCAACGAGACGGTCGAGGAGCTGACCCAGAGCTTGATCCGCCTGGTGGCGCAAAACGGCATGGATTGGATGTACGCCAACTGCTCGACCACGGCGCAGCGCGGCGCGCTCGACTGGCGGCACGAGTTCCGCAAGGTGACCCTGCCGGTGTTCGAGCGCCTGTACCAGAGCGTGGCCTCCGGCGAGGAGACACGTATCGTCATCGAGGCCAACAGCGCGCCCGATTACAAGGAAAAATTGGAAGCCGAGCTGCGCGAGATGCGCGAATCGGAGATGTGGCAGGCCGGCGCCCAGGTGCGCGCGCTGCGGCCTGAGAACTGGAAGCAGTAAGGTATGGATCCATACGTACGGATTTTCGACACAACCCTGCGCGACGGCGAGCAGTCGCCGGGCGCGACGATGACCAGCGCCGAGAAGTTCGAGGTGGCGCGGGCGCTGGCCCGCCTGGGGGTGGACGTGATCGAGGCGGGTTTCCCGGCGGCGTCGCCCGACGACCTGGAGGCGGTGCGGCGCATCGCGCTCGAGGTGGGCAACCCCACCGACGGCACCCCCGCGCCGGTGATCTGCGGGCTGGCAAGGGCCTCAAAAGGTGATATCGACAAGGCCTGGGAGGCCGTCCAACCGGCGGCTCGCCCGCGCATCCACACCTTCCTGGCGACCTCCGAAATCCACATGCAGTACAAGCTCAAGATGACCCGCGAGCAGGTGGTGGAGCGGGTGCGCGAGATGGTATCTTACGCGCGCAGCCTGTGCGAGGATGTCGAGTTCAGCCCGGAAGACGCGGGGCGCAGCGACCCGGCCTTCCTGTACGAGGTGCTGGGTGTGGCCATCCAGGCCGGCGCCACCACGCTCAACATCCCAGACACGGTGGGGTACACCCTTCCTGACGAGTTTGGGGCGTTGATCGCCGGGATCATGCGGCACACGCCGGGCATCGAGGGCTGCGTGGTTTCGGTGCACTGCCACAACGACCTGGGGCTGGCCACCGCCAACACGCTGGCCGGGTTGATGGCCGGGGCGCGCCAGGCCGAGGTGACGGTCAACGGCATCGGCGAGCGCGCCGGCAACACCGCCCTCGAAGAGGTGGTGAT
>JARKOV010000151.1 GCA_029975965.1 Anaerolinea sp. | reverse complement strand
GCCCGTGCTGACGCTCGAGCCATGATCATCTACAATCTCTTTCCGCTGCTGGCCGGGCGGTTCACCCAATGGGAACCGCATTTGAAACGCGCCGCCACGCTGGGGTTTGACTGGGTGTACCTCAACCCGGTGCAGCGACTGGGCGCCTCGCGCAGCCTTTACTCGATTGTGGATTACTTCAGCTTCAATCCCGAGCTGGTGGACCCCACCCTGGCCGACCCGCCCGAGGCCCAGTTTCGGCAGGCGGTTGAAACGGCGCGCCGCCTCGGGCTCAAGCTGATGATAGACCTGGTCATCAACCACTGCGCGATTGATTCGCCCCTCACTCGCGAGCATCCGGAGTGGTTTGTCCATGAACCCGACGGGCGGATTGCCAACGCCTCCTGCGAGCACAACCGGCGGAAGGTGGTGTGGAAGGACCTGGCCCAGTTCGACCATCGCCACACTCGCGACGCCGAGGGGCTTTACCAGTACTGTCTGCAGGTGGTGGAGCACCTGCTGGGCCTGGGCATCGAAGGCTTTCGCTGCGACGCCGCCTACCAGGTGCCCCGGGCCTTCTGGCACCGCCTCATCCAGGAGGTGAAATCGCGCCATCCCCGCGTGGTGTTTGTGGCCGAAACCCTCGGCTGCAACGCCGATCAGACCCGCAACACCGCCCGCGCCGGATTCGATTTCGTGTTCAACAGCTCGAAGTACTGGAACTTTCACGACTGGTGGCTGCTCGAGCAGTACAACCTCATTCGCGAAACCGCGCCCTCGATCAGCTTTCCCGAAAGCCATGATACCCCCCGGCTGTTTGCAGAAACCCACGGGAATGTCAACGCGCTCAAGCAGCGTTACCTCTTTGCCGCCTTGTTCGCGACCGGCGTCATGATGCCCATCGGTTTCGAATTCGGTTTTCGCCAGCCGCTCCACGTGGTCCATACCACCCCGGCGGACTGGGAAACCGGCGGGCCCGACTTGTGCGCCTACATCGCGGCGGTCAATGCCATCAAGAAAAACCACCCCGTTTTCCAGGAGGAATGCCCCACCCGCTGCCTCCCCTGCCCTAATCCC
>JARKOV010000148.1 GCA_029975965.1 Anaerolinea sp. | reverse complement strand
TCCTGGTCGTGGGTGACGAACAGGGCGGTGGCGTTCATCGTTTTCAGTATTTCGCGCACTTGCTCGCGCATCGCCAGGCGCAAGTCGGCGTCCAGGCTGGAGAAAGGCTCGTCCAGCAGGATCAAAGCCGGGCCGGGCGCCAGGGCGCGGGCCAGCGCCACACGCTGGCGCTCACCGCCGGATAAAGCGTGGGGATAGCGCTGCGCCAAACCGGCCAGCCCGACCAGGTCGAGCATCTCGTCAACCTTGCGGCGGACGGTCTCGCGATCGCGCCCCCGCAGCCCAAAGGCGACGTTGGCATAGACGCTCAGATGGGGGAACAGCGCGTGATCCTGGAAGACCATGCCGACGCCACGCTGCTCCGGCCGGACGAAAGCAGAGGGGCCAGCTACTTCACGCCCGTTGAGATGGATGCTCCCGCCGTCGGGTCGCTCGAGCCCGGCGATCAGGCGCAGGATGGTGGTTTTCCCGCATCCGCTCGGACCGACCAGTGCCAGGATTTCATCCGGCTGTAACTCGAATGTGACGTCGCTCACGGCTGGTCTGCTCAACGCGGAGAAGCGCTTGCTTAAACGGCTGACGGTGAGTGTGTTCATCGGAAAATAATCTCCCTGCGCAAAAGGAAAAATAACGGCAAGGCCGAAACGAGAACCAGCAACAGCGCGGCAGGCGCCGCCTGGAGATAAAAACCTTCCTCCGCCCACATCCAGATGCGCACCGCCAGGGTGTCGAAGCCGGCCGGGCGCAGTAGCAGCGTGGCAGGCAGCTCTTTGAGCGAGGTGAGAAATACCAACCCTCCGCCGGCGAGCAGTCCGGGCAAGATCAAGGGCAAGGTCACCTGGAATAGCGTCTGGAGGGAGCTCCTTCCCAGCGTGCGCGATGCCTCCTCGAGGGTGGGGGACAGCCTGCCCAGCGCGGCTTCGCTGGCGCGCACCGCCTGGGGCATGTGGCGCAGCACGTAAGCCAGCACCACGAGCAGCGGGGTGGCATAGAGGATGGGGAGGAAACGGTTGACCAGCAGCACCAGGCTCAGCGCCACCACCACCCCTGGGATGGCATAACCCACCTGGCAAAAACGCGAGACGAAGCGCGACCAGCGCCCGGGATAACGCACCGCCAGCATCGCCACCGGTACCGACAGGCCGACCGCCAGCAGCGCAGCCAACGCCGAGCTCCACAGGCTGTTCCAGGCGAAGCTGGCGAAAGGCTGCGAGCCGGTGCGCAGCACGCTTCCCAGTGCCAGCGGGTCGCGGAGGGCCTGGACACTCCAGGTGATGAGCACTGCGAGGGGAACCAGCAAGCCGGCGGCGACCACGCTCGCTACCAGAAGGAAGACAGGCACACGCCACCGGCCCAATGGGTGGATGGCAGCGGGACGCCAGTTCCCCTCCACCTGGGTGAAGCGCGCCTGACCTTGCAGGCGCAACTCGGCGGTCAGGACGAGGACCGCGGTCAAGACCAGCACGCCGCTCAGCACCGCAGCCGCCGACCGGTCGTAGCGCCCGGCCAACTGGACAAAGATGGCGGAGGAAAAGGTCTCGTAGCGCAGCAAAGCCACCGTGCCGTATTCTGCCAGAATATCCAGCGCCACCAGCAACGCGCCGGCCAGCAAACCGGGACGCAGGGCGGGCAGGGTGACCTGCCAAAATATTTGCCACGGCGTGCGCCCCAGCGTGCGGGCGGCTTCCTCCATCGAGGCGTTGAGCGACCGAAAAGCCGCGCCGCTTAACAGGTAAACGTAGGGGTAAGTAAAGAGGATCAAGATGAACGCCGCCCCCCACAGACCGAGTGGGCTGGGGGTGGCGACCGGCTGTCCGGCGAGTTGCTCGAGCAGCCGGGGGATCAACCCTCCACGTGGGCGCAACAAAGCGAGGTGGACGATGCCCCCGATGTAGGGCGGGATGGCCAGGGGCAGCGCCAGCATCCAGCGCAGCACACCGCGCAATGGGAGGTCGGTGCGTTCGGTGAACCAGGCCATGCCGACGCCAATGAACAGCGTGCCGGCGGTGACGCATACCACGAGGAGCATGGTGTTGCCGAACAACTGCCAGATGCGCCCCTGTAAAAGACGCGCCCAGGCTTGCGGCTCCGCGCCGGCCGCGCGCACCAGGATATACACCAGCGGCACAGCGACCAGCAGCGCCACCAGCCCTGCGGCAACCGACAGCTTAGGGCTGGCGGGTTGCCGAGGCATCAGGTGGGGCAAAGCAGAGATGCGCAACTGCATCGAACGGTGTGCCGAAAACCCGGACTAGGGCAGGCCGACTCTTTCGATCAGCGCGAAGGTCGGGTCGAAGTCGCGCGCGGCATCCACCACGTCCACACTCGCCAGGCGGTAGCCCGAGAGCGGTTGGACGGCCGGGTTCAACGCCACGCCGGGCAGCAGGGGATATTCGTAGTTCAATTCGGCGAACAATTTTTGCCCGTCGGCTGAGACGAGGTAGTCCAGAAAGACGCGCGCAGCCGCGGGGTTGGCCCCACCTTTGACCAGGGCGGCGGCGGTGGCGTTGGTGATCAGGCCAATCTGGCCGGTTTCCTGATCGGGAAAGACGATCCCCACCGGGCTGCCCTCGGCTTGCTGAAGGTAATAGTAATAATGGTTGACCAGCCCGATTTTGAACTCTCCCGCGCCGACTGCCGTGCGCACGTCGGTGTGACCTCCAAAGAATGTCACCTGGTTGGCTAACAGCGCAGACACCCACGCTTCGGTCTCTGCTTCGCCGATGAGCTGGCGCATGGCGGCGATTTGCGCTTGCATCGAGCCGTTGGTCGAGCCGGCTGCGGCGATCTGGCCTTTCCACCGGGGGTCGGTCAGGTCAAAGATCGAGCGGGGGGCCTCCTCCGCCGAAACCAGGTCGGTGTTGTACATGATCACCCGCGCGCGGCGGGTCAGCCCCACCCACAAGTTATCGGGTCCGATAAATTCAGCCGGCAGGCGGTCTGCGCCGTCCGGTAAGTAGGCCTCGAAAACGCCTTGCTGGGCGAGAGCTTGCACGGTGAACAACTCGGTGGTGATGAACAGGTCGGCCTGCGGGTTGGCGCGCTCCTCGATCAGCGCATTGGCCATCTGGCTGTTGCTGCCGGCTTTGAGCAGCACGTTGACCCCTGGGTGAGCGGCGCGAAAGGCATCGATGACCGGCTGAATGAGCTGTTCGGAGCGCCCGGAATAGATGACCAGGTTTCCCAGCGCCGGGTCGGCGTTGGTGTTGGTGACCGGAACGACCGTGCTGCCCGGCGCGCAGGCTGCCAGCGCCATGGATACGATGATGAAGCTCAGAGCGAGACGGTAAATGGACATACAGCGATCCTTTTAATAATGAGGTAGATAACAGTCAGAGCAAAGCTCCCGGCGGGTGAGCCGGGGATCTGCGTTCGACTGGGGTGGGGTTACAGACCGTTTTCTTGACATGCCGGGGTGATGTGTTAGAATGAAATCGCATTGACCGATCTACGAAAATTAGCATACGCTAATTTATGAAATTAGTCAAGTATATTATGATAAATTTCATAGAAAATGACAAAAATTCACCCGCCTGAAGAACAGAGCCGCCCGACCCCGACCGTCGAGGATTACCTGATGACCATGTACGTTATGGATCGGGACTACGGCGAGATCGTCGCCGCCCGCCTGGCGGAGATGCTCAACGTCTCGCCGGCCACGGTGGCGATGACCTTCCGGCGCATGGAGCGCGACAACTGGTTGACCGGCCGAGGGCGGAAGGGCGTGCACCTGACCCCGACCGGGCTGGAGGCGGCCTATTCGGTGATTCGCCGGCACATGCTGGTCGAGTGGCTGCTGGTCAGCGTGCTCAAGGTGCCGCTGTACCGCACTCACGATGAAGCCCATAACATCGAGCATGCCATCTCACCAGAACTGGAAGCGCGCCTGGCAGAAAGCCTGGGCAACCCAAAGGTCTGCCCGCACGGCAACCCGTTTCCCGGCTTCGAGCATGTCACGCGCGACTGGACTCCCCTGGCCGACATCTCCGCAGGGGGGACGGCGACGATCCGGCGCATCCACGAGTTTGCCGAGGACAACCCCGAGCTGCTGACCTTTATGATCCAGCACGGCATCGTGCCGGGCAAAGAGGTGCGGGTGGTCGAGGTGCTGCCGTTCAACCACACCCTGACGGTTGACACCGGTGGGGAGCAGGTGACGCTCGGCTCTGCGGCCGCGCGTTTCATCTTTGTCGAGCATAAACCCGCGGCATGACAGCCGGCTGGTAAACCGGGGGAATCGCCGGATATCCGTACAAAACCCCTTGCATTTAATAGAACATTTGTCTTATAATGCAGTTGGCAACTGATCAGAGGGTAGAAGAGAAGAGCTCTTTCACCTCTGGCTTGGAAACCACCCAAAGGGTTTCATTTTTTGTCTGTATTAACTGGATAATATTTGGTAAGATAGTCGGCGATTGGCCTGGTAATGGAAAACCTTTGTTAGCGATCGAGATTGCCAGGCGGTTGCGTGGTCTTGCCCACGAAAAGGAGTCGAGCATGAGCAATGTACGCGTATTGGTTGGCACCCGCAAGGGCGCATTCGTCCTGACATCCGATGCGAAGCGCGAGCGATGGACCGTCAGTGAGCCTCTCTTTGCCGGATGGGAGATCTACCACCTCAAGGGGTCGCCGGTTGACCCGAACCGCATCTACGCCTCCCAGTCCACCGGATGGTTTGGGCAGTTGATTCAGCGCTCCAACGATGGCGGCAAGACCTGGGAAGCGGTTGGCAACCAGTTTGCCTATGAAGGCGCGCCTGGCACCCACCAGTGGTTCGATGGAAGCCAGCACCCGTGGGAGTTCAAGCGGGTGTGGTATCTCGAGCCCTCGTTGAACGATCCCAACACGGTGTATGCCGGCGTCGAGGACGCGGCCCTGTTCCGCAGCACGGATGGCGGCCAGACCTGGCACGAGCTACCCGCCCTGCGCAGCGCCAAGGGTCACCTGTGGGGGCCGGGCGCCGGGGGGATGTGCCTGCACACCATTCTGCAGGATCCCGGCAACCCAAACCGGCTGTACATCGCCATCTCGGCCGCCGGCGCGTTCCGCACGGACGACGGCGGGCAGAGCTGGCTGCCGATCAACCAGGGTTTGAGGTTCGCTTACGAGGTTCCCGACCCCACGGAAGAGGTTGGGCATTGCGTGCACAACCTCGCCATGCACCCTGCGCGCCCAGGCGTGCTGTTCATGCAGAAGCACTGGGACGTGATGCGCAGCGACGATGCGGGGGCATCGTGGAGCGAGATCAGCGGGAATTTGCCCAGCGATTTTGGGTTTCCCATCGCCGTTCACGCCCATGAGCCGGAAACGGTCTACGTGGTGCCGATCAAGAGCGATATGGAGCATTACCCACCGGAAGGAAAGCTGCGCGTGTATCGCAGCCGGACGGGTGGGAACGAGTGGGAAGCGCTGACCAAAGGGCTTCCGCAGCAAGATTGTTACGTCAATGTGCTGCGCAGCGCGATGGCGGTGGACACGCTGGATTCGTGCGGCATTTACTTCGGCACGACCGGCGGGCAGGTATATGTCTCCCCCGATTCCGGTGACACCTGGACGGCGATCGTTGAAAATCTGCCGGCAGTCCTGTCGGTCGAGGTGCAAACCATCCCATGATCCGCGTTCAGCTCCCTGCTCAGTTGCGCCAGTTGGCTGGCACCACCGGCGAAGTGGTACTGGCGATCGACGGGCCGGCGACGCAGCGCGCGCTGCTAGATGCCCTCGAAGCGCAACATCCCGTGCTGCGTGGCACGATCCGTGACCACATAACCCTCAAGCGGCGCGATTTTATCCGTTATTTCGCCTGCGGAATGGACTTGTCGCTCGAGTCTCCCGACGCCCCTCTGCCGGAGGCGGTGGTCGATGGTCGGGAACGCTTCATCGTCGTGGCAGCAATTGCCGGAGGGTAGGTAAAAAAGGCTAAAATATCGTCCTGCAACCAGATTGACAACGTTGTCATACTCCTGTAGAATGGATTCACCCCATCCCTCAGGAGTTTTTTTATGGCTAGCTATACCTCGTTGGCGATCTCAAAACTGGACGATTTCATCTACGGCGCTTGCCCTCGGCCGGTGCGCTTGCCGAACGGCCTGGTCATCGGCGGCGGCGTGGTATACCCGGAGCTGAACTTCACCCTGCCGGGTATGTCGATTGCTCCCGAGACGATGGATGAAGTGAGGGCGCAGTACACCCAGATGATCACCGAGGCCTGCACCCGGGCGGTTGAGCTCTCGGCCCCGGGGCTGGTGGTGGAGTTCGAGCTGCTCCCCGAGCTGACCCAGGTGCCCGAGTGGGGCGCGGAGATCACGCGCATCCTGAGCGAGACGCTCCGCGAGACCCAGGCCAGACATGCCATGAAGACAGCGCTGCGCGTGACGCCCAACGACGTGCGCGAGTTTGCCCGCCCGCCGCAGATGCGCCGCGGCGAGCATTACGCCCAGATGCTGCGCAGCTTTGAGCTGTGCGCCAAAGCGGGTGCGGATTTCCTCTCGATTGAGTCAACCGGCGGGAAAGAGGTGCACGATGAGGCGATTCTCAACGGTGACCTGACTCTCTCCGCCTTCGCTTTGGGAGTGCTGGGCAGCCGCGATATGGCCTTCTTGTGGGAGCGCATCGCGACGATCGGCGGTGAGTTCGGCGCGCTGCCGGCGGGGGACTCGGCCTGCGGCTTTGCCAACACAGCGATGGTGCTGGCGGAGCAGAAGTTCATCCCGCGCGTGTGGGCGGCGGTGATCCGCGTGATGAGCGTGGCGCGCAGCCTGGTAGCCTTCGAGCAGGGCGCGGTTGGACCCAACAAGGATTGCGCCTACGAAGGTCCCTACATCAAGGCGATCACAGGCTGTCCGATCAGCCTGGAAGGCGCCGAGGCGGCCTGTGCGCACCTCTCGCCGGTGGGCAACATCGCCAAGGCCGTGCCGGACCTGTGGAGCAACGAGTCGGTCAACAACGTGCGCCTGCTCGGCGCGATGGCTCCGGTGGTTTCGCTGGAGCAGTTGGTCTACGCCACGCGGCTGATGAACACCGCCGCCTCGCAAGGCGCCATGGCGGCGCGCACGCTGCGCGACTGGTGGGCGCTCTCCGACGCCGGCTTCGACCCGCAGGCCTACGTGCTGCGCCCCGACGTGGTGCTCGACCTGGCCGGGCAGATGGTCGCCGAGTCCACTCCCTACCTGCGGACACGGCGGGCAGCCCTGGTCACGCTGGAGCGCCTGCGGGCAGCTGGGGCGAGCGGCGAACTGGTCTTCTCGAAGCTCGAAACGCGCTGGTTGGACCGGCTGAGCCGCGCCGCGGACGCGCTCCCGCTCGAGGAGGGGGAGTTGATCCGACAGGTCAGCCCCAGCCTGGATCGGGGAAAGGTGCTCCTGGAGGAGTACGGGATTGCTTGAACCCGTTGCCGGGCAATGAACGGAGCAAAGCGTTTAGAGCGCGGGCGACGGTTGGATCACCGGTTGACCGGTCGCGCGGTCACTTCGACCGGCAGAGTCCGCTGAGTGCCATCCCGGTAGAAGGTCAACTCGACGGTGTCGCCTATCTGTGTGTTCAGCTCAAGGTAGATGGTCAGGTCTTCCATCTTGGCGACCGGGACACCGTCGATTGCGGTGATGATGTCGCCGTCCACAGGGAAGATATACGGCCCGATTCGCACCCGCTGCCTTCCGCTGCTCAGGCCGGCGGTCCTGGCGCTAGAATTGTCTTCGAATCCCACCACCATCACGCCGCATTCCACCGGCGACTTCATTCCTACCTCGCGCAGCACCGCCAGGGTGTAAGCATCCAGGTCGATCGTCTCGATGCCCAACCAGGGATGGGGGTAGCTACCGTTGGCGATCAACTCAGGGACAACGCGCCTCACGGTGTTGGCGCTGATGGCAAAGCCCACACCCGCCGAGCTGCCGCTGGTGCTGAGAATTTGCGAGTTGACCCCGATCACCGCGCCGTTCAGATCGAGCAAGGGACCGCCTGAATTGCCGGGGTTTATCGCTGCATCGGTTTGGATCACCTCGCCGATGAACTGGTTCGCCTCCGGGCTTTCGATCACCCGGCCGAGCGCGCTGACCACGCCGGTGGTGAGGGTCTGGTCGAGCCCAAAGGGAGTGCCGATGGCGACGACGAACTGGCCCACGCGCAAGGCGTCCGAATCGGCCAGGGGCAGGGCGGGCGGCAGGCTGCCGGCAGCGTCGATCTCCAGGACGGCCAGGTCATTGCTCGGATCGGTGCCAACGACCCGCGCCTGGAACTCGTCGCCGCCGGCCAGGGTGACAATCAATTCGTCGGCGCCTTCGATGACATGGTAGTTGGTGACGATGTGTCCCCGGTTGTCATAAATGAAACCCGACCCGGTGCCTTCTTGGGGCAACTGGCCGAGGAAGCGATTATAAACGTATGCCTTGGAGGTGATGTTCACCACCGATTTCCCGGCCGTGTCGTAGACCTGGATGATCTGTGCCTCCAGATCGGATGCGACCATGGGCAGGCCGATCTGTGTGGATGGTGTAGGCGTGGCGGATGGCGGGTTCGTAGAGAGAGGCAAGCTGGGGGTGACGGTCACCGCCACTGGCAGCAGCGCATCGCGCACGCTGTAAAGCGCCACGCAAGCGACCAGCAGGAGCCCAAGCAAGGTGAGAATAATCAGCCCAACGAAAATTTTGGTCTTTGTGCCCATGCTGATACCTTTTTTTGTTGTTATCCAAACGATACCAGAGGCTTGTTAGAAATATGTTTAGTTGAGATTAATTTTGGTTAAAAGACGCATGACGCAAGCAAAGACAACCTGCCAATTGCTCAGGGTTTACCATACATTATCCGGATTTAATAGCGCGCTGGTGCGAAGTGCTCCCCAGAATTCGAAAAATTATCGGAACTCGCCCATCTCGAGGCGCGGCGCGTCCATTTCCTTCCCAAAGGCGATCGTCAATGGGAAACCGTCCAACTGGATGGTCACCCTCGGAGGCTAAAAGTCGTTAAGTTTCGGTCGGCTTCAGGATCGTAGCATCACTCAGCGATGAATCCCCGCAGAAACGCCACGCTCTCGCGCGCCCATTGTTGCTCCAGGGCGATGGTGTCCTCCAGCGAAGCTTGCGGCGGCGGCCACAACTCGATCAACACGTTAAAATCGTGGGGCGAGGCTTTGAGAGTCTCGAAGAGCCAATCTGGCTCGACCATGCCCTGCCCGGCGGGGGTCCCTTCGCAAAGAAAGCCCATCATGTGCCATTCGCGGCGGATGGTGAAATCCTTGTAGTGCACGCACATCGTGTGGCGGGCGAGATGCCCGGTGACGTACTTCCAGCCTTCGGGGACGGCCAAAGAATTGACCATGTCGAGGACGACCCCCACCCAGGGGCTGCCGATCTCGTCCAGCGCGGCGCTCAGCCCGGCAGCCGGCGTGCGCCCATTTTCGATGGCCAGCCGCACGCCCTCGCGCTCCAGCACGGGCAATACCTGGCGCAGGCTGGACAGCATCTGGCGGGCGTCGGTCGCATAGACGCCCTTGACCTCGGGCAGCGTGCGGATCAAGGTCGCACCCATGCGTTGTGCCAAGGCTACCTGCCCGACCAGGTGTTCGTAATCCAGGCCGCGCGTGCCCAGCTCGAGCGCGATTCCCCAGGCCTGGGCAGCCTGGATAAAGCCATCAAGCTCGGACTCGTCGTGAAATTGGAGGTTGGGGCCGGTCTGGACGAGGGATACTCCCAGCTCGCGCGCTTTCTCGAGCAGTCCGAGCGGGGTGAGCGGATTGGCGGGCCTGGCTTCGGCGTCGGGGTAGGCCGGGTTGGGGCCTTTGAAGCCGATGCTCCACATGAAGGTGTAAGAATTGATGCCAAGTCTCATTTCAAGAAAACCGCTGGCTTTCTGGTGAGGATAGGATGATTCTACAGGAAACATGAAACATCCCGAATTTAATATTCGGGGTATTTCATATCGAAGAACCCCATCCCCCGTCCCCTTCCCCGAAACGGTGAAGGGGAGAAGATCGTGAAAAACAGGCAACTGGGGCGCGTTCGCGCCCCAGTTGCCTGTTTTTCACCAGGTTTCCCCCGCCTTGGGGCGGGGGATTACAGGGGGTGGGGATTATTCGATTCAACGCGCTTATGAAAGATTAAATTCGGGGTGAGTCAAGTTTCTGGTTAACAAAGAGTTGGCGCGGCTACTTTTCCTGGAATTCGTAGGCTTCGTTGCGGTGCAGGTAGTCGATCTCGCCTTCCACGAAGTTGGCCACGGTGTGCAGGTCGGGGTGCTCGAAGATGCTCTCGGTGCCTTTGGGGAAGGTGAGCGGCTCCAGGGCGCTCCACCAGCTCACGTAGTGAATCATGGCGATCATCGGGCGGGCGCGGTCGGTGTGATTGGGCATGCCGGCGTGCCACATGCGCATATCGCGGATGACCACGCTGCCGGCCGGCGCGGTGTATTGGATCGGCGGCGATTTACGGCGCTGGGCTTCGAGGTGCTCTGCTTCGATTTTGATGTCGCCGTCCTGGATGGCAACCGAGGTGTCGGTGTGGGTGCCGGGCCAGATCTCGGTGCTGCCGTTTTCGGGCGAGACGTCCACCGGGAGCACGTTGACGACCAGGGCGTACGCCGGCGTGGCAACTTCCAGGTTTGGCCAGAGCTGCCCCATATCCGCGTGGACGGGCTGGCGGTTGGTTGAGCGGGGAAGGGCGTTGTTTCCGCTGTAGAAAGCGTTCTTCAGCCCGTTCCCCAGGATCGACTTGGTCACCGAGATGACGATGTCGTTCGCCATCACGTCCCGAAAAAGGTAGGGCGGGATCGGCGGAGGGTCTTGTTGGACATTGCCCCGGTTCCAATTGAACGGAGCATCCTTGCGAGCGAGAATCTCCTCAACGTCCTCGATCATCTTATCGGCGAGGATTTTCATGATCGCCGGGTCGAGCAGCTTGAGCAGAATCACGTACCCATCCTCACGCACAGCGCGGGTAGCGTACTCGAGATGCTCCGGAGTCAGCCGGTGGTTCTGGATCTCGGATGCGGTTACTTCAAACGCTTTCATCGGTCCTCCCATTACGAATAAGCAGATACGGTGCGGATTAAATTGAGCTTCCTGGCGCTGGCGTCGATGTTGGCCTTAATTCTACCGGATATGTCAAGTCCCAGGTGTTCGAGGCCGAGCAGCAGGGCGCCGACTACCGGCTCGTAGCGCGCATCGACCAACGCGGCGCGCGGCGCGACGGCTTGAATGGCTTCGCCGATCACCTTCTGCAGCAACCCGCCCCTGCCCTTGAACACGCTGCCCGAAAGCACCACTTCCAGCTCCAGTTGGGTCATCTCGAGCCGCTGCAGCGCACTGGTGACCAGCTCTGCGCAGCCCAAACCGAATTCGGTCAAAATGCGGTTGGCTACGGCATCGCCCGCGCAACCGGCCTCGAAGATGGCCGGGACTAGGGCATGGATTTTATCCTCGGCAAGGCGCTCCTCGACGTCGGCGCGCAGCAACTCGTCCACGCTTTTCACGGCGAAAAGCTGCAGCGCCAGTCCGGTGAGGCTGGTCGGCAACTCGCGCCCGGTGTGGGCGCGGTAAATAGCGAGCAGAGCGCGGCGGGCCAGCGCTGCGCCGCCTTGCAGCGCGTCCTCCTGAAAGTAACCGTAGATGTACTCGCGCCCGTCGGGCGCGCGCACGGCGCAGTTACCTCCGGTGCCGGCGATAAGGATCGCTCCGTAAGGATGGGCCGTGCCGCCGCGCATGGCGATGATGCTGTCGTTGGCGATCACCACATTTGGGCACAACTCCAACCGGAGGACGTTGTCCTTGAGCAGGTCATATTCGTCGGGCCAGTCTGCGCCGGTTATACCCGCGAAGAGGCAGGCCAGGTCAGCTTTCTGCAGGCCGCTAATCGCCAGGGCTTGCTGCGCCGCCCCGCGGACGCCGTCCATGGCGCGCTGCATGCCCACGTAGGCGTGACAGGCGCCCGGCGCCCAGCCCACGGCGAGGATGCGGCCTCCCTCGTCGCAAACGGCGGCGCGGGTGTGGCTGCTGCCCTGGTCGACGCCCATCACGAAGCTCATTCGCCCTCCGCGGGTGGAAAGAATTGCGGCAGATACGCGCGGTTGGCCGCGAGCATCTCCTCCAGCAGCGGGCGGGCGACATCGATATCTCCGACCAACGGGTGGGCCAGCAGAGCCAGCAGCGCAATTTGCCGGTCGCCGCTCACCGCGGCTTCGACGACCAGTTGCTCGTAATTTTTCACCGCGGCGATCAAGCCCCAGATGGCGGCAGGGATTTCGGGCACGGTCAGCGGGTGGATGCCGTCGGCGCGCACCAGGCAGGGCATCTCGAAGACGGCTTCGGGGTAAAAGCCCGCGATGGCATTGCCCTGTGGCACGTTGACGATGATGGTCTGCTCGCGGTCGTTGTAGATCGAATCGATGATTCCCAGCGCCACCTCGGAGTAACCGCCGCCACCGCGCCGCGCCAGGGCCGAGGGTTTGGTGACCTGGCCTTCATCGGCGTAGGCGCGGAAAATCTCCTCCTCCAGGCGCTGCACTTCCTCGCCGCGGGTGAAGGGTTTCGCTCGGGCGTGTTCCACTTGCCGCCGGCGATGAAAATAATACTGCAGGTAAGGGCTGGGCAGCAGGCGCAGCGTTTTGACCAGTTCGGCGTCCACCGCTCCGCTGAGCGAGTCTGCAACCCGCTCGAATTCCTCCGGGCTGAGGGACCGGCCGCCCACGCTGATGTTGTAGGCGAAATTGAGGTGGTTGAGTCCGAAGTAATCGTAGTGCACGCGCTCGCCCGGAATCCCCAGCGCCTGGCTGACCCACATGCGCGGGAACAGCCCGCCAGAGCACAGCCCGGCGAAGCGCGCGCGGGTGTGCCTGCCCACCGCCTCGGCGACCAGCCCGGTGGGATTGGTGTAATTGACCACCCACGCGCGCGGGTTGAGCCGCTCCACCTCGCGGGCGATGTCGAGCATCACCGGGATGGTGCGCAGGGCTTTGAACATCCCACCGGGGCCGGTGGTCTCCTGCCCGATCACGCCGTATTGGAGCGGGATCTTCTCGTCGAGGACGCGCTGGGCGTTGCTGCCCACGCGGATTTGGGTCAGGATAAAATCGGCCCCGGCGATGGCTTCGGCGCGGTTGGATGTCGATTCGAGGGGGATGTGATAGCCGAGGTGATCGAGGAAACGGCGGCAAAAAGACTCCATCACGCTCAGGCGCGTGGGCTGGATGTCCATTAAGGTGATGCGTTCGACCGGCAGCGAATTGCGACGCTGCGCCAGCCCCTCGATGATCTCCGGGGTATAGCTGCTGCCTGCGCCGATGATGGCGATCTTGATGCCGCTGCTCATAGGCGCTTGACCACCTTGCTGATGTAACGGAAACCGGGCTCATATCCCAACCTGCAGCGCGTCAACTCGGCAAAATACTGGATGGGCAGAATATCCAGGATTGGGCTGAGGAACTCGTCAAGCGGAGCGCTGGCCCGTGGATCTTCATTGGGCGAGCGCAGGCAGCCGTTTTCAACCAGCAACACCTTTACCCCGTACTCGCCCAGCTCGCGCGCCAGGGCGAGGGCTGAATCGGCGGTGCGCCCGGGGGCTGCAAAGACCACCGCGCCGCTGCCGGGGTGGACCGCCTCGATGAAGCCGTGCCGAAATGCGCCAATCCCGGCGCTGAGCGTGCGCACTTTGGCCCATTCGCTCATCACCATCGCAGCGTGGCGGGAAGTGGCGGCGTGGGGTCCGTGGCCGAGGAAGATCAACGAGCCATGCGGCGGGAAAGTGTCCAGCAGGCGCTCTGCAGCCGGCAGGGCGTGGTCGACGATGGCCTTCACGCTTTCGACCGTTCGCCACAAGGCTTCTGCGTCCGCGGGCGCCGAAATTCCTGCCACGCGGCGGGCCAGCAGCCAGAGGATCGCCAGGGTGTTGATGTAGGTCTTGCTGGCAATCAACTGCTCGTCTCCGGCCAGCATGGGTAAGACCACCTGGGCGCGGTGGGCCAGTTCGCTGTCGGGGTTGTTGGTCACCGCGGCCAGGCAGGTCAGGCGGTTGAGCTGCTCAAGGAGGGGGAGCACCTCGCCGCTGGTGCCGGACTGCGAGATGTACACCAGGAATGTGTCACGATCGGGGAGCCTGGAAGCGTAGTTGAGCAGGTCGGTCGCTTCGATCGCCAGGGCAGGCACGCCCAGGCTGTTGAGGTGGAATGCCCCAATCCAGGCGGCGTGATAGGAAGCGCCCATGCCGGTCAAAACGATGCCGCCGGGGCAGTTGCTGCTGGTGAGTTCGTTTAAACCTGTTTCGGCGGTGTAATAGCGGACCAGGTCATTGAAGGCTTGCGGTTGCTGAGCGAGCTCGTCGATTAGATTCACCATAATCACTCCGCCGGTTATCCGGCCAAGGGTAAGAGTCGGTAGGGTTACCCTTCAACAGCCTGGCAGGCTGACCGATAGATGCGCTCGACCTCGGCCCGGCGCGCTGCGTCAGGTTCGAAATCGTGCGCGGCAATGCGCCGTTTGACCTCTGCCCGCAAGCGCGCGGAAAGCTCGGGCTGGCCCTGGTTGAGCCAGGGGCCGATTGCGCCGCGCAAGAAGCGCTTCGGGTACCAGGTGTCGCGACGGTAATGGTTGAGCGTGCTGTCGAGGGCCATAAAGCCCCCGTTTAACCCGGCATCGATTTCTCCTAACCAGTTCTCCACCACGTCTTCGCCCAGCCAGGCGCCTCGCAGCGAGCGTTGCACCCAATCGCGCATCTCGCAATCCAGCAGCAGTTGCTCGGCGCTGAAGATTTCGTCCAGGCTGAGCGTGCCAGCGCAACTGAAGTGACGCGTGCCGAGGGCGGCGCCCAGTGCCATGATGGCCGCTTTCTCCGCTGCCGATTGGCAGTCGGGCAGCTTGGCCATGACGTGGATGTTGTCCGGCCCCTGCCCGGGGTGCATGCCGTAGAAGCGATTGAAGTCGGCGGAGAGCATTTGGTAAAGCATGTTCTCCGGCGAGCCAAAGACCATCGAGCCTTCGCGCAGGTCGGACGGAAAAATGGCCACGCCAAACCCGACCGGCTTGCCGGTCAGCGCCTGCACCGCAATCGCGCCGCCGATCACCTCCGCGGCAGCCAGCGCCAGCGCACCGAAAGGCGCTAACGGAGCGCTGGTGCCGGTAGAGGGCATACTGCCCACCCACAGGCTGTCCAGCCGGTCGAGGCAGGCCAGCACCACATCCAGCGACTCGCCGCCCAGCCGCAGCGGGGTGGGAATATACACCGGCAGGCCGGTCACCGGCTCACCCAGCGCTTCGGCCATGTCCAGCAGGTAATGGACGGTTTTGGCCGATGTGGGATCGACCGGCGTGGCTCCCTGCCGGGCGTAAAGCGCGGCGATGCGGTACTGCGCCAGCGGCTGCAAATCGGGGTGCACATCGGTGGGGATGCCGGGGGGAGCGCCGTAGACGCCATCGCCCGCCAACGAATCGACCAGGCGGGTCATCTCGATCAAGGAGTCGGTGGTGTAGGGCACGACCTTGCCGCTCTCCAGGTCGTGGACGAAGAGCGAGTAAGAGCTGACCGACAGCCCAATCCTGCGCTCATCCTGGCGCGGCATGCCCGGATCGGCTTCATTGCGCCGGCGAAAGGCGTCGATGAACTCGGCGACCACCGGCGGCTCGAAGCGCACTCGCCCGCCCGATACGCGAAATCCGGCGCGGTGCAGGCGCTCCTGGTATGTGGGATTGGGCACGTCCAGGCCGGTCTCGGCCAGGATTTTCACCGCCAGAGCGTGTATCCGCGCGGATTGGTCGGGGGTGAGCAGTGGTCCGCGGGTGAGATGAAAAGGGATGGTGGCAGTTGGTTCCATTAATGGCTCCCCGTCGGGTAAACGCCGTAATCGTGCACGGCGCGGTACATGGCCTGCATGTTCTCCAGCGGCACGCAGGGGGCCAGGTCGTTGGCTTCCTTGAGGATGAAGCGCCCGCCGCGGGTGATGCCGCTGGTGAGAATGTCTCGGGTGCGCTCGTAGATCGCCTGAGGCGAGTCGTTGAGCAGGTTGCCGACCGGCACCCCGCCCTGGATGTCAATTTCATCACCGACTTCGTCGCGCAGGGTGGTGAAATTGATCGGGAAGCCGGTGTCGAAGCTGGTGATGTTCAGCTCGCGCACCAGCAGCGGGAAAAAACGCTGGACGTTGCCGCACAGGTGCACTGAGTGCGGGCCGCTGCCGTACAGCTCCGCCAGCAGGCGCCGGTGGTAGGGCAGCACTTTTTCGCGGTAGGTTTTGAGCGAAAGGAACTGGATCGCGTCGTCGGCGAACCCGCCCCGTTGAGGTTTGGCTTCCCAACCCAGGTAGTCGCGCCAGGCGCGGATGCGCTGGATGATTGCGCTGGTGATAAATTCCATCAGGCGGTGATAGTAGTCTTCGTCCGCCAGCATGTCCTCGAAGATCTGCGTCCCACGGATGCCGTTCGCCACGGTCAATGGACCGTCGGTGTTGAGCGCCACCGGCGCACCCACCTGCACTGGCCGGCCGTGAAAATCAAAGGAGCGGGCGCGCTCCAGGCAATACTCGTAGTATTCGCGGATTTGACCCATGAAGCCGTCAAACGGTTTGGGCATGCCCCTCTCGAATACGGCCTCTTTTTGATCTCCAGCGTAGCGCGGGCGGGTGGTGGCGATTTGGTTTTCGGGGTACACAATCTCGCAGCCCAGCCAGGCTTCTTCGTAGACGTTGCCAAATTCAAGCCCGATGTACCATTCTTTTTCGGGAACACCCATCTCGGAATCCTGCGGGATGTGGTGGGCGACATGGTAGCGGTGGGCCAGGCTGACGTCGAACATCACCTGCGGGTCGTTGAGATATTCCTGCCAGGTGATGCCCGTGGTGTTCAGCGCCGGATCGAGCACCCAGATGCGCTGGACAGAGGTCAGCACCATCGGCACGCGAATGGGCTGCCGCGCTTCGTAGGCCTGCCAGACCCGGCGTACCTCTTCGTTGTGGCGGGAAAAATCCATGGATCCTGCCTCGACTGCCGGGAAAACCGGCTTTGGTTTTGCATTGCGCAGTAAATCCCTGTACAACGTGGGGCAAAGCCCCCCATACAGGATCAATCAAGCACACCCTGGTTGTGAACGTGAGGTGCAGGATGAGCGCAGGCGGTGTGGGCTCATCCTGCACCTCGATGACTCTTATGCGAACTGGGGCAGGTAGTCTTTCTGTGCCACCAGCATCTCGTCCAGCACTTTTTGCGCCGTTTCCGGGTCGGGCACGTTGGGGTCTAGAATGAGCGCCTCGAGCGCGGCCTGGCGATTGCCGTTGACGGCCGCCTCGACGACCAGGTCCATGATGTAGAGTTGCAGCTCCAGTTGTCCGGCGATCGCGTGCGGCATCTCGCCCATGTGCAGACCGTAGATCTTGTTCGCGCCGACGATAGCGGGAATCTCGACCACCGCCCCCTGCTTGAGGTTGGTGATATAGCCGTCGTTGGGCAGGTTGAGCGAGAGGATGTAGCGGTTGCCGTTGTCCAACAGGGAGAGCAGGATGTCGATCGTCTGCCAGCGCAGGCCGCCCTCGATGAGCAGGCCGCCGAACAGCTCCTTTTCTTCTTCTTTGAGCGGGCCAACCCCGCGCGACAGGCGCTCCACTTCGGCTTCGCGCTCTTTTTCGCCCTGATCACCGCGGAAGATCCAGGCGGTTTGCTCGGGGCGCAGGTATTTCCAGCCCCAGCCGAAATACTCACCGACATGGGTGTCGGCGGGGCCGGGGAAATAACCAAAACGGCGCAGGCACTCGCGCGAGAGGGGCTCCCAGTTGGGGTCGCACTGCTCGATGCGCTGGCGAAACTCAGGGTAAAGGTCTTCGCCGGTGCCGGTGCGGCGGGCGTCCATCACCCAATGGCAGTGGTTGATCCCGGCGACCTTGATGTCGACATCTTTCTGCTGCAAACCGAGCACATGGGCCATGGTGTTCTGGGTGATGTAAGCACCCAGGCAGATGCCGACGTTCTTGACGCTGGTGAAGCGGCTGAGCGCGAGGCACAGGCGGCTTTCGGGGTTGCTCATGTTGAGCAGCCAGGCGTCGGGGCACAGGCGCTCCACGTCACGGGCGATTTCCAGCAGCAAGGGCACCTGGCGCATGGTGTGGAAGAAGCCACCCGGCCCGCCGTTTTCGCCGTACAGGCGGCGGCAGCCGAGTTTTTCGGGGATGGCGATGTCTTGTTGCCAGAGCTCGTAATGCTTGCGCTCGACCGAGGTGATGACCATGTCGGCGCCGGGCAGCGCCTCGCGGCGGTCGGTGGTGGCGGAAATCTTCAGATCCGCCTTCCAGATCTCATTCAGGCGGCGCGAGAGGCGCTCCATGCGTTCCAGCTTATCGGCGACAATATCGACCAACACCACCTCCGAGCCGTGCAGCTCGGGGGTGTCCATCAGGTCTTTCAGGGTCATCAGGCCGAACGAATGGCTGCCTGCGCCAACTAAGACGATCTTGGGTTTCTTCATAGCTTGGTTCCTTGGAGGTAAAGATTTTCCTTGCGAAAAATTTGGGTCACACGCCCTTTAGACCGGTGAGCGTGATGCCTTCGATAAAGTAGCGCTGCGCGACGAAAAAGAGCGCGATGAGCGGAAAACAGGTGGCGAGCGAGGCTGCCATCAACAGGTTCCACTGGATGGTGTGGCGAGTCTGGAAAGCGTACAGCCCCATCACCAGCGGGTATTCTTTTAACTCGTCGAGATAGATCAGCGGACCGAAGAAATCGTTCCAGGTGTACATGAAATTGAAAACCGCGATCACCAGCAATGCCGGGGTGATCAGGGGGACGATCAACTGCCAGAGGATGACGAAATCATTGGCACCGTCCACGTAGGCGGCGTCGGTCAGCTCCCAGGGGATGGTGGTCATGAACTGGCGCAGCAGGAAGATGTTGAACGCCCCGCCAAAAAATGCCGGCACGATCAGCGGCGCGTAATTGCCCACCCAATCCAGCCAGCGGAAGAGGATGTAGGTGGGGATGAGGGTGACGATCCCGGGCAGCATCATGGTCGACAGGGTGATGATGAAGAGCGTGTCGCGCCCCTTGAAGCGCAGGCGCGCAAAGGCGTACGCCACCACGGTCGAAGAGACCACAGTGCCGATGGTGGTCATGACGACGTAAAATAACGTGTTGCGCAGCAGGAGCAGGAACGGGAAGGCCGGGGTGGTGAGGGCGTCGACATAGTTCGACCACAGGATCGGCTCGGGAATCCACTGCGGTGGGTCGGTGAAGACCTGGTCGAGGGGCTTGAGCGAAGTCACTACCAGCCACAGGAAGGGCACCACGAAGAGGGCCGCGGTGACGATCAGCACCAGATGCGAGGTCGATTTGACAAAAAACGTCCGCCAGAATTTTCTCCGGCGCAGGATTTGCATATCAATGGGGGCCTGGACTGAGGTGGTTGCCATTTCGCCTCCTTTATTTCCGGTCAGCCGATTCGTAATAAACCCAGGCGCTGGAGGAGCGGATGACCGCCAGGGTGAAGATGACCAGCACGATGAACATGACCAGCGCCATGGCGGAGGCGTACCCCATGTTGAAATAGCGGAACGCATAACGGTAAAGGTGTAGCATATACATCAGCAATGAGTTGAGCGGCCCGCTGCCGGTGACGAACGCGCTGGCGAAGACCTGGAACGAGCCGATGATGCCCATGATCAGGTTAAAGAGAATGGTCGGCGAAAGCAGCGGAATGGTGACGCTCCAGAAGCGCTGCCAGGTGGAAGCGCCGTCGATCATTGCCGCCTCGTGCAGCGATTGGGGAATCTCCTTCAACGCGGCCAGGAAGATGAGCATCGAGCCGCCGCTGCCACCCCATAAAGCCATGAGAATGAGAGCCGGCTTGGCCCAGGCGGCACTGCGCAGCCAGCCGACCGGCTCAAGACCGATCAATTTAAGCCCGGCATTGACCAACCCCAGGCGCGGGTCGAGCAGTACCATCCATAGCAGGGTGCTCGCCACCGCCGGGACGAGCCCGGGCAGGTAGAAGGCGGTGCGGTAAATACCAATGCCGCGGATGCTCTGGTTGAGCAATAAAGCCAGGACCAGACCGACGACCAGCCCGAGAGGAACTGAAAATATGGCGTAGTAAGCGGTGTTCGCGACGGATTTCCAGTACAGCGGGTCGGAATTGAACATCACGTCGAAATTCTGCAGCCCAATCCATTCGGGTGGGTTGAGAATGGAATACTTGGTCATGGCGAAGTAGAACGACGAGATCATCGGATACGCCGTAAAGACCAGCAACGCGAGAATCCAGGGCATGACGAACAAATACCCGGTCAGATTCTCGCGCATCTGCCGGTTCATCCGCAGACGCGGCCATTTCCTCTCACCGGACTTCACGTTGGAAAAAGCGGTCATGGGATCCGTTTCCTGTTGCCAAAGGGAATGCGAGAAGGGCGGGTCAAGGGAGCGTCTGGCAGAGACACCGCCCTTCTCATGAGATCGGTTCGGTTAATCCGCAAACCGGTTGCCAGGGCAAGCGGATGCGGGTCGATCGGGTTAGATCGAGCTTTCGAGCGTTTCTTTCAGTTTGGCCTGGCAGATGTCCTGGGCTTTGGCCAGGGCTTCGGCGGGCGAGGTGGCTTTGTGGAGCACTTCGTCGAGAGCCTGGTTGTAGGTATCGGTGGCGAAGTCCTCGATCGGCGATGTCCACATTTCGGCGGAATCGGGCAGGTACTCGGTGAAGAACTTGTGCAGGTCTTTGGCGCGCTCGGTTCCGTACTGGGTTTCGATGAGCTTCGTGTAGGCGTCGGGCGGGCAACCTTTCCAGGCCGGGATGTCCATGGTGCCTTCGACGTACCAGGTGACCCAACCGTCGGTGCACATGTACTCGGTGAAACGGAAGGCCTCGTTGGGGTTTGCAACGCCCTTGGGCATGGCCCACCAGTTGGGCCAGAAGCCGGTCACCGATTTGGTGCCGTTCGGTCCGACAGGAAATTTCATCACTTCCCACTCAAAGGGAACTTCGCCGTCGGTGCAGCCCCAGGTGCCGGTCATGTCGAAGGCGGCCTTGCCCAGCGAGAAGGCTCCACCGGGGTACACATCGCCCCAGGTAGCCAGCAGGTTGAAGGCTTCGTAATCGCCGCCGTACAGGTCGTCCAGGTAGCTCAGCCAGTAATTGAACAACTCGATGTTGCTGTCGGTGTTGAAGGTGTACTGCAGGTTCTCGGCGTCGAAAATCTGCCCACCGTTGAGCTCGCTCCACACGTCTTTCAACCAGGCCTGCGTCCAGGGCACATAACCGGCGACGGTGATCTCGCCATTCTCGGTCTTGGTGAGTTTCTGCGCCAGCTCTTTGACCCCATCCCAGGTGGTGGGGAAATCTTCGCGCTTGGTCGAGATGCCGGCTTCCTCGAACATGGCTTTATTGATCATGATGCAGCCGTCGCCGGCCGAGGCGGGCAAGCCGTAGGTCTTGCCCTTCCACATGCAGGACTTGATCGGGGAATCGTAGAACTCGCCGGGTCTGGCTTTTTCGGCGCTGGCCATCAGGTCGTCGAGGCCAAGGAGCGCGCCGCGCGCGCCGAACTGGCTGGGTGGCGACCAGAGGGTGATCGATTCAGGCGGGTTGCCGGCTGCGATGCGCGCCATGAGCACTTCGATGTAATCGCCGCCCCCCGGAGGGCCGCCGGTGAGCTCAAACTCAACTTTGATATTGGGGTTCAACGCCTCGAAATCGGAGACGATGCGCGGGAACAATTCCTGGCACATTGGCGTGCTGAACTGGTTCCACCAGGCGACCGTCACCTGTTCCCCAGAAGGCGCCACCGGCGCTTCGGTGGCTTCGACACCCGGTTCCGCGGTTTGCGCCTTGGGCGCGCAGGCGGCCACCAGCGTTGCTCCTCCGACCAGCGCTACGCCACGCAGAAAATCGCGCCGGTTGATCGAGCTGCTTTGTTTCTTGCTTTCGTTCATGGGTTCTAATCCTCCATTTGAGTCTTGCGTTGGTTTGTCAACAAGTCTTGCGGGCAGGGTGGCAGTCGGCTGCCCGCTGGGCAATGTTTTCAGGTATTGCTCCTGTTTCCATCCTTTCATCCACCAATCGGGTGGTCAACGGCCCGCTGCGTTAATTGTGCGTGCGTAACTTATAGCGCTCGGCGTGGAACACAGACCGGGTGAATTCAATCACGTCGCCATGATCAAGATAGGTCGTTTGTAAACTGATCAACACCGCAGCCGGCCGGCGCAACTGCAACAGACGCGCCTCTTCTGCAGTGGCCAGCGCCGCCTCGATGGTGGTGTCGGTGCGTGCGAGTTGCAAGTGGTACTCGCTGCGCAGCACCTCGAACAAAGAGCGTTGCGAAAAATCAAAGTGAAGCAGGCCGTGGCACAGGTGATGAACCAGGTGCGCCGTCTGGATGGCGATCGGCAGGTCGTTGGCCAGGCGCAGGCGGTGCAGGCGCACCACTTCAGCGCCGCGCAAGATGTTGAGCCTTTCGGCTAACTCGTCGTCGGCCAGAACGAGCGTCGCGCTTAATACCTGGCTGGTGCTGCGCACGCCGCGCCGTTCGAGATCCTGGGTGAAACTGCTCAGCGGCTGCAATTCCTCGTCGTAACGCGGCTCGGCGACATACGTGCCTTTGCCAACCGTGGAATAGACCAGCCCCTCCTGGGTGAGGGTGCTGAGGGCTTTGCGCACCGTGATGCGGCTGATGCCGTAACGCAGGCACAGGTCGCGCTCCGAAGGCAGGCGGTCGTGAGGGCAGAGTTCTTTGCGATCGATTTGCAGGCGCAACAGGTCGGCCAGCTGGATATGCAGCGGCACAGCGGATTCACGAACGATCGAACGTGCAGGGGAATTGATCATAACTGGTTATTACCAGTTATTATAGGTGTAATCAATTCGAGAGTCAAGCGAAAAAGGTGAAGTTCTTCAACGGCCTATTTTCATCCACCACTGCGTAGAAACGGCATTCGTTTGGATTTACCCGATGATAACGGCAGTGTGGTCGCTGGCATGTTTAATGATCGAAGGTGGCATGCGATGGCTGATCACACCCTTAATAAACGCATTGGATTAAAAACAGATGAAGTGTTATATAATAAAAAAGCGTATCTCTCTGGTATAGAATACGCCCACAATTCCACTTTTAGGCCACTGATTAGGAGGGTACATGAAACGGGTCGGTATTTCTGTCTTTTTGACTCTTGTTCTTGTTTTAGTTTTAGCCGCTCCAGCACTGGCAGCCTCACGGTTGCAGATCACCGTGCTCGAGGTTCAACCCGGTGGAATCGTCAAGCTGGAAGTCGGCAACATGCCCGCAAACGCGGAGTTCACCGTGCGCATGGGCCCTTCGGGCACCGAAGGCATCGCCGGTGGGTTGGTAGCGCGCTTTAACTCTGGCTCGGGTGGCACGCAGTCCTACATCTTCGAGGTCCATGCGAGTGTGCGTAACAACGCCTTTGTCGATGTGCGCATCGATGACGGCGCGGGGAACGTAGGCTGGATCACCTTCAATAACAGCAAGGCATTCCCGGCCGGCACCACCACAACCACCACGACCACCACAACGACCACCACCACCACGACGACAACCACGACCACTACCAGCGGCTCGCCGAACCTGGTGGTCGTCGCATCCCAGAAGGGCGGTTGGGTGAAAGTGCAATCGACTGGCCTACCGGCGAATAAAGAGTTCACCGTGCGCATTGGCATGGCGGGCACCAAGGCGGCCGGCATCTATGGCTACGTGGTGGCGCACTTCACCACCGATGGCGCGGGCTCGCAGGTGGGCACCTTCGAAGTGCCCTTCCCGCTGCGTGGGCAAGCCTCGCTGGATTTCCGGGCTGAAACCACGGGCGCCGTCTACACGCTCACTTTTGCCAACGTAGATAAGTAAGACGTTTGCACTCGACTGAATCCCCGACCCTTCCCCTCCGTGAAACGTAATCCTACAGTCGGAGGGGGAGGGAGTGGGTGTTTAACCCAGGATGCTTGCACGGGATGCCTGTCAGCGAGCATCCTTTCCTTTTAGAAAGGGGTTGTTCAGGTTTGTAACTTGGACAACCCCTTTGGATTAATCCTCTTCGACGACGATGTCGGAGGGACAGCAGCGGTATTCCTGCGATTTCTCCAACAGCTCGATCTGGCGGGCGAGGAGCTTGTTTTCGAGCTCCATGCGCTCGAGCTCGAGTTTCTCGCGTCGCTCGACGGCCGGCTCGCAGATGTTGCAGTCGTCCAGGCAGCTCTTGACAATCACCCCGGCGGTGGGGATCGACGTCTCGCGCTCGTAGTTGATCTCGGTTTGGATGCGCTTGGAAACCGCGCCGCCCACGCGGTCGATCAGTCCCTGGCGCACCAACTGTGTATCGACTTCGGTGAGGGCTTTGGTGCGCAGATCGTCCGAGATGGCTTGCTGGAAGGCCGCTGTTCCCGTCGCCAGGCCCACATTGGCGGCAAGAGTCGCCAGACGCACGTTGCCGACCTGCGGCGTGGACGCGCCGACCACCTGGGCGCGCAAGCGAGCGTCGCTGGTGAACGCGCTCTCCTCGACCTCCAGGCGCTTGGCGCTGGTAGCGGGGATGTCCTGCGGCACGGCGGTCACTTTGCCTGTGGCGCGGAAGGGATTGGCTGGGACGGGCATCGGCGCGCCGGGATCGAGCACTCGCCGCTCGATGCTCACCAGCTCAAACTTGATCTTCTCGGTTTTGTTGATGCGGTAGAAGAGAAAGGTGACCGCGTGGCATTTGTTCGGGTTGGAAAATTCTCGTGAGGACGCCTCGAAGTGGTCCTGCGACTCACCTTCGGAGTGGGTGCGGGTGGATACTTCGCCGATCGAAACCGAATGCGCCTTGCGGGTGGCTTCGACCGAGAGGTTGTCGGACATCTGGGCGTGCGCCTGGTGCTCGCGGAGGTAATCGCGGGTGGAGGAAGCGCTGTGGCTGCCCTTGGCGTTGGTGCTGGCGCTGGCCGAAAGGAAACCGATCGACCCGCTCGCGTCGCCGTGAAAATCCCACTTGCCCTGCTCGGAGTAGTTATCCGAGCCGCGATCGGTGACGTTCTCGTCGGCCATGAAGGCGCGCAGCGAGCGCAGGCGGTACTGGTCCTCGGAGATCTGCTCGCTGCGGTAGCTCAGGTTGGACTCGCTGTCGAAGCTGAAGCGCGAGCGCCGGTCGGTGGTGGCCAGGCGCACCTTCTCGCCGGGCAGCAGGGTGGTGGAGTAGGCGATGTCGCCCAGGGCAAGCGGCCCCGGGCAGCGCGAGAAGCGCGTGTGCAGGATCACCTCCACCTGGACGATGGCGCCCTGCTCCGTCCGCACGCTGGTGGGGAAGATGAGGTGGCGGCGGAAGTCGAGCACATCGCAGGTGGGGGTGGTGTCGAGGTCAGGACAGCAGGGGATGTCCTGGTATTTGGTGACGTCGGGTTTCGTGTCCATCAGTTGGCCTCCAAAAGGAAAAAATATACACCAATTGTGTATTAATTGGATTGTATATCTTAATTATAAAAATTTGAGTAACTTATTTCACACACCATACCCACCTTGAGATCGTGTTTAAATTTCTCTATAAACATGAATCATCCCGAATTTAATATTCGCGGTGATTCATATCGAAGAACCCCATCCCCCGTCCCCTTCCCAGTCTTGTTGAAGGGGAGAAGATGGTGAAAAACCGGCACTTGAGTTTGGCCCTGATAAAGTGAGGGCTTGAAAAAGAGTAGCCTCTTGAGTACAACGAAGGTTACCACGCCATTCGCAAACTCAGGAGGCTACTTGCATGAAAGATACCACGAAAGTTACAGAAATACATCCCCTGCTGCAATCGATCCTGCAGCTTCTGGGCGCCCATCGGGAGGCGTTCCATCAGGAACGGGTGTACCGGCGGGCGATGAGCCTGGTATTCGGGGAGTTGTTCAGCTTTGCACGGCACACGGTGACCCAAGGGCTGTTAGCCTTAGGGATA
>JARKOV010000133.1 GCA_029975965.1 Anaerolinea sp. | reverse complement strand
CGGCGTCGATGATGATGGTGCGGCGCGGATCGGCAAAGGAGTTTTTGATCTCCTGCGTTTCGGTCACTACCACCTCGAGGCGTTTCTTTTCAGAGCCCAGGATGGTTTTCAATTCTTTGATGTGCGCCAGCAATTCCTGCTCTTCGTCTTCCAGTTTCTTGCGCTCAAGGGCTGCCAGGCGACGCAGGGGCATATCGAGGATGGCCTGCGCCTGTTCGGGGCTCAGGTCCAGCTTCTTCATCAGGTTGGCTTTGGCGGTTTCCACGGTGCGCGAATGGCGGATGATGGCGATCACCTCATCGATGGCCGAAAGGGCTTTAAGCAGCCCCTGCACGATGTGCAAGCGTTTCTCGGCACGCTCCAGTTGATATTTACTGCGGCGGGTGATCACTTCCAGACGGTGCTGGATGAAGATGGTCAGGAAGTCTTTGAGGGTGATGTAGTTGGGAGAGGTGACGTTGTTCTCGTCGCGCACCAACGCCATGGCATTATATGACAGGCTGGAGCGCATCTGGGTATAGGTGAGCAGACGTTCGAGCACTTCGCGCGGGTCGGCGCCGCGCGCCACTTCGAACACCACGCGCATACCCTTGTAGTCTGATTCGTCGCGCGCGTCGGTCAGCCCGGCAAATTTCTCTTTGCTGGCGGCCACGCGCTCGAGGATGGTGTTTTTCTGCACCTGGTAGGGTAGTTCGGTGATGATGATCTCTGACTTGCCGCCGCCAATGTCTTGAATGTCGGCTTTGGCCTGCACCACCAGGGTGGCGCGGCCGGTTTCATAAGCCTGGCGGATCATGTCGGTGCGCACACCGTCTTCGGTGCGGTAGCGGTAGAGCAGGCCGCCGGTGGGCAGGTCGGGGCCGGGGATGAATTTCATCAGGTCGTCCACGCCGATCTTTTTACGCTTATCCCAGTTTTGCGCCACATACATCACCGCGTCGCACACCTCGCCCAGGTTGTGTGGCAGTATGTTGGTGGACATGCCCACCGCAATGCCGGCGCTGCCGTTGAGCAGCAGGTTGGGAAAGCGCGTGGGCAGCACCACCGGCTCGTTCAGCGAGCCGTCAAAGTTGGGGCGCCAGTCTACCGTGTCTTCTTCCAGGTTGGTGAGCACGGTTTCGCCCAGGTGGGTCAGGCGGGCTTCAGTGTAGCGCATGGCGGCTGCCGAGTCGCCGTCCATGCTGCCGTAGTTGCCCTGCCCATCAACCAGCGGGTAGCGCATGGAAAAATCTTGCGCCATGCGCACCATGGCGTCGTATACGGCTGAGTCGCCGTGCGGGTGATATTTACCCAGCACTTCACCCACGATGCGGGCCGATTTTTTATGGGGCAGGTCGTGACGCAAGCCCATGTCGCCCATGGCATACAGAATGCGGCGTTGCACGGGTTTGAGCCCGTCGCGTGCGTCGGGCAGGGCGCGGTCGAGGATGGTGAGGATGGCGTAGCGGCGGTAGGCGCTCTCCAAAAAGGTGGACAGCGGCTGGCCGTGCGTTTGATTGGCGGCGTTTTCTTCAAAATTAAAAGCGGGTTGGTTGGACATACTTGCTCCAGTAAACTGCCGGGTGTGCGGCGCAGGGCGCCGCCGTGAGCAGGTTGTTGTTATTCTTCAATTTCATCCCACGAGATGTTGAGCAGCCACTCTTTGCGCGGTCCAACGGCGCTGCCCATCAATTTGTCGATAATGTTGTTGGTGCGGTGCACATCGTCCACTTCCACCAAAATTTCATGGCGGGTGAAATCGGCCAGGGTGACCGGGTCATCGGCACCCGCGACGGGGGCTTTGGCTTTGCGCCCGCGCCCGCTGGTGCGCTCTTCGCTGCCGGGCACGGCAAACAGGGTTTCGCGCAGCTGGTCGGCGTTCATTTCACCCAGACCTTTGTAGCGCTGGATGGTGTAGTTGCCTTTCAACGCCTGTTCGGCTTCCTGGCGTTGCTGCTCGTTGTAGGCGTAGAAAGCCTGGTCTTTGGATTTAACCAGGTAGAGCGGGGGCACGGCGATGTAGAGCTTGCCGGCTTCAATCATGGGGCGCATGATGCGCCAGAAGAGCGTGACCAGCAGCGTGGCAATGTGCGCGCCGTCCACGTCGGCGTCGGTGGTGATGACCACTCGCCCGTAGCGCATGGCGTCCAGGTCGAAATCGGCGCCCACGCCGGCGCCAATGGCGGCCACAATCGAGGCGATCTCTTGATGTTTGAGCACCTCGCTGAGTTTGACGACTTTGCCCACGTTGAGAATTTTGCCGCGCAGCGGCAGAATGGCGTGGTAGCGTGAATCGCGTCCCTGCTTGCAAGAGCCGCCCGCCGAGTCGCCTTCCACCAGGAACAGACCGGTGTGCTCCACCGGAACGGTGGGCGATCCGCCGCGCCGCTGCAGGTCGGCCAGTTTGCCCAGAACAAATTCACCGGCTTCGAGGGCTGATTTTCGGATGACCAGTTTACGTGCCTGGGCGGCGGCGTCACGGCCGCGCGCGGCAGCCGTGGCCTGGTTGACGATCAACTTACCGGTGCCGATGTTGGCGGGCTTGTTCAAGTAGTCGCTCAACTTGCCGTAGATGGTCGAAAAAACCGGCCCGTGCACTTCGGGGCTGGTGAGGCTTTCTTTGGTTTGCGACAGGAACTGCGGGGTGGAGGTGGTGGTAACTTTGACCACGGCGGTGAGACCCAGCAGCACATCGTCGCCGCGAATGTCGTCGGAGGCTTTGAGCAGCTTTTTGTCGGCGGCGAACTGCTTGATGGCTTTCACCAGCCCGGCTTTGAAGGCGGTGACGTGCGTGCCACCCAGCGGGGTGGGAATGGCGTTGACGAAGCTGTAGATTTGCGTTTCTTCGCCGGCGTACTGCATCACGATCTCGGTTTCGACCGTTTCTTTGCCGCTTTCGCCCTGAATTTCATCGACCGATTTGAACAGGATGGGCTTGTGAATAGGTTTGCTGTCTTCATTGAGATACTCAATGTAGTCGAGCAGGCCGTTCTTGGAAAAATAGACCTCTTTTTGCGGCTTGGCACCCTGCCTGTCGGTGAATTCAATGCGCACGCCGGGGTAGAGGTGGGCAATCTGGCGAAAGCGCGCGTCGAGGCGGGAAGAGTCCCAGGGCACAAACTTGTCGGGCTTGGCCCATTCCATCTCGCGCGAGAACCAGGCGCGGTTGGGGCGAAAGCGCAGGTGCGTGCCGCTTTTGGCATCGGGATCAGCCTTGACCGGAGTTTTCTTTTTGTTCACAACCAGGGCTTTGGCCAGGTCTTTTTTACCCAGCTCGAGCTGGGTTTCGGCGTTGATTTCGCCCACCA
>JARKOV010000130.1 GCA_029975965.1 Anaerolinea sp. | reverse complement strand
GGCCGCCCCGGAGTCGCCACCGGCGGTCCGAGCCGCCCTGCTGCAGTTGGCTACGGCTCACCGTTTTTTTCGCGTGGTCGCGCTGACCACGGCAGAGACCCAAACCCCATGGGCATTGGATTTGCTGCGCCAGGCGGACCTTGCCGCCTTGAACCTGGAGGAAGCCGCCCGGCTGGCGCAGGTGCCCGCTGAACTTGCCCCGCGAGAGGTAGTCTCCGCAGCGATCGCTGCGCTGGGTGCGCTCAATCCGGGGCTAATGTTGTCGGTCACCGCGGGGGGGCGAGGAAGCTGGAGCTGGGATGGTAAAACGTTGCAGCAGGCGCCGGCCTACGCTGTGCCGGTGGTCAACACCGCCGGGGCAGGGGACGCTCACCTGGCCGGGATCCTGGCTGGTTTGGCATGGCGCCTGTCGCTGGCGCAAGCCCAGGAAGTGGGCTCGCTGGTGGCGGCCCAGTCGGTCACCTCGCCGCACACCATTCACCCGGGCATCCGCCCGGAGGGGCTGCTCGATTTCGCCCGGCAGATCCAGGCGCCGCTCTCGGCGCCCGTCGAGCATGTCCTGGCTGAGCTGGCCGAGGGACCGGGAGGAGGTTAACATGCAAACCATTGACCCGCGCGAGCTGTATGAATGGTGCCGGCTGCCTTACCAGAGCCTGGAAAACCACCCCGGGTTGAAGATCCCCTTCCGCCTGTGCCGCGATTCGGCTGAGATGGGAGAGTGGATGGCCGCCGAACTGGCGGACTTCATTGCCGCCCAACCAGACTGCCGCCTGATCATCCCTTGCGGGCCGGCTGGCTGGTACCAGCCCTTTACCGCCCTGGTCAACCAGCGGCGGGTGTCGCTGGCCCAGGTGACCGTGTTTCACATGGACGAATGCCTGGATTGGCAGGCCCGCGAGCTGCCGCGCCAGCACCCGTACAGCTTCCGGGGGTATATGGAGCGGCACTTCTACGGCCCGATCGCCCCAGAGTTGAACGTGCCGCAGCACCAGCGGGTCTGGCTGAACGCAGACAACGTGGCCGAGGTGCAGGAGCGCATCCAGGAATACCCCGTGGACCTGGTCTACGGCGGCTGGGGGCAGGACGGTCACGTGGCTTACAACCAGGCCCGGCGGCACCCTTACCAACCGCTGTCGTTGGACGCGCTGCGCCGTTCGACCGTGAGGGTGCAGGAAAATAACTGGGACACCATCCTGGCTCTCGCCCAGCGCACGTTCGGCGCGGCCTACCAGTTCGTCCCGCCGATGTCGGTGACGTTGGGGATGCGCGAGATTCTCGCAGCGAAGCGAATCCGCCTGTTTTCCGATACCGGCGCCTGGAAGCAGACCGCCCTGCGCGTGGCATTGTTTGGCCCTCCCTGCGTGGAATACCCCATCACCCTCTTGCAGGAGCACCCCGACGCGCTTTTGACCGCCACGATCGAAACGGCCACCCACCCGATCAGCCTGCACCCTGAATGGGAGCTGGACCTTTAACTGCCTGCACCGTTGATAACCCCCGAAAGGAACCCACATGCTCAACCATCTCCCTCTCATCCGCAAGCGCAAAGCGGGCCGTGCCTCTTCCTACGATACGACCGGGCGCAACAACGACCTGTGGATCATCCCGCCCGGCGAGACGGCGACGCTGGCCGACCTGCGCGGGCCTGGACAGATCACGCACCTGTGGCTGACGCAGCTCAACCACTACCGCGAATGCTTGCTGCGCATCACCTACGACAACCTGCCCTATCCGAGCGTGCTGGCGCCTCTCGGCGATTTCTTCTGCCTGGGTCACGGCATTGTCAACTCCTTTCAATCGGCGTTGTTCTCGGCGACCACCTTCTTTCCGTACCAGTTCAACAAACCCACCGGCTTGAACTGCTATGCGCCGATGCCGTTCAAGGAGCGCGCGGTGGTGGAGCTGGTCAATGAGAGCGACGAGCCTCACCGCCAGTATTTTTACGTGGATTACGAGACCCTCGAGTCGTTTCCCGAGGATTTCGGTTATTTCCATGCCGAGTTCCGCCGGGCTAACCCGTTTCGCGGGTGGGGAGCGGCGCTGCGCGCCAACACGCCGGAGGTCGACCTCCCTAACCTGGAGCGATGGGCCTGGGAGAACAATTACGTCATCCTGGAGACGCGCGGGCGAGGGCACTACATTGGCTGCAACCTGTCGGTGACCAACTTCACCCCCGATTGGTGGGGTGAGGGGGACGACATGATCTGGGTGGACGGTTACAAATGGCCCCCCGACCTGCACGGCACCGGAACGGAGGACTATTTCGGTCAGGCGTGGGGGATGCAACCCAACGCGTTTTGGCGCAACGGCTCTTCGGTGTTCGAGGGCGGCACCATCCCCGGTCCGGAGATCGAGTTGTGGCGGGGGAATGGCGGGCATCATACCAGCTATGTCTTCCACCTGGAAAACCCGGTGCGCTTCACGCAGGAGATCAAGGTGACCATCGAACACGGCCACGCCAACCACCTGTCCAATGAGATGAGCAGCACGGCCTATTGGTATGCCGAAACCCCGGCTCCGGCAATCGCAGTCCCTGCGGTTCAACAGCGCCTGCCGGTGCGCCGAGACACGGCGGGCGGCTGGATCCGCGACGCCGAGCGCGAATGCCCGGGGAAAGCGGTCGTGCAAGGGCCCCGGCCATGATTCAAGACATTCCTCGTCTCCACCGGCGCCGGAGCGGGCGCTGTTCGTCCTGGGACACCTCCGGGCGCAATGCGGATTGCTGGGTGGTGCCAGCCGGGCAGAGCGCCATCCTGGCCGATCTGCGCGGGCCGGCGCAAATCACGCACATCTGGATGGCCCACAAGCAGCATTACCGCGAGTGCTTGCTGCGCATCACCTACGACGACGCGCCATACCCCAGCGTGCTCTCGCCGCTCGGCGATTTCTTTTGCCTGGGGCATGGCATGGTCAACACGTTCGAGTCGTTCCTGTTCAGCGCGTCCACGGCTTATCCCTGGCAGTTCGACCAGCCCGCTGCGCTGAACTGTTACGCGCCGATGCCGTTTCAAAAGCGCGCTGTGGTCGAGCTGGTCAATGAGAGTGCCGAAGCCCATCCGGTGTATTTCTACGTCGACTACGAAACGCTGCCCGATTGGACGCAGGAGATGGGGTACTTCCACGCCGAATTCCGGCGCGCCAACCCCTTTGGCGGCTGGGGGCCGGAGCTGGCTGCCAACAGCGGGCCGGAAAACGTCGTCAACGCGGGCGAGTTGGCCTGGCAGAACAACTACGTGGTGCTGGAGACGCGCGGGCGCGGGCACTACCTCGGCTGTCACCTGTCGGTGACCAACTTCTCCGGGGGCTGGTGGGGCGAGGGCGACGACATGATCTGGGTGGATGGCTACAAATGGCCGCCCGATCTGCACGGCACGGGCAGCGAAGATTACCTGGGCCATGCCGGAGGCATGCAGCCACAGGCTTATCTGCGCAACGGCTCGTCGCTCTTCGAGGGCCACACCGTGCCGTCGCCTGAGCTGCGCTTGTGGCGTGGCGCCAGCGGGTACCAGTCGAGCTATGTCTTTCATCTTGAAAACCCGGTGCCCTTCGAAACCGAGATCAAGGTGACCGTCGAACACGGGCACGCCAATCACCTGGCCAATGAAATGAGCAGCACCGCCTACTGGTATGCCGTCGAGCCTGCCTCAGCGGCGGCAGTGCCGCCGGTCGCGCAGCGCCAGGCGGTGCTGCACGATAACAACGGCGGTTGGCTGGAAAATCCTTCGAGCCAGTGCCCCGGCAGGCCCGTGACGCTGAGCGACGAGATGCGCGAAGCGAAGAACAAGGTCAAGGCGACATAAGGAGTCAATCGATGCAGCTCTCTCCTATTTCCCCTGAGGAGGCCGGCTTTTCAGCTGAGGGCCTGGCCAGGATCGATGCCCGCCTGAAACAGTATACGAGTGAGGGTAAAATCGCCGGTGTGCTGGCGATGCTGGTTCGTGATGGAAAAGTTGGTTACCTGGGCTGTCACGGCTTTGCCGACCTTGCGGCGCGCCAACCCATGCGACCCGATGCGCTCTTTCGCCTGTATTCGCTGACCAAGCCGATCACGGCGGCTGCGGTGATGGCTCTGTGGGACGACGGCCTGCTGCAGCTCGACGACCCGCTTTCGCGCTTCCTGCCGGAATTTGCCGACCTGCGGGTCTTCGCCGGTCTGGAGGGCGACCGGCTGGTCACCGAGCCTTTGTGCAGACCGCTCACCATCCACGACCTGCTGACCCACACATCTGGACTGGCTTACGGGCTGGACCCCATCACGCCGGTGGACGTGCTCTACCAGCAGCAGCGGCTGTTGCGTGGCGACGAAACCCTGGCGGAGAAAATGCTGCGCCTGGTCGGGTTGCCGCTGTTGCACCAGCCGGGGGAAAGGGTGACCTACAGCTTCGCTTTCGACGTGCTCAGCCGGGTGGTGGAGGTGGTCGCAGACCGGCCGTTCGACCGTTTCCTGCAAGAGCGTTTCTTTAACCCCCTCCAGATGCCGGACACGGCATTTAATCTGCCACCCGAAAGCCTGGAGCGCCTCGCCGGGATTTACTGGGCCAGGGAGGGGCAGCCTTTGGTCGACCTGCGCCCGCTGGCCTGGCTGGGGTTGCCGGAGCTGCCGGAATATCTCTGCCGCGAATGGATCGATCGATCGCGACCGATGCATTTTCTGTCGGGAGGCGGGGGGCTGGTTTCCTCTGCGCAGGACGTGCTTCACTTCGCCCAAATGCTGCTCAACCGGGGCGAATGGCAGGGACGGCGCATCTTGAGCCCCGCGGCGGTGGAAAAAATGACCACCCAACAGTTGCCGCCGGAAGCCTGCCTGTCGGGGCTGGGCAGCGGGTATGGGCTGGGGGTTCTCACCGATCCGGCACTGGTCGGGCTGCCCGCTTCGAAGGGCGCTTATGGCGCCGGCGGCGCGGCGGGCACCGAGTTTTGGGCCGATCCAGCCTCTGGCACACTCGGCGTCTTGATGATCCAACTGATCCCCGCCGATTCTGTGCCCCTCTCGTTGGAATTCAAGCTCCTGGCGCTGCAGGCGCTTCGAACAGGCTAAGGCGATGGACTTCTCCGCGTTTCTACCCCTGAAGATCATCGACAGCCACATTCACTTCGTGCACCCCGAGCGGCTGGCAGACATCTGGCGCATCATCGAGGCCGTGCCCTACCAGAAGGTGCACCTGGTCTGCATCCCCAACCCCGACGGGAGCAACCACAACCCGGCGGCACTGTACTTCAAGGAACGCCACCCGCAGCGGACGTATATCTCCGGCGCGCTGGATTACCGCCCGGTGCTTCTCGGCGGAGCGGACCCGGTGGAGACTCTGGCTCGGCAGGTCATCGACCTCAAAACGGCCGGGTTTGACGGGTTGAAGCTGATCGAGGGCAAGCCGATGGTGCGCAAGCTGCTGCCCATCCCCCTGGACGCGCCCGCATACGAGGGCATGTGGGCGACCCTGGAGCGCGAGGACTTTCCGGTGGTTTTCCACGTCGCCGACCCGGATGAGTTCTGGGACGCCACCGCCTGCCCGGACTGGGCCAGGCAAAGCGGGTGGGACTACTCGGACGGTTCTTATCCTTCCAAAGAAAGCCTTTATGCAGAAGTGGAGCGGATTCTCGCGCGCCATCCCAATTTGCGCATCACCTTTGCCCATTTCTACTTCCTGGCGCACGACCTGCCACGCGCGGCAGCGTTTCTGGACGCCCACCCCCGGGTCAGCTTTGATTTGACGCCCCACCCGAACATGTATCGCGATTTTAGCCGCGACCCGGTGCAGGCGCGCGCGTTTTTAACCCGCTACGCCGATCGCATCTTCTACGGGACGGACACCGATACGCGGGTGCTCGAGCGCGGCGAGAACGGTATGCGCTTCATGCTCGATATGATCACCATGATCCGTGCCTGCCTCGAGCAACGGGGCGAGCTGGCTCTGCCCGGCTTCTCGGGCCTGCGCGGGCTGGGGCTGGACGTCCAGGTGCTGGAGAAAATCTACTCGACGAACTTCGAGCGAATTTACGGCCGTTCGCCGGCCTGATCGGGGCCGGGTGTGGGTACGAATTCAGTAGACCAGGATCAGTCCGGCGCATCCTGGGTGACCTGGACCACCACCTTGCCTTTCGCGTGGCCTTCGGCGAGGTAGCGCACGGCTGCAGCGACCTCGCTCAGCGGGTAGCGCCGCTCGATCACCGGGTTCACTTTCCCTGCTGCGAGCAGCTCTGCCAGCGCGACCAGGTCCTTCTGGTCAACTTTTGATATGCCCATGAAGGCCATTTGTTTTCCGCCAAACCTGGATACCAGCGGCCCAAGCAGCATCGCCTGCAGAATCTGCGCCATTGAGCCGCCGAGGGCGATGTACCTGCCGCCGGGGTTTAACAATCGCCGGTAAGCCAACAGTGGGTGATAACCGTTCACCGCGACGACCCGGTCGTAGCGCCGGCCCAATTGGGTGAAATTGTGCGACGTATAATCGATGACGTGGTCCGCGCCGATCGAGCGCGCCATCTCCAGGTTCCGCGCGCTGCACACGGCCGTCACTTCGGCACCCATGACTTTGGCGATCTGCACGATGAACGTGCCGACACCTCCGGACGCGCCGTTGATGAGCACCGTATGCCCGTGTCGGATTTCACATTTATCGCGCAGGCACTGCAGGGCGGTCATGGCGGCAACGGGAACGGCAGCGGCCGCTTCGAAGGACACATTGGCCGGTTTGCGCGCCAGGGCTTTTTCCGCAGCGCAGGCATACTCGGCGAACCCGCCCAGGGAACCCGCGGCTATCCCAAAGACCTCATCGCCCACCTGGAACTGCGCAACGTTTGCGCCGACCGCTTCGACCTTCCCCGCGATGTCGGCGCCGATCACCTTGCCGGTGGCCTTGATCACCCTCTCTTCCATCATGCGCCCAAACAGGGAGGTCGACTCGAAACGGCGGTAGTCCAGCGCGTTGAGCGAGGCCGCCTGCACTTTGACCAGCACCTGGTTGTCCTTTGGCTCAGGACGGGCGATTTCCTGGAGCTGTAGCACGTCCGGAGGACCGTATCTCGTGTAAACAATCGCTTTCATTATTCCTCTATACCCTGGGTGTTTGAAACACCAACGCCGGCAGGAATGAAAACGGCGAAGCGTTGCATCCGGCGCACCTCCCGGCGTTATTGCCGCGCGAGGCGTATCAACCGAAAACCGACAAAGAAGACCCAGGCGGTGGCGGAAAGGGCGTTGATGTAGGTGAAGACATCCAGAGGCTTGAAAAACAACGGTCCAAACACCGCGATGATTCCACTGGCTCCGGTGAGCAAGCCAAGATACGCGGTGACCTTGTTAAAAACCCCTTTCAACATGACCCAGCCGGTGAGCAGGATCCCTGTGGAAAGGGTAAAGATGGCGCAGATGCTTGCCAGGATGGAATCGAGCAGAGCGGCCGGGTAATTCGCCGCCGCGACAACGATAGCCCGCTCGGCCTCGCTGGCGGCTGCGGTGTAGTTGCCGCTCAGCATGATGAGCGCGGCATAATTTCCCCAGGTGACTGCCACATCCAGGGCAATGAAAAACCCGACCCAGGCAGTCGCCAAAAGCATCACATTCCGGTTGATCCCTTTCAGGGCAAGATAAAGCGAAAGCCCGACCGGGATGAAGAGAAAGTCGGTGAAGACCATCAGACCAAAGATGGTCCACCACCCCGCCGTATTCTCCGCCAGGTAGATAAGCCGTGTCTCGGCGCCGCTCGGGGCTGCGCCCACGGCGGCGTACAAAGGAATGGTGATGAGATAGCCGAGACCCAGGAGGAGCGCCGATACGCCGCCCACCTGGTACAACCATTTTCCATCCGGGTCTACCCAATGCTCAAGCCTGTTGTCTCCGCCCATGGTTTTCTCCTTGCTCGATCCGAGCATGATCTTCCGGTGGTTGGCCTGCCTGTTCTTTGAATCCGTCCGTTTGACCGGGAGCACCAGAATGCTGGGTCGCTCGCGCACGAGCATGCCGTTCACGGGGGTCAGGCCGTCTTTGATCAACGTTTTTAGTTTAAGCTGAAAACGTGAATAATTCCAGTATTAAATATGGATTACTCCATATTGTATGGTGCTCCGAACCGCAAACAGGTCGTGTTGAGCGGGAAGATTTTCCCAGCATCAGTTTGGCGCAGCGATTACCTGCGCAGCAGGTTTTCCATCGACGCGGCGAAAGTGCGATACTTCTCAAAGCGCTCCTGGTAGAGTCGCTGCCTGGCCGGGTCTGGATCGAAGCGGTCCTTGCGATGAACCATTGCGCTGACGCCCTCTTGCACGGTGGAGAAATGCCCCGCGCCAACCCCGGCCAGGATTGCGGCACCCAGCGCGCCCGCCTCGTGCACCTGCAGGCGCACGAAGGGGATGCCCAGGATATCCGCGCTGAGTTGCACCCACGCAGGCGACTGGCTTCCGCCGCCGGCTGCGGTGCACTCGTTGATCGCGATCCCCACGCGGGGCAGGCTTTCAAAGCAGTCGCGCAGGTAAAACGTGGTCGCCTCAAGGATACCTTTCAAGATCTCGCCGCGGGTGGTCTCCAGCTTCAGCCCGGCGATCACCCCGCTCGAATCGGTGATGAAACGCGGTGGACCGGTGGTGGTGAAATGGGGCAGGACCAGGAGGTTGGTCGGCTCTGCGGGGATTTCTGCGAACAAAGCCGGGTACAGGCTTTGCCCGCTCTGAACCGCGCGCTGGACCTCGGCACGGGCGAAGGTGTCGCGGAACCACTTGACCAGCACCCCGCCCTGGTTGTAGATAAAACTTACAAACTGGCCGGGCGCGGCGTGATGCTCGGTGTTCAGCCTGCACTCGATCATCCGCTCCGCATCCGGTCGCCGGGAAAATACAGGCACCGCGCACAGGTACGAGCCCATGCCGTACATGGCGCTGCCCGGTGCGATCACCCCGCAGCCTAGCGCATTGCAACACTGGTCGTGCCCGCCGCTGATGATGGCGGTTCCCGCCGGGAGGCCCAGCTCCTCCGCGCCGGTGCGCGAGAGCGCTCCGATCGCCTGCCCGGACGGGACGGTAGCAGGCAACTTCTCGCGGTCGAGGCCAGCCCAATCCAGCAGCTCACCGGACCAGCCGCCCTTTTCGATGTCAAACAGGAGTGTCCGGTTGGCCAGGCTGTAGTCGACACATGGGTCCGCGCCGAGCATGAAGGCGACAAACGCACCCCAATGCAGGAAGGCGTGCGTGCGCCGGTACAGCTCGGGACGGCGGCGCTTGAGCCAGATCAGCTTGGTCAGGGAGTATGGGCTGCCCAGGGTGTTTCCGTTGACCTGGTAAAGCCGGCTGGCGGTCATCCGGCTGCCAAGGTCGGGCAGGTAATCATCGCCGCGGGCATCAAAACTGAGCAGGGACGGCCCAAGGATCTCGCGGCTGGCGCTCACCGGCACGACTGCTTCGCCCATCGAGGAAACGCACAGCCCGCGCACCTCATCGCCGCCGGCTTCGGCGACCGCCTTGCGGATGGTGCGCTTCACCTGCGTCCACACGGCGTATGTGTCCAGCTCGGCCCAGCCCGGCTGGGGGTGCTGATAATCGTATTCCTCGTAGGCCAGCGACCGTTGCTCGCCGTTTTCAGAGAACACCGCCGCTTTGCACCCGCTGGTGCCCACGTCGATCCCCAGGAAGCTCATGGTCCTGGCTCCTTGTCTTGCTCGATCTCGATCACCGCGAGATCGATGCGGTAGGCGCGGCTCTCGGCGGGTTCGAGCACCGGCAGCCCACCTTGGGCGCGGGTGGCGGCTCGCCCACCCAGGCCATCGCAGTTTGCCGGCTCGACGCCGACCACGTACGCGCCTGCGCCCATCATCTTCCATTCCATCAGATAGGGAAGGTCATCTATCGCATATTGCCATCGCAATCCGACCCCCAGGTCGGGGTTGACCAACTCGATCGTCGCGATGCCGGTTGCATCTGCCACCGGCCGGTGGATAAAAACTTGCTCGCGGTAGCCGGGGGTGGGCGTCTGGAAACGGTGCCAATCTGCCAGGCCGGAGCGGGCGGCGTCATCGCGGGGAAGGGTTTCGAGGGCCATCAAGTCCAGGCGGCTGTGCTCACTGACCAGCGGAAAGCCCAGGTTGAAATGATACAGCAGCATATGGGGAGCGGGCTCGAAACCTTCATTGGTGACCACATCCTCGATGCGCACGCTGCTCGAGCCCAGGCTGGTGGCGATCTTGCGCCGCAGCACCAGGTTCTCTCCAAACAGCGCCGCCTGGCGAATCTCGCCGGTGATCTCGAGCTGGTAGGCGTCGCCATCCCAGTATGCGCGGTGGTTCACCTGGCTGGCGGGCACATTGCTGATCCGCCCATGCAGGCCAAAACCCACGCCGCCATCTTCGGAGGGCAGGCCGAATTGGTCCAGCCCGCAGGTGGTGAGCAGACCGCCGGGGAACGAGCGCAGCCAGCCGAGTCCGGAAGGCTCGTAATATGCGGGATGGACGTCTCCGGCTGGCGAACGCCAGGCCAGTGGTATCCCCCGGAATTCGGCAGCGGACAGGTCCAGCGCCCGATCGGCGTTGACCTGGAATCTCAAGCCGTTCCCGGTCCACACGTCCAGCAGGCGGCAGCCGCGCGCTTTGCCCTCGCTCGCTTCCACCAGGCGGATGCCGGCCAACTGGTCCATCTGTCCCACCCGGCTGATTAGCTCGGCCTTGCTCAATTCTTGCTCAAAGATTTTGACCATGGTCGGTTTCCCTCGCCTTTGCCTGGCGAACCAGGCTCCGCAATCGGTCTGAGCGCTTGCGCCGTCGAGATGCCCGCGCCTTTGATAAAAAAGCCTGGTTGCCGGCATTGCCATCCTCCGTGCTCCATCACCGGCTGCTACAAAATCGATCGTCGCTCCAGGTTGTCTGCCTATAATTATATAGAGCCTTCATCAATGCGTATGCGTGGATGAACAGTGGGCGGTTCCAAAGACTGGGGCAAACTATAAAATTTAATTTTGCGTGGGAAACCAATCAAAGGAGAGTGACATGATCTACAGCGAGCCGGCGCGAGATTTGCCCGTCCGAGAGAGCGACGTCGTCGTCGTAGGCGGAGGCACCGCGGGGGTGGTCGCCGCAATCGCCGCAGCCCGCCAGGGCGCCAAGACCACGCTGGTGGAGGCGAAAGGATACCCGGGCGGGACGGTGGTGGAGGGTGGAACAGCCCTGCACAGTTTCTACAACCTGTGGAAGGCGTTCCCCGGGGTGGAGAAGCGCCAGGTGGTGCGCGGGATTCCCCAGGAGATTGTCGACCGGCTGATGACCGTCGGAGGGACTTCTGGGCACGCCGAAATGACGGTTGGCTTCGACTACGACTCGGTCTGCACGGCCATCGACACCGAGCTGTACAAGCTGGTGGTGTTCGAGATGCTCGAAGAAGCCGGCGTTTCGATCTGCGTGAACACCCTGCTAACCGGCGCCATCCGGGATGGGAGTTGGCTGCGCGGGATTACCGCCGAAAGCCGCTCCGGGCGCGAGGCCTTATACGCGCGGGCCTTCGTGGATTGCACGGCTTATGGGGACCTGTCTGCTTACGCCGGCGCGCAGTTCAGCGAACCGAACGACTACGAGGTGGCCAACAGCATCGGCGTCGGCGGGGTCAACCTGGAGAAGTACGAAGAATTTCTGCGTTCATGGGGTGCCGTCAGCCAGTACAGTGAAGGCCTGCGCAGCGGGAAACCGGGACGAATCGTGCGCCTGGACGCGGACGCCGCGAAACTGCCCGCAAGCTTCCGCGAGGAGGCGCGCAAAATCGGGATGTCCTTCGTGACCACCACCGTCCACGACGATTATTTCATGTTCATCAAGCTGAATTTGAAAATGCCGGTCAGCCCGACCGACCGGGACGCGGTGGCGAAGGCTGAGCTGGAGCTGCGAAGGCGGCAGGTGAAGGCGATCGACCTGTTTCGCAAGTATGTGCCTGGATGCGAAAAAGCCTTCATCGCCAGAACAAGCCCGTCGTTGAACATCCGCCGCGCGCGGGTGATCGCCTGCGATTATGACATCAGCCACGAAGATGTCATCGAGGGCCGGCACTTTGCCGACGACGTCCTGGCGTACGGTTTTCACGATTTCGCGCCCCGTTATCAAGTGCGCAACGGCGGCACCTATGGTGTCCCGTACCGGGCGCTGTGCGTCCAGGGGGTGGAGAACCTCCTGGCAGCCGGGATGCTGATCACCTCCGACCAGCGCGCGCACATGTCCACCCGCAACACGGTTTGCTGCATGGCCCAGGGCCAGGCCGCCGGGACGGCGGCGGCGCTGTGCGCAGCCCAGGGACTGGGGACTCGCCGGCTCCCATATGCGCTGTTGAGGCAATCACTCGAAGCGCGTGGGGTTTATTTCGAGGGCTAAGGCCGGGTGAGGGCTATGGGGATGGCATCGCTCCTGCGGTTTTTCCTGGTGCAGTGCTTCATGCGATCCTTTCCCGACCCGATTGCAGCTCCACCGAGATCAAGGTCAAATTCAAGTCGCGGATTTTTGCCAGCACCCCATGCAGGGCGGCCTGATCGGTGAGCGGTCCGGCGAGCTGGGTTGTTCCGTCCGGCTGTGGACGGACCTGCAGACCATCGAACCAATCCGACCAGGCCGTCCCGATCTGCCCCTTGACCACAATGCGGTAGGTGATAGAGGAGCACATCACGGCCCCGTCTCAACGCCTGCGCGGGTAGAGCGCGGCGATAGCGACCTTGAGCGCCATGCCCCCGGCGAGCAGGTAGAACGCCGTTTCAAGCGAAATCCTGCCGGGCAGCGGCCAGTTGAACAACACCGTCAGGCACAGGTACAGCAGCGCCGCTCCGATGAGATACCCCGCGAGGTGGCGCGGGTTGGCCCAACCGTAGAACTGGCCTTTTCCCAGCGGCGATAGCCCACACATGGCAAAACCGATCGCGGCAAGGACCAAAAAGGCAGCGCGCTGGCTCACGCCGATCTGCAGGTGTGTGCCGGTCAGCAGCGCAGCGACAGTCAACAAGGCCGCCAGGCCGAGAAAGGCGAGCGGCAACGCATTGCTCTTGGTGGAAGTGGTTGTCGTCGACATGGATCATTTCTCCTTGGATCCAATCATTGAAATAAGGGGTACAACTCGGCCAGAATGACCTTGGCACCCAGGATGCCGAGCAGAGCGATGAGTGCCTGGCGGTCGTCGCGGACGGGCAGGATGCGCCAGCGGAAAAAGACCTGACCGCCCAGGAGCAGCGCCAGCGCCCCAAGCAAATATCCTGATAAGGTGATTGGGTGCGCCCAACCGTATGTGGGAGCCTTGCCGATTCCCCGCGCGCACAGGGCGAAACCGAGCACAAACAGGCCGATGAAGGCGCTGCGGCTGGTGAGGGTGGGTAGAATGCTTTTCGTGCCCATCATGAAACTCCTCTCGTCAAACGTGATAGCCAATCTCACCTTCAGGATAACGGGTGAGGGCAGGCGAGTCACGGGTCTAAGGTGGAGTCTTTGTGAGCCGGTGTAACAAAAAGGAGGTAGACCTAAGGCTACCTCCCCGGTGGGGTGCTTACTTCGGCGGGTCATCCAGGAGGGCCTGCCAGGCCCAGGGCCATGGCGCGGCGAACGGCCTGGGTGCGGCTGGTCACGCCCAGCTTGCCGTAGATGTTGCCGGTGTGTTTTTTAACCGCTGCGACGGTGATGGTAAGCCTGGCCGCGATGGCCTGGTTGGACAACCCCTCGCACACCAGGCGCAGAACTTCCAGCTCGCGCGGGGTGAGCGGCTCGACCAGACCGTCCATGGCTGGGAGCGCCCGGTTGCCAAAGGCCGCCAGCAGCGACTGCGCATAGGCGAGATGCGGGGCGTTGGGCCGGCGAAGGTACTTCTCAAGCAGCACCCGCATCGCCTCGCCGCACTCCAGAAAAGCGCGAGTATACCCTTGCGGGGCGGCGAGCTTGAGGCTAAGGGCGAGCTGCGCCAGGGATTGCTCCACGTCGCCCGCGCCGTCCAACGCCAGCGCGTCAAGCAACAGGAGCAGTGCCAGACGCCCGGGTCGCGCCCCGGACCGGACGCACGCCACCATGGGTTGGAGCGTCGCATGGCACTCGGCGAAGCGTCTTTCTGCGAGCAGGAAGCGCGCCAGGGTGACCGATGCGGCTTCCTGGCGAAAATCGCCAGGGTCGGGAGGGGGCAACTGCGCAGCCCACACGCGCACAGGCTCCAGCTCGCCGGTGTCCAGCCACAGGCGCACCTGTTCGATCTCCAGCTCCTTCCGCGCATCCAGCGGCAGAAAGCGCCCGGTGACGATGCGCTCGCCTTGCTCGAGCGCTTCCCGGGCGCCTTGAAAGTCACCCCGAGCGCGCAGGAGGCGAGATTGCTCAAGGTAACCCGAGACCAGTGCGTTTGGTATGTCCCAGGCTTCATTCAACAAGCGACCTGCTCGCAACAATTGCACCGCTTCCTCCAGGCGGTTCCACTCGCGCAGCACTTCGGCCAGGTTGGTGTGCAGGTTGCCGGCCAGGTAAAATCGCCACGCACCGCGTTCCTCGACCCAGGCGATATGATCCTCCAGAAGGGCGGCAGCCTCTTTCAAGCGGCCCTGCAAGATAGAATTGCGCGCCAGGAGGGAGACCGAAATTGGCACCGCCGTGGTGCCCTCCAACTCTTTATCGCGCCGGATCGTTTTCTGTAGAATCGCATCCGCCTCTGCGAATCTCCCCCGTGTGGAATAGAGCAGCGCCAGGGCCAAGTCGGCGCTGTTGCGCATCGCCAGCGACTGCGCGGGGACGTTGTCTAGCACCCCCGGTTCTGGCAGCGAGGCGGCGTTGTCAATTCCGCTGAGGTCGGTGATATACACTCGCAAGAGGCCAGTAAAGCCGCGCATGCCGAGCACTTCCGGCGAGGGCGGGCTGCTTTCCAGCGCCTTGTCGATGGCTTCCACGAGCGGCATGGCCAGTTGGAGCTGACCGGAGAGCACCATTGTCCACACGCGCAGGATGCCGAGGAGGGGACGCTGCCGTATGACCTCGGCGGGTAAGCGGTTGACCTGGCTCATGAAGCTGATGTCGCTGAGCGCCCAACGCTCCAGGGAGTGGGTGGCGAGGTAGTGGGCGGCCAAGTGCACATCACCGGCAGAAAAAGCATGCTGCACGGCCTCGTACAGATAACCGTTTCGCTCGAACCAGCGCGCAGCAAGCAGGTGTAGCTGCGGCAGGAGCTCACCCTGAGTCTGCTGCAGGCGGGCTTGCAAGAGGTCAGCGAAGAGGTGGTGGTAACGGAACCAGCGCCGCTCGTTGTCCAGTGGGACGAGGAAGAGATTGCTGCTCTCCAGGCGGTCCAGGATGGCACTCGCCTCAGCCGTAGGGATCGTGTTGATTTCCGCGCATAACTCGGCGGAGAATCGGTCCAGGATTGCGGTGTGGAGCAGGAATGCCTGGAGCTCCGGCCCCTGACGGGAAATGACCTCCTCGATCAGGTAGTCGAGGATGAAGCGGTGGCTGCCGGAGAAAGCGCGGATGAATGTGGCGGTTTCCTGGGGATCAGAGATGCGCTGAAGAGCCAGGGCGGCCATCTGCAGCCCGGCGATCCACCCCTCCACACGCGAGTCGAGCTCTTGCACTTGCGGTTCTGCGAGCGATAGGGACATCTGCGCGAGGTAAGCAGCGGATTCAGCGGTCGAAAAGCGCAAGTCGCTCGCGCGCAACTCAAGCATGTCGCCGGAGGCGCGCAGCCTTCCGAGCGGGATGGGTGGGTCGGCGCGCGTCGCCAGGATCAGGTGCAAAGAGGGGGGCAGGTGTTCGAGGAGGTACTGCAACAGGCCATGCACGACCGGCGAGACGACCCGGTGAAAATCATCCAACACCAGGATGAATCCGGGTGAAGAAAAGTTGGGCTCGCTTTCGATGCGGGATAGCAGGTAAGCCAGCGCGGCCCGAGGAGCCAGCGTTTCGGCGGTGAGCACCGGTTGGATCGCTTCCAGGGGGAGCGCCCCGGCGATGTGCAGGGCGCTGGCAAGGTAGCGGAGGAAGCGGGCCGGGTCGTTGTCGTCCTCGTCCAGCGACAGCCAGCCGACCGGAAGTTGGGCGCCGGATGCCCAGGCTGCCAGCAGCGATGTCTTGCCAAAACCGGGCGGGGCGCTGATAAGCACCAGGGCACGCTCGGTCGCGGCGGCCTGCAGCCGCTCCAGCAATTCCTTGCGCTCGATGAGCGGCCCGCGTGGGCGCGGTACGTGGAGCTTGCTCTGTAACAACGGGTCGGGGCGGGAATCGTTCAAGCAGCCTGCCTGGTGGGGAAGGATGAACGAGTGTATTGTACGTGTGAATGGGTGGAAATGCCAGGGTGGTGTGAGCTACGACCGGCTATGCTTTGCATACCAGCCTATGCGCACCTTCTGGCGATGGTCGAAATTGGGAACGTACGGCTTGATATCCAGGAGCAGCGTCAGGTCAAGGACATCGATGCCGCGATCATGGAGTAGATTCTCATTGCGTAAAACGAACTCGACGATGGAAATTCCCAGGTGGTTAGGCCGGCAAGGATGTCGCGTGGCAAACACCCCGTGCCTGCGGTCGTCCAGGAACGGCTCCACCTGGAGCTGGACCTACTCGGCGTGGGAAGATGGTAGAACAAGTACACGTGCGAGAAGGCCTCGATATCCTCCAGCCCCTCGACTTTTACTCTCCCTTTGCCAGGCTGACCAGCCGCACGCCTTTGACCTGCGGGAAGATGGCGCCCTGCTGGATGGTCAGCATAGCCGCCGCCTCGTCAACTACCTGCGCTCCGGAGACAAGGTCAACGCCATAGTCGAAGAAGAGTGGGCTGAGCGGCGTGCTCGGACCCAGCAGAACCACGAAGGCCTCGCGCGGGCAGAGCGCCAATAAAGGCTCCAGGGTGTGGTTGATCAACGTGGTTCCAGAGATCGCGACCACGTCCGCCTGGGGGAGGTAGAGGCCGGCGGCCTGTTCGGGGTAATCGCCCTCGGCTGGTCGTTTTTCGATCACCCACAGATTGCGGGTGGCGGTGCGCAGGCGATCGACGAAGGGAAAATGGCCAATTACGGCCAGGTTCTTCCCGGCGCTCTGCCGGGCGATGATCTCGGCGGCGTTGATTTCCTGCATCCCTCGCTCCGGCGCATCGAGCAGCGAATTGATCGCTGCCATCCCGATACTCGCCTCGAGCAGGTTGTCTGATTGAACCCACCCGGCCAGCTCCTCGGCGCTCCAGGTGTGCAACTGGCCGACGTCGCGGATGGGGGTGTGCCCGTGCGGTCCTTCTCCGACCAGCGAGGAAGCCAGGCCACAGCCCCGGCTGCACACCGCCGTCCAGTGTACGCCAATGGCCAGGTGGCGAACAGGGGTTTTCCCCGGTGCGATCTGTTCGAGCAACGCTTCTAAGATTGCCATTTCACGCCTCACGTAAAGATGGTCGCTTGCCTCCGCCGATTTATACTCCCATCACCCCGGAGAGGAGGAAGATGAACACGGCGCCCAGGATAATGCCCAGGGCAGTGTAATGCTGGTGACCGTGTTCGCGGGCGGTGGGAATCAGCTCATCCAGGGTGATAAAGACCATCACGCCGCCGGCGAAGGCCAACGCAGCGGGTACCATGCTCTGGAAGGTGGACAAGAATAGCCCGGCCAGGATCGCGCCGACTGGCTCGGCCAGACCGGAAAGAAAAGCCGCCCGGAAGGCGTCCCAGCGACAGACCCCACCTTTGCAGAGGGGCAACGCGGTGGCGATGCCTTCTGGGATGTTGTGCAACAGGATGGCGGTGGCGATGAACATCCCAAACTGCGGAGTGTGCATGTAACCGGCTCCGACCGCGATGCCCTCGGGGATATTGTGAATGGTGATGCCCACCGCCAGGAGCAGGCCGGTGCGAACCAATCGCCTGTCCATTTGCTCGCCCTGGATGTGAAATCCTCGAAATCGCCTGCGCCGGAAGTGAAAAGGCCTGTGGTCGTTCTCTTCGCCCATCGCACTTTTGGAAAGCACTTCCAGCTCGCCAAAGCGCATGTGCGGCGCCAGGTAGTCCAGCACCAGCATGAAAGTGGCCCCCACTCCAAAACCAACCGTCGCGGTCAGGTATCCGCTCAGCTCCCAAGCCTCGTTGACCAGCTCAAGAAAGGACAGCGATAGCATCACGCCGGCGGTGATGCCCATCAACAAGCCATAGGAGCGCCTGCCAGGCCTGCGAATCACTGCAATGAGCCCACCCAGCCCGGTGCCCAATCCGGCGACCAGGCTCAACAGGATAATGTTGAGAAACGTTTGCGCAGCGCTCATGCGGTGTTCTCGGCGTCATGTGGTTGGCAGATAAGACTGACTCGACCGGCGTGCCAGGATTTTTTTAAGCGGGTCGATTTTTTCGCAACGTCTAATCGGTGGACAGGGCCATCAGTGCAGCAGGTCTTCCTGGTGGGTGAGTGTCCCGGCGAGGTAGGCCTGCACAGCCTGGTCGATCTCTTCCAGGTTGGTCAAAATCGGGGTGAGTTTATTGCGTTTCAAGCCGTCATAGGCGCCCATCCCCATCCCGCCACCGATCACCACCTGGCAGTCCTGGATCGCCTCGACCATGCGGGTGTGCCTGGCGTGGGCGGCATCGCCAAATCCATGCCCTTCGCCGTGCTGGTGCCTTTCCTGGTGCCCATCGGCGGCGAACTGACCGTGACCGAGCTTATTGCGCAGCTCACGCTGGACGACCTGCCCGTTTTCGATCGTCAGCACCACATAGTAGGTTGCTCGGCCAAAATGCCTGCTGATCGTCTTGCCGTCGTCAGAGACCAAGGCTATTTTCATCGAAAACTCCTTTGTTTTAAGATATTCTGTCGATTTTATTAATCGGATCATAGGTTTGAAATCAACACGCTTTAAGCACTGGGGTTAATATCTTCTATAGCATTGTAATATAAAAATTATGGATATGCCAGGATATACAAATATTTGTAACGACTCGGCCGGAGGTGAAAGAGGCTCGCTCAATACCTCATTGCGGGAACTCTGCTTCTACCCTCTCTGTGGTCAATCAAATTACTATTGACAGCGTACTGAGCGGTTATCAATATGATTCGTTGTCCTGTCCGAGTCCTGGATGCTTCCTTGAGGAAAATCGTAGATCGGGACGTTCTGCTTCAGGATTCTTCTTCGTTGATCACTTCTCTCTTTGCCTTCGTGTGGGGGAGCATTTTTCTTCCTGTTTTGATGCATGCACTGGCGCGATAACCGGTTTTCGGTTATACTCATCGAGTGAGTATATCGTATGCCACAATCTACCCCTCCTGCTGTTGGTTTTTCGCCAAAGTTTGCCCTCCTGGGGTTTCTCTATATCCGCCCCATGTATGGCTACGAGTTGCACAAGCACCTCGAAACCAGCCTGCGGGAGGTTTGGCATATCTCGCAGAGCCAGGCCTATAACATTCTCAAGATGCTGGAAAAAGACCAATGGGTCACGATCACGCCCGTGCCGCAGGAAAAACGCCCGGACAAAGGCTTGCTCACCCTCACCGAGCTGGGGAAATGTGAGTTTGAAACCTGGCTGTATACACCGACACCGGGCAATGCCCGCGCGATCCGCGTTGAATTCATCACCCGTTTGTTTTTTGCCGCGAACCTGCGCGAAAGCCTGTGCTTGAAATTCATCCAGGAACAAGCGGATTCCATCCGCGCCGATTTGATGGAGCTACGAATCCGCTCATCTTTGGTGCCTCCCGGTCAGATTTTCAATCAAATGGGGTTGGACCTGCGCATCCGCCAGTTGGAAGCCATCCTGGATTGGGTCGAGCGATCATCGCAATATTTTCTTGAGGACCAGGATTGATGAAAGCCATCCGGATATTTTTCTCCATCATCATCGTTTTGATGCTTTACGGTTGCCAAGGCCAGCCCCTTGCCCGGCCGACCTTTCTTTCCACGTCGCCGGTAGAAGAAATCACCGTCGCGGCTGCTGCGGACCTGCAATTTGCATTCACGGATATCGCCCGGCTTTACGAGCAACAGACTGGCAAAAAAGTGACCCTGGTGTTTGGCTCCACCGGTCAGTTGGTGCAGCAAATCGAAAACGGCGCCCCGTTTGACCTGGTGGCTGCGGCTAATATTGCATATGTCGATCGCCTGGTCGACCAGGGCCTGGCCTTACCGGAAAGCGCCGCGTTATATGCCAGGGGGCGGATTATCCTGGCGGTGAACAAGCAATCGGGCGTCCAGGCAGTCGGGCTGGAAGACTTGCTGAAGGAAGACATCCGGCATATCGCCATCGCCAACCCGGAACACGCGCCGTACGGCCTGGCTGCCAGGCAAGCCCTGGAGACTTTGGGTTTATGGGAGCAGGTGAAACCCAAGCTGGTGTATGGCGAGAACGTGCGCCAGGCGCTTCAATTCATCCAGACGGGCGACGCCGATGTGGGGATCATCTCTCTTTCGGTGGCGAATGTGCCAGAAATCACCTGGACGTTGATCGACGACTCGCTGCACGAGCCGCTGGACCAGGCGCTGGCGATCCTCACGGCCAGTCAACATCCCGGCCTGGCGGGTGAATTTATCGAGTTCATTAACGGCGAAACCGGGCGCCCGATCATGCGGCAGTACGGTTTTCTCCTGCCGGATGAGATCCGCGCATTAAATCTACAACTTCAGACGCCGGCTCCATGAGCGCCACCCCCCTGGTTTTATCTCTGTGGGTGTCCGCCTGGGCGGGTTTGCTGGCGCTCCTGTTCGGGATTGGAATCTCCTGGGTGCTGGTCAAAAGCCGGTTCCGCTTTAAATGGGCTTTGGAGGGGGCGACGCTGCTGGCATTGGTCCTGCCCCCGACTGTTTTGGGCTATTACTTGCTGCTTTTATTCGGCAGGCAGGGTTTGGGCCCATTCTTGGAAGAAGCGGGGATCCGCATCGTATTTGCCTGGCCGGGCGCGGTGGTTGCAGCCACCGTGGCGGCGATTCCGCTGGTGGTGCAACTGGTGAGAACCAGCCTCTCCGAAGTCAGCCAGGAGATCGAAGACGCCGGTCGGGTAGATGGGTGCAATCGATGGCAGCTTTTCTGGTTCATTGACCTGGGCATCGCATGGAGGGGGATTGTCGCGGGTGGATTGTTGGGCTATCTGCGAGCGATGGGAGATTTTGGCGCGACCCTGATGGTGGCGGGCAATATCCCCGGAAGGACCCAAACCCTTTCCATGGCGCTGTACGATGCGGTGCAAACGAACAATTCCCAGCTCGCCGGGCAATTGGTTTTACTGCTTTCGGCGATCGCCTTCGCGGTCCTGTTCGTCGCGTTGCGCCTTTCCAGGTCTCTTGAGACCGCACACTAGGAATTCTTCCCACGATACCACGCGCATGAAAGCTACCTCCCGAAGGCAAACGCTGATCGCATTGTTCACCTCCATTCCGATTGGTCTCCTGGGGGGGTTGATCGGTTTGGGAGGCGCGGAATTCCGCCTCCCGGTGCTGGTGGGGCCGCTCGAGCGCAATGCGCGAGAAGCGGTACCAATCAACCTGGCCGTCAGTCTGATCACGATCGTCTCTTCACTTTTTGTTCGACTCAGGGTGGTCGTGGGGTATCCTTTCCTGGACTTGCTGCCCATACTGGCGTCGATGATGATCGGCGCAGTTTCGTCTGCCTTCATTGCAGCCGGCGTGGCGAGCCGAATATCCAGCCACATCTTAGAGCGGTGGATGAAATTCTTGCTGATCTCGATCGGTTGTCTGTTGATATTCGAAGGCTTTGTCCCCCTCCTGAGCGCCAACCTGATCGACGGGGCTCTCCTGCTGCAGTTCGTGGTTGGAATCGTGGCCGGAATCCTGATTGGCATTGTCAGCAGCACCCTGGGTGTGGCGGGGGGTGAACTGCTCATCCCCACGTTGATCTTTGTTTTTGGGATCGGCGTCAAACTGGCCGGCACGGCGAGCCTGATCATCAGCTTACCGACCATCTGCGCTGGCTTGATCCGCTATTATCGCTCACGCGCCTTTTTTGATCGCGCCGTCGCCAGGCAGATCGTTCTCCCGATGGGGGCGGGTTCTGTGCTGGGTTCGATCCTGGGAGGACTGTTGTTCGGCTTCGTTTCACCCAGCGCTTTAAAAGTGATCCTGGGGGTCGTATTGATTTACTCCGCTTACCGCATGTTCCAGCACCAACGGTCGCGAGAATATCCGAAGAATAATTGATCTCCAAGCCTTTCGAATGTGCGGTAAGAGGTAAAAACGCAGAAAATCTGTTGCGGAATTTTCCCCCTGGCAAGGTATACACTCCATCTGCGATGCCCTTGACGGTAGACTGGATACAGGCGTAAAATATCCGGCGCTGGTGTTGACGGCGCGATGAGGCTCGCGTACCCAAACTGCCTGTGTGCTGATGGCCTCTGCTGATGACGATTGTCTTTGGCAGGGGTTTTTTCATGCGAGATGAGGACATATTGAACTTTATTCTTGGACCCAACGTAGAGCGAATCCTGCTGATCTCCGCCGGAGCGATGCTCGGCGCGAATGCGCGTTATTGGATCGGTTACTGGGCCGCCCAGAAATGGGGAGCGGCGTTTCCGTACGGCACTTTCCTGATCAATATCTCCGGAAGCTTTTTGCTTGGCCTGTTCTTGACGCTGACGGCGGAACGACTCTTGATCGACCCGCGATTGCGCTTTTTAATCACGGTCGGGTTCTTCGGCGCTTATACCACCTTTTCGACTTTCAGCTTCGAAAGCATCACGCTGATCAACCGCGGTCAATGGATCCTGGGTTTGCTCAACGCCTTCGGCAGCACCTTGATTGGTTTGTTGGCGGTCGCGCTAGGAATTGCGCTCGCGAAAAGCCTATAATACATAGAGAAGCAAGGAGCACAACATGCCGGATCTCTCCTTACATAAAAAGGCTCAAAAGCTGAGCATCTACATTGGCGAAAGCGACCGCTGGCGCGGAAAATCGCTAGAAAGCGTGCTCTTGGAAACGCTGCGCGCGCATGGCATGGCCGGCGCGACCGTGTTCCGCGGTGTGGCTGGATTCGGCGCGCATTCGCGCATTCACACCACCGCTATCGAAGTGTTGTCGATGGATTTGCCGGTCTTGATCGAAGCCATCGACGCCCCGGAGAAAATTGCGGCGGTCGTGGATGTGATCTATCCCATGGTGCGCGAAGGCCTGATTCTCCTCGAAGATGTCCAGATCGTCAAATACACCCATCGCTACCTCAATCCCCTCCCCGCAGACCGGCTGGTTGCGGAGGTGATGACCCGCGATGTGGTGGCTATCACGGCGAACAAGTCGATTTTCCAGGCCTGGAAGCAGATGCTGGAAAAAAAGGTGAAAGCCATGCCCGTGGTCGATCCTGCCGGGCGGGTCGTTGGCATACTAACCGACGAGGATCTGCTCGAGCGAGCTGGAATCCAACAGCGTCTCTCGGTCGCCATTCGCATGGACAGGGCAGAGCTCGACCAGGAATTGCGCAGCCTGCAAGACTCACCGCTCAAGGTCGTGGATGTCATGACGCAGCCTGTGGTGACTGTGACCGAGGCAGACACGCTGGGAAAGGCGACCGCGCAGATGGCGCGGGCGGGCCTCAAGCGGCTGCCGGTGGTCAACCAGGCCGGAAAACTGGTTGGAATGCTCTCCCGGCTGGATGTGCTGCGCCAGGTGGCCGGAACCGGAGCGATCGAACAACCCGAGGAGCCCGTTCCAGCCCAGGCGGGACGGCTCGTCCAGGACATCATGACCCGAAATATCCCGATGGTCAACCAGGACGAGGATCTACCCGCCATCATCGAGAAGTTCGCGCGCAGCGACTCGCATCGCCTGATCGTTGTCGATGGGCAGGGGAAGGCGATCGGTCTGTTGAGCGATTCCGACGTGGTGATGCGCGTGCAACCATCCAAGCGGAAGAATATTCTTGACGCACTGCGCCAGATTGGCAAGCCCGCCCCTGGTAAAGAAACCGCCTTCGATCTCATGTCTCCCGGCCCCCTGACCGCGCCGCCGGATCTGCCGGTCGTCGACGCGGTTCAAAAGATACTGGCCGAATCCAGGAAATGGCTGGTGGTTGTCGATGAAAACGGCAAACCCCTTGGGTTGGTGGATCGCCAGATGCTCCTGGAAGCAGTGATTCTGTAAATCGAGTCGCGGAATCGCGTGGGAGCCGGCAGGGAGAGCCTTGGATGGCTCAAAGCAAATTGCATTTCATGCTGGAGGTTGTTACCCGGTACCTGCTGACGGGCAGGCGCAAGCCGTTTCTGGCCAGTTACAAGCTGACCTATCGCTGCAACCTGCGCTGCCGCCAATGCCCCTTTGTCGACTACGCCGCCCCCGACCCCTCCTTTGCGCAGGTGTGCCATTGCCTCGATCGGTTGCACGAGCGAGGCGACCGGGTGGTCGTGCTGGAGGGCGGCGAGCCGCTGCTCTGGCGGGACGGCGAGTACCGCGTGCGCGATGTCGTGGGCTATGCCCGTCAGAAATTCGCCTGCGTGGGGCTGACGACCAACGGGACGCTGCCGCTGGACGTCGAGAGCGATGTCTTGTGGGTGAGCGTAGACGGTTTCGCCGAAACGCACCATCGCTTGCGCCAGGCTGATATCTTCGATCAGGTCATCGATAACATCCTCAACTCTTCACACCCGCGCCTCTTTGCTCACATCACCGCCAATGCCATCAACCACCTCGAGGTCCCGGAGCTGGTGCGCTTTCTCTCGGAGCATGTCAAGGGCATCACCATCCAGTTTTATTACCCGTATGGCGATGACGATGCGCTTTTTCTGCCCTTTCCCCAGCGAATCGCTCTCTTGGAGCGCCTGATCGAGCTTAAGCGAGCGGGCTATCCGGTGTTGAATTCGGTGGCCTCCCTGCGCGCATTGCAGCACAACACCTGGCGCTGCCTTCCCTGGCGGATCGACAGCGCAGACCCCGATGGAACGATCCGGCAAGGCTGCTACCTCCTCGGACGTGCAAAAATCGACTGTGCCCGATGCGGGTTTTCACCCTACACCGAGCTGTCGCTGGCATTTCGCGGCAACCTCCAGGCCATCCAGGCGGGATTGCGGATTTTCGGTTGACCGGCTACAGGCCGCTGCGTTGGGCTTCGGGGGCGACTTCCGCCGCGTAGGTCGCACGGGTCAGGTTGCGGATCCAGTTCCTGGAGAGAAAACGGCGCAAACCGATAGTGTTCTTGACCAGGTTCTCGGTCAGGAGCGCCAGAAAGACCCACTGCACCGGCAGATGGAAGACGAAGGCCGCCAGCGCCACAGCCGGGATGCCCGCCAGCCAGATCGCCCCCACGTCCAGCAAGGCGGAATAGCGCATATCGCCGCCGCTGCGCAGGATGCCAATGATGAACATGGCGTCCAGGCTGCGCAGCCAGAGCGTCAGCCCGGCGATGAGCATCATCAAGGCAGCGTCGTGGCGGGCCGAGTCGGAGACCTGGTAGAGGTCCAGGAGCGGCAAGCGCGCCGCGGCGATCGCCAGCCCGGAGAGCAGCGATCCGCTCGCGCTGATCCCCAGGATTCGCCGGGCGATCTGGTAGGCCTCGTGTGGCTTTCCGGCGCCGATGCGCTGCCCGACCAGGATGCTGCAGGTCGTGGCGCAGCCCATGGCGAAGAAGAGTCCCAGACCCTGGAAGGTGTTGGTGATGTTGTACGCCGCATAGGCAGAGGTGCCCAGCCGGGCGAAAATCCCATTGTACACATTCACCCCCAGCGCCCACAGGAACTCGTTGGCGAACACCAGCAGGATCAGGCGCAGGTGGCGGGTGATGAAGGGGAGGTCGAAATCGAAGAGCTGGCGCGGGCTGGCCGCAACCGGGGTGCGCAAGCGATAGAGGAGCACCAGGAGCAGCAGGCATTCCAGCACGCGCGCGGTGGTCGTGCCGATGGCAGCGCCTTGCACGCCAAGAGCGGGTAGACCCAATTTCCCGAAAATGAGGCTGTAGTTAAGTGCCGTGTTCAGGCAGAGCATGGCCACCGAAACCAGCATGGGCAGGCGAGTATTGCCGGTCGAGCGCACCATGACGGCAAAGGCGACGGTGATCCCGGAAAACAAATAACTCCAGCCGATGATGCGCAGGTAGCCGGTAGCCAGCGCAATCACCGCCGGATCGCGGGTATATAGCCCGATGACCCAGGTGGGAAAGAGGAGCGCGGTGGAAGCGAAGATTCCGGATGCGGCCAGGCACACCGCGAGGCAAAGTCCCAGGACACGCCGCAGGTTGGGCAGGTCGCCGGCTCCCCAGTACTGCGCCGCGAAGACCGCCGCCCCGCCGGTGGTGCCAAAGAGGGTCAAATTGAGCAGGAAAAAGAATTGCCCCGAAAGCCCGACCGCGGCGACAGGCACGTCGCCGAGCTGTCCGACCATCAACACGTCCAGGATGCCGATGAGGTTGAAAAATAGGCTTTGCGTCGCTACGGGGAGGAAGAGACGCAGAAAGGTTTTGAGGAAATCAGGGTCGGGAGATGGGCGAGGCACGGCCTGATCTTACCACAGGCGGGACAGTTCAAGAGCGAGTTTTAGATGCGCTTTTGCTTCCACCGTGTTGGGCGCCTGACCTTTTTTCTCATCACCGCCGGTACAGCTCGACTTCGAAGCGCGAGCGGTCGCCACGGTGCACGGCCTGGTAGTATTCCACCGGCCTGCCGTCCTTGAGAAAGGTGACGCTCTCCAGGCGGATCAATGGATCGCCTTCTCGTAGGTCCAGCAACTGGGCCTCACGGGCGTTGGCAGCGACCGCCTCGATGCTCCTCCGTCCATGAGAAAGCTCCAGTCCAAGCGCGTGTTCCAACACCTCATATAAGGAGCGGGCGCTCAGGTCGAACTGGTCGAGGCCGGGGCACAGGCGGCAGGGCAGGTAGGTGGTCACCAACACAATCGGCTCGCCGTCGACAAAGCGCAACCGCTCGATGCGATACACATCGGCGCCCGCTTCGAGCTGTAGCTGCTCGGCGATCTTTGGGCTGGGCTGAATCCGGTCGCTCTGCAGCACCTGAGTCGCGACGGTGTGCCCGCGCTCGCGCATATCCTGGTAAAAGCCGGTCAAGGTTTGCACCAGGCTTTCGCCCAGCTTGGGTTGGGCGACGAAGGTGCCCTTACCTTTTCGGCGCGAGACGAGACCGGCGTATTGCATCTCTTGCAGCGCCTGGCGCACCACCGTACGGCTGACGGCGTACATCTGGCACAAATCCGCTTCGCTGGGCAACTGGTCGCCGGGTTGCCACTCGCCGTTATGGATGCGCTCGCTGAGCAGGGTGATCAACTGGCTGTAATAGGGCAGGGGATGGTCGAAATCGATGCGCTTGAGCATATCGCTCACCCATGTCTGGCCCAGACCGGAGCCGCCGGGCGCGAGAAGCCTTCAGCCAGCTTTTCCTGCCAGCGGATGTACTCGCCGGCATACCCCTGGTAAAGCTGGTGGTTGGGCAAGTTGGGGCTGATGGGCGGACCGGCGGGCACGGCATGCTCCTTAGCCGCCGCGGCCAGATCGTCGAACACCCCGGCTGCTTTTCCAGCGACCAGCGCGCTGCCCCACGTGCCAAACTCGCTGCCACGCAACGCCTGGTAGGGCACACCCAGGACGTCTGCCTTGATCTGGTTCCAAACCGCGCTCTGCGCTCCCCCGCCGACCACGCGCGCCTCGTGAAAGGCCAGGCCCGGCAGCAGCCGCTGCAAGATGCCCAGGTAATAGGCGTACTCATAGGCGACCGACTCCAACAGGGCGCGAAGGAAGTGCCCCTGGGTGTGCCCCCAGGAGAAACCCAGCCACGCGCCGCGCATCTCCGGGGTTGCCGGGCAGATGCGCCCTCCCAGGTGGGGTGAGAAGATCAATCCCTCCGCGCCGGGCGGAATGGACTCTGCGTGGGCGATCATCTCGGCGTAGGCATCGCCCTCGTCTTTTCTGAGTACCTCGGGCTGCACCTTGTAAAACTGGTCGCGGAACCAGCGCAGCGCCAGCCCTCCGCCTCCAATGTAGGCCAGCGGGTGCCACAAGCCCGGGATGACCGAGCGCATGGTGAGCAGCGCCATCTCTTGGGTGTCGGCGACGAAGGCGCTGGTACAGCCGGCCAGCACCGCGGCGGTTCCGGCCACGTCGAAGAGCATCCCGGCCTGGGTGATCCCCGCCCCGAGGGCGTTGGCGGCGGTGTCGCCGCAACCGGCCGCGATCGGAGTGCCGGGGGCGAGGCCGAAATCCTTGGCGGCCTGCTCCGTCACCTCGCCCACCACCTGCCAGGGCTCGACGATGCGCGGCAGCTTGTCCTCGTCCACCCCCATTAACGAGCAAAGTTCCCCAGACCATTGACCGAGCTGGGCGTCGGCGTACCCGGTGAAGTGCAGGAAGGTGCGGTCGATGAAAGCCATCTCTCCTTTCAACCCGGCCATCTTCCCCGCCACGAACCCGGCCGGGGTGACGAATTTTGCGATGCGCCGGTAGCTTTCGGGCTGCTCCTCCTTCCACCACAGGATTTTCGGCCCATGATCGCAGGTGGGCGGGCAACCCGTCAGGCGGGTGACCCGCTCGGCGTAGTGCTCGCGGATCCACTGGATATACGGCTGGCAGCGCATGTCCAGCCAGGAATCGAAGCGGGTGGCGGGGTTGAAGTCCGCGTCGACGGTGCCGATCCCGGCCATCTGGCTATCGAAGGCGATGGCGGCGACCTGGCGCGGGTCAACGCCGCTGTGGGTCAGGCAGGCGCGAACGGTCTGCGCGGCGGTGGTGTAAAAATCTTCGTTTTCCTGCTCCACCACACCCGGTTTGGGGTGGTAGAGGGGCACTTCGCGCGAGTCTTCCGCCACCCGCTCCCCGGTGACGGTGAACAGAGCCGCCTTGGTGCTGCTGGTGCCCAGGTCTACGCCGATCAGGTGGGTTTTCTTCATCACCGGCTCCTTCCTGCGCTACGCGGCGCCCGCGGGGTTGCGTCGTTTGGCGACCAGCTTCGGGCGCAAGGGCGCCGCGATCTGGGCGAGCTCGTTGAATTTCTCATCGATCGAGATGTGCAGCACCTCTGCGATGACCTGTGTCCAACCGTGCAAGAAGTACAGCCAGCCATCCTCTATGGTTAATTGCCTGGAATCGCGCTGAGCCATTGCCTGGTGCCAGAAATCCAGCTCGCCGCGGTAGTTGATCTCCCAGGCCACGCCGCGGTAGGGGAACACTCCACGGTCGGTCACCGGGGAGCCGGGTGTGTCCTTGCCCATGCCGGTGGCGTTGATCACCAGGCTCCCCTCCGGCAGCCGGGCCATGATCTCGTCGTTCACCAGCGGGTCGGCGTTGTGCACATATTCGAAGTGGATCTCTCCGCCCATGGATTCCACCATCTTGCGCATGGCTTCCAGGCGACCTGGCGAGCGGTTGACGACGATGAAGCGCCGCGGGCGGTCGGCGGGGTTGGGTTTGCCGATCAGGTGCAGCGCCATGGCTTTGCCCGAGCCGCCTGCGCCAAAACACAGCACGTCCCCGCCGGTGCGGCCGAAGTAGCCTTCTCCCAGGAAAGCATCCATGCTCAACCCAGAGGTGAGCGGGTCCTTGGCGCAGCCCTCCAGGCGCCCGTCTCGCTTGGAGATGCTGGAGAGCTCGCCGGTGAGCAGCGTGGAGCGGTGCAACTCGTCGAACAGGTCGCGCGCCGCCTCCAAAAGGTCGATCTTGTGGGTGGTGACCAGCCCGCCCAAGGAGAGCGGGTCGTGCTTGATGAACTCGACCGTGCGGCGGTAGTTGCCCGGTTCGTCGTGGATCGGGTGGTCGATACCCTGGATGGTCACATCTGGGAAGCCGAGGGCATCCATCCACTGTGGGAAAACTTGCATGATCGCTGACCGGGCGGTGGTGACCCCGATGAAATAAAAGGTGGGTCGCGTTTTGGGGATCAGGGAGTGAGCAGAGGTGGGTTGGTTCACTGGTTTCCTTCCCGGTGTGGGATATCCCGTGCGCTAGACGACTCTGTTTTCCGGTTCTTCGCCCTTGAGCACCGCCAGGCAGTTGCGCAGCGCCCCCCAGCCCATCGCGTTGGCGGCGCTGTCGGAGTGCGCCCCGGTATGTGGGGTGGCAATGACCTGCGGCAACTGCAACAGCGGGTTATCCGCGCCGGGCGGCTGGGCGGCAAACACATCCAGGGCAGCCCCGCGCAGGTGACCGCTTTGTAGGGCTGCATAAAGGGCAGTCTCATCCACCAGCTCGCCGCGGGCGGTGTTGATCAGGAAGGCCCCGGGTTTCATCTGCTTGAGGAAACGGTGGTTGACCAGGTTGCGCGTCTCGGGGGTCAGCGGGCAGTGTAGCGAAAGAAAATCGGCGCGGGCGGCGAGCTCCTCCAGGCTGGCGAGCTGAACGTTTGCCCCGGCGGCGGTTTCCACGGAGAGAAGCGGGTCGTAGGCGAGAATGACGCAGTCGAAGCCGGAGAGCTTGCGCGCGACCAGCCTGCCGATTGCCCCGAAACCGACCAGCCCGACCACCTTGCCGCTCAGAGACACCCCTTGCAGGCGCGGCCAACCGCCCGCCTTGGTCTCGCGGTCCGCCTGGGGCAGGTTGCGGGCCAGGGCCAGCATCAAGCCGACGGTCAGCTCCGCCACGCCGTCTGCGTTGGCGCCGGGGGTGTTGGTGACCACGATACCGCGCTCGCGCGCCGCGTCCAGGTCCACACTGTCCACGCCGACGCCGTATCGGGCGATCACCCGCAGCTCGGTAGCGGCCCGGATCACGGCGCGGTCGAAGCGGTCCAGCCCGGCGATGCAGCCATCGTAACCGGGAATAAGGCGCGTCAGCTCTTCTGGTGGGTAGGGCTTGCCGGTCTGGTTGTAGGCGACGCTGCCCACCTGCTCTTCGAGGCTGGATTTCAAGCGCGGGTCGCTTGCCCCATACGAGGTGGCAGTCACCAACACGCGGCATTCCTTCAAGGGTTTGGGCATCAGCGTTGCTCCGGGGGCAGCCAGCGCGGGTTATCCACGATGGCTGGTTTGCCGCTTCGCTCGACGACCAGCTTGCGAAAGCCCTGCTTCTCGATACTGCCGTAATCATGCCCGGCGTGCGCCGGGTAGACAAAATAGGTGACCAAATCCTGGCTGGGGTGAGTGTTGACCGAGCGGTGTGCCCAGCGCGGCGGCACGTAGAGCAGCTTGCCCGGGGCGAGCCTTTCCACCGCCCACTCGCCTTCAGGGGTCTCCATGACCATGAAACCCTCGCCGCGCAGGCACTGGTACACCTCCGCGGTGCCCTGCACTTCGTGGAAGTGCCCTTTGGTCATCCAGTATTCCTCCCCGACCTTGCCCGGGTGAACGATCGATAAGCCAAAGAGCAACTCGCCGGGTTCTTCGGGGCGGCGGATTTCCAGCACCTCGTAGAGCAGGGTGTCTTCGCGCTCCAGCATCGCTGCGTAAGCGTCCTGGTCGGAAAACTGGCCTTTCATCGACGAGAGCCTGCGCACCACGCGATTGTCGTCGCGATCGAAGCGGACGTGTTCGTCCTGGATCAGGTCGAGGGTGAAGGGACGGTGGGAGTCTGGTGACATACGGGTTCCTTGGCGAATCGGTTATGGATTTACGGCTCGATGACGACCTTGAGCAACTTGCCTGACCCGGCCGCCTCGATTGCCTCAACCGCTTCCTGCAGCGGGAAGCGCGCGCTGACCAGGGGAGCAAGGTCGATCTTGCCCGCGTTGACCAGGTTGGAGGCGCGCCAGCAGTCGGCAGTGCTGGAGGCGGTGGTGCCGGTGACGACCAGCTCTTTGTAGTGTACCAGGTTGGCATCGAGCTGGATGGCTGGACGGTCCTTGGGGAGCCCGCCGAAGAAGTTGATCCGACCGCCGATGGCCGCCAGTTGTGGGGCGAGCTCGAAGGCGTTGTGCGCCGGGGCGGCGACGACAATCGCATCCGCCCCTTCCCCTCCGGTCTCCTCGGCGATGGCTGTCGCCAGGTCTTCCTGGTGGGGGATGACCACGCGATGCGCGCCAAACCTGGCAGCCTGTGTGGCGCGCTCAAGGTTGTTCTCGCTGACGATCACTCGCCGAGCACCCTGCAGCCGGGCTGCCAGCAGGTGCATGATCCCAATCGGCCCCGCGCCGACGATCAGCACCGCGTCCGTAGGTGTGATGTGGAGTGCGGCCTGCCCGCGCAACACGCAAGCGAAAGGCTCGATCAGGGCGGCGGCAGCCGGGTCGACCTGTGCTTCGATGGGGATGAGGTTGCCCTGCACGACGGAAGCAGCCGGGACGAGCATGTACTCGGCGAACGCCCCGTCGATGGTGATGCCCGGCGCACCGTAGTTAGCACAGCGGTTGTTGTTGCCGGTGATGCACTGGCGGCAACGCCCGCAGCCGTAATTGGGCGCGACGAAGACGGGCTGGCCGGTGGATAGTCCCTGCACCTCGTGACCCACCGCCGCCACCTCGCCGGCTGCCTCGTGACCCGGAACGCGCAGCGTGCCAGGAGCGTACATGCGGTGCCCGCCGTGGTAGATGCGCAGGTCGGTGCCGCAGATGCCGGCGCTGCGCACGCGCACCAGCACATCCCCCGGGCCGGGCTGGGGGATAGGCCGCCGCTCCACGCGCAGGTCCTGCGGACCATAATATACGGCAGCCAACATCTGCCCGTTCATCACGGTGCCATCACTTCGCTCAAGGTCACCGGGCGCTCTTCGCGGAAAGAGCGGGTGGCTGCCAGCACCCCGGCAACTGCCCAGCGTCCATCCAAGCCGCCCACCTGCGGTTCCTTGCCAGTTTGGATGCAGTCGACGAAATGCTCCATCTCGCGGATATAAGCCCAGGCGAAGCGCTGTGGCCAGGTGCGGAAGATGGGCGTGACCAGCCCGGCTTCGCGGTCGGTGCAGACGACCAGCGCCTGACCTTTTAACTCGCCGATCTGCAGGATGCCCCGCTCGCCGGTGATCTCCACCCGCGCGTCGTAGCCGTAGTCGCAGGGGCAGATGGAGGAGATGGTGCCCAGGGTGCCGTTCTCGAACTTGATGTTGACCAGCGCGTTGTCGTAAAAGTCTTCGGTGTCCACGCCGCGCGCCGCGCCCTTGATGTTGGCCACTTCGGCGTATACCCGGAAGGGGTCCGAGCCCATCAGCCAGCGGGTGCAGTCCCAGTCGTGGCTGTTGACCTCGGCCAGGTTGCCGTTGGAGGTCTTCAGGTCGCGCGCCCAGGGCGGCGGCAGGCCGGGTCCGTGGGTGAGGGACTTGACCATCATCGGTTGGCCGATCTCGCCCGCCTGGATGCGCTGGTAAGCGGCGGCGAAGTCGGGGTCGAAGCGGCGCATAAAGCCAAGTTGCAGCAGAACGCCGTTCTGCCGGGTGGCATGGAGGATCGCATCGCACTCAGCGAGGTCGAGCGCCATGGGCTTTTCCAGGAAGATGTGCTTGCCCGCCGCAGCGGCCTCGATCGCCAGGTGAGCGTGGGTGAAGGTGGGGGTAGTGATCACCACTGCCTCGAAGGAGGAATGATCCAGGGCGTGTGCGAAGGAGGCGTAGCGCGCTTCCACGCCGTACTCGGCGGCGGTGGCGTTCAGCGCCTCATCGTTTGGGTCGACGATGGCGACCAACTGCCCGCCGGGGACGTGGCGGGTGAGGGAGTTGGCGTGCACCTTGGCGGCTCGCCCGGCGCCCACCAGGCAAATGCGGACCGGTTGGGTCATATGCTCTCCAGCAGGGGTGGATTAAATCCGGGATGTAATCCTGTTATTACAGGATTATACGGAGGTCGGTTAGAAAGTCAACCGCATTAGGAGGGGGAGTCTTTTCCCTGGGATTCCCTGGCGATCGCTTTCATCAGCCGCTCATATCGCATATAATACATCTAAATAATCGTATTTTGCTCACCAAGGAGATCTTTATGTTGCACAAAACCATCCAGGTGGACGTTGAGAAATACATGCGGGAGGGCTACCTGACAGCCCCGGCGGTGGTCTCCGAGGAGCACCTGGCCCGCTTACGCGCCGAATCGGACCGGTTGATGCGACTGTGCCGGGACGAGAGCGCGCGCTACGCCAGGCGCATCGAGTGGGAGGTGGACCACCTGGCGGAGGAGAATAAGGCCGGCATGGAAAAGGTGATCCGCAAGCTGGAGCCGATCTCCGACTTGAGCCCGATTTTTCACGACCTGGCCTTTGCCCCGGAGATCACCGGGCCGATCAGCGCCATTTTTGGCGAACCGGTCGAGCTGTTCGAGGACAAGTTAAACCTGAAACTCCCTGGCGGTTCGCCCTATCCATGGCACCAGGACTGGGTGTGCTGCTGGCGCGCCCACACCGACCAGTTGGTCACCTGCTTCATTTACCTGGACGACGCCGACGCCGATAACGGCTGCCTGCAGGTCATCCCCGGCAGCCACCTGGGCAAGCCGATCCTGCCGTTCCGTGAGGGCTCGCGCTTCGAGGTCGACCCGGCCTACGTGGATACGAGCCAGCGCGTGCCCGCGCCGCTCAAAGCCGGTGAGATGATCTTCTTCGATCCCTACCTGTTGCATTACTCGGATCTTAACCGCAGCCGGGTGCCGCGGCGGGCGATCATCTACACTTACCATCCGGCGCGCCTGGGAAAGATCAACGAAGGGCGTTTTCCGGCGGATTTTTCGTAACGACGAAGTGAGCTTCACCGGCTTTCCTGGTTTTCCTTAACGCCAAATTAACAGGCGATCCATTACAGTAGACATCGATCGGCAATGTGCACGATCGATGTCTTTTTGGGTTGCTGAGGAAGGTCAGTTCTTTTGGAGTGGGCATGGTCATTTTCGATGTTATCACAGGAATCCTCGCGCTTTGTCTTTTGATTTACCTCTTTGTTGCCCTGCTCAAGCCGGAGATTTTTTAAATGACCTTGAATAGCTGGATCCAAATTTGCGTTTACTTCCTTGGATTGATCCTGCTGGTCAAGCCGCTTGGCTTCTACATGGCTCAGGTCTTCCAGGGCGAGCCCACCCTGCTCAGCCGCCTTCTCATGCCGGTCGAGCGCCTGATCTACCGTCTCGGCGGGGTGCGCGTTGAGGAGCAGATGGATTGGTCGGCGTATGCTCTGGCGATGTTGCTGTTCAACCTGGTCGGTATTCTCTTCTTGTACCTGTTGCAGCGATTGCAGGCCTGGCTGCCGCTCAACCCCCAACACTTGAGCTCGGTCCCAGCGGACCTGGCGCTCCACACTGCTGTCAGTTTCGTGACCAACACCAACTGGCAAAACTATGGCGGCGAGTCGACGATGAGCTATCTCACCCAGATGCTGGGAATGACCGTGCAGAATTTCCTTTCTGCTGCGACAGGCATGGCAATTCTGGTGGCTTTTATCCGCGGCTTTGTGCGCCAGAAGACTCATGAACTGGGAAATTTTTGGGTAGACCTGACGCGAGGAATCCTTTACATTCTCTTACCCCTCGCCATCTTGCTGGCGCTGGTGCTGGTATCACAGGGGGTGGTGCAGACCTTCGCGCCAAGCGTGCATGCCACCAATACCCACAGCGCTCCACAGACGATCGCCCTCGGGCCGGTGGCATCTCAACTGGCGATTAAGCACCTGGGGACGAACGGCGGTGGGTTCTTCAACGCGAATGCCGCTCACCCATTCGAAAATCCCACCCCGTTAATCGATTTCCTGCTGGTGTTGGCTCAAACGGCTATCCCTGCCGCGCTGACCTATACCTTTGGCCGGCTAGTCGGCGACACCAGGCAAGGTTGGGCGTTGTTAGGGGTCATGATCCTTTTCCTGGTCATTTTCGTAGGTGTGGCTGCCTTAAGCGAGTCAGGAGGAAACCCGCTTCTGATGAAATTGGGCGTCGACCAGGTGGGCAGTTCCTTCCAGCCGGGTGGGAATATGGAAGGGAAGGAAGTGCGGTTTGGCGTGACTCGCTCGGCGCTGTTTGCCGTGACAACCACTGCCACCTCGAACGGCGCAGTGGATAGCCTGCACGATTCATACACCCCGCTTGGTGGTTTGGTGCCGATGGTGATGATGTTTTTGGGCGAGGTCATCTTGGGTGGGGTAGGCTCCGGGCTTTACGGAATGCTGGCTTTTGTCATCGTCGCGGTCTTTGTCGCCGGGCTGATGGTTGGGCGCACCCCAGAGTACCTGGGCAAGAAAATTGAAGTGTATGAGATGAAGATGGGTGCTCTCTTGATCCTGATTATGCCAATCACAGTGCTTGGCCTGACCGCGCTGGCTGTCGCCACCCCCGCCGGTCGAGGCGCGGCGCTCAACCCTGGACCGCACGGGTTCAGTGAAATCCTGTATGCCTTCGCCTCGCAGGGCAACAACAACGGCAGCGCTTTTGCCGGTCTTTCGGGCAATTCACTCTTTTATAACCTGGCTGGAGCGCTGGCGATGCTGATCGGTCGTTTCGCTCTGGCGGTACCCACGCTGGCGCTGGCCGGTTCGTTGGCTGCTAAGCGAATCACCCCAGCAAGTGCCGGAACACTTTCCACCACTTCAGGCTTGTTCATAGCCTGGTTGAGCATGGTCATTCTTCTGGTTGGCGCATTGAATTTCATCCCATCTCTCGCCCTGGGTCCGGTGATCGAGCACCTGATGATGATAGGTCATTAACCATGACGAAATCTTTACGAAAATTTACTTCATTGCCAACCGAACTGGTCCTGCGAGCGATGGCAGATGCGTTCATTAAGCTGGACCCGCGAAAGATGTGGCAAAACCCGGTGATGTTTGTGGTTGAGATTGGCAGCCTGTTGACTACCGTGCTCTGGTTCCAATCGCTTTCCGGTAAGGGCGATCAATCTCCAACATTTACCGGAGCGATCAGTCTTTGGTTGTGGTTCACAGTTCTGTTTGCCAATTTCGCAGAAGCGCTCGCCGAAGGTCGCGGTAAGGCGCAAGCCGGCGCGTTGCGGAAAACTCGCCAGGAGACCCAGGCCAAGAAACTGCAGAAACACGATCTTCAGGGCGAAAGACCTGAACCAACCATTGAGCTGCCTTCGAGTTGGCTCTGCCAGGGGGATTGGATTTTAGTCGAAGCCGGCGACATGATTCCAGTGGACGGAGAGGTGATTCGAGGTATCGCCTCCGTCGATGAATCGGCTGTCACCGGTGAATCCGCTCCGGTCATACGCGAGTCGGGTGGTGACCGCAGCGCGGTCACCGGTGGCACGCGAGTGCTTTCCGATTGGCTGGTCATCGAAGTCACCGCCAACCCAGGAGAAGGCTTTCTCGACCGGATGATCGCCCTTGTCGAGGGCGCCAAGCGGCAGAAAACGCCCAACGAAATTGCACTCAACCTTCTCCTGGCTGCTTTCACGATCATCTTCCTGGTAGTTTGTATCACCCTGTTGCCCTTCTCCGCATACAGTGTTCATACAGCCGGAACCGGTCAGCCGGTGACACTCACCGTGCTGATCGCCTTGCTGGTTTGCCTGATTCCCACGACCATCGGCGGTCTTCTTTCAGCCATTGGGATCGCCGGGATGGATCGCCTGATCCAACACAACGTGATAGCCCTCTCGGGGCGGGCTATCGAAGCGGCTGGAGATGTGGATGTGTTACTCCTGGACAAGACGGGCACAGTGACCCTGGGTAACCGCCAGGCGGTCGAGTTCATTCCGGTAGATGGAGTGAACGAGCGTGAACTGGCTGAGGCTGCCCAACTTTCATCGTTGGCCGACGAGACCCCGGAGGGGCGCTCGATCGTGGTGCTGGCTAAGGAGAAATATGGCCTGCGTGGGCGAAGCTTAAGTCCGTCGGAAGCGATGCCGATGGGAATGCAATTTATGCCCTTCTCAGCCCAGACACGGATGAGTGGGGTCACCTACGACCACACCTCCATCTATAAGGGTGCGCCAGATGTGATGCTGGAGTACCTTCAGAACCAGTCGGGCGTCATTCCCCCAGGTTTACACCAGGAAGTCGACCGGATTGCCCGCAACGGCGGGACACCGCTGGTCGTGACTCGCGACGACTGTGCGCTCGGTGTGATCTACCTCAAAGACATAGTCAAAGGCGGCTTGAGAGCGCGTTTCGCACAGTTGCGCAAGATGGGGATCAAGACAGTGATGATCACCGGGGACAACCCCCTCACCGCCGCGGCAATCGCTGCGGAGGCGGGCGTCGACGATTTTCTGGCGCATGCCACCCCGGAAAAGAAACTGGCTTTGATTCGAGATTTCCAATCCGGGGGGCGATTGGTGGCGATGACCGGCGACGGGACCAACGATGCACCCGCGCTCGCCCAGGCGGATGTGGCTGTGGCGATGAACACCGGTACGCAACCGGCGCGTGAAGCGGCTAACATGATCGACCTGGATTCCAACCCAACCAAGCTGATCGAGATCGTTGAGATCGGCAAGCAGCTCCTGATGACTCGCGGGTCGTTGACCACTTTTAGCATCGCCAACGACATCTCCAAGTATTTCGCGATCATCCCAGCTGCTTTCTCCTCGGTTTACCCGCAGCTCGAGGCACTGAACATCATGCGCCTGGCCACTCCTCAGAGCGCGATTCTTTCTGCGGTGATCTTCAATGCCTTGATCATCATCATATTAATCCCGGTCGCCCTGCGAGGCGTGCCTTATCGCGCCAGGAGCGCATCCAGCCTCTTGCGGGATAATCTGTTGATCTACGGTCTGGGGGGGCTGATTGCGCCGTTTATTGGGATCAAGTTGATCGACCTCATCCTGGTGGCACTTCGACTGCCTTAATATTGAAAGGAGAGTGTAGGATGTTGACGAATTTTGGATTTGGACTGGCTCTTCTGTTGATTCCGCTGATGATCGAGCTTTTCGCCTGGGAGGCCGATTTAAATGTGTCCACATTGGGCCACACGCTGGTGGGCATCGTGATCCTCTTTGGCATTTACTGGTTGATCATGCAAGTCATTCGCCTCGATGAACAACTCTACTTGAATCGAATGATTCCCTCGCGAACTTTTCCTGACGCAACGGAACGACGCGACAGGCACATCGGGCAAGCCTCTCCAGACCGCACTTCCAGGTGATCTGCCGTGATCCGTCGGATGATTCGCCCCACATGTTTTCTGTTTCTGGTGCTAACCCTTCTCACCGGCCTGCTCTACCCGCTGGCGATCACCGGGCTGGCGCAATGGCTGTTTCCGGAACGGGCTAACGGAAGCCTGTTGGTTGTGAACGGTCAGGTGATCGGCTCTCGCCTGATCGGACAGGAATTTTCCGACCCTCGCTATTTCTGGGGGCGTCCCTCTGCCACCAGCGAGTATCCATACAATGCCTCCCAGTCCGGGGGGAGTAACCTCAGCGTGCTCAATCCCGTCTTGATGGAGGCAGTGCAAGCCCGCCTTGCTGAATTGAAAGCCGCCGACCCTGGGAACAATCAGGCTGTTCCGGTCGACCTGGTCACTTCCTCAGCCAGCGGACTGGACCCGGATATTTCTGTGGCGGCTGCGCGCTACCAGGCGTCACGCGTCGCGCGCCTGCGCGGGCTCTCGCTGGAGGAAGTGCTAACCCTGATCGATGAGCACACGCAAAGCCGCGCCCTTGGCTTTTTGGGTGAGCCGAGGGTCAACGTACTGACGTTGAATCTGGCCCTGGACAGGCTACAATAAAGATATGCTCGACAAGCGTCTCCGTCCCGACCCGGACGAGTTACTGATGAAAGTCAAAGCGACCGAAACGCTGCCCTTACGCGGCCGGTTGAAAATCTTCCTTGGTTATGTGGCTGGCGTAGGAAAAACTTACGCCATGCTCGAGGCCGCTCACCAGCGCAAAGCCGAGGGCACGGACGTGGTTGTCGGGTATGTGGAAACCCACGGGCGCAAGGAGACTGAAGCTTTGCTTGATGACCTGGAAGTCATCCCGTGCCAGCAGGTGGATTACCGTGGTGCGACGTTGGCCGAAATGGATTTGGATGCCATTCTGGCTCACCGCCCTCAACTGGTGTTAGTAGATGAATTGGCGCACACCAACGCGCCCGGGTTACGCCACCCCAAGCGCTACCAGGATGTGGAGGAGATCCTCAGCGCAGGGATCGATGTTTATACCACGGTCAATATTCAGCACCTGGAAAGCCTGAAGGACGTCATCCAGCAGATCACCGGGGTGATTGTTCGCGAGACAGTGCCCGACCGGGTGGTGGACGATGCGTACGAGATTGAGCTGGTCGATCTTCCCACCGACGAATTGCTCCAACGCCTGCGCGCCGGAAAAGTTTACGTCCCTGAACAGGCGGCTCGGGCAATGAAGAATTTCTTCCGCAAAGGTAACCTGACTGCACTGCGCGAGCTTGCCATGCGCCGGGCTGCGGTGCGCGTCGACAGCCAGATGATGGATTACATGCAAACCAAGGCTATCCCCGGCCCCTGGCCTGCCGGCGACCGCATCCTGGTCTGCCTCAGCGCGCACCCGCTGGGAGAACGCCTGGTCCGTTCGGGGAAACGTCTTGCCGATGCTTTGAACGCGAAGTGGTATGTCCTCTTTGTGGAAACCCCCGGTCACTTGCGTATGCCAACCGAAAGCCGGTTGCGTATCCAGCAGAACTTATACCTGGCTGAGGAACTTGGCGCCAGGGTGGTGAACCTGACCCACAGCTCGGTCGCAGATGCGGTGATCGAATTTGCCCGGCGCCATAATGTCACCAAAATCATGGCCGGGAAGCCCCTGCGCCCCAAGTGGTTTGAGCTGCTGCGTGGAACAGTGATCGACCAGATCATCCGCAACAGCGGGATGATCGACGTTTACGTGATCAGCGAAGCCGCCCGGTCACCGAAAAGATCCGGTCCAGGGTGGTGGACGTTCACAAAAAATGCTCGTTTCTCTCTCGTACGAAACTTGCTCAGCCTGGGCCTGGTTTTTCTTTTCACCCTGCTTGGCTTGCCGCTGCATGGCGTGATCGACCCTACCAATTTGGTCATGCTGTACCTGGCGGCAGTGGTGATTGCGGCAGTGTTCCTGGGCCGCGAACCCGCGATTCTGGCCTCGATCTTCAGTGTGCTCGCCTTCGACTTCTTTTTCGTGGACCCGCGCTTCACCTTCACCGTCTACGACACACAGTACCTGTTAACCTTCGTTGGCTTGCTTATCGTAGGCATCGTGATCAGTGGATTGGCTGCGCTGCTGCGCGACCAGTTGGATATTCTTCGCTTGCGCCAGCAACACAGCCAGGCGTTGAATAATTTCAGCCGCGAGTTGACGGCTGCGAGCTCGCTCGAGCAAGTGTTGGATATCGTCATCCGGCATGTGGGAGAAATGTTCAATCGCGCGGCGGTTGTCTTGCTCCCGGAAGGTGGACAACTTGCCGTGAAATCAGCCACGTTGAATTTCCAGATGGATGACAGCGAGCTGGCCGTCGCAGTATGGGCATTTAAAAACAGCCAACCTGCCGGGCATGGCACCAACACCCTGCCGGCGGCAGCGATCCGCTATATTCCATTGATCACCGTGCGCGGAACGATCGGCGTGTTGGGGCTCAAGCCTTTAGATGCCGGGCAGAGCCTGTCTGATGAGCAACGCATGTTGATGGAAGGGGTGGTCAACCTCTCTGCACTGGCGATCGACCGCGCCTCCTATGCCGAGAAGGCGGCCCAGGCAGAAATGCTACGCAACACGGAAAAATTGCAGACGGCACTCCTCAACTCGATCTCCCACGAGCTGCGCACGCCGCTATCGGCCATCACCGGCGTGCTGACCAGCTTGAGTGAATCCGGTCGGGCGGCGCCTGATAAAAGGCTAGACCCCGCGACCAGCGCCGAGTTGATCGAAGCGGCCACCCGCCAGGCCGGTCGCTTGAACCACCTGGTGGGAAACCTGTTGGATATGACTCGCCTGGAGGCGGGTGCTTTGCGTCTCAACCGTGAGCCGACTGATGTGCAAGACCTGACAAACGCCGCTATCGGCCAGGTCGACTCCACGAACGGCGCTCATCCTATCCGCGCAAACATCCCGGCCGACATACCGCTGGTCAGCCTGGATGCAATCCTGATTGCACAGGTTTTATCCAACGTGTTGGACAACGCCTGCAAATATTCTCCGCCCGGCAGCCCAATTTCGATATCGGTGAATTTAGCAGACGGCAAGGTGCGATTTTTGGTCACAGATTGCGGGGTCGGTATCCCCAAGGAGGACCTGGAGCGGGTATTCGACAAGTTCTACCGCGTCCATCGCCAGGAGACGATCACCGGCACCGGGTTGGGATTGTCGATCTGCCGCGGGATTGTTGAGGCTCACGGAGGGCGGATTTGGGCGGAAAACAACCCCGATTGCGGTGTCACAGTCACCTTTGAATTGCCACTCAGCGAGGGGAAGGAAAGTGAACGAGAACACATTCCGTATCCTGATCGTCGATGACGAACCTGAAATCCGCCGTTTTCTACGTGCCTCCCTTAAAAGCAACCAACACGAGGTGATCGAAGCTGAGAGCGGTTCGCAGGCGCTGGCTGCCATGCGCAGCGCCCACCCCGACCTGATCATCCTCGATCTGGGGTTGCCCGATATCGACGGGGTTGAGGTTACCCGGCGAGTGCGAGGTTGGAGCAAGGTCCCGATCATTATTCTCTCTGTGCGCAATCGCGAGAGCGAGAAGATCGAAGCACTTAACGCAGGGGCAGATGACTACCTGACCAAGCCATTTGGGGTGGGGGAATTGTTGGCGCGCATCCGGGTCATCATGCGGCGGGTGGTCAATGTCGGAACACATTCAGTCCACCAGTTCGATGATCTGGTGATTGATGTCGACCAACGCGCTGTGCGGCGGGGAGGAAAGGATATTGCCTTGACCCCGACCGAGTTCGAGTTGCTCAACGTGCTGGTGCAAAATGCAGGGAAAGTTGTCACTCAGCGCCAGCTGATCCAAAAAGTTTGGGGAGCGGGCTATGAGGATGAATCCAGGCTGCTGCGGGTCAACATCAGCAACCTGAGGCGCAAGATCGAGCCCAATCCTTCTCAGCCAACCTTCATCCTGACCGAGCTGGGCGTGGGTTATCGCGTGCGAGATGAATAGAGCTCTTGAAAGGTAGCGCGCATGACCCCGCTGAGATCAGCGGCGTAGCATGGTTCACGGAGGGTGAAATCTGGAAGATGATTCAAGGTCACGAGATGCAGGATGGCTTTACCCTGGCTTCATTCTTGCTGAGCCGATGCAAACCATAAAGGATTGGCTTAAAGGCTTTAAAATGGAGGTATTGGATCGAACGATCGCACTCCTTGTCCAGAGGTTGAAAGAATGAGATGAACGCATCACGGTCAAATCCGCTAATTTCAGCGCTGGTGGGCGCGGTGCTTTGCCTGCCTTTTGCGGCGCTCGTTTCGATGGCGCTTTTGGACCTAAATCCCATTGCCGAACCGCTGCGCACGCTGTTGAACCCTTCTGACCCCGCCAGCCCGGCCGGTTTGAGCACCCTGATTGCGTTGGGCGCATTCCTGCTCGTGATTGTGGCGTTCGGCATCAATTTTTCTCACGTCCTGCGGTCGGGACGCGCCGGTGAGCAGGTCACCGCGCACCCGGTCAACCTGGCCCTCACCGCGATCACATTGGTTACGATCGTTGCGGTGATCGGCTTGTTTGTCGCAGACCAATACCCCTGTTGGGTTGGCGTGCCGAACTGCGATTAGGCGCCAGCGCCAGGCTATCAATCCGTCCGGCTAAGGGGTGGGGTTGGCCGGAAAGCCGATACGGTATCGTACATTTGACAGAGTACTAGTGGGGGTACGGTTTTAATGAAGGCAAGGTCGCCGGTGAAATTCCGCTCACCTGATCGGGTTTGGAACAGCCATCGATCTTCGGTGGCTGCATTTTTGTTTACAGATCACATTACATCGCCTGCCCTGGATTTGGCTTCATACCAGAGCTGGTAAAGCTCTTTGTATTCCGGGTGATGGGGGGAGAGATGATCCATGAGGATGGTCACCCAGCGCAAGAGGACCAGGTCCTTGAAATGAGTGATTCGGGGCAGGTCGGGTAGCTGGGTGAGGCTGGCGCGAATGAGTTGAGCGTCACTCTGACCCTTGATCTGGAAGGAGTTGCGCAGGTTGGTGCGCGCCATCTCCAGGGTGAGCTTGATTTGCAGTTCGTACAGATTATTCCGCGCGGTCATGGTATCCACATGATAACACGGCTGGTTAGAGAATGGTTAGATTCTGCATTACAGATGAATTACATTTGCGGAGTTCATTTCACTTGGCCGCGTGTGGCTTGCGAAATTCCAGGCAGTAAAACCAGCCCTTCCAGACTGATTCGTCCAGGGAAATATCCAGCATATCCACGGGCACCAGGTCCACCGGCGCTTGTATCGGATCGCGACGGCCTTTGAAGGATTGTTTGAAACCCGGCAGGGTCAGCTCGTATCCGTGAGCTCCGCGCTCTGTCTCGTCGCAAATGACGATCTTCGACCCCGGCCTGGCCACACGAATCATTTCTGAGATCGCTTTGGCTTTGTTGTTAAAGAAGTTGATCCCCCCGATGTGAAAAACGCTGTCGAAGGCGTTGTCCTGGAAAGGCAAAGCCTCGGCGTTGCCCTGGTAGAGGTGCACCGCCCAATTCTTTCGCCTGACATAGCTTTGGCAACGAGCAAGCTGACCGTTGGAAAGGTCCAGGCCATAAATTTCACCCACAGCCGGATAGCGGCGTAGATAAGGTACATTGACTCCCGGCCCGATCGATACTTCCAGAACCTTTCCACGAGGCTCTAACCTGGCCAAAATTTCCTGCCGCGCCTGATCTTCGCTCATGCCGAGCAAGGCAAATGCCGCCTTGGAAAACAGCCGGTACACGATCGAGAACCAGTCGTATAAGCCGGCAAAGCGCCTGTTCAGGCCTGTCAAAGATTGGTACTCGGCAAATCGCGGAATGCCATCTACAACTGGGTATTGGCGTTCACAGGCCTGGCAACGCAACTCGGCGTTGCCTCGTTCCAGGCTGCCGTGGCATTCCGGGCAGGCGAGAAGATCTGGCGGGGCGCCTGCTCCGGTGGGGAGCTCGGCTGTGGATACATGGGAATTTCGAAATGCTGGTTTCAACATCGATCCTCATTCTTCTACAGACCCATTATCCCAGGCCTTTTACCAGATACCCGGGATGATCCGTTTCGTTCTGGCCATGTATGCCACGTATTCGTCGCCATACCGGCAGGCCAGCAGCCTCTCCTCAACAGTCATCCGATAAACCAACCCGGGGAGGAGGATCAGGAGAATGGCCGTTAACCCCAAGAGGCTGCCGAAGCCAACACAGAAGCCCAGGCACAACAGTAAATATCCCGTATAGCCAGGGTGACGAATGAAGCGGTAAGGCCCGCTCGTGACCAAGATTCCATCAGCCAGCGTTTGCAGGTGACCGGAATACTGACCCTTGAGAGTAAGCCGCGTCCACACGCGCAGGGCTACGCTTATCGCCAGGAGCAGTAATCCAGCGATCTGAGCGCCCAGGCCGGCTCGGACCTCGCTGCCCAGGTACAGGTATTCCAGGGGCGAAGCGAAAAAGACGGCGACAAATCCTGGGATGATGAGCCAGAAGGAACGATCTCCGGTTTCTTCCTGTAAGGCTCTGGTAGCGCTGGAGATCAGTGGCGAGTCTTCAGACCAGAAGGAAATCACAGAGCCGATCAGGTAAGCCAGGCCGAACAGCAAGAGCAACCAACCCAGCCAATTGGTTTTGGCAATTTTCACACCCAAAGCGGCCAGAATCAGCGCCATGAGATTGGCGGGGATGAGCAGAAAAAGCCGCATGCGAGTGCTTGCTTTCATACCTGCTTGCGTCCAAATCCAAGCTAAATCGCAACCGTCTGCTTAGCCTGACCGATCGGTGACCCGGGTGGGCACGGCTTCGCTCTCTTTGAAATGGTCATGCGCCCAGTTGCTGATCCGTTTGCCGGTCTCGACGATCAACAGCAGCCCAAGCGCCACTGCGATGACCAGCGCCCATTGTTCCAGGCCGAGCGGTACGATGCCGAGCAGGTCGCGCAGGCCGGGGATCAGGAAGGCAATGGCCACCAGCAACAAACCGGCAAGGGCGGCCCAGATCAGCGGCTTGTTCTCTTTCAACGGGCGCATTCGGCTGAGGGGTTGTCGCAGGCTGCGATAGGCGAAGATATAGATCATCGAGTTCACGGCGAAACTGGCAAATACGATACTGCGCCCCTCGACCGGGTTATTGTGCACCTGATAATAGTGACCGAACAACAACAAGGCGAAGACTGCGCTGGCGACACTGATGATACCGATGAGCGAAATACCCAACGTAGTCAGAATGGGCTCATGAATCGACTTGGGTTTTTCTTCCATGATGCCATTTTCCTTTGGCTCAAAGCCCAGCACGATGTCGGAAGGGCCGTCGCAGATCAGGTGAATCCAAAGGATCTGGGCGACCGCAAGCGGTGCCGGCCAGCCCAGCAACATGGATACGAAGATGGTGAGCACTTCGGCAAAGGAATTTGAGAGGGTGTAGGCCACCACCTTGCGGATGTTCTCAAAGATCACCCGGCCCTCTTCGACGGCCGCCACGATCGTGCGGAAGTTGTCATCGAGCAAAATCAAGTCGGCAGTCTCTTTGGCTACATCGGTGGCGCTTCCCACCACAACGCCGATATTCGCGCGCTTGAGGGCCGGGGCGTCGTTGACCCCATCCCCAACCATCGCGGTCACCTCTCCGTTGGCTTGCAAGGCTTTTACGATGCGCAGCTTATCTTGCGGGCGGATGCGGGCAAAGACCGCGGCCCGGCGCACGCGCGCTTTCAAATCTTCATCGCTGAGGGCGTCGAGTTCGCTCCCTTCCACCACCTCGTCCTCCGGGTGCATCAAGCCTATGCTGGAACCGATACGCTCGGCGGTGCGCCGGTAGTCTCCGGTGATCATTTTCACCCGAATGCCGGCACGGTATGCCAGGTCGAGAGATTCTTTCACGCCTTCACGGATTGGATCCTCCATCGCCAGCAAACCCGACCAGATGTAACCGGAATGGTCTTCCAGTGATTTGTGTGGACGGTACGCCAGCCCCAAAAGCCGCAAGCCATCTCCAGCCCACTGGTCGATCTTCTCTTGAATCCGAGTCTTCTCTTCATCAGCGGTGTCGCACATCGTCAAGATGATCTCGGGCGCGCCTTTGAGGTAGTCAAAGCTACTGCCCGGTCCATTCAGGCGAGTATGTGTGCTCATGAACTTGGTTTCACTCGAAAACAATTCCTCTGCCAATCGCTCCGAGCTGTCCACCAGATCTTGCGGGTTCACTGGCATCTGCTCGAGGGCATACGACCACAGGGCCACGTCTACCGGTCCTTCCAGGTTGTTGCACAGCACCATCACCTCAAAGGCTCGTTCATGGTCGGTCAGATCGGCACGGGTGACGCGCATGCGGCCTTCGGTCAAGGTGCCGGTCTTATCTGTGCAAATGGTGGTCACCGATCCAAGCGTCTCGACCGCCAGCAGTCGCTTGACCAACCCGTTGCGTTTCAAGATTTTGCGCATTCCCAGCACCATGATCACGGTGACGGCGATCAGCAAGCCTTCTGGTACGGCGGCGATGGCCAGGATGATGGCTGTGCGCAGCATGTTGAGGAATTCGGCGCCCATGATCAGCCCGGTAACCAGGATGGCCAGGGTAAACACCACCACAAAGCGTGTCAGCAGTTTGCTGAACGCTTTAAGACGCACCTGGAGCGGTGTGTCTTCCTCTACATGCTCTTGCAGGCTGGCGGCGATCTTTCCAAGCTCTGTGCGCGCTCCCGTAACCGTCACTCGCATCAACCCACGGCCGGTCAGGACGGTGGTGCCCATAAAAGCCGCGTAATTTTCACCGGGAATCTCGATCGAGTCTTCGTCGATATGAGTCTTGTTGACCGGTTCGCTTTCGCCGGTCAAAATAGCTTCATCGAAAGCCATCTTTGCCGCTTCGAGCAGGATGCCATCGCTGGGAACCCGGTCCCCTGCGTTCAATAGCACCAGGTCATCTGGGACCAGCTCGCTCACGTCGATTTCCTGGCGTTGTCCATCGCGCAGCACCGTGGTGGTGGGCTGGAGCAGCCCTTTGAGAGCGAAATACGTTTTTTGTGCCTGATATTCTTGAGCGAAGCCCAAAACGGCATCCAGAACGACCACCGCCATGATGATGCCAAAGTCACCATACTCTCCAACCACAAAAGAAACGGCCGCGGCGACCAGGATGATGTACACCAGCGGGCTCTTTAACTGGTTGAGGAGGATGTTCCAGCCAGATACTTTGTTTTCCGTCGGGAGAATGTTCTTGCCAAAATGGGCGCGGCGTTCCAACACCTGATCGGTTGATAGACCGGTATAGTTTTTTTTCGTCCCGCTGACATGATCCTGGTCAGTTATCACGGTGGATAGGGGAGCGTTTAATGCCATGGTGACACCCTTGTGATTGTTTGATTTGTTCGCATTGTTAATATCGTTTTGTAATTACAAAACGATTATAATGTAATATTGGGCCTTGTGGATAGTGATTTAAATCAGTCGTTGGTGCATACTGTTCTGTATTTACAAAACAATCGTCTCGATTTACACTTCCCATACCGGAGAAAATCTCTATCTAAATCTTGGCCAATCGAAAGCTGGCTGCCTGTCTGCCTATTAATCTCGACCGTGAAAAAAAGCCAATCCGGCGGTTTAAAACCGGGACTATGAAATGGGAGAGAGACCCCACATGATCGATCGACCTGACGGAATATCCAAAATCGAGCAGATGCACTTCATCGAAGACATCGCCTTGTTTTTCGAGCGCATGGGGATGCCGCGAATGGCCGGGCGAATCCTTGGCGTGCTGCTGATATCCGATCCGCCGGCGCAATCGATTACCGAGATCGGGGAGAAACTGAAAGCCTCGAAGAGCTCGGTCAGCATCATGGCCCGTTTGCTGGTGGAGAATGGCTTGATTGAGCGGGTAGCCTCACCTCTCCCTCGCCGCGACTACTACCGCTTCAAAGATGGCGGATGGATACTTTACATGCGGCAGTGGTTGGCGCTGATGAGCGAGCTGCATAAGATTGCCGAACGGGGACTGGCGTTGTTGGCCGATCACCCTGTGGAGATGAAAGAGCGATTGCTTGAAGCACACGATTTATTTTCCCTGGTTGAAGAGCGCTTTCCCTCTCTGCTTCAGGAATTGGAGAAAGAGCGAGACCAGCGCCTGGGATAAAGGTCTATAAAGGAAGAATGAAACCATGAACCGCGTCACCATCCTCACCGACAGCAGCGCCTATTTGCCGCCCGAACTGGTCGGCCGTTACCCCATTCGGGTCATGCCGCACACGCTCACCTGGGACGGGATCAATTACCGGGATGGGATCGATATCCGGGCGGAGGAATTCTACCAACGCCTTTCAAAATCCACGAGCCTGCCCACCACCAGCCAGTTGGCGGTGGTCGAGTTAAGAGAAAACCTCAAAGCCCTGCTCGATGAGGGTTCTGACGTGTTGTTGCTGCCCATTTCCAGCGGGATTTCAGGCACCTATGGGACGGCAGCTGGCGTGGTGCGCGATTACCCGCAGGAGCGCGTGGTGCTGCTCGACACGAAGCTGGTGTCGATGGCGCTGGGGTTCCAGGTGCTGGCGGCGGCGCGGGCTGCCGCCGGTGGAGCGACGCTGGAGGAATGCAAGCAGGTTGCGCAACATGCTTATCCCAACATCGCCGTGTATTTCGTGGTCGATACCCTCAAGTACCTGGCGGCAGGCGGGCGCATCAACAGCGCCAAGCGCCTGTTAGGCTCGGCCTTGAACGTCAAACCGATCCTCGAGATCCGCGATGGAAAGATTGAGCTCGTCTCCAGTGTGATCTCCCGGCGCAAGGCGCTGGAAAAGATGCTGCTCCTGGTGGAGCAATTCATCGCCGGGCGGGCGCCGGTGCGCATCTCGGTCTTCCATGCCCTGGCGAAGGATGCGGCCGAGGAACTGCTCCAAACGGCTCAGGCGCGATTTTCTCCCATCGAGAGCATCCTGGCCGAGATCAGCCCTACGGTTGGCACGCATGTGGGGCCCGGGACCATCGCGATAGCCTGCCATTGTGGAGAATAGTGCTATGAAGGGGAAAAAACCAAATGACTGAGCGAGATGTGTACTTTCAAAATTTTGAGGACGAGAACGGCAGCGCAGCGATCTACCAGGCGCTGAGCGAGGTTGAAAAAGACGAGCGCCTGGCCGAGGTCTACCGGCGCATGGCGCAGACCGAACGCGAGCACGCCGCGCATTGGGCGGCGTTGATCGCAACCGAAAGCGGGCGAGAGCCGATCTTCCGGCCCAACTGGCGGGTGCGTGCCCTGGTATGGATTGCCAGGCGCTTTGGGCCGGCGTTCGTGTTGCCGACGATGCAGAACATGGAACGCGACGGCTCTACAGGTTACGCGCAGCAGGCCAGCGGTCAGGGTGGGGCAGCCGCCCCAACCCGCAAAATGGCTCGCCAGGAGCAGTCGCACTCGATGCTGCTCTGGCAGATCACCTCGACCATGCGCGGCGGGATGGAGGGCGGGGCGCTGGCGGTTTTGGAAGGCCGCCACCGCTCGACGGGCGGCAATGCGTTGCGCGCCGCCGTGCTGGGGGCGAACGACGGGCTGGTCTCGAACCTCAGCCTGGTGATGGGCGTTGCCGGGGCGACATTCGATAATCGCACCGTGCTGATCACCGGCCTGGCAGGGATGCTGGCGGGCGCGATCTCGATGGCCCTGGGCGAATGGCTTTCGGTGCAGTCGTCGCGCGAGCTGTTCAGTCACCAGATCGAGATCGAGACGGCTGAGATCGAAGCCAATCCCCAAGAAGAGGTCGCCGAGTTGGCTTTGATCTACGAAGCGCGCGGGCTGACCGGCGAGCAGGCGCGTCAATTGGCCTCGCAGATCCTGGAAAACAAAGAAAGCGCGGTGCAGACCCTGGCGCGCGAAGAGTTGGGCGTGGACCCCGGTGAATTGGGCGGGTCGGCCTGGGAAGCCGCCTTGACCTCGTTCATCCTCTTCGCACTCGGCGCGATCATCCCGGTCATTGCCTTCTTCTTCCTGTCCGGACTGACGGCGGTGATCGTCAGCATCCTGCTCAGCACGGTCGGGTTGTTCCTGCTCGGCGCAGCGATCACCCTGTTCACGGGCAAGCCGGTCTGGTTTTCGGGGATGCGCATGGTGCTCTTTGGCCTCGCCGCGGCGGCGGTCACTTTTGGGATCGGCCGGTTGATCGGCGTCTCGATCGCCGGTTAAGCCGGTTTTCGGGCTACGGTAGGTTATCATTGGCCATTTCTCGCCAGCGATAAGATACGCCATTCGCGTAGCTTAAATACGCTGTTTTGCGGATTTCCTCGGGTGCTCAAACCGGTACAATAAGCTTGACACGCGGGGGGCGTTCAGTCAACAGGGCTTTAGCCTCATAGAAGGCTCATAGCGTTTGATTTGGTTTGATTACCGGACCTTGCTTAACCACCCTAGGAGGAAAATGGCATGGATCACCTGACCATGAATGAGCTAAAGCTGCTTGCCGGGCGTTTTCCAGGATTTTGCGTTTCCCTGTACATGCCGGCGCATCGTACCGGGCGGGAAACGCAACAAGATCCAATTCGATTCAAAAATTTGCTCAAGCAGGCTGAAAAGCGACTGGCTGCCAAAGGTCTAAAAGCGCCGGAAGTGGCCGGTTTGCTCGAGCCAGCGCAGGCGCGTTCTTCGGACCCGACCTTCTGGCGGCACCAGAGCGACGGACTGGCTGTTTTTCTCTCGGCGGATGGGATGCGGAGTTATCGCCTGCCGGTGCGGTTTGATGAGCTGGTGGTGATCTCGGATCGCTTTCACTTAAAGCCGCTGTTGCCGTTTCTCGCCAGCGACGGGCACTTTTATATCCTGGCGCTCAGCCAAAACCAGGTTCGCTTGTTTGAGGGCAGCCGTTACACCGTTGACGAGGTCCCGACCGAGAGTATGCCCGCCAGCATGGCAGAAGCGTTGCAGTACGAGCGATTTGACAAACAACTCCAGTTTCACACCGGAACGAGCAGCGCAACCGGGGCAGGCGGGCGGGCGGCGGTCTTTCATGGTCATGATCCATCCGATGCCGATAAGGACCGGCTGGTGCGCTGGTTCCGCAAGGTGGATAGCGAGCTGGTATCTTTGCTGGCAGGCCAACATTCCCCGCTGGTTCTGGCGGGCGTCGAGTATTACTTTCCGCTGTACCGCGGCGTCAGCGCGTATCCACACGTCCTCGCGGAGGGATTACCGGGCAACCCGGAGGCGTTGAGCGCGGAGGAGATCCACGCCGGGGTGTGGCCCCTGGTGGCGCCCGTTTTCCGCCAGGCGCAGGAGGAGGCGATTGCCCGCTACCACGAGCTGTTTGTGCAAGGGAAGACGCTTTCCGATGTGGAGCAAGTGGTTGTCGCGGCCATCCAGGGCAGGGTAGATACCATTTTTGTGCCGGTAGGGGTGCAGGTGTGGGGAGGTGTCGATCTTGCGGCCGGCGAGGTCGCGATTCACCCTCAACATGAGCCCGGCGATGAAGACTTGCTCGATCTAGCTGCCATCCAGACACTGGCCTACGGCGGCGACGTCTTTGCGTTACCGCCGGATCAAATGCCGGAGGAGGCTCTGATCGCCGCCGTCTTGCGTTATTGAAGTCTACCCGCCTGGAAAAGAGGTGCGTTTCGAATAAGCTGCAAAATGTGGGCTTTGCCCCACATTTTGCAGTTTTAGCAACTGCTCGGAGGCTAGAGAGACCGCCGGCAGGGTGCCGGCCAGGGGCTGCCCAGGCGCTCTGTTTGGACAGCCCCTGCTTGCAGGCATCGTTTATCGAGCCTGTCGTCTCCCATTTATTCATCCTAGAAGCATTAACAACGGGATGGTTAAAACCCCCCTGGTTCGCCGGATGAAATTAAGCAGTTTCGCTTAGGAAAAATACGCTGCTTGCTGGTTGGGGTAACGGTCGAATATTGTTATAAAAGGTATAGCTACCCTTGTGGATGAAAACGAGAGGTGTCCGTGATTGAACTCGAACATACCCTGATCATGTTGCTTTTGCTGATTAACCTGTTCCGCACGCGGCCAGGTATTCACCCTTTCTTGCGCTGGCTGGTCGTGGGTGTGATCTTGCTGGCTTTCCTGGCTCCTTCCTTTCCCATCGCATTGCCCTGGACGCTCTTTGCCGCTCTATTTATCCCTATCCTTTTATGGCAATCGGCGCAGCGACTGGGAGATGCAGCTTGGTTTGGCGGCAGGCGAGATTTTGCCATCTGGCTCATCTTGACCCTGGGGATTGCCGCGGTCATTTACCTGACCGGAGGCTTGCCCATCCCCAGCGCGATGCTTTTCGGATTGGTCACGGCGAGTTTCGTCTGGAATATTCTCCACCAACATAAGAAAGAGACCCTGCTCGGACAGGTAGGGGTCTTTACGCTGGTGTTTTTGCTGACCGGCGTGGAAGCCGCCATCGAAGCGCCGGGGCAATTCATCCTGGCCCTGTTTGCCGGTGGGGGAATTGGCCTGCTGGTCGGTTTTGTTTCCGTCCTGATTGCCGGTCGGATAAAGCCCGGTTTACAGCGAGATTGGTTTAGCATCCTTCAGGTTTACCTGGCCTACGCCATTGGGTTGGCGTTGGGTATTTCGGCAGTGGCGGCGGCGGTTTTGAGCATTGCGGTGTACGTGGCATTTGGCGCGAAGCGTGGTTTGTGGGCAGATGGGCAAATCAACCCGAAGCCGTTTGAGCACAGAGCGGTCTTTGGCCTGGGTGTGGTTGCGCTGGCCTTCTTTGGCTGGCAAACGCACATTGCTCTCACTTTCAATGTGATTCTCGAGGTTGCCCTGGCCCTGGTTCTGACCGGGATCGTTTTCTGGGTGAGCAGGCGCTTTAATCAATCGGCGATGGATGACCAAAACAACCTTCAGGAAATCCTCTTTCGGGTCGGTTTCTTGCTCATCTCCGCCTTGCTGCTGTGGCCGAAAACCATGTTGCTGGATCCCATTCCGCTGGCAATTGCGATTGGTCTGGCCAGCCTCACGGCAATATCCGCCTCGCTGGTGCTTGCTCCGATGATCCGGGTCTTATCCTGGCTGGACGAGGCGCGCGCTCAAGCGGCCAGCGTTCCTGTCATCCCCACCTATCGGGTGAAGGACTTGATGCGGAACGATTTCAGCCTTCTCTCACCCGACGCGCTGGTGGATGAGATCCCGGCGGTGTTATCCGCGGACCGGAACGGCGCCATCGTGGTCCTTTCGGATACGGGGGAGTTGGCGGGGATCCTCACCGAAGCGGACCTTTTTGTGAAAGAGAAAAAGCTACCGCGCACCGATGTGACCTACCTGGCCCTGTTCGATCACCCCATCCAGCCCAATTACCTGCAACAGGCTTACAGCAGCATCCGCGGCAAGGTGAGCGTGGGCGAGATCATGTCGCGCCCTGTGGTCACCCTCGAGGCCGATCAACCGATCAGCCGGGCGGTTCACCTGTTTGTCCGGCACGGTTACAAGGTCATCCCGGTGGTCGATCCGGAAGGCCACGTAACCGGCGTTCTCACTCGCGCCGACCTGATTTACCGTTTCCTCGCACAGGATGAAGGCTAAGTGGTTAGAACCTAGCCTAAAAAAACCATTCTGAGATGAGTTGTCGTCAGATTGATTTTGACGGGTTATTTTGGGTGTGAAGCCTCAAAATAACCCGTCAAATGACTTTTGACAGACTGCTAAGAATTAAGATGGGCTGGATGGGCTGTCGCAAAGCCGTCAGCCCGTCAGCCCTTTTATCTACTTCGTTGAATCAGGCTGATTCCAGGTGGTCGGCCTCCTCCGGCAGGCCTTCGCCCTGCAGGTGGTGGGTCTTCATGTCATAGTGCCCGCGAAGGTCATCGCTCAGGGTCTTTTTCCACAAGGGAATCCCCGAGAAATAAGCCGCGCGCGCCAGGAGATGGGAGCTGATCGGCGCGGTGATGACCAGAAACAGGATCACAGCCACCGCTCGCGCTGTCACGGTGATATCGCTGAAATATATCGCCGCACCCAGCATGATAAATCCCACCCCCAATGTGGCGGACTTGGTGTTGGCGTGCATGCGCATAAAGAGGTCGGGCAGGCGAACGACGCCCAGCGCGGCAATGAAGGTGAACATCGCTCCAACCAGCATGAATCCCAAGGCTAAGATTTCCGCCACGGCACACTTCCTTTCTCAATAAAATGGGCGAACGCAGCCGTTCCGAGGAACGCGATCAGGGCCAGCACCATGGCTTCGTCGATGTAGATCGGCTGGTCGGTCGAAACGGCGTAGACCCCGATGAGTCCGACCGCCGTGATCGCAATTAAGTCCAGGGCGACCACCCGGTCGGGGAGACTCGGCCCGAGGATCAGGCGGATCAAAGCCAGGAACATGGAGACAATTAAAAAGCCAAACACGACGGGGATCATTTCTCTGGCTCCTTTTGGACCTGCTGCTGTGAGAACAGGTTGGCAAACATGCGCTCAAATCCAAGTTTAATCTCTGCTTTGGCCTGTTCCTCGTCAGGCGCGTGGATGGCATGCACAAACAAGGTCTTGTAGTCATCCGAGATATCCAACGACAACGAGCCGGGCGTGAGGGAGAGCGCGTTTGCCAGCAAGGTAACCGGCACGTCTCCCTGCAGATCGAGTGGCACGGCGATCACCCGCGGTCTCATGCGCAGAGGACCTGGGCGCAAGACATCCCGCGCGACGCGCAGGTTTGCCACCAGCAATTCCCACAAGAAAAACAGGCTGATCCGCACCACTTGAGCGCCTTTCTCAAAGTATTGCCGGTTGCGAAATACGCCGCGCATCAGGTACAGGACGACATACCCCAGGATGAAACCCGTGGTGAGGTTTTCAAGGGTGAACTGCCCGGTCAAAGCCGACCACAGCAGGGCAAGCAAGATGTTGATAATCAATAGTCCCATTATTGTGCGCTCCTGAAGACTGCTTCGATATACCCGGAGGGATCGAACAACCCCTGACCGGCCTGGACCGCCACCGGGAAAACCAATCCTGCGCCAAACCCAATCGTCAGGGTCACCAGGGCCAGCACAACCATCGGCAGGTACCAGGACGCCCATCGCGGTTGGGGGGAGGTGGAGACGACTGCGGACTCTGCCGACGCTTCCTTCGCCTCATCGGCGGGGGCTGGCTTCCAAAAACCCAGCGTCCAAATTTTGGTCATCGAGTAGAGCGTCAGCAGGCTGACGAACAACGCCACCGCCACAATCCCAAATTGGTCCACCGCCAGCCCGGCCTGCACCAGGCTGAGTTTGGCAAAAAAGCCCGAAAGTGGCGGCAGTCCCGCCAGTGAGAGCGCCGAGATGAGGAACAGCACCGCCAGCACCGGCATCTTGCGGTAAAACCCGCCCAATAGTTTCAAATCGCCAGTGCCCGAGGAGCGTTCCATAACCCCTGCGACCAGGAACAGTCCCGTTTTGACCATCACATTATGAAAAATGTAATAAATTGCCCCGCCCAACGCCAGCGGTGTGAAGAGCGCCAGTCCCATCACCATGTATCCGATCTGGCTGATGATGTGGACAGAGAGGATCCGCCGCACCTCGTTTTGTGCCACTGCGCCGAGCACGCCGGTCAGCATGGTCAGCCCGGCGACCCAGATCAACAGGGTCTGGAACGACTCGCCACCGACTGGAAAAATGAGCGTGAACACCCGGATCAGCGCATACACGCCCACTTTGGTCAGTAAACCGGCGAAGACCGCCGAGACTGCCGGATGCGGGGTGTGATACGAATCGGGCAGCCAGAAGAACAACGGAAAGACCGCCGCCTTGATCCCGAAGGCAATCAGGAACAGGGCCGAGATGGCAGTCACCAACCCGCGAACCGCGCCTTCTTCCTGTGATTGGGCCAGCTTCACTGCCAGGTCGGCCATGTTTAACGTGCCGATCAAACCATACAGAATTCCGATGGCGGACAGGAATATTGCCGAAGAAATTAAGTTGAGGCTGACATATTTAATCGCTCCGCTGATCTGGCCTTTGTTTCTACCCAGCGCCATCAACACGAAGGACGACATTAACATCACCTCAAACCACACGTACAGGTTGAACAGGTCGCCGGTGAGAAATGCGCCGTTTACACCCAACAGCAGGACGAAATAGAGCGGATAGTAGCCAAAAACCTCGCGTTCCTGGTTCAGGCTGGCCAGCGAGTAGAGCTGGACGGCAAACCCGATCAGCCCCGAAATGACCACCATGATTGTGCTGAACAAGTCGGCGACCAGGGTAATCCCAAACGGCACCGGCCAGGAACCAACCTGCACGACCAGGATGCCGCCCCTTCGCACAGCATCGAACAATACCAACGCTGAGACCAGCAAGAGCAGCCCGCCAACGCTGCTGATGATCCGTTGCGCCTGCCGCGAGGTCGGGCGAAGCGTCAGCCCAAACAGCCCAGCAATGGCGGTGAGCAGGGGGATGATGAGGGGCAAGATGAGCAGAACGCCGGAGGGTGTCATTTTGGCTCCTGGCTTAACTGGTCGAGGTCATCGCTGCCAGTCACCCGGTAGACGCGCGAGGCCAGCGCCAGGGCAAAGGCGATCACGCCCAGGCTGATGACGATGGCGGTCAGGATTAACGCTTGTGGCAGCGGATCGGCGGCCGAGGCGGCGAGGGTTTGGGCTTCGGGGTCGATCACCGGAGGGCCGCCGCGCGACAAGCCTGCGGCGGTGAAGATCAGCAGGTTGGTGGCATGGCTGAGCAGCGCCAGGCCGATTAACAGCTTGACCAGGCTCCGCCGGAGAATCAGGTAGACCGCAGATGCATACAACACGCCGATGACGATTGCGAGTAACAATTCCATGGGCTTATGCTCCCTCTTCCAGAGAGAAGACCATCGTGATGGTCACACCAAAGACAAGCAGGTACACCCCAATGTCGAACAACACCGGCGTGCCAACTTCCAGTTTGCCGATCCCGGGGACGGTGATGTACGTCCACATCCCGGTAAGGAAAGTTTGCCCGCTGAGCAAGGCAATCAAGCCACTGCCGACGGCAACGAGCAGACCGCTGGCGATCAACATGGCTGGGGGAATGCGCAGCACACGCCTGGCTTCGGCTGCGTTGTATGAGAGCGAGTACAAGGCAAAGGCGGCAGCCGCCAACAATCCCCCGGCAAATCCGCCGCCAGATTGGTTGTGCCCTCGCACCAATAAGAACAAGGAGAAGAGCAGCAGCACGGGCATCAAGAAGCGAATTGCGGTGCGAAGAATGATGGAGTTCATCCACGCTCCTTTCGGCGGTAGCGAAGAATGGCGTAGACGCCGATGGCGGCTACCGCCAGCACGGTGATTTCGCCCAGTGTATCCATGCCGCGGAAGTCGACCAGGATCACGTTGACGATGTTTCGTCCGTGCGCCAGCTCGACGGAATTGCTGGCAAAGAATTGAGAGATGCTCGGGAAAAGGTTAACTTGGACCGCCGAGAGCACCAATCCGGTCATCATCACCCCGACCATGGCGGCAACGAGCGAGTGCACCAGGCGCGGGCCAGGCGGGCTGAGCGGATTAAAGCGCGGCAGGTGGTAGAAGGCAAACACGAATAAAACCACGGTGATCGATTCGATCAAGAATTGAGTCATCGCCAGGTCGGGCGCGCCATACTGCAGGAAGATCAAGGCAATACTGTAGCCCACAACGCCCATGGCGGCGATTGCCCCCAGGCGCGACCGGGAACGGACGGCAGCCAGAGCGGAGATCACAATCAGAATTCCTAACGCCACCTCATAAAAGGAGGCCTGGGTCCATTGCTCCGGCCATTGCAGGCCACCGCTGACCAGCAGAATCGACCCAACCAATATCACGGTGGCTAGCACGATCGTGAGCAGGTAGAAGCGCAAGTAGCCGTTCTGCAGCACGTTGGTCTGCGCCCTGGCAACCCAATTCAAGAGGACGATCGACCAGCTATACCCGGCTTCCGGTCCCCAGCGCATGATGCCTTCCAACCGGCCTGACAACCTGCGCCAGGCGTTCCAACCCAGGTAAAGCAGGACGCCAGACAGGATGGCAACTGCGCTCAAGCCGAGGGCAGGGTTGAAGCCATGCCACAAGGAGAGTTTGAACGTCACAGGCGCGTTGACCACCGCCTGCACAGCCGGCTGGACAAGCGGATTAGCCAACTGTTGCGGGAAAATTCCTAACACCAATCCCAATGCGCCCAGTACCGCCGGACCGAGCCACAACGACCAGGGTGGGTCGTGTGGGGAGTGCGGAGTGGGTTTGGCTGCGCCAAAGAAGGGGCGCAGGGTGAGGACCAGCGCCAGCGCAACCGAGACTGCGCTGCTCAAGACAGCCGCTGCGACCAGAACCCAGCCGGTTCCCGGCCGGGCCAGGGTGGCCTCGAACAGCAACTCTTTGCCGATGAAACTCAGCAACGGTCCCAGGCCGGCAAAGGAGAGGGCTGCCAACCCGGTGACCGCGGCCAGGAGCGGCATGCGCGCGCGCAGACCGCCCAACTGGTCGACATCGCGCGTTCCGGTCTCGTGGTCGATCGCGCCGGCGGCCATGAACAAAGCGCCTTTGTACAGCGCGTGCGCCAGCAGGAAAACCATCGCAGCTTTCACCGCCAGGTCGGCGCCAACGCCGAGCAGCATGGTCAGGGTGCCCAGCGCGCTGATGGTGGTGTAGGCGAGGATGCGCTTCAGGTCGCTGTTGTTTAACGCAAGGTAAGCCCCAACCAGCATCGTCACCAATCCCACGGCGGTGACGATGGTCTGCCACCAGGGTGAAGCGCTGAAAACCGGGTACAGTCGGGCCAGCAGGTATACGCCCGCCTTGACCATGGTGGCTGAATGGAGGTAGGCGCTGACCGGCGTGGGCGCGGCCATGGCGTTGGGCAACCAAAAGTGGAACGGGAACTGCGCCGACTTGGTGAAGGCGCCCAGCAAGATCAAAAAAAGGGCGGGTAAAAAGCCGGCGCTCTCATTGAGCGGAAGCCCCGAGTTGACCAGCTCGGAGATCTCATACGTGCCCCCGGCCATGCCAAGCAGGACCATCCCTGCCAGCAGCGCCAGGCCGCCGCCGCCGGTGACCAGAAATGCCTGGAGCGCCGCCGAGCGCGCCTCGGGTTTTTGGGCTTCGAATCCGATCAACAGATAGGAAGTGATGCTGGTCAGCTCCCAGAAGACGAAAAGGGTCAGCAGGTTGTTCGCCAGCACCAATCCCAGCATCGAGGACAGGAAGGCCAACAGCATCAGGTAGAAGCGGCCTTCATGTTCGTGACCGGCCATGTACCCGGAGGCATAGATCACCACCAGCGTGCCGATCCCGATGATGAGCAGGGAAAATAACAGGCTCAACCCATCTAAGCGGAAAGACAGGCGGATGCTCAGCTCACCGACCCAGGCGAATTGGGAATCGAACGTTGCGCCCGACGCGATGGCAGGCAGAAACCGGGCGAAGTAAACGAAAAGGCTCGCCGGAATGAGTGCAATGACCAGGCCGGCCCAACGGTTCCCGACGCGGTGAAGAAGTGGGGCGGCCAATGCGCCGGCGAAACTGAGCAAGATGGCAGTGAGCATTTATTTAACGACCAGGACGGGCACTTGCGCTCGTTGTACGACGGACATGCTGGTGCTGCCGATCAACAGGCCTTGCCAGGTGCTGACGCCGCGAGCGCCCATCACGATCATATCGGCCTGGCTGGATTCCGCCACGCCCAGGATGACGTGGACGGGTTGCCCCTGGATCACTTCGACGGTCACATCGTGCACCCCATGGTTCTGCAGCCGTTCTGCGGTGCGCTGGACCAGTGCCTGGGCTTCCTTCTGGCTGGCGAAAGCTTCGACGTTCGGAAAGGTGTAAGAGCCTGCCGCGCCAACCGGCTGGTTGTATGCGTGCAGAACCGTCACTTTCGAGTGAAAGCGGATGGCCAGGGAAGCGGCGTAATCCACTGCCCGTTCTGCGCCGAATGATCCGTCGGTAGCTAATAGAATGTGCTTGATCATCGTTGCTCGTTTTCCTCCTGGGAGAGCATGGCTCCGATCGTGTGATTTAATTTGTGTAAAATGTGGGCTTGGCCCCACGTTTTACAAAAAAATTGATTTTCAATCATGGCTCCGGTTTCCAGCGGGATCCCTTCGCTGTCTAAGCATACCCGTTGGCTCTTGCAGAGACAACCGCGGGTTGGCGGATCTCATCTACGCGGAATTGCGGATATTCGCCGGTGGCCTTTCCGCTATAATGAAATGGGAGTTAAATCTTCTGCAAAATAGGGGCTTTACCCCACATTTTGCCGAGAAATTCAAACGAAACCCTGCAATGGAAATATGACCGGGAAAATTCGCGTTTTACTCGCCGACGACCACGCCCTGCTCCGCCAGGGAACCGCCGAATTGCTCCAACACGAAGCGGATATCGAAGTGGTCGGGCAGGCTGAAAATGGGGTGGATGCGGTGAATCTGGCGCGGGCAATCCAACCGGACATTGTCATCATGGATGTGCGCATGCCCGGGCTATCCGGAATCGATGCCACACGCCAGATCCGCAAGGATCTACCCCAGGTGCAGGTGTTGGTTCTGACAGCCTATGATGACGATCAGTACGTTTTCTCGTTGTTACAGGCGGGCGCCAGCGGTTACCTGTTGAAGACTGCGCCGGCCACCGAACTGGTGAAATCGATTCGCCAGGTCAAGGCGGGGGATTCACCACTTTCACCCTCGATCGCCAGAAAAGTGGTGGCGCGCTTCAACACCGGTGGAATGTCCGGCGCGACTTCGGCAGAGGGCGAGAACCCGGACGCGTTAACGCCGCGCGAAGTGGAAATATTGCAATTTCTTGCCCGGGGGATGAGCAATCGCGACATTGCTGAGGCGCTGTTTATCAGTGAACGAACGGTGCAGGCTCATCTGACCAATATCTTCAGCAAGATGCAGGTTTCGTCCCGCCTGGAAGCCGTATTGAAAGGGATTCGCCTGGGTTGGCTGACCTTGCACTTTTAACCGGCAAGCTGAAAGAAGCCGCTTGATGCGCCTTTTTGACCGCATCCGATCCTTGCACCTGTATGTGTTGCTTTGGTTGATCGTCCCGTTTACGGTCATCCTGACTATCGCCCTGGCGGCGATCATTATCGCCTTTCGCAATAACACGACACAGCTTATCCTGGAGCGGCACCAGCAACTGGCGAACCTGGCGGCAGTCGCGGTGTCCCAAGGAATCGAGGGCAATGCGCATGTGCTGGAAGCCTTGCGCGACCGTGCCGCGCTGACCGACCCGTCTATAGAGGTGCGCGAAACGGCGCTGCTCCAATCGGCTGATGCGCTGGTGGATTTCACCGCCGGGGTTGTTCAACTGGACGCTGATGGAGCGGTGATCACGGCGACGCCGGGCACTTTGCTGGCAAGCTGGCGTGGCTTTTCAGCGTGGCCTTTCCGAGAGGATTTAGCCGCTTCGCATGGGCCGGTTTTCAGCGATGTGATCGCGTTACAAGAAGGTCAGGACGCCATCTTGATCGCGGTGCCCATGTTCGGGGAGACGGGGGGAATTTCGGGGGCGATCGTCGGCGGTATCGACATCCATTCGCAGCAGAATTCGATCAGCCTGGCGATTCGAAAACTGACCACCAGCACGCCGGGGATCGCCTACCTGGTGGACGGACGCGGGATCGTGATCAGCCATCCGGATTCGGCTGAAATCGGCCAGGACTACAGCGACCAGCCGTTAATCGGGAAAGCCAGCCCTGGATCCCACGGAGGTATTCTCTGGCGATCGCCACAGGGCGAACGCTTTGTCGGCGCAGAAGCGCAGGTGGAGCCGACGGGGTGGCGTGTGGTGGTCAGGGAGCCCTGGGAGGCGATTGTCGCAAGCTCCAGTCGTTCCACCTGGATCATCCTGGCATTCATTCTCCTGGCGCAGGCTGCGTTTATCTTGCTCTCCTGGGCGGGCACGCGCAAGGTCACGGCGCCGATTCAGAGGTTATCTCAAAACACACGCCTGTTGGCCTCAGGTGAACCGGTGCCGGATATCGAGCAGAGCCAGATTCAAGAAATCGAGGACCTGAGGGCCGCCTTTACGCGCATGAGCGAGCAGATTGCTTCGTATCGAGACGGCTTGCGCCACTACGTGGAGGCGATCACGCGCTCGCAGGAGGATGAACGGCTGCGCATCGCCCGCGAGCTTCATGACGATACGGTGCAGAACCTGCTGGCGGTGAACCGGCGCATGGAGTTATTGAGCGCCACGGAAAGCGATCCGCAGAAACAACAGCAACTGATTGCCCTGCACGGCATGATCGACCAGACGCTGCAAGGGGTGCGGTTGATCAGCCAGGACCTGCGCCCGATGATGCTGGACGATTTGGGTTTCGTTCCCGCGGTCCAGATGCTCGTGCGGAAGGCTCACGAAGGGCAGGGAGCCGTTCCAGATGTGCGTTTGGAGGTCAAAGGGACTCCCCAACCATTGTCTGCCAATGCCGAGCTGGCGCTGTATCGAATCGTGCAAGAAGCGCTGAACAACGTTCGCAAACATGCTCAGGCGACCAGTGTCGGGGTGCTGATCGAATATCAGGGTCATTCGGTCGACCTGACGATCCGCGACGATGGCGGGGGGTTCCTGGTCCCGGCGTCTTTCACCGAGCTGGTCGAAGCGGGTCATTTGGGCTTGATGGGCATTCAAGAACGGGTTTGGGCGGCTGGCGGAACCCTGCAGGTCGAGTCGCGCGTGGGCCAGGGAACTGAAATCCGCGTGTCTATCCCGCTCGGTTGATCGAGCGTGAAAGGAAGGGAGAGATCCGTGCGGCCCGGGCTGCCGCCGTTCCTCCGACATCGCGGGACGCGGAATGGCACCCTGCCTTGCCTGCAGCCGGTCCGATTTGCCGAAAAACCTGTTCCTGTGCTCGAGCCAGAGCGAGCGACCCTCGACCTGCTGGAAGGCGCCGGGTATGGCGACGCCCGTTTTAACCAAATGGAAAAACTGGAGAGGTTTTTTACATTCCTGGATCGGCGCCTGTTGCGAGCTTAACCGTAAGGAGCCGGTTCTGCCTCAGCCTTCCACATCGTTTTCGAGCGAAGCAGAAGCTTTTTGCCGCTGGCTGAGCAGCGAGTAAACGACGACACCCCCCGCCACGGCGATCGCGGCAGCCAGGATCCAAGGCGCGTATTGCTTCAACAGATCGCGGATTAACCACCACTCGTGACCAAAAATGTACCCCAGGCCGATCAGCAGCGTGCACCAGATGTATGTGCCGATGAATGTGAATACGCTGAACTTGGCAAAGCTCATGCGCGCTAAGCCGGCAGGTATGGTGACCAGGGTGCGCACGCCCGGCACCATGCGTCCAAAAAGGACCAACCCCGGCCCCCAGCGGTGGAACAAAGAAACACCGCGGTCGATGTGTTGGTCTTTAATCCCAACCCACCGCGCAGCCCGATCCAGCACCGGCCTGCCCCCTTTGCGGGCGATCCAATAGGTGAGCATCGACCCTGCCGTGCTGCCCACCGCGGTGACCAGGCCCGCCAGGAAAATCGCTGCAGCGGGAAGGTCGTTGGCTGCCAACAGCATCCAGCCTGCCAACCCCAGGATCACCTCACTGGGGATTAACCCCGTGGAGTTCTCAAACGCCATCACGCACGCCACCCCAAACCATCCCAGGATGTTGATGATCGACTGGAGGCCTTCGATCAGGTAAACTTCCAACTCGGATACCAATTCCACACCTCAACACCAGTAGATGAAAAACCGGCATGTGCCCTGAACCAGGAACTCATGTCGGCTTCAATGCGCTGCGGTGCAGCTCCTCGTCACCCGGCGATCCACAGCGCTTCGTCCGCCAAGAATTTCCCCAAAGTCTTCGCGATTAGTAACTGCTCAGAGGGTAGAAGAAAAGTCCCTGAATTTGAGGTGTTTGGGGGGGGGGGGCCCCCCCCCAAA
>JARKOV010000097.1 GCA_029975965.1 Anaerolinea sp. | reverse complement strand
GCGGCCGCGGCCGCCGCTTGTGTCTTTAAGAAGGTTAGATCGGCTCATCGGGGTCAAGGCGGTAACCGACCCCACGAATCGTTTTGATCAGCTTCGGATTGCGAAAATCGACTTCCACGGCGCGGCGCAGCCAGCTGATGTGCACATCCAGGGTGCGGGTGTCTTCGGTGTAGGCGGTGTCCCAGGCCTGGCGAAAAAGCGATTCTCGCTCGATCACCTCGCCCGGGTGTTCCATCAGCAGGCGCAGCAGGGTGACCAGCCGTGGGGTGAGGCTGGACTGGCGACCCGCGACGCGCACCCAGCGCTGGACCGGGTCGAGGTAGATCGGGCCGACTTGTAGCAGGTCTTTGTTGTCGGCGGGCATCAACGGGCGGATGCGGTTGACCAGTTTTTGCAGCGTGAAGGGCAAAACGAGCAAAATGTCAGCCACCGACTCGTTCTCATACACATTGGCCTGATCGGGAGAGAGGATCAGCGCCAGCGGGGTTTGCGTGGCATGCGCGCGCACCGACTGGCAAATCCGCTTGCCGCTGGTGCGCATCGACGCGGCATCGATCACAATTAAGTGCGGTTTATAGGAATCCAATCGCGCCAACGCGGCGCTGCCGTTTGGCACGCTTTCTACCTGATATCCTTTGCGCATCAGGCCGGCGACAAAAGAAGGCCGGTCGGCTCGCTTTCCCTCTATGACTAATATTCTAGCCTTCATTACTCACCGCAGTTGACAACCTCTTGACAGCAGACCAGCCATCCTTCGCCCCCACGCTGGCTGGCAATTATGGACTGCTTGTGTACATGACCTGTGGAGGTTTAAGAAATTATACCTTAAAAAATCCTGAAAATATCAAAACACACGTGGATGAGTTGCATTCATCTTGTCCGGCGTGTTAGAATTATTGAACCTTGGATCGCAGGAATCAAGCAAGCCAATCGGGTTACCGGCTGCGATCTCCAAGGGGAGGCGTAATATGTCGCGAATGGTGGAAATGGTCATCGACAGCGTGCGGGTCAGCCTGACCAACCAGCAACGCATTGTCGTGCTGCGGGAGAGCAACGCCGAACGCTATCTGACGATCTATATTGGCCCCTTCGAAGCCGAGTCGATCACCATTGCGCTCCAGGAAGTCGAGCTTGCGCGACCGCAAACCCACGATTTGTTGAAGAATGTGCTCACCGCGCTGAACGGGCGCCTGCTGCGCGTCGAAGTGGTCGCCCTGCGCGAAGAAGTGTTCTACGGGAGCCTGGTGGTCGAGGTGAACGGCCAGGTGATCAACATTGATTCGCGCCCGTCGGATGCGCTGGCGCTGGCGGTGCGCGCCAGGGTGCCCATTTTGGTCGCCCGCGATGTGCTGGACGCCGCCGGGGTTTCCCCCGAGGACGACCTGCGCGCGCAGAAACCCACCGGGACGCAACTGGCGCCCAGCCAACCCAGCGAAGAACACGCCGATGAGGGCGAGCCGGGCGGTGAGGGCGCTTCTGAAGAGCGCCTCTCGGTTTTTGAGGATTTCCTCTCTAACCTGGATATCGACAAGCTAGACGACTCCGGGGAGGACGAGGAAGACGAGGATAAGCCAAAGAAGTAAGCTCCCCGCAGGAGCCAGGTTCGCGGGACTGCGGCGCTGTCGCTGTCCCGCTTCGCGTCTCATGGGGTCAAATTCTAATGGAGTTTTCGGCGATTCTTGCTAGAATCGGTGTACACCGATGAGCGAATTCATACCTGACGAAACCGCTGCCTCCGAGGTACAGGCTCCGCCGCATAGCCGGCAGGCTGAAGAAGCCGTGTTGGGGTCGGTGCTGATCGATTCCGAAGCCTTTTTCACCGTCTCACAGTTCCTCAAAGGCGACGATTTCTACATCGTGCGCAACCGCTGGATCTGGGAAGCCTTCACCCGCCTGCACGAAAAGCGCTCGCCGATCGATTACCTGACGGTGACGCAGACCCTCGAGCAGCAGGGCCAGTTAGAGGAGGTCGGCGGACAGGCTTACCTGCTCACCCTGATCAACCAGACGCCCACCGCGCTCAACGTGGAGGCGTATGGGCACGTGGTGGAGGAGCATTCGCTGCGCAGGCGCATGCTCGCGGCGGCCAACGAGCTGGCGCAACTCGCCTACAACCAAAAAGAGACCATCGACACCGTCATCGACGAGGCGGAGAAGAAGATCTTCTCGATCAGCGAGCGGCGTGTGCGCCACGACCTGCAGCCGATCCAGCAGGTGTTGAGCGAGGTGTACGACCGCATCGATCAGCTCTCGCAGCGCACCGACGAGATCATGGGGGTGCCCACCGGTCTGATTGACCTCGACCGGCTGCTGGGTGGAATGCAAAAATCGGATCTATTGATCGTGGCGGGACGCCCGGGCAGCGGTAAAACCGGCTTTATGCTCTCGGTCGCCAAGAACGCGGCGCAGCGTTACAAGAAACACGTGGCGATGTTCTCGCTGGAGATGTCCAACGAACAGCTCGTCCAGCGACTGATCGCCCAGGAAACCGGCATCGACACCCAGCGCCTGCGCACTGGCAAGCTCACCGAGGACGAGTGGCCGCTGTTTACCCACGCCATCGAGGTGCTGGCCGACACGCATATCTACCTGGACGACACCCCGGCGATCACGCCGCTGCAACTGCGCACCAAGTGCCGCCGCCTGCACATGGAATACGAACTGGACCTGATCATCGTGGACTACCTGCAGTTGATGAGCGGCGACACGCGCAACGACAACCGCGTGCAAGAGGTTTCGTACATCTCGCGCAACCTGAAGGTGCTGGCGCGCGAGTTGAACGTGCCGGTGCTGGCGGCTGCGCAGCTCAGCCGCGCGGTCGAGCAGCGTTCCGAGAAAATCCCGGTGCTCTCCGACCTGCGCGAGTCGGGCAGCCTGGAGCAGGACTCGGACGTGGTGATGTTCATTCACCGCCCGGATGCGCTGGACAAGGACAACCCGCGCTCGAACCTGGCGGATATCATCGTCGCCAAGCACCGCAACGGCCCCACCCACGGGGGCATCGAGCTGGTCTTCCTCAACAACCTGGCGCGCTTCGACAACGCCGCCCCGCCGCCGGGAGGCAGGCGCTGATGCCTTTCGCGGGCTTTTCGGCAGGCAAAGCGCGCCTCACGCGCATCCCGGCGCAATTCTTCAGCGAGCTGCTGCCGGAAATCGACCACCTCGGCGAGCTGAAGGTGACGCTCTACGCGCTGTGGTTCCTCGAGCGGATGGAGAGCAAAGTGCGCTACCTGACGCAGCAAGATTTCGCCGCCGATGCCCGATTGGTGAAGAGCCTCGGGGCGGATGGGCTGGAGGACGCCCTGGAGCGGGCGGTGCAGCGCGGGACACTGCTGCGCGTGGCGCCCCCGCCGGGCGAGCCCGGTGAGGCGTATTACTTCCTCAACAGCCCGCGCGGGCGGGCTGCCGTGCAGGCCGTCCAGCGCGGCGAGTGGCAGCCGGGCGAGGAACCCCGACCCGGCGTGACCCTCGAGGTGGAGCGGCCGAACATTTTCCGCCTCTACGAGCAGAACGTCGGCCCGCTCACCCCGCTGATCGGCGAGATGCTGCAAGAGGCGGAGAAGACCTACCCGCCCACCTGGGTAGAAGAAGCCTTCAAGATCGCGGTGGAGAAGAATGTCCGCCGCTGGAAGTATATCGAAGCTATTTTGAAATCCTGGCAGGAGGAAGGGCGTGACGAATCCGATCGACGAGACACTGCGAAGGATCGCCGCAAGTATGTCGAAGGAGAATTCGCCGACTTCATCGAGCACTGACCCGGCGAAATCCATCACCATGCGCGGAGACCCCGACTGCCCGATTTGCGCCGGGGTGGGTTTCGTGCGCCGTGACCTGCCCGTGGATCACCCGGACTTCGGCAAGGTGGAAATCTGCGAATGCCGCGCCCAAGAAGTGGCCCAGGCGGCTTACCAGCGCGTCTACCGTTTGAGCAACCTTTCGGCGTTCGAGGAAATGACCTTCGAGACCTTCAAGGTGCAGGGGCGCACCGGGTTGGGCGACGACCAGGTCAGCTCGCTCCAAAATGCCTTCAACCAGGCGCAGGCTTACGCCCGCACGCTCTCGGGCTGGCTGATGCTGGCGGGCAGCTATGGCGTGGGCAAGACCCACCTGGCGGCGGCGATCGCTAACTTCGCGGTGTCGATGGGCGTGCCGACCCTGTTCCTCACCGTCCCCGACCTGCTCGACTGGCTGCGCTACGCCTACGGCTCGACCGATGAGAATTTCGAGACCCGCTTCGAGGAAATTCGCAACATCAACCTGCTGGTGATGGACGACCTGGGCACGCAAAACGCCACCTCCTGGGCGCAGGAAAAGCTGTACCAGATCTTCAACTACCGCTACGTCAACCGCTTGCCCACGGTGGTGACGAGCAACCAGCCGCTGGAGGAGATCGAGGGGAGGGTGCAGTCGCGGCTGCGCGACCCCGAGCTGGTGACGATGGTGAAGATCAACGCTCAGGATTACCGCCAGCCGTTGGTGGATACAACCCAGCCGCGCCTCTCGGCCCTGCCGCTCTACGGCCGGATGACCTTTGGCAGCTTCAACCTGCGCGAGCGCGAAAAACTGACCGCTGAGGAAAGCGACAACCTGGAGAAGGCTTTTCGCAAGGCGCAAGAATACGCCGAGCGCCCGCGCGGCTGGCTGGTGCTCTCGGGCACCTACGGCTGCGGGAAAACCCACCTGGCGGCCGCCATTGGCAATTACCGCGCCAGCCTGGGCCAGCCGCCCATTTTCGTGGTCGTGCCAGACCTGCTCGATCACCTGCGCTCGACCTTCAGCCCCAACAGCACGGTCAGTTATGACGAGATCTTCGAGGAAGTGCGCTCGGCGAGCTTGCTGATCCTGGACGACCTGGGCACCCAGACCGCTTCACCGTGGGCGCGCGAAAAGCTTTACCAGATTTTCAACCACCGCTACACCGCCGAGTTACCCACGGTGATCACCACCGCCAGCCGGCTGGACGACCTCGACCCGCGCATCCGCAGCCGCATGCTCGACTCGCGGCTGTGCACCTTCTTCGGCATCCTCGCCCCGGCCTACGTGGCCCCCGGCGAAGGTAGAAGACCCAGGTCCAGGAAGGGTGGATGAAATTCCTTGACGCACTATTACACCTCAACTACAATCAACTCAATTGAATACGTGATGCCCTCAGATGCTCTGCTCCCGGATGGGCAGGGCTAAACGGCGAAGCCGGTGCGAGTCCGGCGCTGTCGCGCAACTGTAAATTGGCGAATCAAACCAAGCAACGCCAATGAGCCAGGTCGACCGTCTGAGGCGCGTTTCTCACAACCTCGCTGAAAGGAGATGGGAAGCATGACAGGCTTTGACTCAGGCTGATCCACCTCCCTGCCGGCAACGACAGGGAGCTTGCGTTTTAAGGCTGCCCAGGTGGGAAAGCAGGCTTGCTTTCCGGGTGGGCGCCGTTTGGATCCGGATTTGCGTTTATATCGCGAGTGTCACGATGAAATCGATCAAAATATATGGCATCTTGCTGGTTGCTGTGACCTTAATTCTGTCTGCCTGCGCGCCGGCTACCCCTCCGGCGCCGACCGCGACGCCCACGCCACCCCCGCTCGTCCTGCCGGACGGCACAGGCGGTGAGCTAAGCCTGGCGCAGCCGGCCCAGCGCATCGTCTCTCTGGCGCCCTCAAACACGGAAATCCTCTTTGCCGTGGGGGCGGGCTCGCAGGTGGTGGCGCGGGAAGATTTCTCCAATTATCCCGAAGAAGCGCTGGCGCTGCCCAGTGTGGGCGGCAATATGGGCGAGTATAACCTGGAGCAGATCGTCAGCCTCAAGCCCGACCTGGTGCTGGTCTCGCCGCTGACCTCGCCGGAGGCAATCCAGAGCATGCAGGACCTGGGCCTGCCGGTGCTGGTGGTGCCCAACCCGCTCTCGCTGGCGGATATGTACGCCAACCTCGAGCTGGTGGGCCGAGCGACCGGCAACGAAGAGTCGGCGGCGGCGCTGGTTGCTGAGTTGCAGGCGCGCGAGAAGAAAGCCCTGGACGCCGTGGCGCAGGTCGAGAGCAAACCGCTGGTCTTCTATGAGCTGGATGCGACCGAGCCGTCTAAACCCTGGACGAGTGGCCCCGGCACCTTCATCGACCTGCTGATCGGCCTGGCGGGCGGGCAAAACCTCGGCGGCAGTCTGGCGGGCGAGTGGGCGCAGATCAGCCAGGAAGAGCTGATCGTGCAAAACCCCGACGTGATCTTGCTGGGCGATGCGCTCTACGGCGGGATCACCCCCGAATCGGTGGCGCAGCGGCCCGGTTGGGACGCGATCAAGGCGGTGCAGCAGGGCAAAGTGTACCCCTTCAACGACGATCTGGTCAGCCGCCCCGGACCGCGTCTGGTGGATGGCCTGGTCGAGCTGGTCAAAGTGCTGCACCCCGACCTGGCCTCGCAGGTCGAATGACGGGTTGTGTTTCGCTTTTTCTGTAACATGTGGGCTTTTCCCCACACACGCAGAAAATAAATTGCACAATCCCTAACGTTCTTTGTGGTGAGTTCGCCGCGCGGCACTGGCAGCCGTGCGGTAAGCAAAGGTGAGATGAAACACGCTGCCCGTTCTTATTGGATCCCGATTTTGCTGCTGGCTTCCGCGCTCTTCCTCTCGGCGGCGGTGGGCAGCGTGTTCATCCCCTTTGGGGCGCTGATCGAGCTGGTGGGGCTGCGGCTGCGCGGCCTGCCGCTCAGCGATGCGCTCAAGCCTTTTGCCACCATCCTGTTCGAGCTGCGCCTGCCGCGCACCGCCCTGGTGGCGCTGGCGGGGGCCGGGCTGGCCGGCAGCGGAGCCGCCTACCAGGGCTTATTCCGCAACCCTTTGGCCGACCCGTACCTGGTCGGGGTGGCCTCCGGGGCCGGGCTGGGAGCGATCCTGGCGATGAGCGGCGGTCTGGCGCGCACCGGGTTGGGCACCTTCGCTGTGCCGGGTGCCGCCTTTGTCGGCGCGCTGCTCACCGTGTGGGTGGTGACCTTGCTGGCGCGGGTCGGGCGCAGTGTGCCCACCACCAACCTCATCCTGGCCGGCGTGGCGGTCAGCTCCTTCGCCACGGCGCTCACCTCTTTCCTCATGCTGGTCTCGACTGGCGAGCTGCGCCGGGCGATTGTCTGGCTGCTGGGCGGCGCGTCGATGAGCGGCTGGCAGCCGGTCCTGGCCATGCTGCCCTATGTCGTGGTCGGGCTGGCGGTGCTGATGACCACCGGGCACGCCCTGAACGTGTTCCAGTTTGGCGAGGAGCAGGCCCAGCAACTCGGCCTGCCGGTGGAGCGGGTGCGGCTGGTGGTGGTGATCGCCGCATCTTTAACCACCGCGGCAGCCGTCTCGTTTGCCGGGATCATCGGCTTTGTGGGATTGATCGTGCCGCACGTGGTGCGCTTCGTCTGGGGCGGTGACTACCGGCGCATCCTGCCGCTCTCGGTGCTGGGCGGGGCGGCGGTGTTGCTGCTGGCCGACGTGCTGTCGCGGGTGCTGATGGCGCCTCAGGAGCTGCCGGTGGGGATCATCACCGCGCTGGCGGGCGCGCCGTTCTTTTTATGGATTTTGCGCCGGGCGCGCAGCCAGGCGTTTTGGTAAGGAGGAGTCGAAGGGTGAAGTGATGGCAGTCAACGGGTTTTGTGTTATCTGTTATGAGTTATCAGGCAAGACTTTCTTCTCTTCCTGTAACTCATCACCCGTAACTTTTCGCTCCTCACCCATCCCTCATTGACTTCTCCTCAAGCACAGGAGCCACCATGCTTACCGTAGAACACCTCAACATCCGCTATGGCGATCGCCGCGTGCTGAAGGACGTTTCCTTCCACGTGGAGCGCGGGGCAATCTTCGGCGTGATCGGCCCGAACGGCGCCGGCAAAACGACCCTGATCCGCGCCTTGAGCGGGGTGATTCCCGTTGAGAGCGGCCGCATCACGCTGGACGGCGCAGACCTGCGCCGGATGGGTGAACAGGAGCGCGCCCGCAAGGTGGCGGTGGTACCCCAGGCGCGCAACCTGCCGCCGGCGTTTACCGGGCGCGAATTGGTCCAATTGGGCCGCACCCCTTACCTGAACTGGCTGGGGCAGCTCTCCGCGCGCGACCGGCAGGGCATCCAACAGGCAATGGAGCGCTCCGAGACGTTGGACCTGGCGGAGCGCAATGTGGGAGACCTCTCGGGGGGCGAGCAGCAGCGCCTCATGCTGGCACGGGCGCTGGCACAAGAAGCGCCCCTGCTGCTGCTGGATGAGCCGACCACCCACCTCGACCTGCAGTACCAGATCCACCTGCTGGACGCCGTGCGTGGTCTTTCGATCAAGGATGGCCTGACGGTGGTGATGACCCTTCATGACCTGAACCTGGTCAGCCGTTATGCCGACCAGTTGTGCCTGCTCGTCGAAGGTCGCGTGGCGGCGCTGGGCGGGGTGGAGGAAGTTCTTGACCCCGACCTGCTCAGCCAGGTGTACCACGTTCCTTTGCAACGGGTGCGCAGCGAAACGGGCGGGCGTCCGATCATCCTGCCGACGGTGTCGTAGAGCCAGAGTCAAAGCGGGATATGGGACATGTGCCAGGGGCTCCTTTAAAAGATGCTCTTAAGGTAGAATGGAGATTGTGTAATTTTTTCCAATAAAATGTGGGCTTCGCCCCACATTTTATTAGAAAGTTGAAACACAATCAGAACAAGGGAAGACAACACCGCGCTCTCGCAAAGGAGCGTTCTCGAAAGGAGACCACACCATGATTGTTAAAGCCTGGAACAATGGTGCGCACAGCCGCAACGGCAGCGGGTACGGCTTCCGCGTCAGCCCAGAAGATCGCGACGCTTTTTTCAAAAAGGAATGGGAATCGATCGTGCTCGAGATCGAAGGTGAGAGCGAGCCGGTCGAAGTGAAGGTCGATCGCGAGGCTTTCTGGAGCGAGGAAGGGCGCGAGCTGCACAGCCAGGAGCTCGGGCGCTGGATGCGCAAGAATGGATTGGCCCCCTGGGGTCGCGGGAATGCGCCGGTAATCGCACTCGACCCGATCAAAGATAACCGCTTCCACATCGCCAAACCCAAGTCTGGCAGGAAAGTCTTCTAGATGCGTTACCTGACGCTGAGCTGGGACGACGGCTTCAGCCAATCGATGCAGAAGGTGGCGCAGATCTTCGAGCGGTACGGTCTGCGCGCCGAGATCAACGTGCTGGCGACCGCGCACGAGAAGGACGCGCGGTACGGTGAAAACATGGCGCCGGACGGGGCCTGGGGCGCGCCGTATGGCGATTTTGGCCTGTGGAACGAGCTGCAGGCCCGCGGGCACGTCATCCAGCCGCACGGGCTGGACCACACCAATAAAGCTTCGCTTCCATTGCCAGAGGCACAGGCGAGGATCTTGCGCTGCCTGGAAATATTTTCTCGTGAGTTGAATGGGTTCGATGCGCGGCAGGCGATTTTCAACTTCCCATACAACGCCTCCACCCCCGCGCTGGAGGCCTGGCTGCCGGGGGTGGTGCGTGCCTTTCGCACCGCGGGCAAGGCGCTCAACCCGTTGCCCGGGCCGGCTACGGTGAAAATTTGCACCGGCGGCTGGGAAGACGCCGAGCCGTGGCTGGAGTCCACGCTCGACGAGCTGCTGGCGGTGGAAGACGGTTGGCTGGTTTACAACTCGCACGGCCTGGATGGCGAAGGCTGGGGGCCGCTGCGCAGCGACTTCCTGGTGAAAATGCTCGAAAAAGCGCTGGCGGAAGACGTGCGCATCTTGCCTGCGCGCGATGTCCTCGACCTGCACATTTCACGCGCGGTTCAATGAATTGACCCGCCTCTCGGTGGTTTTCAAGCAAGTGCAGGGGCGGTGCGCGCACCGCCCCTGCACTCAATATTAAGGCTAAGCGTTGACAACCTTGGTGTAGGTGTTGAAGCTCGGCGGGTGCTCGAGGTGCTTCTTCACCGCGCACATGTTGGCCGAGCGGATCAGCGAGTCGTGGTATTTCTCGGGGAACTCAGGCGGAACCTGGATCTCCAGGTCGACCTGACCGATGAGACCGGTCGCCGGGTCGCGCTGCATTCGCTGGATGATGCGGATGCCCTCGGTGGGCAGCCCGCGCTGGCGGCAAAATCCGAGCACGTAAATTCCGGCGCAGGTGCCGATGGATGCCAGGAACACCGAAAAGGGCGTAGGGGCCGACCCCTCGCCGCCGCCCATCGGCGGCTGATCGGTTTTGACGGTGAACTGGTCGAAGTGGGCGTCGACTTTTGCGCCGCCGGGGAAGTCAATGATCATTTCCATGAAATACTCTCCATACTCTGTGAGGTGCCGCTCAGCCACCCGGAAGGTGAGCTTTTTGGTGGTTTCACGATTTAGATGCTTAACCCTCTGAAAAGTTACCTGCCCGCCGTCTCCGGAACAATCCAGATAAGGAGGCCGGCTCGTTAACTTTTTGCCATTTGCGCAGCACCCAATGGCAGTAGAGCGTCAAGGCTGGGAAGACCGCCGCCAGCAGAATGGCCACGCGAATGGCAAGCTGCTCCACGCTGAGACCCAACGTGGCGGCCCACTGCGAGGCCGCCGGCATGCCGCGCGTCAGGTCGGTGACCACGCCCGCGGCAAAAGGGCCAAGCGCAGCGCCGACGTCTCCGGCTGCCGCCAAAATGGCGAACAACCACGCGCCGGCCAGCGGGAATTTCTCGGCGGTGATCACCAGGGTCCCGGGCCACAGCAGGCTGGCGGCCAGCCCGCACACCGCACAGGCAAACAGGCTGACCCCGACCAGCGGCGAGACCGCCACCACGATGTAGCACGCGATGGCGGTGGCCGCGCCGGCGATCAGCACGTTGTTCATGTTCAACCGGCTGCCGGAGCGCCCGTAGATCACCCGGCCCAGCCCCAACATGACGGCAAAGCCGCACATGCCCAGCAGGTCGCCGGTCACTTTCGGTAGCTGCAGCACTTTTTCGGTGAAGGTGGATGACCACTGGTTCATCACCAGCTCGGTAGCTGCGCCGCCGAAGATCGCCAGCAGGGCA